>JBEOJY010000023.1:0-24636 GCA_040275305.1 Bdellovibrionales bacterium | reverse complement strand
TTCCCTTTTGGCTTGCGAAGCAAGACGAAGGGAAAATTTATGCGGAATCCGATGGTTTCCATGGGCTCAGCGCCACATCGGATTCCGCATCCCCGCTTTCCGACCTGAGGGATCGGACGCTACGCGCGGAATGACGGCCCTTCCCGCAAGGTTCCTCTGCTTATCCCCACAAAACGGCTTGGAAGTTACGAACCACGCCCCGCTTAATCCATCGTTAGGATTTTATGGGCATTGCCCTGTCTTCCACATACGTGGCTCTTGAATTTTTTGAAAGATTTGTCCACGATGCCGCTTTGTATGGCGGACGATGCTGCTGTTGTCGCGCGTGCCAACTAACGATAGGATATTGCATGTTTCCTTCACTAAAAGGCGCATTGGGCGGCAACGCCGGAGCGGGAGAAGGGAGCCAGACAGATAAGATTCTGAGCGCGCTCGACCCCGTTATCGCCGAAAACTGGCCAAAAATCGCGCCCGTAGCCGAGCCGCTATTGGCCAAGGCGCAATCCGACGAGGCCGCCGCCGCGCTGGCGCGAGCGCTCTACCCATGGCTACCCGCTGTCATGCGCATGGTCGTCAAGGAAGAGGCGTTCGTGGACTTCGTGGTCAAGAATAAAGGGCCAGTCCTTGAGAAACTGAAAGCCGCTTCGCAAAAAGCCTGAGCCGCAAGCCTATCTCCTGATCGCGAAAATCTCGCCCAGCTGCTCCATCATGACTCGCCCCAACTGCTCCATGTCGGAGATGGTAACGGCGCGGCGGTAGGTGCGCGTCACGTCGTGACCGATGCCGATGGCGACAAGCTCGATGGCAGGGCGACTTTCGATCCAGCCTATGACCGCGCGCAGATGCTGCTCAAGGTAATTGCCGGGATTGACGGAAAGCGTCGAATCGTCCACCGGAGCGCCGTCGGAAATCACCATCAGAATGCGCCGTTTCTCAGGCCGCCCCTTAAGACGCTTGTAAGCCCACAGTAACGCTTCGCCGTCGATGTTTTCCTTAAGCAATCCTTCGCGCAGCATCAGGCCGAGATTACGCCGCGCGCGCCGCCACGGTTCGTCGGCGGACTTATAAACGATATGCAGGATATCGTTGAGTCGTCCCGGAAACTGTGGCTTGCCCGCCTTGATCCATGCGTTGCGGCTGTTGCCGCCCTTCCACGCCGCCGTCGTGAAGCCCAGAATCTCGGTCTTGACGCCGCAGCGCTCCAGCGTGTGCGCAAGAATATCCGCCGACATCGCCGCCAGCGTGATAGGCCGCCCGCGCATCGACCCCGAATTGTCGATTAACAAGCTCACGACCGTGTCGCGAAATTCCATGTTCTTTTCGCGCTTGAAGGTCAGGGCGTGGGAAGGCGATGTCACGATCCGCGCAAGGCGCGCAGCATCCAGCAACCCTTCCTCCAGATCGAAATCCCAGCTGCGCGTCTGTCGCGCCATCAAGCGGCGCTGAAGCCGATTGGCCAACCGCGCGACCATCCCCATCATGGGCCGCACCTGACGGTCGAGTTCGGCCCGTAAACGGGTTAGTTCTTCAGGCGAGCACAAATCCTTCGCGGATTTGATTTCGTCAAAAACGGTCGTGAACGCGCGATAAGTCGTGCGCGGCGCGTCGGAGCCCTCTTCCTCCTCTTCGTCTTGCCGCTCCGCCCCGCCCGCAGGATCGGCGCCCATCTGGATATCTTCCCCTGAAATCTGCTGGCCGCTCGTATCTTTCTGCTCGCGACTTTCCGCCTGCATGGCCTCAGAGGCAGAAGCCGTATCCGGTTCCGGCATGTCGCCTTCGCCGCCCTCGGCTTGCGAAGCGCTCTGCGGGGATTCCTCTTGATCCAACCCATCGGAACCTTCGTCCAACTCGCGCGTCTTACCTTCGTCCGGTTCGTCCCCTCCGGGCAGGCTGGGATCAAGCGCCTTGATGATGCGCTTGGCTTCGGTGGCAAAAGCCTTCTGATCATGCAGAAGATCGGGAAGCTTGCCCAGCGAAGCCCCGACCCGCTGCTCGATCCATCCGCGCCACAGCGTCGCCGCCTGCTGCGCCGCCTTGGGCATAACCGTGCCAGAGAATTGCCCCAGCGCCAGAACATGCAACGCCTCGGCCATCGGAACTTCCGCTTTGCTATCCGCCGCGTCGCAGCCAAGGCTCGCGCACCGCGCCTCGGCCAACGCGGCGACATTCGCCGCGACTCCCGCCATCGCTCTGGCCCCCAGCGCCTCGCACCGGGCTTGCTCAAGGGCGTCGAATGCCAAGCGCCCCATCGACTCTTTCGGCGCGGCCCGCGCATGAAACTTGGCATCGTGATGACGTAGCCTTAAAGCCGCCGAATCCGCCGCGCCACGCATAGCCGCAAGTTTCTCAGGCGAGTAGCCGACGGGAAGCAAAGGGAGTTTAACCCGCGCCGCGCTGACTTTTCCTGTGAACGCAAGCGCATGGTTCGATCCAAGCCGCTTGCGCGACAAGGACGGCGAAGGGTTGCTTAAAGGCGCAGCCATGACGACGTTTTCGCCCATCAACGGCGTCGCGGCTGGCCCCAAAGGCTCGGTTGCGAACGCGACCTCTAGCGCCTCGCGCCGACCGATCGCCTTGATCGTCAGCGCCGTCGCGCGCTTAAGCCGCTCTGAAAAGAAAGATTCCTCGCTTGGCATAAAATGGCTACACCGCGTTCAGTTGCAAGAGTTGCTGGCCTCCAGAGAAAAAATCATTCGCGACTTGTCGTCCGGAACTGTGCAATTGCAAAAGATCCGGCCTGTTTAATCTTGGATGAAAACTCATAAACTTTGCCATGGGGGTTCCCGGAGGAATTTCCTCTCGTTTAATGGCGACCAGATAATTGTGTGAAATGATGTAAACATCCAGTTTCTCGATATAACGCTGGTCAAGCAGCGCCGTCTGGCGGCTGACATCCATGTTATGTTCCAGATCGGAAAGCTTCACATCGATGGCGACATATTTCTCCTTATCATCGAAAACTTTCACACTCGTCCCGCATCGTTCGACAAAGTCAAAATACAGCTCATTCTGGCGTTTGGAAACATAGTCAACGCCCTGAACAACAATCTCTGGGAGGCGGACATCCCTCAAATCCTGAAGAGTCCATGGCGTGTCTTCAATGAGATCATGCAACAATCCAACGGCGCGCTTAAGATTGGATTTGGTGCTGTCGAAAATCGCCAAGAGATGCAAAACGTAATCTTGTCCGCTGCGATCCTTGTGCCCGAAAAACGCATTCGCCGCGATGAACATCGCCTTGCTGACGACGGCGTTATTGTCATTCCCGCCATTCCATTCCAAAATTTGTTTCTTGATGGCATCTTTCCCAAACAATCCATGCAACATGAACACCGCCTTCATAATAAAGTTGCGCAAACCCGCGAAAACAAAACGCGCGTTTCATGCGATAATCTCTAAGCTAAACATGCTTCTTGCTGTCTGATGCTTGTTTCCTACTTATCCGTCTTAATCCTTGTTCCATTCATCGGTAACCCCCAAGCGCTTCTCTTGACCAATCAAGAAAATCGTCGCAAAAAGGTCCGTCATCGCGAGGAGCCTTCTACAGGCGACGTGGCGATCCAGAATCACAAGCGTTGTCCTCTGTGTCTTCTGGATCGCCATGTCGCCTGCGGCTCCTCGCGATGACGTTTGCCGCTAGGCTTTCCTGCTTTAGTCTTCAATCATGTTGGGCTTGATTCTCCTTCCCTTCCTTGGGAGTTACGTTCATCGATTGCCTTCATCCTTCTCATTGTGTTCTCGTCTTCAATCTTGTCCCCTATAAGGGGGGAGAGGCCTCTCCCTCTGCACGCTACCGGACCCTATGTCCGATGGCGCGAGAAGCGCCGACTGTGAATGAGGTTTCCGGTTTTTCTCCCGCTTACCGCGCGGACCACGGGACCTTCCTCCTCTTTCACGCTCCCCGTTCCACCGAGAAGTGGGACCAATCTACCGAACGGGATATATCCCGTCAAGAGAAAAATGGGGATTTTTCCAAAAAAGTTTTCAAGCGGCCACCGCCTATCAAATTTTGTTAAGTTCTTCCCCCATGCACCTTTGATAAAATTCTGCCAGCGTCGAACGCTCGGCCTCGTCGCATTTGTTAAGGAAGCTAAGGCGGAAAGCCGTCGCCGCGTCGCCGAAAATGCCGATATTCTCGGCCCATGAAATCACGGTGCGCGGCGACATAACGGTGGAAAGATCGCCCTGCATAAAGCTTTGCCGCGTGAGGTTCGCCAGCGCCACCATCGCGCGGACTTTCTCGCGTCCCGCCTGTCCTGCAAAAGCCGGAACCTTCGCCTGCGCGATCGCGATTTCCTGATCTTCTGGAAGGTAGTTCAAAGTCGCGACGATGTTCCAACGATCCATCTGCCCCTGATTGATCTGTTGCGTGCCGTGATAAAGCCCCGACGTATCGCCCAGCCCGATGGTGTTGGACGTTGCGAACAGCCGAAAAGCCGGGTGCGGATGGATCACGCGATTCTGGTCAAGCAGAGTAAGTTTGCCTTCAACCTCCAAAACGCGCTGGATCACGAACATAACATCGGGCCGACCCGCATCGTATTCGTCGAACACCAACGCGCAAGCATGCTGTAACGCCCACGGCAGCAAGCCTTCGCGGTATTCCGTCACCTGCTTGCCGTCTTTGAGGACGATCGCGTCCTTGCCGATCAGGTCGATGCGGCTGATATGGCTGTCAAGGTTGATGCGAATGCACGGCCAGTTCAGCCGCGCCGCGACTTGCTCGATATGCGTGGACTTGCCAGTCCCATGCCACCCCTGAATCAGCACCCGGCGGTTATGCGCGAACCCCGCGAGGATTGCCAACGTCGTGTCATGGTCAAAACGGTAAGCCGGATCTATCTCCGGCACATGCTCTTCGCGCGCGCTGAACCCCGGCGCGCGTAAATCGCTGTCGATTCCGAACAACTCGCGGACGGAATATGCGCAATCCGGAATCCCGGCTTCGCGCTGAAGATCAGAAGAAATTTTTGACGGCATCGTAAAAAATCCTGCATTAATCGTAACTCCCAGCTCGACTTGGGAAAAACGAAGCGAAACGTCGAAGAAAGGGCCGTCATTGCGAGGAGCGAAGCGACGTGGCAATCCAGAGCCTTCAAGCGCTGCGCCCTCACTGCTCTGGATCGCTTCCGCCGTCGTTGCTACGCAACTATGGCGGACAGGTCGCCCCAAGAGGGGCTCGCGATGACGGTCCTTCCTATAAGCCTTGCCTCTCGTCCATTAATGCCCTGCTTGGGAGTTACCATTAATCTAGAGAATCAGCAAAAAAACATAACGAAAAACCCGCTACAACCTCCACCCCGAATGGGCGACGGCGATGCCGCCCGTCATATTGAGCCACTTGGCGCGCGAAAATCCTGCCTGTTCCATGCGCTGCGCCAATTCTTCTTGCGGCGGGAATTGGCGGATGCTTTCGGCCAGATACTGGTAGGAATCGTGGTCTTCGGCGACATGCTTGCCGAGCCACGGCAAAACCGTCTCGCAATAACGGTCGTAAATCGGCTTTAAAGAACGCGCCACGCCGGGACTGAATTCGAGGCAGAAGAAACGCCCCCCCGGCCTCAGCACCCGCGCGAATTCGGACAAAGCCTTGTCGATGCGCGTGACGTTGCGCAAGCCGAACGCGATGCAACATATGTCAAAGCTGCGACTAGGGAAGGGAAGTTCCTCGGCATTGCCAGTCACCCACCGGATCGCGCCTTCGTCGCCAAACTCCGGCGCAAGGATGCCGTGATCGACCATGCTGGCGCGGCCTTGCTCCATCATCGCAGGGCAAAGATCGCACACGGTGATATTGACGCGCCCTCCGGCGCGGTCCCAGCATCGGCGCGTGATATCGCCCGTGCCACCCGCGACATCGAGAATCTTTTGTCCCGGCCTGAGGTCCATCATCGCGACGAAACGGTCTTTCCACAGCCTGTGCAACCCGCCCGACATCAGGTCGTTCATCAGGTCATAGCGCGAGGCGACCGAGGAAAACACCCCCTCGACCAGAGAAGTTTTTTCGTCCGGATCGACCTCGCGGAATCCGAACCATCGGGATTCCGGGTTGAGGCCTTCCCCACCCGAATGTTGAGAAGCATCCATCATGTTGTCATCATAGCGCGTCAATGAAAACAGGGATATACAGAAAAAACCATGCCGGAACTGCCCGAAGTCGAAACCGTATGCCGTGGCCTCAGCGCGGCGCTCAAAGGCGCGAAAATCCTGTCGGCGCGGACGCGCAGCAAGGGGTTGCGGTCGCCCTTTCCCGAACGGCTGGGCGACAGGCTGCGGGGAGGGACCATCCAAAGCTTCTCGCGCCGCGCGAAATATATCCTGATGGCGCTGGACGGCGACGACACGATAATCCTGCATCTCGGCATGTCAGGGCGCTTGATCGTAGAGCCTGACGACCCGCGCGACCCCGACAAGAACCTGTCGCGCCACGATCACCTTGTCCTGCATTGTGACAAGGACAGGAGATTGCGCTTTCACGATCCTCGGCGATTTGGGATCTGCGATCTGGCCGCAAACCAAAGCCTTCCGCAGCATAAGTCCTTGCGCGATTTAGGGATCGAACCCTTCGATGCCGCGTTTAACGCGGATTTCCTGGCCAAAGCATGGAAAGGAAAGTCCGCCAGCGTCAAGGAAACGCTGATGGATCAACGCATCGTCGTCGGCATCGGCAACATCTACGCTTGCGAAGCGCTTTATCGCGCCGGAATTGACCCTCGGCGCAAGGCCGGAACATGCGGGAAGGCGCAATGCGCAAAGTTGGTGGAGGCCGTCCGCGCGGTCTTAACCGAAGCCATTGCCTCCGGTGGCTCCTCCCTGCGCGATTATCGGCACGCCGACGGCGGCGAAGGCTGGTTCCAGCATAGTTTCGCTGTCTATGGCCGCGTCGGGGAACCATGCCCCGACTGCGATTGCGAAGTGATCAAAACCGGTGGCATCCAACGCATCCGCCAAGGCGGGCGCTCGACGTTCTTGTGCTCGGAAAAGCAGAAGTAAAGGTAACTTCCCAGCCGTTCTGGAAACAAGAAAGGCCTTTTCAGAGAGGACGGCCTGATTCCCTCCCCCTTGCGGGGAGGGTAAGGGTGGGGGGCTTCAGAAAGCAGAATACAGGGATCAAAAAGCGGAGCCTTGCCGTAAGGCCGTTTTGATCCCTGCGCGCCGCCTTCTAGTCCCCCACCCTAACCCTCCCCGCAAGGGGGAGGGAAGCCAGCCTGTCTTGCGGCAATGTTTGCCAACTCTTGAACTGTTAGAGGCATGCAAATATCAGGCAGCCAGTTCCGCCTCGCGTTGCAGCAGCGCTTGCTTGAACGCAACGCCGCCCCTCCCGCTATAGCCGCCAATGCCTCCGTTCGCCGCGAGCACGCGGTGACAGGGGACGATGAGCGGCACCGGATTCGCGCCGCAAGCCATGCCGACCGCCCGCGAGGCTAAGGGCTTGCCGATACGCTGCGCAACCTCGCCGTAAGAGGTTGTGCTTCCGCGCGGAATCAATAACAACACGCGCCACACCTGATGCTGAAACGTCGTCCCCGTCATCCACAGGCGCAAGGGAATCTCGGCAAGGTTGATGGCGGAAAAGTCAAGCATGCGATCCGAAACAAACCGCGTAGCAGGCCATTCTTCGCCCCATCTGGACAAGATGCCGCTCAGTTCCGGGGAGCCGGAAGCGATATCAAGCATGCAAAGGGAGGCATGAAGCGGATCCAAGTCTCCATCGTGAAGATCATCCTCAAAGACGAGGCCGATCATCACAGGGATATCGTGATGCCGCGCATAAGCGAGATGAACGCAATCGGGCGCGGACAACCTGTCGTCGTAAACAATCTGTGGCGAAGCGTTACTGGACATCAGGGCGCCTTTGGAAGGGAAGGGGGGGGGGCCCGGTTCTGCAGGGGGAGCGTGTCGGGCAAAACATTGGCAGGCGCGTCGAGATTCATCGGGACGCTGGCAAGCTTGGCGTTAAGCTTGGCAAGCACTTCGTCTGTCGCATCCAATCCTTGATCCATCCATAGAATCTGTTGCTTGGCGATGACGACGCGCGCGCCGCGAAATTTGGCTACATCCTCGACCACATCGACCAAGGCGTTGCGCACGGAGTTCATCGACGCCGTAAAGGTGGCGTCAAGCGCCTTGCGCCGAGCTTCGACATGTCGCTCGACGGTCAAGAATCTTTGTCGCAGCTGTTTTTCGCGCGTCCCATATGTTTTTGCGTCAAGCTGATCGCGCGACTTGGCTAGGTCTTGTTCCGCGCGTCGCAACTCGTTCTCTTCGCCTTCCGTTTCGGCTTGAAACTTGGCGCGTTGGGTATCCAAATGCTTCTGCGCGTCTTTGGCGGCCAGCGACTCGCGCAAAACGCGCTGCACATCGACCACGAGCGCGAGAGTCCCCGCGCTGCTGACGGAAGGGGAAGCTGGGGACGCGCTAGTTTGCGCGGCGCAAGCCGTCCCGGCCTTCGCGACGATGGCAAACGCGACAACCGCAAGACATGCGCAAACAAATAAGCGAGACGGCGACATGATTAACTCCCTTTGGAAGCCCGGATTTCTTCAAGCATACCATCAATCGCAAGATCAACATCCTGCCATGGAATCGCGCGCATATCCGAAGATCCGTAGCTTTGCGCGGCGATAACGCGGCTTCGCGTCACGCGCGGCGCGAGTTTTTCGGGCGAGGTCGGCCCGAACAGGCTAATCAAGGGACAATCCACGGCGGCGATCATATGCCCGACGCCGCTGTCATTGGCCACCGCGACATCAAGCAAACTGGCGACCGCCAAAGTATGCTCTATCGTCAATTTCGCGCAGTCCCAAGCGCCGTCATCCTGAAGGGGAAAAATGGCCGAGGGAAACGCGGCGACCAGAGCGTCGTATATTTTCAGCTCTTCCGGACCAAGAATAAAGACGACCTGACGGCCTTTCGCGACCTGCGCCGCCGCGAGTTTCTCGATCTGCGGTAGCGGCCAGATTTTGACCGGATTGCCCGCGCCGGGCGCTAATCCGACATAGATTTTGCCGACTGGCATGAGCCTCTGCCTCAAAAGCGTCCGAAAGGACTCCGGCGTTGGCAACGCGCCGCCGGAATCGACCGGCCCTTGCGCCGCAAGCTCGACCAGCCGCAAAAGCTTGTCCACCAGATGCGCGGGCTTTTTGCGAAAGATAAATCGCGGAAAAGGCAACCTGTCCGAAAGCCATCCGCGCAAAGCCATCGCCAGAAAGACGCGATGAGGAATCTCGCGCCGCGCTTGCAAGGCAAGCCGCCAGCGGTTGCGCGTGTCGATCAGCAAGTCGAAATGAGGAGCCTGCTCAGTGGGCTTGGCTGCTGTTACGCCGCGCCCTGAACGCGAAATCCAGTTGGGACATTCATGCGTGGCGTCGATCAAGGCGCTTGTCGACGAGCGCAAAACCCCGGCATAAGCCGTCGGCCCCTCGCTGGTAACCCAGTGAATCCGCGCCTGAGGAAAAGCATGCCGCAAAGCGCGCAGGAAAGGCAGCTTCATCAAGGCGTCGCCCACGAGATCGCGCCCCACCACCACCGCTATGGAGGCGAAGCTCGTCGGGGACGGCATTCGGGGCGACGGCGAAGTTGCGTTCATCATGGTGAAGAGGTTATAGCGCGAAGAGCGCGAACGCAAAACGCATCTCTTACGGACCACAAGGATACCCCATGACTCCTTCCTCCATCGACGAGTTTTTTAGGCGTCTCGCCGCCGAGCGCCCGGAACCGAACAGCGAGCTGGAATACGTCAATCCCTATACGCTGCTGGTCGCGGTGGTTTTAAGCGCTCAGGCAACCGATACAGGAGTCAACAAAGCGACCAAAGCGCTGTTTGCGAAGGTCACAAAGCCGGAACAGATGCTGGCGCTCGGCGAAGACGGCCTCAAACGGCACGTTTGCACCATCGGATTGTTCAACGCCAAAGCCAAAAACATCATCGCCTTGTCGAAAATCCTTATCGAACGGCATAGCGGCGAAGTCCCTCGCAGCCGCGAAGCCTTGGAAAATTTGCCCGGCGTAGGCCGGAAAACCGCCAATGTCGTGCTAAACGTCGCATTCGGCGAACCGACGCTCGCCGTCGATACGCACGTCTTTCGGGTCGCGAACCGCACCGGAATGGCGCGGGGGAAAACGCCGGAGGAGGTCGAACGTAAATTGTTAAAAGCAGTTCCGAAACGCTGGCTGCCCCACGCGCATCATTGGCTGATCCTCCATGGCCGCTATGTCTGTAAGGCGCGCGCCCCGCTGTGCGAAACCTGCCTCGTCAAGGATTTGTGCGCTTTCGGCAAAAACCGGGACGAAACATAAATAACAACAATATCAATGTGTTGTTGGCGTAACAATCCGTAAGAAACCTTGAGTCGCGCTTAACCGGAAAATTTGGTTAATAACAGAAGAGCAAGCGCGAAGAAACGCGCGGCGCATGAGGTTTTTAGGACGACGCAAGATGAGCTTTGATACGGCAAGCCTGAACATGGAAGAAGTGGCGGAAACCGGATTTGTTTCAGGGCTTTCCTATGAGTCGCTTGCAAGAAAGCGCATGAAAACAGAAACTGCAACCCAGAAACAGCGCACAATAGCTCATGAAATCTCGTGTTCCGGCATCGGGCTGCACTCAGGCGAAATTTCGCATCTGCGCCTGACTCCGGCTCCGGAAGATACCGGCATCGTGTTCATCCGCACCGACCTCTTAAACGGCGCGCGCCACGTCGCTGCGCGTTGGGATACTGTCGTCGATACCAAGCTTTGCACCGTCATCGGCAACAAAGCCGGAACGCGCGTGGCGACCATCGAGCATCTGATGGCCGCGCTTCACGCGATGGGCATCGACAACGCCTTCGTGGAAATCGACCGCGCCGAAGTCCCTATGATGGATGGAAGCGCCGCGCCCTACGTTGCCATGATCGAAAGCGCGGGAACGCAAGCGCAGGACGCCACGCGCAAAATCATCGAAATCTTGTCGCCCATCGAAGTCGTCGACGGCCAGCGCTTTGCGCGCCTGTCACCTGCTTCGGAAAGCCGCCTGACCGTCGATATCGCCTTCGCGCGCGCGCCGATCAACAGCCAGACGATGGATTGGGTACTGTCTTCAGAAGGCTTCAAGCGTGAAATCAGCAAGGCGCGAACCTTCGGCTTCTTCGAGGAAGTCGATCAACTGCGCAAACTCGGCCTTGCGCGTGGCGGCTCGCTCGACAACGCCATCGTGATCAAGGGCGACAGCATCCTCAATGAAGGCGGTCTGCGCTATGCCAACGAATTCGCAAGGCACAAGCTTCTCGACGCCGTAGGTGATCTTGCGCTTGCGGGAGGCGTAATCAGGGGCCATTTCGAAGGCCGCTGCTCCGGTCACGCGATGAACAATCGCTTGCTTCATGCGCTGTTCGAAACGCCTTCGGCTTGGCGCTATCTGTAAACCAGCAAGCCCCTTGGCAGAACCCCCAGCTCCTGATATTTTCGCGATATGCCTATCGTATGTCAAGAATTGGCAAAACCGTCATGACGAACAGCCGCCTTGCCTCGCCGTAGCCCAAAGGGCGAAGGCGGGAGGAGACGCGGAAATCCAGAGCCTTCAGCGCTGTTTTTTGCGACTCTGGACCGCTTCGCTAGGCTCGTGATGATGCCAACTCTTTGAGGTGTTAGAGGCAGCCGAAAATTCGTCCGGAGATGTCATATGCGTAAAAGCCCGGCAATGTCGATTAATCTGAGTGGCGCGTTGCTGTTGGCCATCACGATCTCAATCCCGACCATGGCTTGGGCGGATCAAATCCCTCCTGCCGTGGTAACCGGCGATGCCTATCGCGTTTCGCCGCATCTTCCAACCCCGGAAGAAACCATGGGGGAAGATCAGTCGTTCTTACCGAACAAACCTTTGGATGGCGAGATCCCAGCTTATAGCCCTCTCTCGCCGCATAAACCCTCTGCGGACGAAATGCCCGCTGCGGAAACCATGATTATGCCTCGTCAAACGTCTGGCTCCTCAAACGTAAAAATTATTCTACCGTCCGATGCAACGAAAAACGCGCCCCGGCAACCTGAACCAATGCCCGCGCTACAAGCTCCCCAGACCCAAGCGTCGCCCGCCGCCGCCCCCCCTCAGCGCATAACGCCGCATAAAGATGCCGAGAATCATCAGGGTGCGCATAACGATTGGCGTAGACTTCATCCTAAACCGTTCAGGATAAACCAAAATGCCCAGCTTTCGCCGATGATGGGACTGGGGGCTGCCTGCCTGAACAGCAGCGTGACGATTTGCGGCAAGGTTGTGCGCGTTCCCGCAGGGCCGATAGGCGCGGTAGCCAACCTTGTGGTGCCGTTTCCCCACCAACCTCAGCCCTTCACTGTTCAGTGCCTCGCCGTCAACGGCACCCCCGCCTACCGCATTGTTGACGCGACCGAAGTGACGTGCGACTTGCAGACCTGTCCACCGTCGGATGTGACGCTCTGCGGAGCCCCGGTCAACATACCGACCAGCGTGAAGGTCGGTGGCTCTGTCAAGGTTCCCGTGCCGCCTTCCGTTCTCGCAAATCCTGAAAGCGGGTACAATCTCGTCATGCGCGCGCGCTGCGCGGAAGGCCCGAACGCGACGGCGAAATACCGCGTCGATAACGCTGAGGATATCTCCTGCAACCTGTTTCCCTGCCAGACATCGACGGTAAGGCTCTGTAACGCCGCGATTGAGGTGCCGGGTGGAGCGCCCCTCGGCGCTGTGCTGACGCTGACCATGCCGTCCCCCTTTGCGCCGGAGCAATTCGCCGTGCAATGTCTTGGTTCTATGGGGCTACCGGCTGTCTACCAGATTATTGACCATGAAGGGGTGAGCTGCAATCTCGCGGAATCGCAACCCAATACGCGATAAATATGCCATAATAAAACAATATATTCTTCACAATTCTGCCAGAAAAAGTTGCGACTTGATCTTTTGGCAGCGGACTGATTGAATAAAAAAACTGCCAAATAGCGAATCGTCAAAATCAGGGGAACGTCATGATGTCAAACCGAATTCTGGCATGCGCAACGGGGCTGTTGTTGCTCGCAAACGGCGGAGCGCAGGCCGAAGAGCCGCAAAAGATACAGGATACTGTGACTTTTACGCTGTCCGCAGAAGACTGGATATCGACCAAAACAGCGCGTGTCATGATCAATGTCGAGGCCGCCGTAAGCGGCAATGCAGCAGCCACCGCGCGTGGCGACATGTTGAAAGCGGTTGAGAATCTGGCAAAAACTGACTGGAAGCTCACGGGCTTTACCCGATCGCAGGATCAAACCGGATTGGAGCGTTGGAGCGCAAGCTTCGAAGCGAGATTGCCGGAAAATACGCTTGGTGGCCTGCACGACGCCGCGAAAAAAGCTGGAAAAGCCGGGATGCAGCTAAGCGTTGCGGCTATCGATTTCAGCCCGACTCTAGACGAAACGGAAACCACCCGCGCCGCTCTGCGGACAAAGATATACAAGAACGCCGCCGATCAGCTTACCGCGCTTAACGCCGCGTTGCCGGGACGCAATTACAGGATTGCCGAGATTATCTTAGTGGATGAAGGCATGCCGCAACCCTATGTCGTGAGTGAAATGATGGGAAGTAAGCGGCAATTGACCGCGATGGCCTCCAGCATCCCCACAGATATGAACAACGCAACGCCAATGGAACGCTCTGAAAAGATTTCCGTCTCGGCCATGGTGAAGTTGGCTGCTGTCCCGCCGCAAGCGCCCGTGACTGGCGTTGAGCACAAGCGCTGATGCTGTTAAAGGATTACTCGCTTGCCCCGTTGCGTGGTGGTAAACCGCAACGGGTGGCGGTGTTTCTGCATGGCGTTGGTGATCGCGGCGATGGTGGGCTTCTGGCTATCGGACAAATGCTGCAGCATGACTTTCCGGATTGCGAATTTATCTGTCCAGACGCGCCGTTCCCCTATGATATGGCTCCGCCCGAATTCGGCGGTAGGCAATGGTTCAGCCTGCAAAGCCGCGACGCATCCGCCATCGCCATGGGCGTGCGAGCTGCCGCGCCCATCTTGAACGCCTATCTCGACAATATCCTTAAAAACCGCGACTTGACGCCCGACAAGATGGCTTTGATAGGGTTCTCGCAAGGAACCATGATGTCGCTCTACGTTGCCCCAAGACGCTCGCAACCTATCGCTGCCGTGATCGGCTACTCAGGATGTCTGATAGACGGAGGATCGCTGCAAACGGAAAAGCGCTGCTCTCCGCCGATACTCTTGGTGCACGGCCTTTGCGACGATGTTGTGCCGCATGCGCTCATGTCCGAAGCCGTGCGCGAACTCTCCGCCGCAGGGCTGGCAACGGAAACATTTTCTTGTCCCCAGCTAGCCCACAGCATCGACGAAGCCGGAATCGCGCGCGGAAGAGCCTTCCTGAAACAAAAATTTATAGGCTTATAACGGTAAAGCCTGCGCGCAATAGGCCGCAATGTCTTGCGTCAAACCTTCAATGACATCATCCCAATCTCCCGCCGCTTTTTGACGGTAAAGCGTAACCGATGGGTACCACGGGGTCGTCGTTCCCAACGTGCCCCAACGCCAGTCCGGACAATAAGGCAACAAAAGCCATGTGCGCACGCCTAACGCGCCCGCCAAATGCGCCGCCGCCGTATCGACCGCCACCAGCCCGTCAAGCTGCCAAAGCAATGCCGCAGTATCTGCGAAATCGCTGATGACCTTGTCAAGACGGATAATGGGTTGAGACCTAAGCTGCTCGTCAATCCGTGGATTCACGAACGGAGCATAATAGCGGCTGCCCTTAATGCCCCAAAGGGCGGCAAGCGCATTAAGACTGATCGAACGTTCGTGGTCGCGCTGATGCGTAGGGGAAGCCGTCCAAACAAGCCCAATATGCCGAACAGAATTACCGCCTTTACGCGGGAGCAAAGGCGCTTCTGGCGCGCGTAGATAAGGCGCCGCAGGCGCGTCAGAAAAATCAAGTTTGCCCGTAGCAAGTGGCAGCGACATGATCGGTAGCCACAACTCCGCATCGGGCAAGGGCTCGTCTTCCCCCTGGACGCGCCCGGAAAGATTTGCGGCCAGAAACCGGACAAGCGGACGTGGAACAACCCATATCAATTCCGCTCCGATTTCGGACAAAAGCCTGCCATACCTGCAAAATTGGATCACGTCGCCGAACCCCTGCTCGGCGAGAACCAATAACCTCTTGCCGTGCAGAGACTCCCCCTTCCACATGGGACAAGTGGGGCGCATGCGTAACGCGCCAGAAATTTCTAGCCGCGCCTCTTGCAAAGGCCACCCTTGAGCCGCATCTCCGGCCAGAAGTCTGGACAACCCCTCCACCAGCCTGATCTCAGGCGCGTCATTGATCTTACGCGCGGATTCAAACAAAGGCCATGCGGAAGAAAAATCAAGCTTATCAACCGATAAACTTGCAAGGTTAGCCAAAGCCTGCGCGCAATTCGGATCATGCGTCAAAGCTTGACGATAAGTAGACTCGGCGGCTTCGAATTTTCCCTGGCAAGCCAGCGCGAGCCCCAAAAGGTTCAAGGCTTGCGCTTTTGGCGCTCCAAGCTCAAAAGCCCGGTGCGCCATCATTTCGGCATCATGGAAACGCCCGCGTTTACGATAGATATTAGAAAGGTTGCCGCAAGCATCGGCCTGCTCAGAATGTATGGTAAGGCTTTTTTCATAGCTGGCTGCCGCTTCGTCAAGCGCCCCCGTATTCTCCAGCGCCACGCCAAGGTTAAACCAGACCTGCGCCTGATGCGGAAAAACCTGCGAGGCTTCTTCAAAAACATCGCGCGCCGAGAAATAGTCCTGAAGGGCTAACTCCGAAAGACCAAGAATCAAATAATGCTGAAATTCCAAAGGATGTTCATCTGCGAATTCACGCATAGCCTTACGCGCTGCGGCAAAATCTTTTCGCCGCAGGGCTTCAAGCGCAAGAGAGACAAGATCATTGGTCATCGACAACCACGTGAAACACTATCCGGGTCGAACAAAAGCAAGGACAAGAAAGAGATCGCATATATATGCGCCGGAATCAAAAAGAACGCCACCCTGTTGGCGAAAGCGCACCCCCCCCGAAAATCATACGAAGATGTTTACACACCCTTAACGCAGCGGGAAAAAGTAACATCCAAGCCGCGCATTGGATATGTAGACAATCCTCGCAATGACGGTCCTTTTTGTGACGCTGCTCTTGCTCTTCCAAGAAGGGCTTGGGAGTTACGGGAAAATGGTAATTCTCAAGTCCGTTTTGAGAACCAGAAAGACCTTTTCAGCAAGGACTATGCGATTCCTTCCCCCTTGCGGGCGAGGAGGGGGGGGGAATCAAGAAGTCCTTACCGCACAACCTCTACAACCTTGGCAGTTACGGAAAAAGTAAGCCCTTAGTCGGCAAAGCCATTGCGGTTTCCAGCCGCGACGCTCTTATATTGCTTCAGCGCGCGCATAGCCACTAAATCATCCACAAGCGCCTGTGGCAAAGGATTGCGCGCGCCGGAAGGTTGAGAGTTTGACGAAGTGCCGGAAAGCTCCGATGCCACTGTGTCGCTACGATTATTTGCTGATACCGAAACATTGGAGCCGCGCAAATGGGCGGAAGGGTCGGATGCTGCGGCCCCAAAACGGCCCGTATAAATCGTGGAACCCATCTGCGGCGTTCCGGAAGCCCCGGATAGCGCCAAGGCCTGTCCCGGAAAAGTTCCGTTGACGGGCGCCATAACGCCGCCATACGGCATCTTGCTGCGGTCAAGCGGATAAGCTTTGTTGGCAGACGCGGCAGCCTGAAGAGCGACTTGCGAAGGCAAGTTATATGACTGGGATTGGCCCTCCGCAACCGCTTGCGGGCCGGAGGACAGCGACGTTTCTTGCGGCGAAATTTTTTGAACCGCAGGCTGCAACATTGCCGCGAGCGTCCTTGCTGACGCATCGGTGGAAGGATTAATGGCCGCGGCAAGCTGCTGAACGTCGCTCGTCTGGGAACGTGCGACCCGTGAAGAACCCGATGCCGATAAATCTTCGCCAAGCATGGCGGAAACCGCCAATCCCGTAGCGTCTTGGCCGTTGCTGGCTTCGCTAACACTATCAGCTACCGCGCCCACCGCGCCGAATACCGCAGAAGCAAGCCCCAGAACGCTGCCATAGAGCACATCCCCCGCCACGCGCGAAACCGGATGGATAGAGTCGCCATTGAGGGCCCGGAAAACCGAGCTAACGCCCGGAATATGCTCAAGAGGATTGATAAGATCGAGGAAATCGTCGAACGTAAAATCTGTCGTGCTTCCCGCATTGGCGGCAGTGCGATCAAACTTGGTGTAACGGCGTGTATCGACTTCGGCGCTGGATTCGGATTCAGAAGCGCTGCGAGAAGTCTCCCCGGCCGTAAAGTTAACCGCAGCGGGAACATAGGATGGCTGATCAAATTTTCCTGACAGAACAGGACTGATTTCAAGCATGGGATGAGACATTCCGGAACATTGACCTGAAGGAATAAGCAAACATCGTGCCATGCCGCAAAAAAATCGCCTGCAAATCCATGCAGCAAAAAATATTGCATCGCACAATGCAATCGGGAGGAAACAGGATGAAGCAAAACGAAACGAAGAACCTGTTGAAAAAAGATGAAATATTGCCGCAGGGAGAAACCATGGTCGCCGTGAGTCCGAACCTGCAACAAGTCATCGCGCAATTTTCGCTGAAGCTGTCGCCAGCGATATCGCAAGCCATAAAACAAGGAAAAGAAAACGATCCGATAGCAAGACAGTTCATGCCAACGGAAAGTGAACTGTCATGGGAGGCCGGGGAATCGGACGACCCCATTGGGGATGCGACGCACAGCCCGGTAAAAGGAATTGTGCACCGCTACCCAGACCGCGCACTCCTGATGCTGACCAACATCTGCGCCGTACACTGCCGCTATTGCTTCCGCCGCGCGAAAATTGGCAGACCCGGCAACGAACTTAAACTAGATGAAATCAACAACGCGCTGAAATACATCAACAATCACAAAGAAATCTGGGAAGTGATCCTCAGCGGAGGCGACCCCCTGATCCTCTCGGACCGTAAGCTGAACGAGGTGCTGACCCAGCTGCGCATGATCAAACACGTGAGAGTCATGAGAATCCATACACGTATCCCAATTGCGTTGCCGGAACGCTTGACGCCGGACCTGATAGAAATGCTACGAGCCGACCGCGCGGAAAAACCGCTTTACATGATGATCCACTGCAACCACGCCCGCGAGTTGACGCAAGAAGTGCGAAAAGCATGCGGGAGGCTTGCCGATGCCGGAATACCGTTGTTATCGCAAAGCGTTCTGTTGCGAGGCGTTAATAACAACATTGAAGATATGCGAAACCTGATGCGAGCGCTTGTGGAAACCCGGATCAAGCCTCATTACCTGCATCATGGCGACATGGCGCAAGGAACATCGCATTTCCGAACGACCATAGCTGAGGGACAAAATCTAATGCGGGAAATGCGAGGAACAATTTCAGGCCTGTGCCAACCAACCTATATCCTCGACATTCCGGGAGGGTACGGAAAGGTTCCAGTCGGTCCAGCGTTCATAAACAAACAACAGAATGGAGACCACCTAGTCGCGGACTACCGAGGGAACACGCATACCTATCGCGAAAAAAGTTAACGCTCGCCGATCCGCTCTTCAATGTATTTGATGACCTCCGGCGCGGACCAATCGACGCTGCCCTTGATGCGCCCAACCTCGCGCCCCTGCGCGTCGATAAGCAGCGTTGTGGGAAGAAAATGCGCATCAAGCGCGTTAATGGAAAGACTTTCAGGATCAAGATAGGGCGTCAGGCCAGAGATGTCATGCCGACGGTAAAAGGACTGCACCGCCGCAAGGCCGTTCCGATCGACAGACAAGGCGACAACCGTCAGACGCGACGGATCGAAATGGCGCTGTAAGGCTTCCAAAGACGGCATTTCGCTGACGCAGCTTGCGCACCACGTCGCCCACAAATTAAGCAAAACAAAGCGCCCCTTGAAATCTTTAAGAGTCAAAGACTGGCCAGATTCGTCTTTAAACGTGAATATTGGGGCAGGTCGTGGCCGCGACAGTACAGAAAAATGCTGAGAGAAATCAGAGGCGCCGACAGGTTGAGGCCACGCGCCAAGAAAAAGGACCATGTAAAGAAAAAGGCCAGACGCAAAACGAACCGTGCGGAAAACCATGGGAAACTCTCGGACCAACAAAGGGATAAAATGGCTAACACAAAATACAGCCGATCTGCGAAAAAATCTGCCAACGGAATAAATCGTTCTTACAACAAAATGATACACGCAAAAGCGAATAAACAAACAAGCGCAATGGATAAAAAGCCATGAGAAATAATAAGCGAATAATTGGCGATGCGGAAGCACACGACATATTCACCTATTTGGGCCTCTCACCGGATGGAGAGGATCGATATTTGAAAGAAATGGAGGAGGAGGCAGAACGGCATAACTTAATTTGCTTTAGGGCAAGGGAAGGGACGAAAACAGATAAATTGAAAGGGTTATTCAGGGAAGCGGCCAACATTCTGGCGAGTCGCCCCCAAATCCTAGGAGTTTGCTCACTGCTGTTCAAAGAACAAGGCGAGGAAATGGCTTCTTTGTTATTGGCGGCATCGGTGATCGCAAGCAGCGATATACTTAAAGTCACTAGGAATTCCATGCCCCATCGAACTTACGTGGCGACAGGAACCATGCCGCCCTATTGTGCCGAGAAGTTTGAGAAAAAAAACAGGGCGTTGCTACAATTTCAGATAGCAGCAGTTGTGAACATTGGATCGACGATTGAATTTGGCAACATAAGCCACGTGGCGGCCATGAAATTTCTTGCGATAAAGAAGATATGTCAGGAAACAAACTGGTTCGACGGTTCAGCGAGGGATAACGCTGGTGAACGAAGCGCCAAGCTTTCACGCTATTGGCAAGTTGTTGGATTGCAGGAGCATGTCGTTCTCAACAGACTAGTCGAAGAAATGAAACATGGCATAGGCCCTCAATTGCGAATGGCCGTAGCGCAGCTATCTGCCAAGCAGCAAGTCCAGCGCCATAAAAAAACAACCCCACAATGGCTTACAACACTAAGAGAACAATGGCAGGCGCAGAAGCAGGAACCGCAAAGCGCTCCTCGACAGAGCCTAAAAATTAAAATTAGACCCTCAACGGCATCAGGACATACAGCGCGGAAGGATCCTCAGGGTCCTTAACGATTGCGGGCGCAGCCGAATCCGCAAGGCTGATATGCGTACGTGAACCTTGAATCTGTTGCAGAACGTCAAGTAGATAACGCGCATTGAAACCGACTTCAAGCATCGCGCCCTCGTAGGCAACCTCCAATTCTTCTGTTGCGCTTCCGGCCTCAGGAGACGTCGCAGACAAAACCAGATGTCCGGGGGAAAGGCTAAGCTTAATAGCGCGCGTTTTGTCGGATGAAATTGTCGCCACGCGATCCGCCGCCGCAGTCAACGCCACCGTATCGACATCGAGCGTTTTGTCGTTGTTCGAAGGAATTACCCGCTCATATTCCGGAAAAGTGCCGTCAATCAGCTTCGAAGTAAGCAAAGCGCCCCTCATGGCGAAACGTATTTTCGACTCCGATAAGGCGATCTCAATTTCGCCCTGCGACTCTTCCAGAAGTTTGCGGACCTCCCCAACCGTCTTGCGCGGAACGATAACGCCGGGTATCCCCTGAGAACCCTTTGGGGAAGGCTTCTCAACGCGCGCAAGACGATGACCATCGGTCGCCACCGCGCGTAGCACGGGCTCATCCCCTTGCTTCGCAGCGTGAAGGTAGATGCCGTTGAGGTAATACCTCGTTTCCTCGTTCGAAATAGCGAAACGTGAACGGTCAATCAAGTCGCGCAAATCAGAGGTAGCAAGAGTGAATTTATGCTGCAAATCGCCTTCCGGCATTTTAGGGAAATCGTCGATTGGCAGACACCCAAGCTTGAAATGTGAACGGCCTGAGGAAAGCGTAAGTTGATTCGGATTCGTCGAAGAAAGCTCCACTTGCGCGCCTTCCGGCAACTTGCGCACAATGTCGTAAAGAGTGTGCGCGGGCGCTGTAACCGCGCCGGTTTGGGCGACCGTGGCCTCGATCGTTTCGTTCATTTCAATTTCCATGTCGGTCGCAGTCATGGAAACGGAGCCATCAACCGCGCGAATTAAGACATTGGCCAAAACAGGGATGGTGTTCCGGCGCTCGACCACGCCTTGAGCATGGCCGACCAGATTGAGCAATGTGTTGCGTTCAAGCGTAAATTTCATGGGAGAGATGCCTCAAGAATCGTGCAAGCGCAAACGATGCTTGCTTATCAGGCAGATAGCAAAGAAAAAAGCGCGCTGCAATCGTCGTGTAAATAATACCCGTCGTTTCGCAGGCTACTCTGCAGCCCATTGATATGCCCATCGCACGTGAAGAGTTGGCAAAACCTTGATTGAAGCGAGGCATAACTCCCTCGCCCCCGCAAGGGGGAGAGGGCTGGGGTGAGGGGGCGAGTCTATCGCGTGTATTCAGATTCCACCCTCACCCCAAACCCCTCTCCCTCCCCAAGGAGGGCGGGGGCTTCGCGCCGCGCTTGCCACAATGTTATCCCAACTTTTGAAGTGCAATGAGTATACAATTCATAAGGCCATGCCGCGTGAGCATGACCTTTGCAAGCTCGATCTTGCAGAATCCCTAAGTGCTAGTATGTGGAGCCGCCCCACTATTTCTGAACAAGCCCATGCTACCCTACACTTTAACGCATTGTTTCAGAACAAGATTAGTTCCTGCCACATGCGTCACACCCGCGAAGGCGGGTGCCCACCTCCTGTCGCAGATACGAGCGCTTGACTTGCATGTTTTTGCCTTGTTTCAACGTCGGGAGATGGGTGCCCGCCTTCGCGGGCATGACGCTTGCTGCTTATTTTTTCCTGCAATATCAATGCATCCATCTGTAGGGTGGCATGGAGCAAGCCCTAAGGTTTCGCGCTCGTGCGCAACTGGCGCGCTTTGGCAAGAATGGCGTTTTCAATGGCGCTTGCGGTGGAGGCGGACGCTGGCGCATCGCCCCAACTGCCGTCTGAAGAGCGAATCTGGCGGAATACCGACACTTTAACGCCGTCCGCGCGCAACTCCCTGCCCATAATGATGATATTAAGTTTTGTGCGTTCATCCGGCGTAGCGGCGGCGGAGTGCCAATCCGTGAGAATAACTCCCCCGAAAGGATCAGCGGAAACAAGCGGCATAAAGGAAACCGTGTCCAAAGTTGCGCGCCATAAAAATCCGTTAACGCCTAACCCAGTGCCGACGGAGGATTTCGCATCCGCGCCGCCAAACAGGCTGACTCCACCGCCATCGCTCACGAGGCTCCCGTCTTTATAAAGAGAATCGCGGCTCTTGTTGCTGTAAGACGGATCGCTTTGCAAGCCCATGGAAGAGCACCCAGCGACCAATATCAGCGAAATTGCACCCAGACACGAGGAGAATAACAAGCGCAAGCGAACCATGAGAGTATCCATGCAGGATGATCAGGAGGAATAAACGTGAGGATGGAGACAAAAAAAGCCGAGCGCAACTACAATTTCAAAGATGCGCAAGTTGTATAACCTGAAGCCTAAAACGCTTATTACGGGCAAAATAACTGATGCTAAACGAAAACTTCACCATTTTATCATAATTATCAACAGCCTACTAACAATCTTGTTGCCTCAATGCAACACAGAATTCCTGAAAGGGCAATCTCATTAATTTCGTTCTTGTCTGTGCACAACCTATGTACCACATTGATCCCTGACGGGGCGTGTTGCCCTCTTAGTCACACGAAAGTTAATCAACATCATCCACCAACGAGGGGGATAACATGCGTAAAATTCTAATGGCGACGACGGCCCTGATTGGCGTTGCTCTCGCGGGCTCCGCTCAGGCCGCTCCGTCTTCGCCGATCTCGCTGAACGTCGGCGGCTACGTCGATTTTGTAGCCGGATTCTTCCACGAAGCCGATGGCACAACGCCTGCTTCGCGCCGCGCTGGCAAAGACTTTGAGACAGAGTTCAAGTTGAACTTTGACGCCGTGGGTAAAGGCTCCAATGGCATCGAATACGGCGCCAATGTAAGCCTGTGGAACGGCTCTGAAGCCACGGATGCAATTCCGTTTGGCGGCGGAACCAACACGGTTCGCGTCAACTCGGCCTATGTCTGGTTGTCAGGCGCGTTTGGTAAGGCTCTGTTCGGCGACGAACATGGCGCTTCCGACCTCTTTGTCTACGCGCCAACAGTTGGCGAAGGCCAAGTCGACGGTCGCTATCGCGACTTCGTTGACATCCGTACGCTGGCGATGTTCCAGGCGAGCGGCGTTGACAACACTGAGCACAGCACCAAGATCACCTACTACACCCCCAAGGTTGGCAACGAAAACCACAAGGTGCAGTTAGGCGTTTCTTATGCCCCGAACATGTATGACTACGGTCAGTCAGCCACTCTTTACACGGATGGCTCCAAGGCTTCGCCGTACGAAGACATCGTGAAGGCTGCTCTGTCCTACACTGGCAACATCCGCCCTGTTACGATTGCCGCAAGCGCGCAATTCGTGACTGGCAGCGCGAGCCACGTGACGGGCGACAACACCACCTTGCTTGGCCGCGCGCCTGCTGGCGTGAAGGCTCAAGACTTCACTTCATGGGGTCTTGGAACGCAAGTTGGTTACAACGGCTTCACGGTCGGTGGTTCATACGTCAACTTGGGTCGTTACAACACGATCCACGAGCAGAACCGCAGCCAAGAAACTTGGAGCCTCGGTGGCAAGTATGAGTTCGATAAAGCCGCCGTTGCGATCAACTACCTAAGTGGCGAAGGCTATAACAACGCCATGATCGGTGGGACAAGCGCTGCGACCACGAACGGAACGAACTACGTCAAGGACTTCAACGCTTACGGCGCTGGCGCAACCTACACATGGTTCCCCGGTTTAACCTCAGCGGTTGACGGTGTGATGTTCCAGCAGAAAGCTGCTGACAACGCAACCGACACGAAGAACGATGGTTATGTCGTCCTTCTCTCGCAGAAGTTAGCGTTCTAATCGCTAACGCTTAATGCGAGTAGAAATAGTTGGGCGGCAGGGCAACTTGCCGCCCAATCTATTTTATAACTTCGCACGCTGTCCTAAAGACAAAAGCACTGATATTATTGCCTATCGCATTTGAAGAATTGAAAAAACCGTCATTGCTGCGAGGAGCCGCAGGAGACGTGGCATCCAAGACCTTCGGCGCTGTTTCTAGCGGCGCTATTCAGAGTCGGGAGTGACATTCTGCGGGACTCTGGATTGCTTCGCCTCCACACAATGATGGCGTTCATTAGACTTCTTGCATAACTATACAGAAAAATGAGACACCCGCCCGCGCGGGGGGGGGACGCCGGGATTAATGAACGATTTCTGCCGAAATCCTGTCATGCCCGCGACTTGCCGCGTCGTAGTTGCGTAGCAACGAAGACGGGGGAGGCGGGCATCCCATGTTCTTGACTTTAACAGTTATGCAAGAGGTCTATTGCGAGTTTAAAAAATTGTTTGGGTTGACTATAAGAGCCTGTTCATGATCTTTTGAAGAGGAGGGCGAGGAAAGCGAAAACGACCCTGTTGAGACTGGTGTTGAGTTTGCGCTCACAGTTTTTCCAGAGGCGGCGACATTT
>JBEOJY010000022.1:0-117864 GCA_040275305.1 Bdellovibrionales bacterium | reverse complement strand
CTCGTTCTCGTTTAGGGACCTTATATCACTGGTCTAAATTTCGGGGAGCAGCTCAAAATGAAGGACAACGTCAAAAAGCCAGAGCCGCTTTAACGCAGATGCCAGATGACATAATTTGCGCGTTTATTAAGGAAATAGACCGCATCCTTGTTCCGAGCGGGCATTTAATGCTTTGGGTGGACAAGTATCATTTGGTTGAAGGAGTACAGCCTTGGTTAAGGGGACTCAACTTAAAGATCGTAGATTTGGTGACTTGGGACAAAGGCCGAATTGGCATGGGATATAGAACGCGCCGAAGATGCGAATATATGATGATAATCCAGAAACCTCCCTTACGCGCCAAGGGAATATGGACTGCCCGCAATATTCCTTATGTTTGGTTGGAAAAGCTCACAAAAGACAACAGGGGTCACGCGCATGTGAAACCAGTTAATTTGCAAGCAGCGGTTATTGCCGCGACTACCGACAAAAATGATATAGTTGTCGATCCGGCGGCTGGAAGTTACTCCGTAATGAACGCGGCGCATTCTGTTGGGCGGAGATTTCTAGGGTGTGATCTTAGGGGGTGATATGGCGAGGATCTCAGAAAGACGCGCTGGAAGAGAAGATGGAGGCTACACAAGAGTATTTGGGCATAAAGGCTTGGGGGCTTTGATGTCACAAGTGCAGGCAACAGCTATTGCTGCTGGTAATGAGTTAGAAGCAATGCTTGCCGAGCAAATTAGATTGGTAACCCATGAAAAGCTTGGAAAATTTTTGTTAGGTAAATTACCGTCAGGCGTTTACGTATTAAATAAGCGAATGATTAGAAATCACTTGAAGGCAATTATAGGATCAACAAAAGAACCGGACTTTGTTGTTGTTGAATCGCACAAACACAAAGTTTACGCGATAGAGCTAAAAGACGGAGATCAATTTGATACCAAAAAGGCGTCTGGGGAAGTGGCAACAATAAAAATGTTCTCTCAGCACCTACATAGAATGCTACTTGAAAATGGAATCGATTATACCGTCGAAATTAGGTTTTGCTTTTTTAACCAAAACAACCGCGCCAGTATTGTTTCTGGAATGAAAGGTGAAATTAATCAAAATCAGTCAATGACTGGCGCAGAATTTTGTCAGTTGGTTAATATCGACTACACGGATGTTCTGAAAAGACGTAGTAGGGACGCAGATGAAAACCTTAAATACTTTTGTGGCAGATTGTGCGCAATGCCGGACATACAAGCAATTTTGACAGAAAATCTAAAAAACAGCATATAAGCAAGTGCAAAGGCAACTCCCAAGGAAGGGACAGGGAATCAAACCGCAGCAGAATTGATGACTAAAGCAGGAAATCTCATGGCAAGCGTCATCGCGAGGGGCTTTCCCTAAGGACCGTCATTGCGAGCCCCCTCTTGAGGGCAAAGCAATCCAGAATCCTAGAGCAGATCTCCACCGAATCTGGATCGCCGCGTCGCCTGCGGCTCCTCGCGATTGTGTGTTTACAATCTGGTATAAAAGAGATGTGAGCAGGCGACCGTTCGCGATGTGGGGATAAGCCCGTCGTCATCTTGGTACCTGCTCACATCGATCCTGACCGCTTGAATGGTAGGAAGGGTTTTCCGCCCGCACACAATCAGAAGCAAGGAGGATCCCCATGTCATATCTACACTTTTTCGGCATTGATGTCAGCAAGGATCATATCGACGTCGCCGAGCACGCCAAGGCTGCGAAGCCGAAGCTCTACCCAAACAGCAGCGAAGGCTTCGCAGCCTTTTTTTCTGACTACGCAGACAAACTCTCGCAAGGCTTCGTCGTGCTTGAAGCCACGGGCGGATACGAAACAGCTTTGCTGCATGCCTTGTGCGAACGCAACGTCGCCGTTCATCGCGCCGTGCCTTTGCAGGCCAAGCACTTCATCCGCTCGCTGGGCAAGATCGCCAAAACCGATAAGCTGGACGCGCTGGCTTTGGCGCGTTACGGCTTCGACCGCCATGAGGCCTTGCCCCTTTTCGTTCGCAAAAGCCGAAACATGCAGATGCTACAAGATCTTCTCATGCGCCGCGCCGATTGCATCGAGATGAAAAAAGCCGAGGTGAATCGCGCCCAACACCCTCGTTACGCCAGCATGAAGGTGGGTGTCGCGGAACATATAGACTTTCTGGACAAGCAAATTCGCTTGATCGGGCAACAGATCAAGGCGCTGGTTAAGGCGTCTCACGATCTTCAACGCAAGCTCGACGTTATGACGCAGGTCAAGGGAATAGGCCAACAAACGGCCTTTGTTCTGCTTGGTCTGATGCCGGAATTGGGCAACCTCACAAGGCGACAGGCCGCAAGCCTTGCCGGGTGCGCTCCCCACGCCCGCGACAGCGGTAAAATGCGCGGCTACAGACAGGTTTGGGGCGGGCGCTGCGCCATCAAAACGGCGCTCTTCATGGCCTCCTTAAGCGCATGCCGATCAAACGCGCATCTCTCTGCCTTTTACCAGCGCCTCCTTCTCGAGGGTAAGAAGAAAATGGTCGCCCTTAACGCCGTCATGCGCAAGCTCATCGTTATCCTGAACGCCAAGCTCCGCGATACCAAAAATCTTTTGCCCGCCTAAACAACATGGTAAATGACGGGCCTTTTTGCTATGAATATCTTGATTGCCCAGAGAAGCGCTTGGGAGTTACGTCAAAATAATGTGAGAAGCGCCAACACAAGCTACCACATAAATCCAAGATACAACGTGTCTAATCTTCACATCAAAGAAACTTACTCCCTCACCATTTGCTCAGTCCTTGTCGGCATAATCCCCTCAGGCTTTCCGGCGAGGCTTAACGTAATCTTGTCGGGATCGAACCATTTACGAATGACGCGCTCGACATCTTCCTGCGTGACGGATCGGATCAAGTCGTTGCGGCGGTCCAGATAGTCAATCCCAAGATTCTCGCGTTGAATGTCAACAAGAACGCCAGAAATCTTGTCGGTAGAGGTAAGAGCCAGCGGCATCGACCCCGTCAGATAATCCTTGGCCGCCGCGATCTCTTTGGCCGAAACCCCGTCTTCATAAAAACGGCGCAAAGTTGCGCGGATGACGCCCCAAGCCTCGCCCGTCCGCGCGTTGTCGGTCGCTGCGTCGCCCATGATCATGCCGCCATGTTCCATCGCGGCCAACCCCGTATGAATGCCGTAAGTCAACCCTTTGTCGCTGCGCACATCCTTCATCAGACGGGAAGAAAAGCCGCCGCCGCCAAGAATATAATTCGCGATCTCTGCGGCGTGCCAGTCGGGATCGTCGCGCTTTGGCCCCGGCATCGCGAACATAAGGTTAGTCTGGGTACCCGAACGCTGAACCAGAATAACGGGCGTGTCCTGCGGCCACGCGACTTCGCGGATAGCGGCGTTTCGGGCATTGCGCGGTAACGCGCCGAAAACCTTATCGAGCGCGACGGAAAGTTCCTGTGGCGTCATGTCTCCAGCTACTGCGACGACCAACCCCTCGCGCGCGAAATGATCGGAAGCAAAACGGACAACATCGTCGCGCCTGAGTCCACTCACCGATTCAAGAGAGCCAAGCCTACGCATGGCATAGGGATGGCCTTCGAAGATGTGCTTCAGCAAGACAAAGCGCGCTTGCCAGTCCGGGCTGCTGAATTGAGCGCGAATGGAGGAAAGCTGTTGCGCGCGCAACTGCTCAATCTCGCGCGGCGCGAAGCGCGGCTTGGTCAAAGCGAGCGCAAGCATCTCGAACGCCTTATCCTTATCCGCCGAAAGCGCCTTCAGGCTTCCGCTAATCTCGTCGCGTCCCGCGCCGAAACCGAGCGATATCGAACGATCGGCAAGCGCCTGCTGAAAGGTCTGCGCGTCATAAGGTCCCGCGCCCTGCGTCAAAAGCTCCGTCGTCAGATGGGCAAGTCCCTGCTTGTCGGCGGGGTCTTGTTCGATCCCGCCCTTGAATGCGAAACGCATCGACACAAGCGGCAATTTGTGATCCTCGACCAGCCATGCCTTGATCCCGCCGCGACTCGTGACTTCCTGAATGACGGTCGCATGGGCAGGGGCCGGAATCGCCAGCAGAAAAAGCAAAGCGCCTAAGCAAGCGCGGTCCAGTCCCCTCCCCCCTGTGGGGAGGGATAGGGAGGGGGGCGCTCCGCAAGTGTGTAGTTCGAAAAGTTGGAAAAGCCTTGCGGAAAGCCTGTTATGTAGAGGCAACATATCGGGGCTGCCGAGGGCCCCCCTCCCTATCCCTCCCCACAGGGGGGAGGGGACTTGGCTCTCCTTGCGGCGAAAAGATCCCCAACTCATAAGTCGCAACGCCTTCATCTTCATCTGCTCCCCCCGTCATGGAGGGAAACAGGCGCTGCGGAAGATCGCCGCGAACCGGAGCCTTTAGGATCCGGCAACAACAGAGCGGTAATCTTGCGCGGAGAAGACTCCATCGCGCGAAGCGCCGCGTTGACCTCGTCGACCGTAACCGCCTCGATCCGCGCGGGCCAGTCCTCGACATCGGCGACGCTTCGCCCCGTCGCAAGCGCGGAACCAAAGACATAGCCTGGAGCCATCAGGCTATCCCGCGCGAAGATGGCGGCGCGGATAAGGCGCGCTTTGGCGGCCTCTATCAAAGCAGGTTCAAGGCCTTGTTGGGCCAAAGCGCGCAATTCCTCTTGAAGCGCAGTTTCAAGAACCTTCGGACGGGTTTTAGGCGCTGGACTCGCGGCGATGGAAAACAGCGCATCGCCACGCGAATCGGGATCGTAACTGGCGCCAATACCGCTGGCGATAGCCTTGTCCTGAACAAGGTGGCGATAGAGCAGGCCGACCTCGCCACTATCCAGAACCTCGGATAACACTTCGAAGGCGTAAGCCTCGCGCCCCTTCTGGGTCGTGCGGGAAGGAACCACGGCGTTGATCTGAATTTGCGCAAGATCGATGCCTGGATCGACGCGCCGAAGTCTTTCCTTGGTCGGCATAGGCGCAGACGGCAGACTGCGGCGTGGAGGAACGTCGCTCTTGGGAATTGGGCCGTAGATAGAGGCCGCAAGCCGCATGACCGTCTCTGGCTTGACATCGCCGGAAATGACAACCACGGCGTTGTTAGGCGCATAGTGGCGGCGATAGAATTTTTCGGCGTCCGCCACGCTCAGCTTCTCAATGTCCTTGCGCCAGCCGATCACGGGCACTCCATACGGGTGACGCGGCAGCAACGCACGTCGGACTTCTTCGTTAAACCGTCCGTGTGGATCGTTATCGGTGCGTTGCTGGCGCTCGCTTAAGACGACTTGCAGCTCCGGCGTCGCCGTCTCAGGCGTAACGCGCAGATGGCGCATCCTGTCGGCCTCTAACCCCATAATCATCGGCAACCGATCAGCGGCGACCGTTTCAAAATAAGCTGTGTAGTCCCACGATGTGAAAGCGTTGTCGTTGCCGCCCTGCGCGGCGATCAGCTTGCTGAAATCGCCGGGGGCGACGTTCCGAGTGCCGCGAAACATCAAATGCTCAAGATAATGCGCAAGCCCGGTTTTACCGGGAACCTCGTCCGCAGCGCCGACCTTGTACCAAACCATCTGATTGACCACAGGCGCGAGATGGTTGGGAACCACGATCACCTGAAGCCCGTTCGCAAGCGTAAAGCTGGTGGGATTAAAAACCGCCGCCTGCGCCGCGCCAGGCAATGCCGCCGTGAACAACGCAGGCAGAACAAGCCGCAGGTAAAACCGTGACGAAAGCCCGCTGCGACTCCCTCGCCCCCGCGAGGGGGAGAGGGCTGGGGTGAGGGGGAGGGCCAGTCGCTTGAATCCAGACCCCACTCTCACCCCAAACTCCTCTCCTTCCTGAGGAGGGCGAGGGGCTTTACGCCGCGCCTGTCGCAATCTCTGCGCAAACTCTTCAGCAGCGATAGGTATAGGAACAATGCTGAAGAAAGCGCAACGCAAGCGGCCAAAGAGTTTCCAACTATTGAGGGGAAACAAGAATAAACTTCCATCTTTGCTGTCTTTGGTCTTATCCATCACATCCCAAGCCAACCGCTCTTGTTGCGCTCAATCACGGGCGTAGCGCCGCTGTTGGCGGCTTCCCCCTTTTCCTTGGCGGTTTTAAGCCGCGCCGCTTCGGCCTCGGCATCGACGACGCTCCCGGATGCCTCGTCCTTCTTCCACCACAACAGGCGGTCGACGAGGTGTGGCGAAGCGCTCACGCGCTCGGCGGACTCACGGTTGATGGTATCGCGAATATCTGCCGGAGCCTTGTCGCCCCCGGTCTGCGCGAGCAAAGCCTTTTCGCCGTCCGAGGCTGCGGACATATCGGCCGTATCATGCGAGGCCGACCCGAACAAAAGCTCCTTGGCGCGTTCGGAGGAATCGACCGCCTGCGGCCTCGGCATGCCGGGCATCGGCGGACGCAAGCCGAAATCGGGCGGAATCGAAAGGGGTGGTTGGTCGACGACCGCGAATTCATCGGGCGGCGTGCGCCCCAGCCCAAGACTTTCCCTCGCGCTGTTGCAGCCCGAAAGCGCGACCGAGGCAACGCCAAGGAAGGTAACAAAAGCGAAGGTCGAACGCGAGATCGTCATAAGGACCACCGAATAAACAAAGATTAAGGCGAAAAGATGAAAAGCTTCTGCTCTACCCTCTGATTCACTTCGCCCTGACGAGGCTGTCAATGACAAGAAGACCGACCCCGGTGACGATGGCAGCGTCTGCGACATTGAAAGCATACCAGTGATAGCCTAAAGCATGAAAATCAATGAAGTCGATCACCGCCCCGAACCGAATTCGGTCCGCGATGTTACCGAGCGCCCCGCCGATCACCGCCCCAAGCCCCAGCGACACCAGCCGCGATTGCGTCTTCCACAGCCAGCGCCCAAGAAGGAAGACGATGACGACGGCGCAGGCCACAAGAATCCAGGGCGTCAGCTCATGGTTCATCCGGTTGAGCATCCCGAACGTCACGCCCCGGTTGAGCACCAGCACAAAATTCAGATACGGCGTGACGACAAGCGGATCATCAGGCCGCACGCGCACGCCGTACAAAACCCACCATTTGCTGAGCTGGTCGCACAACAGGATAAAAGCGATCAGATAGGAGGCGATGACGGTATAACGACGACTGGCCATGCGAAAGCGTTCCCGGAACAAGCGAAGCAACCCCAAATCTTATTATAAGATTCGAGCGTGAAGAGATATAGCCCTCGCGTATGAAAAGTTGGAAAAACAGTATAGTCGTTTCAAATAATTTTGGCACAGGTCGGCGTCATTCCGCAAAATTTTCTTTTCGGCTTGCGCGGCAAGCAGATACGAAAATTTTGCGGAATGACGGTCCATTTTTCGAGTTTTCAAGGAAACGGAGTATGCCATCCAGGCTTCGCTAACAGTCTGCTGAGAAACCCATCAGGAAGGCGCAAATAACGTAACTGCCAAGCTCTTCGCCGACTTATGAAGACAAACATTGCGAAAAGCGCCGTCCTTGCGAGCCCCCTCTTGGGGGCGAAGCAATCAGAGCCGCAAGGGCTGTCCTCCGTGGCTCTAGATTGCCGCGTCGTCTCCCGCCTTTAGCGGGAATCTCCTCGCAATGCCCCCCTTTCCGCATAGATTGTCTTCGTCATCCACTGGCAGCCATGAAGTCACGTCTTAAAACAGATATCAGGAACGCCATACAAAATAATCACAGGCAGCATACAATTGGATGTGGTTGGCGTGTACTCAAGTCTTCTGAAGAATCATATAAGGGCATACTATTCGCTTGAATTTCTACGGAGCTTATATTACCCAATGACTACTGGGTGCAACTAGCGCCAGCATGAAACGCGCGACGCGCAATTCCAGATTGCGTCTAGCGATTGGGTGGATACATGAACTTCGATCAAGCCATCAATGCGCATCTTGAATGGAAGACGAAGCTTTTGAAATACATCGAGAGCCCAGACTACAGCCTCAAGCCCTCCGTCGTCTCCAGCGACAAACTCTGTCAACTCGGCCAGTGGATCGTGCAAACGGCAGGAAGTTATGGGCAGATTCCGGAATACAAGCGCCTCGTTTGCGATCATGCGGTGTTTCATCGGCATGCCGGCCAAATCGTGGACAATGTTAACAAAGGCGAGCATGTGACGGAAAACGACATCACGCATCCAGACAGCGCCTACAATATTGCTTCGCGTAACGTCATACAAGCCATTATGGCCGTCAGGCGGAAAGTTGTTGCGGACGATGCTTCCGACTCATGCGTAGTGACCTCTAAACTTCCTTCGTGCGATCAGCATTCTGCCTCGCAGAAATTCCTGTCCAAACTGGCGGAAACGTCCCCCGAGGTGCTAGAGTTGATCGAGAGAACGGCTACCGAAGAGACGATAGAAATTATTAAACTCATAGGCACATACAACGCCAAATACGCATTGCCGCCCGCGATGACGAATATTTTGCTCGATTCGGTCAGGAATGCATGCACTGAAATGCTGATGGGGATATCGGACATCTGCAAAAGGAAAGGCCGATAGACCAGATGCCTCGAAGATCTCCGGGAGACGGTAACGCCAAACGCCACACCTTCCATCTCCATCAACTCACCGCCTCGCAACAACGGCGGCACAGTCCTGGATGATCATTGTTCGCCCCAACCTCCGGCAGAATCTGCCAGCAGCGCTCGCACTTGGTCCCTTGCGCCAACGCAACGACCGCCCCCGTCTCCGGAACGTCCGCCAAAATGAACGCGCCCGGAGGGGCAGAGCCGACGGTCAGTGTGACGGCGGAACTAATGGCAATCTGAGCGAAATCAAGCGACTCGATCAGGGACTTGTCGTCTTGCTTCAGGAACAACTGCGGATGCGCCTGCAAACTCGACCCGATCTTCTTCTCGTTGCGGGCGACTTCCATCGCTCCCGTCGCGACGCGCCGCAGAGAACGGACGCGCGACCATTTCTGGCCGAGCGCCTCGTTACGCCAGCAAGACGGAACCTCCGGCATCGTCTCAAGATGGGCGCTGCCCGTCGCCGGATTGCCGCGCTGCGCCAGCCACGCCTCTTCCGCCGTGAAGCTCAAAATCGGCGCAAGCCATAGCGTCAGATGGTTGAGGATCGCCTCCATCGCCGTCCGCGCGGCGCGGCGCTGTGGCGCGTCGGGCTTGTCGCAATAAAGACTGTCCTTGCGGATATCGAGGTAGAACGCCGACAAATCCGCGTTGCAGAAATCATGCAGCGCGGTGAGCAGGTGGTTGTAGTCATACGCCGCCATATCCGCGCGAATGATGGCGTCCATCTCGTGCAGCCGATGCAGCGCCCATTGCTCCAACTCCGGCAAAGCGGCGACCGCTTGCGGCGTATCCAGCTTCACGCGCTCCGCATCGCTCAAGCCATCCACCGCGCCAAGCAGGTAACGCAGGGTGTTGCGGAATCTCCGGTACAAATCTCCGATCTGCTTCAGAATTTCCGGCCCGATGCGCAAATCGTCGGTGAAGTCCGAGGCAAGCACCCACAAGCGCAAAATATCCGCGCCCATCTTCTCGATCACCTGTTGCGGAGCCGTGACGTTGCCGAGCGACTTGGACATCTTGCGCCCTTGCTCGTCAAGAATGAATCCGTGAGTCAAAACCTCCTCAAACGGAGCGCGGCCGCGCGTCCCGCAGGATTCCAGCAGCGAAGAATGGAACCACCCGCGATGTTGATCCGAGCCTTCAAGATACAACGCCGCAGGCCAGCGCAAATCCGGCCATTCCGAAGACCCCTCGCCCCCCAACACGAACGTATGCGTCGCGCCCGATTCGAACCACACATCGACGATATCGAACACCTGCGCGTAATCGTCGGCCTTGTAATCAGGCCCCAGAAAATCCTCTGCCTTGTGGCTGTACCAAGCGTCCGAGCCTTCCGCCTCGAACGCCGCCGCGATCCGCTCCAGAACCGCTTGGTCTTTCAATGTCTCCCCGGTCTTCTTGTTGATGAACAAAGCGATAGGCACGCCCCACGCGCGTTGACGGCTGATGCACCAATCGGGACGACTCTCGATCATGCCGCGAATGCGGTTCTCGCCAATGCCGGGAACCCAGCGCGTCTGGCCGATCGCCTCCATCGCCAGCTCGCGCAACGTCTTCGTCTGCCCTTCGGCGGGCCGATCCATCGCGATGAACCATTGCGGAGTCGTGCGAAAGATCAACGGAGCTTTCGACCGCCACGAATGCGGATAGCTGTGCTTAATGTTGCGCTTGGCCAGCAACGCGCCGGACTCCGCCAAAGCCTTGATGACAGCGCCATTGGCTTCGCCGACCTTGCCGTCAGGCTTGTAGACGTAAAGCCCCTCGAAACCCTTGACGTTGGGCAGATAGCGCCCGTCGTCTCCCACCGTCTGATCGAACTTGATCTTGTAATGCTGGCCCAGCCTGAAATCATCTTCGCCATGCCCCGGCGCGATATGCACAAAGCCCGTGCCGGCGTCGGTCGTGACGAACTCGCCATGATATAGCGGCACATCGTAATCGAAATACCCTTCAGACCCCGCGCGGCCATGAAAGGGATGTATACACACTGTCCCTACTAACTCTGCCCCCTTCATTTTATCGCGAAGCACATGATGTTGCTCATGCGCTTGATTCAACATCATGAATAGATCTACATAACGATCTTCTGCGACAATTAATTTCTCGCCATTAATCTCGACTAGTTTGTAGGTAATATCTTGGCCAAATGCGATGGCCCTGTTTGCTGGAATGGTCCAAGGTGTTGTGGTCCAAATTACAACAGAAGCACCAGAGTAACGGTCTTTTTGGTTAGGCATCTTGTTCAGCAGTGAGGCAGGCAAAGTTTTTATTGGGAATTTAACCCACAAAGTCGTGGAGGTGTGATCCTGATACTCGATCTCGGCCTCGGCCAAAGCGGTCTTCTCAACCACCGACCACATGACCGGCTTCACGCCCTTGTAAAGCAGACCGTTAAGCGCGAACTTGTGAATCTCGCGCAAGATACGGGCTTCCGCCTTCTTCGTCATCGTCGTGTAAGGATGAGCCCAGTCGCCAAGCACGCCCAGCCTCTGGAACTCTTCCGACTGGATGTTCTTCCACTTTTCGGCGAACGCGCGGCATTCGGCGCGGAACTGCAAAACCGGAACCTTGTCCTTGTCCAGCCCTTGGGCGCGGTATTGCTCCTCGATCTTCCATTCGATGGGAAGGCCATGACAGTCCCACCCCGGAACATAGGGCGCGTCGCGTCCCAACATCTGCTGGCTGCGCACGATCACGTCTTTGAGGATTTTATTCAGCGCATGTCCGATATGGATGTTGCCGTTGGCATAGGGCGGCCCATCATGCAGGATAAACGGCTTGCGCCCCTTCGAGCGCTTGCGAATTTGCCCATGCAAATCCATCGCCTTCCACCGCGCCAGCAATTCCGGCTCCTTTTGCGGCAAGCTCCCGCGCATAGGGAAATCGGTCTTGGGCAGAAAAACCGTGTCGCGGTAATCCTTGCCCTTGGATTCGCTGCCATTTTTGCCTAAATCGTCGCTCATCGCCCTGCGCCCATGATCCTGAAAAAACAACAGGATAATGCGTCACGACGCGGTGGTAAAGAAGGGTTTAAGGCTGAATTGACGATATTATATACTACATCTCCTTGAAAACCCGAAAAAAGCGCCGTCATCGCGAGGAGCCGCAGGCGACGTGGCGATCCAGAGTCTCAAGACGCATTCGGCTAGAATAAGTTTTGTTATCATACAATGCGTTAACGTGTAGGGTAATATGCGTCATTTGTACTTGAGTTTCCAGATTTTGAAAAACCCCCACCTCACGAACACAGCCAAAAACCCGACCAGAATGCATTCCGCAGCAAGCGTGGCGACCGTGACGACCGCCGCGCCGAGTGTAGCGGGCAGGCACCACCCATCGCAGACCATCGGAATGCCAAGATCCGCCAAAGCCTGAAGGCTGGCCGCGATAAACCCAAAAATGAGAAGCAAAAGCCACCGCTTGCCCTCGGTGAAATCAAAAAACCTGATTTGATCGGGAAAGTAGGGGAGAATAAGCCCCAGCGCAATCATGCCGATGCCAAAATAAAGCCCATACCGCAAGCCACGCTGCACGAAGGCATACTGAAGGAATTTGGGCATGGGAAGGGACGGGAATTTATGATTGGACATACAAAACGCTCCTCAAATACCTCCGCCTGACGAATCTGTGACGCAAACCACACGCACAACTCTAACCTAATGACGTGGTCTCGACAAGAAACAGAGCAGGAGTCTATACCCATTGCAGTTCAAGGGTAGGCAAACATTGACGCAAGACAGTCTGGATCCCCTCCCCGCAAGAGGGAGGAAATCAGGTTGCGTCATTTTCACGCGCATTCCCAACTCTTGAACAGCAAGGGGTATATAATTAAAATAGGTCCTCACATGAAAACAATCGCCGCCATCGGAAAAATAGTTGCCGCGACAACGGTTGCCTTAAGCGTGGCCGCAGGCGCGTATGTCGCCGCCGATGCCGCCATCAAGCCGGTTATGCCGCCACAGTCCCAGACGGCTGCGCAAGTGGCTTCGCCACGTGTTGCGGTCGCAACCGCTCCGACCACACCAACCGCGCCCGCTGCGCCACAGGCTCCGACCGCGCCTGCCGCCGCCGCTTCTGCGCCCGATCTGGCGACGATGCTCGCCTCCGCCAACCCCGATGCCGGTAAGGCTTATGCGAAAACCTGCGCGGCCTGCCACAGCTTCGACAAAAGCGGCGCCAACAAGGTCGGTCCCAACCTCTATGGGATAGTCGGTGCGAAACATGCCCATATGCCTGGGTTCAAATACTCCGATGCGATGAAGGCTCTAGCCGACAAAGTATGGACGTTCGAGGCGCTGGACGAATACTTACGCAGTCCGAAAACCGCCATCCCCGGCAACCGTATGGCCTATGCCGGAATCAAGAGCGACAAAGACCGCGTGAACGTCATAGCCTGGCTGCGCGCGCTGTCCGACAAACCGGAGCCCCTCCCGACGCCGAAAAAATAAACTTCACCCGCGAACCGCCGCCGCCATCCGCGCGACGCGCCGCATTGCTTTCACATCGTGAACGCGCAGGATATCCGCGCCCAGAAAGGCGGCGATGGCCACGCAAGCCGCCGTGCCTTCGAGCCTGTCGTCGGGCGGCAAGTCAAGCGTCTGGCCGATAAAGGATTTGCGCGACGGCGCGACGAGCAGGGGCAGTCCGAAATGCTCGCGCAGCTTTCCGGTCAGCCGGACAAGCTCCAGATTCTGCGCCACCGTCTTGCCGAAACCAAGACCGGGATCTAGAATGATTCTCTCTCTCGTAATCCCGGCGCGAAGCGCCGTCTCGAGACGCGCCTGCAAATCGCCGACGACTGTTGTAAAAATATCCTCCCAACGCGCCATGTCCGGAGCCTGATAGGCGTTGCCTAACTTCCCGTCGCGAGTCACGGCTGCCGCCCGACTGCAGTTATGCATCAAGACGACCGGACACCCGCGCCGCGCCACAAGCGCCGCCATCGCGGGATCTCCCTGCAGGGCCGTAACGTCATTGACGATCAAAGCCCCAGCATCAAGCGCCGCCGCAGCGACCGAAGCCTTGCTGCTGTCGACAGAAATAAAGCATGCATCTCCGATGGTTGCGGCAAGTTTTTCAACCACTGGAATAACGCGACGCAACTCGTCATCCGCCCCGATGGGCGTGTGTCCGGGGCGCGTGCTCTCTCCCCCTATGTCGAGAATCTCCGCGCCGTCCTCGATCATGCGCAGGCCTTGATCGACCGCGCGGTCGACAAAATCTTTCCCCAACCCGGCCATGACGCCATCGCCGGAAAAAGAATCCGGCGTCACGTTGACGATCCCCATGATCCGGGGACGCCGATCCGATAACGACAATGAAATCATGGTTGCCTTGTAAGGCTTTTTGCGGCAAATAACAAATCAAGTGTTCTGGTAACTGTTTCGGTTCATGCCCATACGCCACAAAAAGGGCCGTCATTGCGAGAAGCATCGCGACGAAGCAATCCAGAGCGCAAAGAAAGCCGCTTCCGTAATTCTGCGGCCATTCCAACGTGCCTATCACTCCAAAGCGCCTGCCCATAAGCCATCCTGAGAAGGTCCCCCATGCCCATCCTCGTCATCGCCGAACACGATAACAAGAGCCTCAAAACCGCGACACTGAACGCCATAACGGCGGCGGGTAAAATTGGCCAGCCTGTAACTGTGCTGGTGGCGGGCAAGGATTGCGCAGGCGTGGCCCAGGCCGCCGCAGCTGTCGCCGGAGTAGCCGAGGTCCTTCACGTGGACGACCCTGCCTATGCCAACTTCCTCGCGGAAAACATGGCGGCGTTGATCGCCAAACTCGCCCCTTCCTATTCGCACGTGGTCGCTGCGGCCACCGCGAACGGCAAAAATTATCTGCCGCGCGCCGCTGGCCTCTGTGGTTCGGCGCAGGTGTCGGATATCGTGGGCGTGCAAACGGCGGATACGTTCCTGCGCCCGATTTATGCAGGCAACGCCATCGCGACGGTGCAATCGAAAGACGCGATTAAGTTCGTCACCGTGCGCACGACAGCGTTTGACGCGGCCCCCGCGAACGGCGGGAGCGCAGCGGTCAAGAAAATCGACGGGGCAGGGGATTGCGGCCTTTCAAGCTTTGTCGGAGAAGAGCTGGTAAAATCCGAACGCCCCGAACTCACGATCGCGAAGGCGGTCGTGGCCGGAGGCCGCGCTTTGGGTTCGGCGGAAAACTTCAAAAACCTTCTGGAACCGTTGGCCGACAAACTCGGCGCAGCCATCGGCGCGTCCCGCGCAGCGGTCGACGCAGGTTTCGTTCCGAATGATTGCCAGATCGGGCAGACCGGAAAAATCGTCGCGCCGACGCTGTACATCGCCGTCGGAATCTCCGGCGCTATACAACATCTCGCGGGCATGAAGGACAGCAAAGTCATCGTCGCGATCAACAAAGACCCCGAAGCCCCCGTCTTCGCGGTCGCCGATTACGGGATCGTGGGCGACTTGTTCCAGATCGTGCCGGAACTGACCAAGGGCGTCTCAAAGGCCTAGGCGCTACGAGCAACCTTTGATTTCCTCGTTCGCCGCGATTATGATCGCCCCCAAGATTCTTGAGCGCGCGGGATTCCTCCTCCGGGCGTGTCGTCGGTTTTCTTGACGGGAAATGCATCCTCATGCTTCATACAACCTTGCCCCGTACTCTTTTTGTAGCAACCATGGCGCTGGGAATTGCGCTGGCTTCGGCCTCGCCGCAATCGGCCCAAGCCTCCTTGCCCGAAGGCGTAAGCTTCGACAAAAGCTCCGGCTGCTATTTCTTCATGCCGAAGGGCTGGAGTGGCCGAATCGTGGAGTGGCTAGGACCCTGCGTGGACTCGCTCGCGAACGGCTATGGCGTGCTGAAGCTGTATAAACGCGGAAAACTCTTCCGGGCCTATTATGGCCTTGCGGAAAACGGAGCGATGACGTTGGGTGTCTTGGACGACGATGATAACATCATCCCAGGCTCGTTCCGCAATGGCGCGATGGAAAAGATGGACGACCGCTTCCTGACCGTCAGCGCCTACAACAACGCCATCCGCGCGGCGAAAGAAGTTGCCATCGCGCTGGAATCGCGCGGCAATATCGCAACCTCTAAATACTATAAGGACATGACGGATAAATTATCGAACGCGATTAGGTAATGACATCTGCGGCCCCGGCAAACCCTGACGAGCGAAACCGGCTTGTCGCAAAGACCGCCAATGGCGTTGTCTTGTTGGTTCGCGCGAAGCCGGGAATCTCTAAATCGCGTAAACCAAAAATCGTCGAGATTGGCGACGGGCAGAGTGCGGTTGAAATCGCCATCAACGCGCCAGCGCAGGACGGCAAAGCCAACAAAGCGCTGCTCGCGGCCTTGGCCGAACAGCTGGATATCCCTCAAAACGCTCTGTCTATCGTCTCCGGGGAAACAAACCGCCTCAAGCGTATCCTGATCAAAGGCGACCCCGCCACGCAACATCTGGCCATCACGCAATGGCTGGAAAAGTGCGAATAAATCGTTCCAGTTAGCCACATCCCCATGCCACAGCGCCTCATCGCGGGGAGCGGCAGACGGCGTGGCGACCAGAGCGGCAAGCGCAAGTCCTCTCTGGTGCTCTTCGTCGCCTCTTTCTCTTCCCAGCGCCATAGAATCCTGATACCCCCATCGGCGAATGGCCGCGAGGGGAGCAAGGGATCATGATTTCGCAAAATCAACCTATCGACAAAGGCCCGTTTGGCCTTGATTTATCGCTTTTCGTGACGCCCAGCCGCAAGCATCCTTGGGCGGTCGCGCTGGCCGCGCTGGCGCTGACGCTAGCGCTGGGCTGGTACGCCGCGACGCACTTCAAAATCAATACCGATGTGAACCAGCTGCTCTCGCCGGATCTCGCATGGCGCCAGCAGGAAAAAGCGATGGAAGAAGCCTTCCCCGACAAGGTGGACAGGCTGCTGGCCGTCATCGACGGCGACACCGCCGAACGCGCGGAATCTGCGGCGGCGGCGTTGGCCAAAGCGCTGGAAGCGCAGCCAACCCTGTTCCGGCAGGTCGAACGCCCGGATTCGATCCCGTACTTCCGCAAGAACGGAGTATTGCTGCTCAAGGAAGAATCTCTGGGCGGCATTCTCGACCAGATCGTGCAGGCGCAACCCTTGCTCGGCGTGGCGACAAGCGACCCAACTCTGCGCGGATTCTTCGGTATGCTCGACCTGATGGGCGAAGGCTATCTACAAGGGCAAACGGGGCTTGATCGCATCGACCGCCCGATGGCCGTGACCGCCGACACGGTCGAAGCCGCGCTGGCCGGGAACGACAGGCCGCTCGCGCTGCAAAGCATGATGGGCGACGGCAAGCTTTCCCTGCGCGACACGCGCAAATTCGTGCTTTCGCGGCCAGTTCTGGATTACGCCGCGCTGGAACCGGGCAGGGCCGCGAGCGATGCGCTCCGCGCGGCGGCAAAAAGCCTCAACCTGACCCCTGACCACGGCATGACGGTGCGCCTGACCGGATCGGTCGCCCTGAATGACGAGGAGTTCGCGAGCGTCTCCGAAGGCATGGGCATGGCGACAAGCCTGTCCGGAATCCTTGTGCTCGTGATCCTGTTTATGGCGCTGCGCTCGTTCCGCCTGATCGTTCCCATCGCCATCACGCTGATCGTTGGCCTCGTCGCGACGACTGCTTTTGCTTTGGCAACGGTCGGCTCGCTGAACCTGATTTCCGTAGCCTTCGCCGTCATGTTCATAGGCATAGCGGTCGATTTCGGCATCCAGTTCGGTGTGCGCTACCGCGACCAGCGCCATAAGAACCCCGACCACGCGACCGCGATGGACCGCACCGCGAAAATCCTGTCCGGCCCGCTGTCGATGGCGGGATTCGCGACGGCCTTGGGCTTTATCGCGTTTATCCCGACCGATTATCGCGGCGTGTCGGAGCTTGGCCTGATCGCGGGTGGAGGAATGCTGATTGCGCTTGCGCTCAACGTGACGCTGCTTCCCGCATTGCTGACCATCGCAAAACCACCGGCGGAAAGCGAAGCCATAGGCTATGCGTGGATGGCCCCCGTCGATCGCTTCATGGTAAGTCACCGCAAGACCGCAGGCCTCGCCATCCTCGTCCTTGCATGTTGCGGCATGGCGGCGATGACCCAGCTTCGCTTCGATTTCGATCCGCTCAATCTCAAAAACCCGCGCGCGGAATCCGTGGCGACTTTGTTTGATCTGATGCAAGATCCGGATTTCGGCGTCTACACGGTTTCCGCCTTGCGCCCTTCGCGGGAGGAAGCGCAAAAACTCGCGGAAGAAATGGAAAAACTCCCACAAGTCGATCACGCCATCACATTGAACAGCTTCGTCCCGGAGAGTCAGGAGACGAAGCTCGCGATGATCGCCGACACGCGCCAATTGCTGGAACCCACGCTTGCCCTGACGCGGCTCCCAGAGCCAACCGAGACGCAACTTTTCGAAAGCCTCGACAAACTTCGGGCCAAACTGCGCAAAGTTGCGGAGAAGGCGGGAACGACAGGAATTTCGGCGCTGCGTTTGGCCGATGCCTTGGACCAAGTGGCTCAAAAACATGACTCCGCGCCGATCGAACGGGTGACGCGCAATATCATCGGCCCGATGCAGGAAAAAATGGCGATGATGAAAGACGTGCTGTCGGCGCAGCCCGTGACGCTGGACTCAATCACGGAGGATCTGCGTAAAGGCTGGGTGACGAAGGATGGCCGCTATCTGGTCGAAATTTATCCCAAGGGCAATCCGCGCGACTATAATACGCTGGTCGCCTTCTCGGACGCCGTGCGCCGCATGGCTCCCGACGCAACCGGCGGCCCCGTCTCCATCCGGGAATCGGGCCGTACCGTAAGTCAGGCCTTTCTGCAGGCGGGATGCTATGCGCTGGTCGTCCTTGCGCTACTGACGTTGGTGGTTTTGCGGAATGTTCGGCAGACGGTTTTGCTCATGGCGGCGCTTATTTTTGCCGGGGTCATAACTTTGGCGACGACTGTTGCAATTGGGTTACCCCTCAACTATGCGAATATAATTTCGCTTCCGTTATTGCTCAGTCTCGGAGTCTCCTATGCCATTTATTTTATTTACTCTTGGCGCTCCGGCGAGCGTGCGCCATTGCAAACCAGCATGGCCCGCGCGGTGCTTTTCAGCGCAGCCACGACCCTCACGGCCTTCGGTTCTTTAGCTCTTTCTTCACACCTTGGTACGGCGGGCATGGGAGAATTGTTAACGATGGCGCTGTTATATTGCCTCGCATCGACATTTTTTATTTTACCGGTCTTGCTAGGAATCTTTAACAACGATACAACATAGATGAGATAAACCATGTTCACAAAAAACCGATCTGCCACGAGGCTTCCGATGTCCCGTCCCCGCTCTCTGTTTGCCGTTGCGTTGCTTGCCGCGCCGCTCTTGCTATCGTCCTGCGCCGATATGCCCAAGTCGGCTGAGGAACGCGCCGAATATACGGCGACCAACGATCCTCTGGAACCGATGAATAGGACGATCTTCGACGTCAACGACTTCCTCGATAGGCTGCTCATTCGTCCGCTCGCCGAACTGTATCGCGTGACGGTTCCGCCGCCGCTGCGGGACAGAATCTCTGGCATCGTCTCGAACATGAAGGAACCAGTGATTTTCGCGAACAACTTGCTGCAAGGCGAGTTCACCCGCGCGGGAACCACGCTTGAACGCTTCGCCGCCAACACGACCTTGGGCGTCGGCGGCATGTGGGATGTTGCCGATCACTGGGGCATTCGTCAGCAAATGGGCGATTTTGGCCAAACCCTCCATACATGGGGGATCAATCCCGGCCCGTACCTCGTGCTACCGTTCTTTGGCCCATCGAATTTCCGCGACGCGATTGGTCTTGGCGTCGATTCCGTCATGTCGCCTTGGGGCTATGTCGTAAGGATCAACAGCAACGATGCGGAGAACGCATACACCATATCCTCAATGACCGCCGGAGGCCTGACCAAACGCGAACAAAACATTGAAGCGCTAGACTCCCTGCGCGAGGGATCGCTGGACTTCTATGCGCAGATGCGCAGCGTCACGCGGCAATATCGTGACAAGCAGCTCGGCGTCCCGGCTTCCGCTAAAATGCCGAAATTTGACGACTAGCCTTCTGAATTGATTGCTTTGTGCAAAGCAAGCAACCCCCGCCATGGGAAACCATGCGCGGGGGTTGTGCTATGCGACTCCGCAAAACGAAACCGTTTTGTTCTATACCATCGCCTATGAAGAATTGGCGTGGCCTTACCACAAGCAAGGCGCGACTCCCTCGCCCCCGCGAGGGGGAGAGGGCTGGGGTGAGGGGGCGAGTCAGCCGCGTAAATCCAGACTCCACCCTCACCCTAAACCCCTCTTCCTCCTATGGAGGGAGAGGGGCGTTACGCCGCGCCATCGGCGAAAATGCTCCCAACTCTTCACGTGCGATGAGTATATATGTCTATGCAAGAAATCCAGTAAAGCTTGCGCGAACGGGTACGCGCGCCGACTTATTTGAATAGGTCGGCAATCACTCTCCCGTCTTGCCGCCGTCCCACCCGCCGCCCAAAGCGCGGATAAGAGAAACGCTAGCCGCAAACCTATCCGCCATAACCGACAAAGCCGATTGCTCGTGGCTCAGAGCCGTCATCTGCGCGGTCAGGACGTTGCTATAACCTACCGTCCCGGCCTTATATTGATTGGTCGTGAGCGCAAGGCTGGCCCGCGCGGCATCCCGCGCCGCGATCTCAACCTTCTCGCGCTGCGAAAGGGCGTTGAGCGCCGCCAGTTCGTCCTCCACATCCTTGAACGCCGCCAGCGTGGTTTGTTTGTAATTCGCCACGGCCTCGTCATACGACGCCTCGGCACCGCGAATACGGGCGCTTCTGGCTCCGCCGTCAAAGACTGTCTGCGCCAGCGCTGGCCCCAGCGACCATAGGCTGTTCGAAGCCTGCAAAAGCCTGCTTAACATCTGGGCGCTGAAGCCATAGGAAGCCGACAGCGTCAGATTGGGAAACCATGCTGCCGTCTCGACCCCTATACGCGCGTTAGCCTCCGCGACGCGCCGTTCCGCCGCCGCGATATCAGGGCGCCGCAGAAGAAGGAGCGACGGAACCTCGACGGGAATGCGTGGAACGTCTGGCAGCTTGTCCGCGCGGGGCAGGGAGAAGTCACTCGGAGCCTTCCCTACCAGAAGCGCGAGGACGTGCTCATGCTGCGCGCGAAGCATCTTGGCGTTAAGCAAGGCGGATTCCGCGCTGTGGACCTGAGTTTCCGCCGACAAGACATCGGCTTTAGCCGCAAGCCCAGCGTTATATTGGTTCTTGACGATAGTTGCGGTTTCTGACGCTGCCTTGGCCGCCGCGCCCAGCGCCTGAATAAGCTCGTCCTGAACGCGCAAATTAAAATAGTTGGTTGCCAAATCGGCCTGCGCCGAAAGCCGTGCCGCTCGCAGATCTGCCGCGCTCGCAGTCGCCGCCGCTTCGTCGCTCTCCACGCCACGCCGCAACCGACCCCATACGTCGACATCCCACGACGCGGACGCTCCCGCGCCGTACTGGCTGTAACTCTTAACGCCTTTCGCGCCGCTGCCATGCCGCGTACCGGACCCATCGAGCGACAGCGTAGGGAACAAGCTCGCGCGGCTTTCATCGACGCTCGCTCGCGCCGCGCGCCACGCCGCCTCCGCCGCCTTGAGATTCTGGTTGGAAACTTCCACCTGCCTCTCAAGCGCGGTAAGCGCCGGATCGTTGTAAAGCTCCCACCACGCCCCGCGCTCGTCGCCGTCACGCGCGAGCGCGGGCACCCAGTCGCCAGAGGCTTGGGAAAGCTCCTTGTACGCCGCCGGAACCTCCATCTTGGGCCGTTCATAATCCGGCCCAACTGCGCACGCCGAAAGCGAGAGCAGAGACGCGGCAAACAAAAGGCTTGCGGCGTATGAAAAATAAGAAAGGCTCCTGTGGAGGGCGAGGCCTGAAGCCCCTCGCCCTCCTTGGGAGGGAGAGGGGGTTGGGGTGAGGGTGGAGTCTGGATTCAAGCGACAGACTCTCCCCCTCACCCCAACCCTCTCCCCCTCACGGGGGCGAGGGAGTTGCTCTACTCTACCCATATAACAGTGCAAGGAATAAGAAAAAAACCGCTTCATGATATCACCTTCTCGACAATTCCCTTGCGTCGCAGGAACCTCATGCGCAAGCGGTCAAGATAAAGATAGACGATTGGAGTCGTGAACAGAGTCAAGGCCTGACTGACGATCAACCCGCCGACGATGGCGATGCCGAGCGGCCTCCGCAGCTCCGCCCCGTCGCCGGAGCCGAGCGCGAGCGGCAACGCGCCGAGCATTGCCGCCATCGTCGTCATCATGATAGGCCGAAACCGCATCAGGCATGCCTTTGCGATGGCCTCGCGCGAATCCAACCCCTCGCGCCGTTCGGCGTCCAGCGCGAAGTCGATCATCATGATCGCGTTTTTCTTGACGATGCCGATCAACAGGATCACGCCGATCATCCCGATGATGTCGAAATCATGCCCGCAAATCCACAAAGCGAGCAACGCCCCGACCCCCGCCGAGGGCAGGGTGGACAGGATCGTAAGCGGATGAATGAGGCTTTCGTACAAAATGCCAAGCGCGATATAGACGGCCAGCAGCGCCGCAAGGATCAAGATCCCCTGATTTTCAAGCGACTTCTGAAAGATCTGCGCCGTGCCTTGAAAGCTGCCATGCACGTTGGCGGGCACGCCGAGCTTGTCCATCGTCGCCTTGATCGCCTTGGTGGCGTCGCCCAGCGATTGCCCGGCGGGCAGGTTAAAGGAAATCGTCGTGGCGGCGAAATGTCCCTGATGGTTCACGCCAAGCGGCGCTGCCCCCGGCTCGTGCCGCGCGAGGGCCGCAAGCGGAATCATGGCCGAAGCGCTGGCGCTGATGGCCGAGCCTGTAAGCGAGCCGCCTTTTCCGGTCGAAGAGATGCTGTTCGTGGCGTTGTTCCGCGCCGCGCTCGATGCGGCTGCGCCAGTAGATTCGGTGCCGCTCAAGCCCCCCCCTGATGCGCTGATGTAAATCTCATCGAGCGTTTCCGGATTTTGCCAGAACTCCGGCGCCACCTCCATGACGACATGGTACTGGTTCAGACTGCTTTTGATCGTCGAAACTTGCCGTTGTCCAAAGGCGTCGTACAGCGTGTTGTTGATCTGCGAAACAGTGATCCCCAGCCGCGCCGCCGCGTCGCGGTCGATCACGACTTTCGTCTCCTGTCCCGCGTCCTGCTGGTCGCTGTTGACGTCAGTAAGGCCCTCAACGCGACGCAACGCCTCTGTGATGACAGGAGTCCACGCGCGCAGATCCTGCAAGCTGTCGGATTGCAGCGTATATTGATACTGAGCGTTGCCGGGCCTTCCGCCCATGCGGATGTCTTGCCCGGCCTGCAGAAACAGGGAGGCTCCCTCCACCTGCCTAAGCTTGTCGCGCAACCTGTCGATCACCTGCGTAGCCGAAACTTTGCGCTCCGCGACAGGCTTCAAAGCGACGAACATAAAACCTGAGTTGACCTGCGAGCCGCCAGTGAATGCGTTGACACCCTCCACCGCCGGATCGCTGTTCACGATGGCGACGAGCCGCCGCATCTTCTCTTTCATCGCCTGAAACGAAATGCTCTGGTCGGCCTGAATGCTGCCCATCAGCATGCCGGTGTCCTGCTGCGGGAAAAAGCCCTTGGGAATAGCCGTGAACATCCAGACGTTGACGCCGATGGTGGCGAAAAGAATAAACAACACGATCCTTTCGTGCCTGAGCGCGCGCCGTAAGGCTTTCTCGTACACCCGTTGCGAGAACGCGAACGCGCGTTCGCAACCAGACAAAAACGAATCGACGGGGGAGCGCAAAAGAGAAATACCCATGGGACGCCCGCCTTCGTGGGCGTGACGGGATTTCGGCAAGGATGAATCCTCAATTCCTGCCGTCATGCCCGCGAAGGCGGGCATCCCATCTTGTTTCTGGCCTTCAATGAACAGCTTTGTCTTTTTTTGCTTCTCCACGCGCAAAATCCTCGCGCACATCATCGGCGTGGTGGTGAGCGACAGCGCCAGAGAAATCAAAATCGCGACGGACAGCACGACCGAAAACTCGCGGAACAGCCTGCCGACGATCCCGTCCATCAAAAGGATCGGCAAAAACACGGCGATGAGCGATATACTCATGGAAATGACGGTAAATCCGACTTCTTTCGCGCCTTGTAACGCGGCCTTGCGGCGCGGCATGCCCGCTTCCATATGCCGCGCGATGTTCTCAAGCACCACGATGGCGTCGTCCACGACGAACCCGGTTGCGATGGTCAGTGCCATCAACGAGAGAATATTAAGGCTATAGCCCAAAAGATACATCGCGCCGAACGTGCCGATCAGCGAGGCGGGCACAGCGACGAACGGGATCAGCGTCGCGCGTCCGCTGCGCAGGAAAACGAACACCACGAAAATCACCAGCGCGGTCGAAATGATCAGCGAACGCTCTACGTCCGTAAGCGACGCGCGAATGGTTGTCGAACGGTCCATCGCGACGCTCAACGTCATGGCGGCGGGAATCGAGGCGCGGAGCAGGGGAAGAATCTCGCGGACGGAGTCGATGGTTTCGACGATATTCGCGCCCGGCTGCTTGAACAGGATCAACACGACCGAAGGCTTGCCGTTGTAAAGCCCAAGATTGCGCACATCCTCGACCGACGCGCGAACGTCGCCGAGGTCGGAAAGCCGGATCGGCGCGTTGCCACGCCACGCGACGACCAAATCCCGGTAATCCTCCGCGTTTTGCGCCTGATCGTTGGTCAGAATCTGATACGTCTTATCGCCTGTGTCGAGCGCGCCTTTGGGCGCGTTGGCGTTCGCGGTGGCCAACGCCGCCCGAACATCCTCAAGCCCCACGCCATATTTGAACAACGCGCGCGGATTAAGCTCGGCGCGAACGGCGGGCAGGGAGCCTCCGCCGACTGTAATTTGTCCTACCCCCTCAATTTGCGAAAGTTTCTGCGACAAAATCGTGGAGGCCGCGTCGTACATCTGCCCCGGCGTGGCGGTGTCCGAAGTGAGGGTCAGGATCATGATCGGCGCGTCCGCCGGATTCATCTTGCGATAGGTGGGATTGCTCTTAAGCGCCGCCGGAAGATCGACCCGCGCGGCGTTGATGGCCGCTTGCACGTCGCGCGCCGCGCCGTCGATATTGCGGCTCATGTCGAATTGCAGCGTCACGCGCGTATTGCCAAGCGTGCTCTGCGAGGTCATCTCGCTCACGCCCGCGATGTGCCCCAAATGGCGCTCCAAGGGCGTCGCGACCGAACTCGCCATCGTCTCCGGACTCGCGCCGGGCATCGCGGCCTGCACGATGATCGTCGGGAAATCCACCTGCGGCAACGGCGACACGGGCAACATGAAAAACGCCGCAATGCCGGACAAGATAAGGCTCAACGTCAAAAGCGTCGTCGCCACGGGCCGCGCGATGACGACGCGTGATTGTCATGCCTCCCCCTCGTCCGGCATGTCGCGCCGCGCCATCGAGCTTTCGAACTTGCTCATATCGTCGAAATCGTTCTCTGCGTCCCCGCGCGAACCCGCGCGAAACAAACGCATCAGCCGATCAAAACCGAGATAAACGACGGGCGTGGTGAACAGCGTGAGAATCTGGCTGACGATCAACCCGCCGACAATGGTGAGTCCCAAAGGATGACGCAGTTCCGACCCCGCGCCGGAACCGAGCATCAACGGCAAAGCGCCGAGCAACGCGGCCATGGTCGTCATCATGATAGGCCGGAAACGCAGGATCGCGGCTTGCCGGATAGCGTCCTGCGGGGATTTACCCTCGTTGCGCTCGGCGGCCAGCGCGAAGTCGATCATCATAATCGCGTTCTTCTTGACGATTCCGATCAGCAGGATGATGCCGATGATGCCGATGACGCCGAGATCTTTGCCGGAGATCATGAGCGCGAGCAACGCGCCGATTCCCGCCGAGGGCAGGGTGGACAGGATCGTTAGCGGATGGATAAAGCTCTCATACAAAACGCCAAGCACGATATAGACGGTCACGAGCGCCGCAAGGATCAGCAAAGCCTCGTTGCCAAGCGCCGCGCGGAACGCCAACGCGGAGCCTTGGAACTGCGTCATGATGCTTTTCGGCAACCCCATCTGCGCTTGCGTGGCCTCGATCATGTCCACCGCCGAACCAAGCGATGCGCCGTCTGCGAGATTGAACGAGATCATCGCGGAAGGAAACTGCCCCAGTCGGTTGAGCTGTAAATCGGTCGTGCGCTCCGATATCTTCGCAAGTCCCATCAACGGAACCTGTTCGCCGCTTGAGGACGGAAGATAAATCGCGTTGAGAGAATCCATCGAAGCCGCCGTGCCGAGAATCACGCGGTATTGGCTTGTCTGCGTGAAGATGGTTGAGATGATGCGCTGCCCGAAAGCGTCATAAAGCGCGTTATCGATCGTCGCCATCGTGATGCCGAACCGCGCCGCCGCGTCGCGGTCGACCTCAACATAAAGCGCGAGTCCGTGCGGCTGAAGATTGCTCGAAACGTCGCGGATCTGCGGCAAAGTTTGCAAGCGCTCGACCATTCTCCCGGTCCAGTCCTTAAGCTCGCTGGCGCTAGCGTCCTGCAAAAGGAATTGATATTGCGCCTTGTTGACGGCGGTGTCGGTCGTCAAATCCTGCACAGATTGCAAATGAAGCGCTATTCCGGGAACCTGCGCCGCGAGCCGTTGAAGCCGCGCGATGACCTCGCTCGCGCTATGTTGGCGGACTTCATGCGGTTTAAGATTAATCAGGAACCGCCCGGAATTGAGCGTCATATTGGTGCCATCCACGCCGATAAAGGACGACAGGCTCTCGACGTCGGGATCGCGCATCAGGACTTTCGCCAACGCCTCTTGCTTTTCCGCCATCGCCTGATAGGAAATCGACTGCGCGGCCTCCGATAACCCTTGCACGACGCCGGTGTCCTGAATCGGGAAAAAGCCCTTTGGAATGGCGATATACATGGCCACCGTGACGACGAGCGTGCCGATAGCGACCGCCATCGTAAATTTTTTGTGCGAAAGCGCGACATCCAGCCCGCGCCCATAGGCCGCCAGCGTCGCGTCGAACATCGCCTGCGTCTTGCGCATAAAAGGACTTTGCTCGGATTCGGGGACATGCCGCAAAATGCGCCCGCACATCATCGGCACGAGCGTCAGCGACACAAGCGCCGAAATCAGGATGGTGATGGAAAGCGTGACGGCGAACTCGCGGAACAGCCTGCCGACGACATCCTGCATGAACAAAAGGGGGATCAGCACCGCGATCAGCGAGATCGTCAGCGACACGATGGTAAAGCCTATCTCGCCAGCCCCTTTCAGCGCGGCGTCCATCGGCTTTTCCCCTCGCTCGATATACCGCGCGATGTTCTCGATCATGACGATGGCATCGTCCACGACGAACCCGGTGGCGATGGTCAGCGCCATCAACGACAGGTTGTTGATGCTGAACCCCGCCAGATACATGACCGCGAACGTGCCGACGATGGACAATGGAACGGACAGGCTGGGGATAATCGTCGCAGGCAAGTTGCGCAGGAACGCGAAAATCACCGCGACGACCAAAACGACCGCAGTCATCAGCTCAAATTGCACGTCGCGCACCGAGGCGCGGATCGTCGTCGTGCGGTCGGTGAGAATCTCAAGATCGATGGCGGCGGGCATGGAGGCCTTGAGGCCGGGCAGCAACTGCTTAACGCTGTCCACGACGGCGATGACGTTCGCGCCTGGCTGGCGCTGGATGTTGAGAATGATGGCCGGTACCACAGACGCGTCATCGCGAGCGGAGCCAAGCGACCCAGAGGAGCAAGCCGTGTTCTTGCCTTGCTGGGAATCCTTGCCGCAATCCAGCCCCATCCATGCGCCAAGCTTCGTGTTTTCTGCGCTGTCTCTAATCTCTGCCACGTCCGAAAGCCGCACCGCCGCGCCGTTTTTATAAGCCAGAATGATATCCTTGTATTCTGCGGCGCTTTTGAGCTGATCGTTGGCGTTGATGGTGGTGGAGCGCGTAGGCCCGTCGAAACTGCCCTTCGGCGTGTTGACGTTCGCGTTGCCGACGGTGCTGCGCAGATCGTCAAGATTGATCCCATAGGCCGCGAGCGCCTTGGGGTTCGCCTCGATCCTGACGGCGGGACGGTTGCCGCCGCTGAGGCTGACAAGCCCCACGCCCGAAAGCTGCGAAATTTTCTGCGCCACGCGCGTGTCGGCCAGATCCTGCACCTGCGTCAAAGGCAAGGTCTTCGACGTGATTCCCAGCGTCAGGACCGGCGCGTCGGCGGGATTGACCTTGGCATAAGTGGGCGGTGCGGGAAGATCGGAGGGCAGGAGGTTAGACGCCGCGTTGATCGCCGCCTGCACCTGTTGCTCGGCGATATCGAGCGCGAGCGACAAGGTGAATTGCAGCGTGATGACCGAAGCGCCCGCCGCGCTGACCGAGGACATTTGCTTGAGTCCCGGCATCTGCCCCAACTGCTTCTCAAGCGGCGACGTGATCGACGATGTCATCACGTCGGGGCTTGCGCCGGGATAGAAGGTCTGAACCTGAATGGTGGGATAATCGACTTCGGGCAGCGCCGACAGCGGCAAAAACTTGTACCCCACCAACCCGACCAGCAAAATCGCGATCATCAACAGCGATGTTGCGACCGGACGCAGAATGAAGAGGCGGGAAAGATTCATGGTGCCGCTACCCTCATCGTCGTGAAGATGGTTGAAAACGATAGCAGGCAATGGCAAACAGAAACCCAAGATCCGCAGCGCAACCTCTTGCTGCTCGATTCACTCAGCTCGAAAGGAATGTACGCATGAAGGGAAGAACGATATTGATCGTAACCGCCTTGTTGGCGGCGACGATTGCCTCCCCGGCCACCGCAGGGGAATCCAAAACATGCGCGGAAGTGAGCAAGCCAGAAATTGCGGCGCTGTTCGACCGTTGGAACGCTTCGCTGCAGACAGGGAACGCGGAGAAGGTCGCCGATAACTATGCGCCCGACGCGGTCTTGTTGCCGACCGTTTCCAATACGCCGCGCACGACGCGTGATGGAATTAAAGATTATTTCGAGCACTTTTTGCAAAAGAAGCCCAAAGGAAAGATCGACGCCAGCACGATCCATATCGGATGCGACGAAGCGTACGACGTGGGAACCTATACCTTTGCCTTGACCGGAAAAGAAGGCAAGGTCGACCATGTCGCGGCGCGCTATTCGTTCATCTACGAACTGCGTGACGGCAAGTGGCTGATTGCGCATCATCACTCCTCGGCGATGCCTGAAAAGACTCCATTCGCGCATTAACTGGAAACCTCGTCAAAGCCCCGCAGCCAAAACCTGCGGGGCTATTTTTGTGTGCGCTCAAAGTAACTCACGGGTTGGGAAAGTCGGCTAGAGTGATGCAATCTGATCCTTCCCCCTTGCGTCAATGTCCTGCCAATTCTTGAACGGCAATGCGCATGTGTGATGCGGAAAAACAAAATCCCCCGCATCTCTATGGTTTTCCGGCTTGGCCTGTAACAGCAATTGCCGCGCCTTCGCGCAAACGATCAAGCCCGTCCGTCACAACCTTGTCGCCCACGGCCAAACCCTCTGTAACCGCGATATTCGCGCCGGAATCTGGCCCTAATGTGACGGGACGCGCAGTGACCGTGTTGTCGTCCTTGACGAGATAAACAAAAGCGCCCACAGAACCGCGTTGCGCGGCGGCGGAAGGAATGACCGTCGCATCGCGCAGCGTACTCACGAGAATCTCGACATTGACGAATTGATTGGGGAACAATGCATTGTCTGCGTTGTCGAACTGCGCGCGCAACTTCACCGTTCCGGTCGCGGTATCGATCTGGTTGCCCATCGCGATAAGCTTTCCGGTCGCAAGCTTCGTCGCGCGCGCGCGATCATACAACGTGACGGGAAGCTCTTGCCCGGCGCTTGTTTGCTTGAGCAATTCCGGAACATTGTCTTCGGGCAGGGTAAAAAGAACCGTGATGGGCTGGATCTGCGTGACCGTAGTGATTCCCGAACCGTCGCTTGTCTGAACGTAGTTTCCGGCATCGACCGCCCGTAACCCCGCGCGGCCAGTAATTGGCGAGGTGATATAACAGTATTCAATATTAAGTTTAGCCTGATCGACTTCGGCCTGATCGGACTTGACCGCGCCTTGATATTGCTGAACCAAAGCGGCCTGCGTACCGAGTTGTTGCTTCGAGATCGAATCCTGCGCCGAAAGCTTCTTGTAACGCGCAAGATTCACTTCTGCGTCCTTCAACAGCGCCTGATCGCGCAACAATCTCCCTTGCGCCTGCTCCAAAGTGTGCTGATAGGGGCGCGAATCGATCTCCGCCAGCGCGTCCCCGGCTTTTACCGCCTGTCCCTCTTCGAACAAAACCTTCTCAAGCTTGCCGTTGATCTGCGTGCGGATCGTCACCTGCGCTACCGGCGTAACCGTACCGAGCGCTTGCCTGACGATAGGAATATCTTGCTTGCTTGCGATGCCGACTCCGACGACCGTCGGTCCCTTGTCGCCCATACCCGGCTTGCCGTCTTTGTCCTTCCCACCGATTGGCTTCGGTTTGGATTCCTTAAGTGTGGCGCTGGAATGCGCGGCAGTCGCGGAAGCTGGCGTCGCCGCTTGCCTTAAGGCGGACAAGTCGGAAAAAAAACTCGGCCAGATCCAAAACAGCGCGCCCGCAGCAAGCCCCGCAAAAACCAAAGCTTTCAGCGCGAACTTAATCTGCCGTTGACCGGGCGTGGATGAACTCATGATGGCAACTCCACGAAACGCAAAAGCGGCTCACGGACAAAGGAGAAGGAACTAACGCGCAAAGCTTATCGCTAGGACAGGTGTAAGGTCAATCAAATGCCGATAAATAATAACTCAGTGATCGCGCCGGGGCTTGAAAAAAATTCTTCAAAGTGACCGTAAGTTTCTTTCTACTCGTTCGTTCAATATCCGAATATTCAGTGCAAAGCGTTCGGAATACGCGAACTCTTAAAGGACGCGCCACTCTTAAAGGATGCGCCTTGGACAAAAACGCCCCCGACCACGAACCAATGCTGCGCATAGCAACAGGCGATGTAGATTCGCGGCATTTGGAATCAAAGACGATGCGAAATGCGGAAGACAAGCAAAATCTAGGGAACATAGAGCAATGATGAAACAGGAACGCGCCTTGCAAGATGCCGCCGGCTCTCGCGACCTAATTTGCGAAGACATGAACGCGCCCACGCGCAAGAACAAGATGCAAAAGACGAAGAACGATGGGGACGACCCTGCATACCATGTTGTGATAACCCCGGAATGGTCTGCCTATTCATCGGCAGTTCTCGATAACGCGATAGAACGCTTCAAGGCCGAACTATGTGCCAAAGGATCTGCCGTGCTGCCGACCGACCGAAAAGCTTTGGAAAACATGTGCGAGCGCTTGTTGCAGAGGCGGGAGCGTCAGGCGGACGAGTTAGGCCTGTCTGCGCAATCCATCGAAGATTTTTTGGCCGACGCGATCGTGTCAATGATGGATGACGAAATCAGAAAAGACGAGACAAAATAATCTCCTAACAGTCTGCTGAAAAATCCGCATTATTCGCTACCGATTTCAGACGCCTCGAATCGCGCGCTACCGATAATGCGCTCCGAGGCTTGGAATCAAAAAAACAAATTAATACAAGGCGTTGCGCTGAAAATAATTCCATTTAAAGAATGTTCATGGGCGCGTGGTAAAATGTTGCGATCATCAAGAATCAAAATCGGGACCCGATAACTATTACTCTGAAATTTTCGCAAGGAATTTTCCAATGTATGCGTATTACGCCGGATGCGGAAAGCCATATCTGTTAAGCCAAACAAAAATTGAAAAAGCCGATAATCATGGGCTGCGGCGCATCATGGGGGTGGGGACTTCGAAGGGGCAGTTCTTATTGTTTTCTGATCCTGAGGGCCTCCCCGGCCAAGGAAACCGGATTGATGGCGCCGCCGAAGTGAAGCTTCAAGGCTTGTTCCCGGAACAAGTTGCCTTGCCTGCGACAGCCCCTCGATCCGATGCGACGCTTTGCTACTATCAAGTCTATGATCCAATGAATAATGTAATCAAAACTTATACGACGACCGCTATTACATGTCTAAAACTGGAGAACGATAATAATAAGTGGATAGTCGCGGAAGGGGTTGGCGTTGAGAACTGGAAGCCGAAACAACAGCCGCCGACCTCGGAGCAAACCACCCAATCTCTGTCAACGACGACGAGCGCTTGGCGAATTGTCTTGCAAGCGATAACCAGAAGCGGCAGGGGCAGGGGCTCAGATTCCAGTAAAACTAAATCCCATATAGCCAAACTCGTACCCTAAAATGGCCTAAACACTTCAAGAAACATGAAAAAGTTCAAGCCCATTTGACCATGCCGCCAAATGCGCTAAACTAGAGCAATGACCCAGACAACCGCGACGGCGCAACGTCCCAATTCCTTCCAATCCGGCCCCGATGAACAGGGGCATTTCGGCCTCTATGGCGGACGCTATGTGGCCGAAACCCTAATGCCTCTGGTGCTCAAGGTCGGCGAAGCCTACGAGCAAGCCAAGGCGGACCCCAAATTCCACGAAGAACTCTCCTATTATCTGGAGCAATATGTCGGGCGCCCGTCGCCGCTCTACTACGCGCAAAGGTTCACCGAGTATCTAGGCGGCGCGAAAATCTACTTCAAGCGCGAGGAGCTGAACCACACCGGCGCGCACAAAATCAACCATTGCATAGGCCAGATCCTTCTGGCCAAACGCATGGGCAAGACGCGCATCATCGCGGAAACGGGGGCAGGGCAGCACGGCGTGGCGACCGCCACCGTCTCGGCGCTTTTCAACCTTCCCTGCACGATCTATATGGGCGAACTCGATATCGAGCGCCAGAAGCCCAATGTTTTCCGCATGAAGCTGCTCGGCGCGGAAGTAAAGCCCGTCTCCTGCGGCTCCAAATCGCTCAAAGACGCCATGAACGACGCGCTGCGCGACTGGGTCGCGCATGTGGACGACACCTTCTACATCATTGGCACCGTTGGCGGCCCTCATCCCTATCCCATGATGGTGCGCGACTTCCAGTCCGTCATCGGCCACGAAACCCTCGCGCAGATGTTGAACATCGAAGGCCGCCTGCCGGACTCGCTCGTCGCCTGCGTCGGCGGCGGCTCGAACGCCATGGGCCTGTTCTACGACTTCCTCGACGAGCCGAACGTCGCCCTTCATGCCGTCGAAGCCGGAGGACACGGCATCGAAACAGGCCAGCACGCCGCCGCGCTGACCGGAGGAACAAAGGGCATCCTCCACGGCATGCGTAGCTATTTCCTCCAAGACGGTGACGGCCAGATTCAAGAAGCGCATTCGATCTCGGCTGGCCTTGATTACCCCGGCGTAGGCCCCGAACACGCATGGCTGAAGGATTCGGGCCGTGTGAACTACACCTCCGCCACCGACGACGAGGCGCTGGAGGCCTTCCAACTCTGCTCGAAACTCGAAGGCATCATGCCCGCGCTGGAACCCTCGCACGCGCTCGCGCGCGTCATGAAAATCGCGCCGAAACTGCCAAAAGACCACCTGATGGTCGTCTGCATCAGCGGTCGTGGCGACAAGGACATCTTCACCATCGCCAAGCGTCTGGGCGTGGAGCTGTGAGGACAAGCCTATGCTACCCTACAGAAAGGCACATTGATATGGCAGAACATATAAGCCGAAAGCGTCATTCCGGCGAAAGCCGGAATCCAGCTTGCGAGCTGAAGCGAGCGAAACAGAACGGATTCGCGGCCTGCGATTGTGAGGGCGCCTTAGATTCTTTCGCGCCGCAGACGCGGCGCGGCTGGATTCCGGCTTTCGCCGGAATGACGCGGACGGCTATGACGAGTCTTTTTCTAAAACAATATGTTAGCTGCCATTCACGTGTAGGGTAGTGTGGGATAAATCAAAATGACAAACGCCACGCCCAACCGCCTCTCCGCTCGCTTTGCCGAACTCAAAGCTGCCGGAAAATGCGGCTTTGTCTCCTACACGAGCGCGGGAGACCCGACGTTGCAACTCAGCGCGGAAATTCTGAATGGCCTGCCTAAGGCAGGGGTCGACATCATCGAAATCGGCGTGCCGTTCAGCGACCCGATGGCCGACGGCATCGCGATTCAGGTCGCGAACCTCCGCGCTTTCAAAGCGGGCATCACGTTGCGCAAAGTGCTGGACCTTGTGAAGGATTTCCGCCGAACCGACAAGGATACACCGATCGTTTTGATGGGTTACTTCAACCCGATCTACGTCTATGGCATCGAGAATTTCGTGCGCGACGCCAAGGAATCCGGAGTGGACGGCCTGATCGTCGCCGACTTGCCCCCCGAAGAGGACAAGGAATTATTAGAACCAGCAAAGCGTTACGGCATTGACTTCATCCGCCTTCTCGCGCCGACAACGGACGCGAAACGCCTGCCGACAGTCCTGCTCGACGCAAGCGGCTACCTCTATTACGTCTCGGTAACGGGAGTCACCGGCACCCGCGCCGCCGAAGCTGAGCCGGTCAAGAAAGCCGTTGCGGAAATCCACAAACATACCGACCTGCCAGTCGCCGTTGGCTTCGGCATATCGACCCCGGAACAAGCCCGCGCGATAGCCGTGAACGCTGAAGCCGTGGTGGTGGGAAGCGCCATCGTCAACCGCGTCGCCACCAATCTGGATGCCGAAGGCAACGCCAAGCCCGGCATCGTCAAGGACGTGCTAAGCTTCGTCGCAACCCTCGCCCAAGCCGCGCATGGAGAAGCCGCATGAACTGGCTCACCAATTTCGTTCGCCCCAAGATCCACGCGCTGGTCGGGCAGAAAAAGGAAATCCCCGACAATCTGTGGGAGAAGTGCCCCGGCTGCAGCGCGATGCTCTTCCGCCGCGATCTGGAGGAAAGCCTCTTCGTCTGCCGCTCCTGCGGTTACCACCTGAAGCTGAATGTGGCCAAGCGCCTCGAAACCCTGTTCGACGACGGCAAGTATAAGGAAATCGAAGTCGCCAAAGTCCTCGTCGATCCGCTTAAGTTCCGCGACCAGAAACGCTACGCCGATCGTCTGAAAGACGCACAGACCAAGACCAAACGCAACGACGCGATCATCGTGGCCGAAGGGTGTATGGGTGGGCAGAAAGTCGTCGCCGCCGCCTTCGACTTCAGCTTCATGGGCGGCTCGATGGGCATGGGCGTGGGCGAGGGGATCGTCACCGCCGCCCGCCGCGCCGTCGCGACCAAAGCTTCGCTGATCGTCCTTCCGGCCTCCGGCGGCGCAAGAATGCAAGAAGGCGCTCTCTCGCTGATGCAAATGCCGCGCACCATCATTGCCGCGAACGAGGTCAAGGCCGCCGGACTGCCCTATCTCGTGATCTTGACCGACCCCACGACGGGCGGCGTGACCGCCAGCTTCGCCATGGTCGGCGATATCCACATCGCGGAAAAAGGCTCGCAAATCGGCTTTGCGGGCGCGCGCGTGATCGAAAGCACCATCCGCGAAACCCTCCCGCCGGGCTTCCAGCGCGCCGAATACCTGCTTGAGCATGGCATGGTGGATATCGTCGTGGAACGCAAAGATCTCCGCGACACCGTCATCCGCATCCTACGCCTGTTGCGGAAGGACAAGGAAAAAACCAGCGGCAAATCCGCCCTCGCGCTCCTCACCGGCCCCGTCCCGCATGGCGCCAGAAGTGGGAAGCGGATTTGACGCGCAAGAACGGAGCCCCATGCCAAAAGTAGCCGCCGATTGCGTTGTCTTCGACTCTTCAGGACGAGTCGCCCTCATCCGCCGGAAAAAACCGCCTTATCAGGGCAGTTATGCGCTACCCGGAGGGTTCCTGAAAGAAGATGAATCCGTAGAGACCGCCTGCGCGCGCGAAACCAAGGAAGAAGTCAATCTGGACATAACCAATCTGCGGCTGGTCGGCGTCTATTCCGACCCAGACAAAGAATCACGCGAACGCATTGTCGGCATCGCTTATCTGGCCGAAGCTGATGCATCGAAACTACACGCAGGAACGGATGCGGAGTCCGCCGAATGGGTCGCCAACTGGCGCGAGCAGCAACTTGCCTTTAATCACCACAAAGTGATCGAGGATGCCTATGCGCTGTGGAAGATACGCTAATCGCGCTCAAGAGTTGGTGAGCCGTTGCCAAAAGACAGGCGTGACTCCCTCGCCCCCGCGAGGGGGAGAGGGTTGGGGTGAGGGGGCGAGTCTATCGCATGAATCCAGACTCCACCCTTACCCTAACCCCTCTCCCTCCTATGGAGGGAGAGGGGCTTTTGCGCTGCGCTTGCCGCAATCTTATCCCAATTCCTCATGTGCGATTAGCATAGAACGAAAATAACAATGAAAGGAATCTAATGCCTATCACAAAAACAAACAGTAAAGAAGCGGCGCGGAACTTGAAAAAGTTTAACTGGTCGCGCATCGACGCGATGACTGACAAGAACATAGCGCGGCAAATCGCGTCCAATCCCGATTCCGCGCCGGATCAGTCCACATCTATAAATACGATGAAAACATTTTGGAATGCCTAACTCCGCTCTCCTTCTCGACAAATTCCAGCGCGACCATGCGAGGGCAGGGGCGGATATCGAGCTTGGTCTAAGGCCCCCCTATCTGGCCTTGCTGAACAGACTGGGCAACCCGCATAAGCATCTCCCCCCCGTCTTCCACGTGGCGGGAACCAACGGCAAAGGCTCGACCTGCGCCTTCCTCCGCGCGATGCTGGAGGCCGCTGGAAAGACGGTCCATGTCTATACCTCGCCGCACCTCGTGCGCTTCCACGAACGCATAAGGATCGCAGGGCAACTCATTGAAGAAGAAGAATTCTGTTGGATTCTTGAAGAATGCGCCAGCCTCATCGAACCCGGCTCCCTGACGCTGTTCGAAGTCACCACCGCCGCCGCGCTCGCCGCCTTCGCAAGGCATCCCGCCGACTTCACGATCCTTGAAGTCGGCCTCGGCGGCAGGCTTGACGCGACCAACGTGATCGAAAAGCCTCTGGCCTGTCTGATCACGCGCCTGTCCTTCGACCATCGTGACTATCTGGGGGATACAATAGAGCAAATCGCGGCGGAAAAGGCCGGCATCATGCGCAAAGGCGTTCCCTGCTTCGCCGCCACCCAGCCCGACGCGGGCGCGATGAATACTTTAATAGAAAAGGCCTCGGAAGTCGGAGCCTTTCTGCGCATGGCGGACAAGGACTGGCATGTCCGGCTGAACGCGCAAGGCGACGGCTTCCATTACGAAGACGCAACGCAAAGCCTCAACCTGCCGCTCCCGTCGCTCGTCGGCGAACACCAAATCGCGAACGCCGGACTTGCGATAGCGGCGCTGCAGACAGCGCAGCCTGATCCCCTCCCCCTCGTGGGGAGGGTAAGGGAGGGGGGCGAGCAGCAAGCGCATGATATCCATATGACGGGACTACCGATGGCCCCCCTCCCTTACCCTCCCCACGAGGGGGAGGGGATTACGTCCGTCCTCCCGGTAGGGAAGGACATCATCGCCCAAGGCCTCCGCAACGCCGAATGGCCCGCGCGACTGCAACGCATAGGGCAGGGGTCTTTGGCGCAAATCCTGCCGAAGGGCTGGGAACTGTGGCTCGACGGCGGTCATAACGATTCCGCTGGCGAGGCGCTCGCGCGTCAGGCTAAACGCTGGGAAGAAAGAGATAAACTGCCGCTCACCCTCGTCTGCGGCATGATCGCGACCAAGCGCCCGCGCGAATTTATGGCACCGCTCGCGCCCTACGCGCAAGAGCTTGTCGCCATCGCCATCCCGAACGAACCCTTAAGCTTCCCCGCGCAGGACATCGCCGACGAAGCCAGCGCGGCAGGCCTGCGGAACATCTATCTGGCCGACAGCCTCATGGCCGCCTTGCGCAGCTGCGTCTCCCGAACCCCGGCAACCCCGCGCCGAATCCTCGTCTGCGGCTCGCTCTACCTCGCGGGCAAAGTTCTGAAAACCGCATCATAATGGCTCGCCGCGTCATTCGTTTCTATGATCCATCGCTTAATCTCTCCTTCCTTCCTTCCTATCCTCATCTTCATAATCTCTGCTCTCTAAAAGAGTGGGGCCCCGCTCCCCTCACGCTTCCGGGCCAATCCCGGAGGCGCGGGTTGCGCCTTCTGTGATCGAGGCTTCCGGTTTTCTCCCGCTTACCGCGCGGACCACGGGACCTTCTTCCTCTACCACGCTTCCCGCTCCACACGGGAAGTGGGAGTAGTCATACCACAGAGGAAAAATCAATGTCAAGAAAAAATTATAGGAATATTCCACGCTACCCTACACATTAACATATTGTTCCAGAACAAGATTCGTTATTACCGCAAGCGTCATGCCCGCGCAGGCGGGCATCCATCTCCCGATGTAAAAACAAGAGTAAAACAGGCAAGCGAAGCGCCTGCGTCAAGGTCTGGTGATGGATGCCCGCCTGCGCGGGCATGACGCTTTCTGCTTATTTTTTCTGCATTATCAATGGCTTTGTCTGTAGGGCAGTATGGGAATTTCCATCGCCTACGTTTCCGCGTGGACGCCCGCCGCAGTAAGGTTTATGCAAGTGGTAAAACAGGTGGAACGATGACTGAACGAACCCAGAAAACGCCCTGCGGCCAGCTGGGGCTAGCCCTGCTTGGCTCTCTATGGTTGGTATCTGGCCTCCCCTTGACGATGTTGGCCCACGCGGAGAATCATATGCCAATGCAACATGCAGTCATCTATGCCGCCGACTCTGGCGAAGATGGATTCCCGATCGAACTGACGGTCAAACCAGACGGTTCCGCCATATTGAAAATCCAGAGCGTATCAAGACGAAGCGCGGCCCCGCCGGGAATCTTTGCGTCGAATGTGCCGACGCCCTTGCTTGCCCGGCTCGCGCAACAAATAGAAAGCAAAAATTATAGGGCAGAAGAAGCGACTTGCCAGCTCGTGCCGGGGGAGACGTACAGGGAAATTGTCGTTGCCGATTCCTCTGGCGCAAAAATATCGACCCGTTGCGTGGGCGAGCGCACGCCAGCATCCGAAGCATTCGTCACGGCGGAGCGCGTCATTCAAGAGATTATGCAAGACGTTGCCAAGCGCCCGCTGGCCACCGCTAGCCTTCGTATAGGCGATAAACCCAGCAGCGTAGCCGTCGGGGAGCCTGCGTCTTACGAGTTGATAATAGAAAACTCCGGAAGCGAGCCGGTCAAGCTGGTTCTAGCGAGCGCAGGGCAAGGCAAGGAGTGTGGCGAACTTTCAGCCTTGAGCTTGGAAGACGTTAAAAAATCTTTGGCAAGCATGAGCCACCAGCCCCTGTCTTGCGACTTGCGCAGGTTGAAAGATCCAAGAATATCCGCTGATGGCCACGCAGTAACCATTGGCCCCAAGCAATCCATCACGTTACCCTTCGCCCAAGCGGTTGATTGGTCGCCCGGACATTACAAAATAAGCGCAAGTCTGACCGCCGATTTGCTTATCGAAAATTTTCCTTCCCGCCTTTCGGTCAAACTGACAAGCCCGGAGACGGAAATGCAAGTCACCGCAAAACCATAAGGAATTTGTAGCTTCCAGCAGTTTTGAAGACGAGAAAGGCTTTTTAGTCAGGACGGCGTGATTCCCCGTTTACGGCATAGGTGTCGCCCATCTTGGCCTTTGATAGCATCTGATTCAAATACGGTGCGTCATCGCGAGGAGCCTTCTTCAGGCGACGACGCGATCCAGAGTCGGGAGGGCTGTTCTTTGGGACTCTGGATTGCCGCGTCGCCGCCTGAAGAAGGCTCCTCGCAATGACCCTTATTGGTTGCATAGGGGTATGATTGAAGCGCAAGGCTTCCCGAAGATGAAGTGATACCTGCTATGCCGAAAGTGCGGAATCACGCAGTCCTTGCTGGCCAGTTCATCCCCTTCCTTGGGAGTTACGGAATTTCAAAAAAGCCCCTCTGAACATGGGCAATCCTATGCTATCCACTCGATCCCATGCCTGACTCCTCCTTCATCCACCTTCGCGTGCATTCCGCCTATTCGCTGGCGGAAGGGGGGATTCGCATCGTGGAGGACAAGCCCAAGGACGGCAGCAAGCCCGTCCGCAAGGACTTGATTTCCCTGTGCCAGATGCACCGAATGCCCGCCGTCGCGCTGACCGACAAGGGCAACTTGTGCGGCGCGATGGAATTCTCGCTTTACGCGCCCGATGCGGGTCTGCAGCCGATCATCGGCGCGCAAATTGCCGTCCTGCGCCCGGAGCAAGCCGCGCTGAAGACCTTGAGCCGCGAGGCCTATGACCAGATCGTGCTGCTGGTGCAGAACGAGGTCAGCTATCGCAACCTTTCGGCGCTTGTGACCGCCTCTTTCATCGCCACCGACCGCGCCCACCCTTACGTGACGACCGAAGAACTGGCGCAGCACGCGGGCGGCCTCATCGCGCTAACCGCCGGAACGGAAGGGATCGTCGGAAGGTCGCTTCTGGCGGGACAGGGGGCTGCCGCCGAAACGGCCTTATTGCAACTGCGCGATATGTTCGCGAACCGCCTCTATATCGAGCTGACCCGCCACCATGGCGGCGAGATCGGGCACAACGAGGCGCGGATCGAAACGGGCTTGCTTGACCTCGCCTACCGCCACGAGATTCCGCTGGTCGCCACCAACGATGTCTATTTCGGCGACCGCAGCATGTACGCCGCGCATGACGCGCTGCTCTGCATCGCGGACAAGCGCACGCTGGCCGAAACCGAGCGCCGACGCCTCACCCCCGACCATTGCTTCAAGAGCGCGGCGGAAATGCGCGCGCTGTTCGCCGATATCCCCGAAGCCTGCGACAATACCCTCGTGATCGCCAAACGCTGCGCCTTCATGCCGCCTTCGCGCAAGCCGATCCTCCCGCGCTTCACCACCGAAGCGGGCCGCAGCGAGGTCGAGGAGCTTCAGGCTCAAGCCGAAGCGGGCCTGAACGCGCGGCTCGACGCGGAAAAAGTTCCGCAAAGCGAACGCGAAGCTTACCGCAAACGCCTCGCCTACGAGCTTGATGTCATCGTCAAGATGGGCTTCCCCGGCTACTTCCTCATCGTCTCCGACTTCATCAAATGGTCGAAAAGCCAAGGTATTTCGGTAGGCCCCGGACGCGGCTCCGGCGCGGGTTCGGTCGTCGCCTGGTCGCTGATGATCACCGACTTGAACCCGTTGCGATTTGGCCTGCTGTTCGAGCGCTTCTTGAACCCGGAGCGCGTCTCTATGCCCGACTTCGACGTGGATTTTTGTCAGGAACGCCGCGACGAAGTGATCCGCTACGTGCAACAAAAATACGGAGCCGACCGCGTCGCCCAAATCATAACCTTCGGTAAGCTGCAAGCCCGCGCCGCCCTGCGCGACGTGGGCCGCGTGCTTGCCATGCCCTACGGCTACGTCGATAAAATCTGCAAACTCGTGCCGAACAACCCCGCCAACCCCGTCACGCTGAACCAAGCCATCGAGGGCGAGCCGCAGTTGCAGCAAATGCGCGACGACGACGCCACCGTCGCGCAGATGATGGATATCGCCGTCAAGCTGGAGGGCCTCTATCGCAACGCCTCCACCCACGCCGCCGGAGTCGTCATTGGGGACAGGCCGTTGGTCGAGCTTTGCCCCCTCTACCGCGACCCGGCCTCGCCCTTGCCCGCCACGCAGTTCAATATGAAGACCGTCGAAACCACCGGCCTCGTGAAATTCGACTTTCTGGGCCTCAAAACGCTCGACGTGCTGCAACAGGCGGTCGAATTGCTGAAATTGCGCGGGATAGAAGTCAACCTGACGCAAATCCCGCTCGACGATCCCAAAAGCTACGTCCTCCTGTCGAAAGGCGACACCACCGGGGTTTTCCAGCTTGAAAGTTCCGGCATGCGCGATGTCCTGCGCAAACTCCAGCCCAATCGCTTCGAGGATATCATCGCCCTCGTCGCGCTCTACCGCCCCGGCCCGATGGACAACATTCCGAAATACATCGCCTGCAAAAAGGGCGAGGAGGAGGTGGACTACCTCCACCCCATGCTCAAGCCCATTCTCGAAGATACCTTCGGCATCCTGATCTATCAGGAACAAGTCATGCAGGCCGCGCAGATTCTGGCGGGCTACAGCCTTGGCGCCGCCGACCTCCTGCGCCGCGCGATGGGCAAGAAGAAAGCCTCGGAAATGGCAGCCCAGCGCGCCAACTTCGTCAAAGGCGCGGCCGCCAACGGCGTGCCGGAGGCGCAGGCCGGAACCATCTTTGACCAGATCGACAAATTCGCAGGCTACGGCTTCAACAAGTCCCACGCCGCCGCCTACGCGCTGATCGCCTATCAAACCGCATGGCTCAAGGCCAACTACCCGGTCGAGTTCTTTGCCGCCGCCATGAACTTCGAACGCGGCGACACCGACAAGCTGAATCTGTTCCGGCAGGAGCTGGCGCGGCATCGCATCCCCCTGTTGCCGCCAGATATCAACCGTTCGCACCCTCTTTTCGCTGTCGAAACAATACCGGATGGCCAAACGCTCGCCATCCGTTACGCGCTCGCCGCGATTAAAGGCGTCGGCGACATGGCGATGCGGCAGCTCGTCGTGGCAAGGAATGAAACTAAAGGGAAATCGTTTCGCGACTTGTTCGACATGGCCGAGCGCATTGACCCGCGCGTCATCAATAAGAAGCAGATGGAGAACCTCGCGATGGCGGGGGCTTTCGACTCCCTTGAGAAGAACAGGGCGCAAGTCGTTGCTTCTCTGGAGTTATTGCTCAAACATAGCCATCAGGTGAGCGACGAACGCGGCAGCGGCCAGACCAACATGTTCGGAGCCTCTCCAGCCTCGAAGCCAACCCTCGTCGCCACCAGACCGTGGGACGATATGACCAAGCTCCAGCACGAGTTCCAGGCGCTGGGCTTCTATCTGTCGGCTCACCCGCTCGATGCCTACCGCGCGATACTGGAGCGACTAGGCGCAGTCGCCTCCAACGCCGCCACCCAGCGCCGCAGCGTGATGGGCTCTAGCCGCGCCAAGCTCGCGGGCGTGGTAATGTCGAGACAGGAACGAACCTCGAAAAACGGTAACAAATACGCCTTCGCGCAAATCTCGGATCAGGCAGGCGTGTTCGAGGTGACCGTGTTCTCGGAATTGCTCGCCGCGCGCCGCGACGTGCTCGAACCCGGCAAGACGGTGCTGGTCGAAGCCGACGTGCAGGCGGGGCAGGGCGCTGGTGGCGGCAACCGCCAGAAAGCGGGAGAAGGCGGCGAGAACGGCGGGGGAGGCGGCCCCGGCGCCGAAGTGCGCTACATAGCAAGGACTATCGAATCCCTCGCCGCCGCCGCCGAGCGCGTCGCGCAGGGCATCCGGATCAAGCTCTACGACGAAGACGCGCTGAAGGAGCTCCACGCGCTGCTCGCCCCCGTCTCCCAAGGGCGCGGCAAGATCGTGATCCACCTCGACCTCGACGGCGAGGAAGCCGACTGGGAACTCCCCGGCGGCTGGCAACTCACCGAAGCCTTCAAACAATCCCTCCGCGCCGCCAAGGCCCCTATCGAGGTGCAGGAGTATTAGAAGGGCAAGTAGAATGTGTTTGTAAAGTTGATCTGTTATGAACCGCCGCTACATCGAGCGAGCCTTGTGGCCATAGTGAAGGATGTTGTTTTATCAAGCCCTGTATGATTGTCTTGCCTTCTTCGGACAAAGCTTTAACTTCCGGAACCTCATCAAAATGCAGATTGAATAATTCTTGGCGAGAAATATGGTCTGGCGCGACGACACCTGAAAAAGTTTGTCCTCTCTCCAAACTGGCAAAAACAAGATCTATCAATGGCTTGATTTCTGTTTGAGCATCCAAAGCAGGGCATTCATGAAGTTCGAATTCAAAAAGCATCATGCTGATCGTGGCAGCCAGATCATTACGCGCTATCAGTTGATTCCCGTTGGCTGTGCCCCCAACAACTGCAAAAACGTGGCCATCTCTCTCCTCTAATCCGTAATAAGCAGCGGAAATATCTTGTGGGCAGTATCCATAGTCTTCGTCAATCGACATAGAATTACACCATTCAATAGACTTCTTGCGCAACCATACAGAAAAAATGGGACACTCGCCTTAAGCGGGTGTGACGACTGGATCCCTGAACTGCCTGCGCCGAAATCCCGTCATGCCTGCCGCATCCCATGTTTGTATCTCCCAAGCTGGACATTAAATAGACGAGAGTCAATGCTGAAGGAAAGGCCGTCGCGAGGAAACCTCCGCCTGTAAGGCGGAGGTTGACGCGGCGATCCAGAGTCCTGAGGGACAGCGCTTCCGACTCTGGATTGCCGCGTCGCCTGCGGCTCCTCGCAATGACAGCCCTTGTTGCTTTTTCGGGTTTTCAATCGCACGGAGTATACTCACAAAAAACCGCCGCGCCAATCGCTGGCTGCGGCGGTTTTCTGACTTGAAGACTTAAGGGGGCTTACTGCGCGGCGGGTTCTGCGGCGGGTTCAGCGGCTGCCGGAGCGGCTTCTGCGCCCTTCTTGTGATGCTTGCGATGGTGCTTCTTGGCATGCTTCTTGTGATGCTTTCCGGCCTTCTCCGGCGCTGCTTCCATCTTTGAAGCATCGGCCGAGGGGGCCGCTGTCGCGGGGTCCATCGCTTCTTGCGCGAGAACGGGGCCAGCGACGAAAACGGCCACGACAACCGACGCCATCAGAAGTTTTACTGCGTGCATAGGGGGAATCCTTTCAGATGAGTATAAAAACTCAAACATTTGAGTCTATCAATCCATATCGCAAGGAAGCATGACAAAATTAGGGCGGCAACGTCTATTATCGCGTTAAAAATTTTGTAACCCCAAGCTGCCCAAATGAATGGCTTGGAAGACATAAAATCATTGACCTTTGACAAGATTTTCAAAAGACACACTCGGTCAAAATTCATCGCCCCGCGTCGCGCTGGGTCAAAAACTTCGACACTGTTTTGCCATGGTCTCAAGCTATAAATACGGAGAATAAGCAAGATGTGGGGCGAATAAGCAGGGGCTTGCGCTGGAAGTTTATCCATGACAAAAAGCATAGAAGGAGCGCGTGCCTGACTGGACCGCAGTAACCGACATCCAAAGCAAGGGGAGATCATTCAAGATGACTGTGGTATCGCGTTCAGCCGTTGCGGCGTTTCTTTCCGTGATGATTCCTGCGGTTGCTGGCATGGCGCCGCAAGCGGCTTGGGCTGCCGCAGCAACGCCTGCGACATCGGCGGCTACGACCACGCGCAACCCGGCGATAGGCTCGCCTGCCGGCAAATTTATCCAAAGTCTCGGCGATCGCGCCATCGGAGTCATCGCGGATGCGAAGAACACGCAGCAGCAGCGCGCCGACAAATTTCGCGAAATCTTGATCGACACGTTCGACCTGCCGACCATCGGCCGCTTCGTGATTGGCCGTTACTGGAATACGGCAACGCCTGAGCAGCAAAAAGAATATATGCGCCTGTTCGGCGACCTAGTTATCAGGACCTATGGCGACCGCCTAACGCTTTACACAGGCGAAGGTTTCGTAGTGACGGGCGCGCGTCAGGAATCGGAGAAAGATACGATCGTGACAAGTCAGATCACGCATCCCGATGGCTCGCAGCCGACCTCTATTGACTGGCGCGTACGGCAAAGGGACGGCAAGCTCGGCGTGATCGACGTGATGGTGGAAGGCGTGAGCCTCAGCGTCACGCAGCGTCAGGAATATGCCGCTGTGGTGCAGAATAACGGCGGCCAGATTGAAGGACTCCTGTCCCTCATGCGCAATCAGCTTCAGGCAAATCAGGCCGCCGCTGGCAAATCGGGGTAAAAACCCTTTCCGGACCTCTATAAAGCGGAAAACCTGTGAGCTATCGCAATTCTTGCGGAATTTGCCTCCGCAGGAACCGGAATCTCCTGACTGTCGAGCGACCGCACAGCGCGCCAGCTCAGACTGTTCGTCAGAAAGATCTCATCGGCGTTGAGAATATCTTCCGGCGCGAGCGGCTGTTCAAGAGCATCACCCGCATTCAGAATCGCGTCCCTCACGACACCCGGTAACGCGCCGTCGGACACAGGCGGCGTGAGAATGCGACTCCCATGCACCACAAAAAGATTCGATGATGTCGCCTCGGCAAGGCGTCCTGCGGTGTTCAGCAGCAAGGCATCGTCGGCCCCGCGCAGAACCGCTTCGCGCCGAGCCAAAATATTGTCGAGATAATTGATGGTCTTGATCTGGCACAAAGGCGAATGCTCGTTGCGCCGAGTGGTTTCAGCGAAGACGCATCGCGCAGGCGGAGCAGGCGGCGGAACCGGACCAACCGTGAGCAGAAGCGTCGGGTTAAGGGCCTCAGACGGAACCACCCCTCTCGCGCCCGGCCCCCGCGTCCAGGTAAGCCGCACTGCGCCGCCGCTCGCCTGATTGGCGATAAGCAAGGACTGTATCGCGTTATCAAGAGCCACGTCGGGAAACGGTAGCCCCAGCAAATCGCAACCTCTCCGCAAACGCTCTCGATGCGCAGACAATCGGGGAACCAAAGTGCCACGCGCGGCCATCGTTTCGAATAAGCCGTCGCCCAGCAGAAAGCCGCGATCGAAAGGATCAATGCGCGCAAGCGAGGAATCTACCAACGCTCCGTTAAGCCATACGATCATCGAAATGCCCCGTTGTTTGTCAAACCCACCGCGAGCCTGCGGAGAACAAAATACAAAACTGCGTCGTCATTGCGAGGAGATTCCCGCCGAAGGCGGGAACGACGCGGCAATCCAGAATCGTAAGGACTTTTTTCACGACTCTGGATCGCCACGTCGCCTGCGGCTCCTCGCGATGACGGCACTTTTTGTGTCGTTTGCCTGTTTTGTCGCAAAGAAAGGCCATTTATTGACACAGTAATACTACACAAGAGTATCGAGCAGCGGCGCGGCTTTAACAAGCGTTTCGTCATATTCGTCTGCGGGAACCGAATCAGCCACAATGCCGCCGCCCGCCTGCGCGATCACAGTGTCGCGCTGAATCGCCAACGTGCGGATCGTCATCGCAAGTTCCATCGCGCCATTAAATCCAATCCAGCCAAAGCAACCGCAGTAGGGCCCTCGCGGAGCGGATTCAAGCTCATGAATGATTTCCATCGCGCGAATTTTCGGCGCGCCAGAGATCGAAGCGCCCGGAAAGCTCGCGCGTAAGAGATCAACCGGGGACAAACCTGCGCTCAAGTCGCCCTCAACGTGGGAGACAAGATGATGGACGCTAGGAAACGTCTCAAGCTCGCACAGCCTCGGCACGCGCACGCTGCCCACCCGGCAAGCCCGCGCCAGATCGTTGCGCATGACATCGACGATCATAAGATTTTCCGCATGGTCTTTGGCGCTCGAGCGTAATGCATCCGCAAGAGCCATATCTTCGGCGCGCCCAGTCCCGCGTGGACGTGTGCCTTTGATCGGCTGACTTTCGACATGCCCGCGCGCGTCCACTCGAAGAAATAGCTCAGGCGACGCGCTAGCCAGAGAAACATCGCCGCAACGCAGAAAGGCGGAGTAGGGGGCCGGGCTTCGTGCGCGAAGACGCAGGAAAAGATCATAATCGCTGACGCCGCGAGGTCTTTGCGCCAGAAAGCGCTGGCTCAAATTGGCCTGAAAAATATCGCCAGAGTATATATAGTCGATCACGCGGCCAATCGCGCGTTCGAATTCTCCGCGACTGATTTCACGCTCCCAAGGATTGAACGCAGGCGCGCCGTGTCGGGAAACAAGAAGCCCACCACCAATATTGGGTAGCATGTGAGGCGGAGCGCAAGAAAGCCTCGCGGCGAGCTCCTCCACCCGCTCTTCGGCGCGCGGCCCTGAGCCGACAACCCAAGCCTGCAGTTTTTCTGTGTCGTAAAGCGCGACTGCCTCGTAAACGCCAAGAAAAGCAAGCGGAAATGACGCATGAGCATCAATTTTAGGCTTGGGAAGGCGCTCAATCTCATGGGCAAGTTCATACCCAAAATAGCCAATAACGCCGCCGGGCCAGATCAAATCTCCTTGCGCGCCCTCTTTGGTAAACAGCGGGCGCAAACGTTCTAAAAAACTGTTATGCGCATTCAAGTCATGGCAACAAAGAATATCCGCAGGATTCGCGGCGATCATCACGCAGCGACGGCCATCTTGTGTGCGCCCCATATGCTCGAAAAGAGCTGCGGACTCGTCATGCGCCAGCGCGCGGAATATTGCGAAGGGATCTCGATACGCGAGGGAACGAACAACATTCATGATTGCCGCCTTGCCAAAATTTTATTGGGATGCGACACAAGAAACGTCATTTTATTGTCCAATTTTATTACAATAATAGATATCTAGGCTTGACTGATGTAGCTGTAAAGTAGCATAATATATTCTCGTAAACTGAATGAACCTGCAGCATTGCAGTATTTTTTGGAGAATATCATGGCCGAGACGACCGCATCGAATGAAAAACTTGTTGCGTTGACTGCGCAGATTTTGGCCGCCTATGTCGGCCACAATAATGTTTCAACCGCAGACTTGCCGCAAATAATGAACACAATATATCAATCGCTGAATCAGTTGGGGCAGGGCGGCATCGCCGATCGCCCCGATCCAGCGGTTTCGCCAAAGAAGTCCGTGTTTCCTGATTACATCGTTTGTCTTGAAGATGGAAAAAAGCTCAAGATGTTGAAGCGCCACCTCAAGACATCCTACAACATGACGCCGGATCAATACCGCGAACGTTGGGCGCTCGGTTCCGACTATCCAATGGTTGCGCCGAACTACGCCAAGCAGCGCAGCAAGCTCGCCAAGCAAATTGGCCTTGGCACCTCGCGCCGTACGACAGGAAAGCAGAAAGCCGCGTAACAACGCCCCAGCGACAAGCTACAAAAAGCCCCTTGCCGGCGACGGCAAGGGGCTTTTTTTATTATACTCTGTCTCCGCGAAAACCCGAAAAACGAGCCGTCATTCCGCAAAATTTTCTTTTTGGATTGCGTAGCAAGACGAAAGAAAATTTATGCGGAATAACAACCCTTTTGGCTTTTTCGGGTTTTCACGGAGACAGAGTATACCCGCATGCGAAACGGAAAGACTGAAAAAGATATCAGGCGTTGCCCGAACGAGACACGCGACAAACTCTTAGATAAGACTGCTGGACAAGCAGCGGTCAATGATCTTTATATTTCATGAATATCCCCGCTGATTCTGGGGCGCGACTTTTGCGCGTCGGAATGTCACATGATGACGGTCATGGAAAATTTCTCCTTCATACGCAGGCTTTCGCAATTCGGAACCAGACTCCAAACCATCTTGTACGGAATCAAGATGGGGCAGGATGCGTATGGCAACGTCTACTACCGCTCGCGCCACGCGCCAGAAGGGCTGCGCGAGAAACGCTGGGTGATCTATAACGGAGAGCCTGAAGCAAGCAAAGTCCCTCCGGAATGGCACATCTGGTTGCACCACATGGCGAACGCGCCGCTCGAAGCGAACGGCCCTTATCACAAACCATGGCAAAAGACGCATCAGCAAAATTTGACCGGAACGCGCGCTGCGTGGATGCCGCCGGGACACACGCTAAAAGGAAACAACCGTCAAAAAGCGACCGGCGACTATCAAGCCTGGACGCCGAACGAGACGAATTAATAAAACGAAAGGATAACGACAATGGGACGCAGCGTTTTTGAAACCATTCTGGGCGCGGTTGTGCTGGCCGTGGCAGCATTGTTTCTGGGGTTTGCTTACACAAGCTCCGACCTCCACGTCGTGAAAGGATATACGGTCGCCGCCAATTTTCCTATGGTTGATGGACTGAAAGAGGGCATTGACGTCAAAATCAACGGAGTCAAGGTCGGTTCGGTAGCGGAGTTGAACCTGATCACCGAACCGGGACCCACGCAATATCTCGTCAAAATAAAATTCACAGTTGATCCCAGCGTTCGCCTGCCAAGCGATACCATCGCGATGGTGGCGTCCGAAAGCCTTCTGGGCGGCAAATATCTCTCGCTGGAACCCGGCGTTGAAGAGGATACGATCAAAACCGATGGGACTGGCATTCTTACGCGCACACAGGCCCCCATGCGTCTCGACGACCTGATCGGGCAGGTCATCTATGGCAACAAAAAGAGCGAAGCGCAGCATGCTCCCGAAGCGCCAGCACCCAATGCTCAAATCCCCGCCGTCCTACAGGCACCTGTCGCCGCCCCAGCAACTCCGGCAACGCAGGCTATTCCCACGACGCATCCTTGATGTTTGGCATCAAGCTCAGCGCAACGCATGGCGCCGGCCTTCGAGGCTGGAAAGGAATTTTGCTTCTTGGCGCAACATGCGCAGGATTAGGCGTGGCCTGCGGATCTGCGCAAGCCATAGTGCCTTCGGTCGAATACCCGTTCGCCGTGCTCCGCGCCCTCGATAAAATCACCGCGCGCGTCGAGGAGCTGAAGGTGCCGATTGGGCGCCCGCTGACTTTTGGCAAGCTTGCCATAATCGTGCGGGCATGCCGGGCGACCCAGCCGGAAGACGCGCCGGAATCCGCCGCCTATGTCGAAGTCGTCGAAATCAGGCCGGGCGCGAACGACGCTCCGGTGTTTCGCGGATGGATGTATGCTTCAAGCCCGTCGCTGTCAGCCATGGAGCACCCTGTTTATGACCTGTGGGTGACGGGCTGCGACGGCGCCCCGTTGCCGTCATCCAACGCTGAGGAAGCTGCGCCACAGGATCAACCACAGTCGGCAACGCCGCCGCCCGCGACCCCCGCCGCCAGATGATCCCACAAGGACTCGCCGGAAGGAGAGGCCAAAGCGACAGTCAGCGCGATGGATTCCCGCAACCGTTCCAGATAGTCCTCGCACGGAATCTCGGTAGTGCCGAACTTCGCCAGATGCGGTGTTTGGAATTGCGCGTCAAGCAGCGTAAAGCCGCAATGGCGAAGCAAAGCGACAAGATAGACAAGCGCGACCTTGCTCGCGTCCGCAGCGCGAGAAAACATGCTTTCGCCGAAAAACGCCCCGCCCAGACTGACGCCATAAAGCCCGCCGACCAAAGCCCCCGTCGCGCGGTCCCGCGCCTCGATGGAATGCGCCTGCCCCATCCGGTGCAGCGCCCCGTAAAGATCAAAAATCTCTTGGTTGATCCATGTTGTCGGCCTGTCTTCCGCAGGCTCCGCGCAGGCGCGGATCACGGCATCGAAATCGCCGTTTAACACGATATCAAACGGCTTGCCCTTGATCGTCTTGCGCAAACTGCGCGAAACATGAAACCGCCCGACAAGCGGGATAACCGCCCGCAACGGCGGACTGAACCAGTAAAGCTCGTGGCTCTCCGCGCTCTCCGCCATCGGAAAGACTCCTTGCGCATAGGCTTGCAGGAGCAGGGAAGGGGTGAGGGGTTGCGTCATGGAGGCCGCATGCTATATAAAAGGAATTGTTTCCGAAATGATAACAATAGGATATGGAATCGTAAGTATGCAAAGAGAAAAAATTTATACAGAAACCAGACAAGCTCTGATAAGCGGGTTCCAGCATGTCATCGAAGCGGTTTGTGCATCGTCCCCGGAAAAGTTAGCTGAGGAAATGAAGAAAGCATCAGCATGTTTAGAACCAATCTCGCCGCCGGAATTCTGCGTTCCGGGGGCATCATTCGGGTTAGGGCTATTGGCAGAGCATATGGCAAGGACAATTCTGGACAAAGCAGAACCCAATGAAAAACAACAGGCCTACTCTGCGGCCGCAAAAAATTTCTCGATAGCTGCAAAGTACTACAAGTGCTCCGCTGTCATGCCTGACTATCTACAAGATTTTACGCCGTCCTGCGCGAAAATCGCCCTAGCCGACTTGTATCATCATGGGTGTCTCGGTAAAAAAGACGAGTTGAGAGCGTTTGTTCTGCGGAAAAGCGCGGCAGAAGACGGATTCGCCGAAGCGCAGATCCATCTGGCCAAGTGCTACTATAACGGCTGGGGAACGGAACCGTCATTGCCAAAAGCGCTTTTCTGGATGAGCGCCGCAGCCGGCCAACAGGGAGTAACTGCCTAAGAATCTTTAAAAGAGTGTTGCACCGATGCTTGAACAGATAAACAGCTAAGTCAGTAAGGCTGCTCTCGCGACACGACTCCTTCAAAAAGCTGTCAATAAACATCACCCCTGATTTATGCCCTTCCAGACTTTAATCACTATGACTATCGCCCGCAGCCTATCACCCCGATACAAGTATGAACTCCTCCTCGATGGCTAGTGAAGCCACCAGGTATAACTTTCCCATTTATAGAAGCACCACCTCGATTGCTATTAACGCCATGAGGGGCAATCTGTTCGTCCACACCACCTAAACCGTAGCCATTTTTTTGAAGCGGAACAATACCGCCTTGCTCTGGACGATTGCCCCTGCGTTCCTCGCGAATGGATCCATCCGTATCAACAAGGTTGCAGTCGAATTTGTTCCCTATACGAATGCAATAGCCCGTATTTGCTCTGTTCGGTGCTAGACCTCGATCAAAATTGCCGCCGACCTCAACCACGCCCCCTGCAAGCGTAGGGTAAGCTTGTGTGGACAACAACGCGGCAATCGAATAGGCAATAATATTTTTTTTCATCTCACTAATAACCCCAGCTAACAGTTTAAGAAGATATAATAAAACCAACTTTCAAGATATTTGCAAATTATTCAATTAGCAAGAAGTTCATTATGGTTGCCAAACATAAAATATTGTTTAATTAAATCGTTGTCTGCGAAAAACCTATTGAGGGCCGCATTCGTAGTCTGTAACAAGTAATTGAGAAGTATAGCGATTTATTCCAACTACCCCGCCAGACTCCTTCTCGCCGCCTCGAACCGCGCGATGGCGGCTTCGGCATCGGCTTTCCTCGCGCGGTGCTCGTCCACGACTTCCGCCGGAGCGCGACTGACGAAATCCTGATTGCCGAGCTTCGCTTCGATCTTGCGCACGTCCGCCGCCAGCTTCTCGCTTTCCTTGGCGAGCCTCGCGCGTTCTTGCTCAAGGTCGATCACGTCCGCCAGAGGCAGGATCAAGGTCGCCTCGTCCAGCACCGCATGCGCGGAACCCTTCGGCGCTTCCTCGCCGAACGCCACGCCCGACAACCGCGCCAAACGCATGACGACATCCTCATGCCGCGCAAGCTTCTCGCGGCTTGCCGCCGCCGCGCCCTTGATCAGCAGCGGAATTTTCGCCGCCGCCGGGACGTTCAACTCGGCGCGGATCGTCCGAATTGAGGAAATCATGCGAATGACCCAGCCCATCTCCGCCTGCGCGTCCTGCGCAACCACAGCGTCGGGCAGAGCAGGCCACGCCGCCTTGATAAGCAATGTCTTGCCGCCCGCGAACTGTTCCCACAACTCTTCCGTGATATAGGGCATGAACGGATGCAGCATATGCAGCATCTGAACGAACGCCCACGCCGTCGTCGCGCGTGTCTCCGCCTTCGCCGCCTCGTCGCCGCCCGCCAGAATAGGCTTGGTGAACTCCAGATACCAGTCGCAGAAACTGCTCCACACGAACTCATACGCCGCCGCAGACGACAGGTCGAAGCGATAGGAATCCAGCAACCCCGCAATCTTGTCCGCCGCCAGCTTCGTCTCGCCCACGATCCATTTGTTGACCGTCTGCTTGACCGCAGCGGGATCGAATTCCGCGCGGTATTCGCACCCATTCATCTGGCAATACCGCGCCGCGTTCCAGATCTTGGTCGCGAAATTGCGGTTGCCTTCGATGCGGCTCGTCGCCAGCCGAATATCGCGCCCCGGCGTGGACATGTTCGCGAGCGTGAAGCGCAGCGCGTCGCAGCCGAATTGGGCGATCACGTCGAGCGGATCAATGACGTTGCCCTTCGTCTTCGACATTTTCTGCCCTTTTTCATCGCGCACAAGGGCATGGATATAGACCTTGCGGAACGGCACGTCGCCCGCGAGATGAATCCCCATCATCATCATCCGCGCGACCCAGAAGAAGATAATGTCAAAACCTGTCACCAAAACATCCGTGGGATAATACCGCGCCAAATGTTCCGTCTTGTCCGGCCACCCAAGGGTCGAAAACGGCCACAAAGCCGACGAAAACCACGTATCGAGCACATCCTCGTCGCGCGTCAGCGCAACCTCTTTGCCGTAAGACTTCGCAGCTTCCGCCCGAGCCTCATCCTCCGTCTCCGCGACGAAAATCTTGCCGTCAGGCCCGTACCATGCCGGAATCTGATGCCCCCACCACAGCTGGCGCGAGATGCACCACGGCTCGATGTTGCGCAGCCATGCGAAGTAGGTATTCTCCCATTGCTCCGGCACGAACTTGGTGCGCCCGTCCTCGACCGCCTTCACCGCCACTTCGGCCAAAGGCTTCACGTTGCAATACCATTGCTCCGACAGCCACGGCTCGATGACGACGCCCGAACGGTCGCCATGCGGCACGGCGTGCGTAATTTTCTCGATCTTGTCGATCAGACCAAGCTGTTCAAGATCGGCAAGGACTCGTTTTCGCGCCTCGTAACGATCCAGCCCGCGATAGGCCTCCGGCGCGTTGTCGTTCAGGCAGGCATGCGCGTCAAACAGATTGATTAATCCGCCATCTTTCTGGCTCTTGAAATAATCCTGATGGCGATGGCGTTTCCACACCTCGAAATCGTTGAAATCATGCGCCGCCGTGATCTTGACCGCGCCGCTACCTTTTTCGGGATCGGCATGCTCGTCCGCGATAATGGGCAACACGCGATCCGTAAGCGGCAAACGAACCAGCTTGCCGATAAGGTGTTGATAGCGCTCGTCCTTCGGATTCACCGCCACCGCGCCGTCGCCCAGCATCGTTTCCGGGCGCGTCGTCGCGACAACCACATACTGGGTAGGATCGTTCTCAAGCGGATAGCGGAAATGCCACATATGGCCTTTAACTTCCTTCTGCTCGACTTCGAGATCCGACACTGCCGTCAGCATCTTGGGGTCCCAGTTGACGAGCCGCTTGTCGCGGAAAATCAGCCCCTCGCGGTACAGCGTGACGAACTCATGATTGACGCCGCGATTGAGCGCCGGTTCCATCGTGAACTTCTCGCGCGACCAATCGCACGACGCGCCGAGCCTGCGCAGCTGCTTCGTGATCGTGCCGCCGGATTCTTCCTTCCACTCCCAGACTTTCTTCAAAAACGCCTCGCGCCCCATCGCGCGGCGATCCATGTTGCCACCCTGCGCCGCCAGCTGCCGCTCCACCACCATCTGCGTCGCAATGCCAGCATGGTCGGTTCCCGGCTGCCAGAGAACATCCTTGCCCTTCATGCGCTGATAGCGGATCAACACGTCCTGCAAAGTAAAGGTCAGCGCATGCCCCATATGCAGGCTGCCCGTCACATTCGGCGGCGGCATCATGATGCAGAACGGCTTCTTCTTCGAGCCGACATCGCACGCGAACGCGCCGGATTGCTCCCAGCGCTCGTAAAGCTTCGCCTCGGTCGTCGCGGGATCGTAGGTTTTCTCGATAGGCATGGGATCATGCGCCTTTCAAATGCAATGGCTGCCTCGCTCTCAATAAAAGCGAGGAAACACAAGAAATAGCATATAATCTACGAAAATAAAGGGGTCATGCCATCCTGTACCACCGCGCCAGCCTTTCCAACCCCTCGCGCAAAAGAGCGATTTGGGCGGGGCAGGGGGATTGATCATAACAAACCGTCGCCAGCACCACGCCGGAATGTCGAGCGCCAAGCGATTTCGCGGCGGCCCTCCAGCGGCTGTAGGCGGCTTCTTCCGCATCGGTGCGGTCGCGCGTGCCGGGCGTTGGGCTTTGATCGACTCGCACGGGATTATACCCGCTTGTCACATGCTCGGACAGGCTCGCCTGTTGAAAATCCTGCTTGAGCGCCAGAGCGGCGCCGCGCTGACGGGAGGAGAGAATCCCCAGCAATCCGAGGACATCCAGCACATGTTCCTCGGTCGCCCGCGCCGCAAGAATCCCCTCGCGTTCCGTGCGTTCCAACGCGCGCCCAGAATGCTGCCAACGCTCGCGCGGCCCATAGTCCGACACGCCCTCCCTGTTGGGACGCAAGCGTCGGTCTGAGGCAACGGGGGGACGGCGGTGGGCAACGGCCATGGCAAGCTCCTGACAAAAGAGATATCCCATTAAAAATGGGAATAATCAGGTAGCTAGAAGATGTTGGGGGCCCGAGTCAAGCGAATAAATGGGAAAAATCTATTATAGGTAATAACTTATGGGAAATTAACAGGAGCGGTAACTCCCACGCCCGTTCTTGATGGGGGCAGAGGACATCCTTGCGGAATGGACCGTCATTGCGCAATGGTTGTCTTCGTGAAGCCAATGAAGAGCTTGGGGGCTGCCAAGAATGCATGTCGAAAGCATTTCTAGGCTTGACGAGAATCCGCTCTTGTGTTTCCATGATTGTACTGAGGTTGGCTTCCTCTTAAAAAAAGCTCGCGGGATTTGACAGGAGCAGCTTGCTGCCGCGTTACCACTAGCTAAAGCGCCACGGCCAAGGCTTATCCGTCAAAGATAAGCCCCCGCGCTGTGGTCCCTGGATGGGTGACCTTCAACGCGCGGGCAGAGCCTTAATTATCTCTTCCCAAAGCCTGAACCTCCCCCATCGCCGCAATTGCGCGGATCAAAGGGCTTCAATTCTCCGCGTCTATTGTAAAGCGGGGAATGACAGACGCTGTCGGCTGGCTAGGCCTGCCGCTGCAAATTGGGGAGAGTAAAAATGACACAAATATTAAAAGATATAGAAGGAAGCACAGAAGACAAATGCGTCTATAACGTTACGCGCGACAGGAAGCCAGTGGGACAAATCATTGTGTTTCCAACACAGGAGCAACCAAGCGGGAACATGGCGCAAGAACCTACTTGGAAAGCGCAATACCTGAAGAGACCAGACGGGAGAAAAAGACGCCCAACCAGAGCGCAGTCCTGTCAGCCCTAGAAATTGAATTTAACCAAACCTCGCCGCTGCGTTGCCCCGATAAGTATAGGGGCCGCAGTGGTTGAGGCGGCTTTGCAGGTCGAGCCAGATTTCGCCCCCGATGGCCCTCCATCTGCGGCAGAACGCGAAATCTTCGCTTAAGTAAGCACCCGTATCCTTGTCGATCACGCAATCGAACAGGGCGTAGAGATTGTCGCTACCGCCCTGCGGCGGCCACGCATGGATGTTGCTGTATTGGGTTTCGGGATAGGCCGCAATCATCCGCTCGAACGCCCCGCGCTTGATCAGTTGAAATCCTGTTCCTGCGTAGGTCGCCGTCGCGAAACCGTCCTCGCGGCGCGCCTCCGCTCCGACGCATAAATCCCCAACATAACGCAACCCCGCTTCGTCCAACCCCTCGCCCTGCGGATGAAATCGCTCTGCCGCGCCTTGCCAGTCAATGACCTTGGCGGGATACAGGCCCGCAACGAAGTCCTTGTCGAACCGTAGCATTCTTACAACCTGCGCCGGATCGAAGGAAATATCGGAATCGACGAACAGCAAATGAGTCGCCCCCGGCATATCGAGAAACCGGGCGACGATGGCGCTGCGCCCGCGCGTAATCAGCGCGTCGTTCCCCAGCATGACGACGGCCATATCGAATTTCGCCTGCTGTGCCGCCGCCGCAAGGCTGAGCAGCGACATCGTGTAATCCTGCGCAACCAGCCCGCCGAAACACGGCGTCCCGACGACGATCAAGGGTTTAATCATCTCATGCCGCCTTGCTCTCTACGCTATGCTCGTAAACGATATCCAGAAGCTTGGAGTTGAGGGGACCCCATGCCCATTGTTCTCGCAGCTTAACCGATAGCCGTTCCGCATCGCGCCGCGCATCTTCGCGCCGATGATAGACAGACTCCATCGCCGCGACGACCTCCTCCACGTCCGTCTCGCCCCAGTCCTGCAAAGTCTTGACGGAAGGAGCGGATCTAACTTCTTTCTGATGTGAAAACGCTGGGCAGCCGATCAAATCGACAAGATCCTTCTGTCCGGTGTTGTAGGAAACATAGGTCGGAATGCCGCACGCCATCGCCTCCATCGCGACGAGATTAGTGCCGCCCTCGCATCTATTGGGAAAAATCGCCACATCGCAATCGCGCAAGACGGGCGGCATCATGTGATTTTGAGTGAAAGACAAATCTATGAAGCTGTCAGGAGGCAAGCCCTGCTTGAGAATCCATTCAGAAATCCTGAGGCCGAAATCCTGTGCCATTTCCGGAACATCCTCGCAATGCCCGGCAAGCTGGAAGGGAAGGGGGTGCGAACCCATCAGATTTTGCCAGCACGCGACAAGCAAAGCGTCGGGATGCTTCTCGCGAAATCGCTTGAAGGCCGTGATGACGATATCCTGTCCCTTGCGAAATTCGAATTTTCCACCAGAAAAAACAACGAAACGATCAGAAAAAAGGCCTGACTTGGCCCCCGGCGCGAATAAAACCGGATCAATGCCCTGATAACAAAGATGTGTTGGTCCGCCCAGCTCGCAACTTTGAAGTATTTGTTGGTTCCACCGTGAAATAGCGATAAAGAGATCGTAGTTTTTCGAAAGCTTCAACCCATGTTCCGAACACCCGACATGCTCCATCGCGCAGCACGCGACGTTCGGTTCGCCCCATATTTTATCCTGACCGGGAAATCCAGCGAAGTCGGCGCTGCAACCATGCAAAACGGGATGGCGAAAGCCGAGAATCGCTTCGGGGTTCTGTCCTCTCCACGCCGAAAGCCTCCGCGACAGCTCGAAGTAAGGCTCCAGCCTGTATCGCGCGAGCGGAGATAATCCTTCCAACCCGTCGAGACGAGGCAGCACAGGCTGACTGGGCAAAATGACCTGTTTTCCTCCGCGACGCAGGTACTCCATAACGATTTGTAAGCCATAAATTCCGTAGCCGGAAATCGAAGCCATAACCCAGCTGACGGCAAGCGGCGTAGAAGCGATGCGACTCAAGAAACACCCCGCGAAAAAAGCTATTGCTGGTTGACAGTCAAGCAGTTCAGGCCTTGCTTGATCATCCAGCCGCACACCGCTTGCGCTGTTTTGGCGTCAAGCGACAACAGTCTGGCGCGATATAGCGCGGCGCTGCCATTGCCCGCCACCGTAATCTGCGGATCGGCGCTGCCGAGAACCTGCGGCATCACGCCCACCAGATTGGCGATGGCCTGCCGCGCGATTTCCGGAGAGCTATAGGAGCCGATCTGAACGCCCCAATTGGAATTCCCCGCCAAAGAAGTATCGTCCCCGCCCCTGGAGCGTTTTGATTCGCTGGCGCGTGGCTGAAACATGGCAAGAGTTTTGGTCGGAACCCGGATCGTTGCGCCTGTTGGACGGTCGGAATCCGCGTCATCGCTCGCGTCGCCTTGCGCCGCTTCGGAATCGTCCGCGCTGGCGATATTCGTTCGCTCGCGCCGCAATTTCTCGAACGACTGATCAAGAAGACTAGCCATGCGGTTGTCGCGCGTGACAGCGGACTTGCCGCCAAAGACGACTCCAATCAGGCGCGCATCGCGTCGCTTGGCCGACGCGACAAGATTGAATCCTGAGGCTCGAATATAGCCAGTCTTGATCCCGTCCATCCCGTCGTAACGCTCCATCAAATGATTGTGGTTGTCGTGGTTAATGCCGCCGTACGTAAAGTTCTCCGTGCTAAAATAAGGATAAAATTGAGGGAAATGCTCGAACAGCGCGAGGCCAAGCACCGCCATGTCATGAGCCGTCGTCACTTGCGCGTCGTTCGGAAGCCCCGAAGCGTTCTGGAATCGCGTCTTTGTCATGCCGAGCGCTTGCGCCTGCCGCGTCATCATTTGCGCGAAACGCGATTCGCTTCCGCCCAACCATTCCGCCAGAACCACTGCGGCATCGTTCGCCGATTGCGTGACAAGGCCAAGAATCGCGTCTTCAACCTTAATGCGATGGCCCGGACGCAGCCCTAATTTAGATGGAGACTGTTCTGCCGCGTAGGCCGAAACGGGTAGATATTGATTGAGACCGATACGGCCAGCCTCCAAAGCCTGAAACGTCAAATAAAGCGTCATCATCTTGGTCAAGGAAGCCGGGTGGCGCACGGAATCGGAATTGACCGAATGCAAAATCCGACCGCCATCAGCCTCAATCACGATATCCGAATACTCGGCGCTGCGCGAAACGGTGGCGCGGCTATGAGAAGAACGGTGATGGGACTGTTTTTTAGCGAAAGCTGGCGAAGGAGCCGCCACAATCGCCAAAACGAAAGCAAGACAAACGGCTAAAATCAAACGCGGCGAATGGACAAGGCGTAAGTAAGGCATGAGGCGCAAACCCGGAAAGGGACTGTCAACGGAGGAGAAAAACATCAGGATACTCAACTCTGAGATTTTGCGCGCGCGAATGCAAGCAGTTTGAAGGCAGGTATACTCTGTACGATTGAAAATCCGAAAAAGCAAAAAGGGCTGTCATTCCGCACGAAGCTTCCGACCCCTCAGGTCGGAAAGCGGAGATGCGGAATCCGATCTTGTCCAAACCTCATGAAAAACAGCGGATTCCGCATAAATTTTCTTATCAGCTTGCTTCGCAATCCGAAAAGAAAATTTTTCGGAATGACGGTCCTTTTTCGTGCTTTCAAGGAAACGGAGTATAACTAAAAATCGTAAGGACACTTGACGAGTTGGAAGAGCGGATTTACCATGTTGCAACGCAGCATGAAGAAAGGAGCGTGAAGTGTCGGAGCGGTTGCAAGAATCGCCTGAGTGCGTTCCAGAGCAAGCAGATGCGGTCAGGGTCAATCCAGATGATCCGACAAAGGGCCCTGTCTCCCAAGGGCAAGTTTCCACATGGGGAAAATGTCAAGGCGCTCAAATAACCGTAATGTGCAGGTCGATGGAGGCACATGTCGTCAAGATCAGAGCAATCGCCAGCGAAAGCGAAGCGAAAACCGGCGCAAAGAAAACGGAAAGATGCAACATCTCCCGCTTCTTTGCCGCAGGGCGGCGCAAGCGCATCGCGAAATTTGGAAACTATCACGCAACCGAATAGCCAGTATCAAAGGAGATCAACCATGAACAACGTATTCCCCAACGAACAGGTCGAAAAGGTCGCCCAGAATCTTGCGCAACTTTGCGAGGAAATGAATTGCCTCGCGCGCGAATCGGTCGATGTTGCGATGAAATCGGCCACCGCCGTGACGCGCGGCCTCGATGAATCGTCGCGCAGTGCCGGAAGTTTGATGCAAGACAGCGTAAATCGCGTAATGAACGTGAGCAAAACGCTCTCCAGCGTCAAGAACCCCCGTGAATTGGTCGACATTCAAACGGAATTCATGAAAGACCTGTTTGAATGCTGGATGGTAGGGACCGGAAAAATTTCTGAAATCTCCGCCCGCATGACCAAAGAAGCGATGGATCCAGTCGCGCAATACACCAACACAGCCATCACTAAGATCGTGCAAAAGAGCAGCAAGGTCGCGTAAGCGAGTTGGTTGAAGCTCCCGGACTTGGGGTTGTCTGTGATGGGCAACCCCGGTGGAGGGAACGTGATGCTTCCCAAAAACACTCAGACAGCAAGGCATCACGTCCGCGAAGGCGGGCGCCCATCAGGGCAGAATTAAAGTTGCTAACGATTTCGGCATAATGACACGCTACCCTACACATTAACTCATTGCTACAAAACAAGATTCGTTGTGACCGTCCGCGTCATTCCGGCGAAAGCCGGAATCCAGCAACGCCGCGTCTGCGGCGCGAAGGAGTCAAAAGCGCACCCTTGATCGCAGGCCGTGAATTCGTTCTTTTCCTCTCGCTGCCGCTCGCAAGCTGGATTCCGGCTTGCGCCGTCCACACATGAGACTTTCGGCCAAGATAAGTTTTGTTATCCAACAATGCGTTAACGTGTAGGGTATACTCCGTATGATTGGAAACCCGAAAAATGACTGGCCCGGAAAGCGCTTCTTGTGGCTCATGAAAGACAATCCTGGCAGAAGGGCCGTCAATCGCGAGGAGATTCCCGCAAGGACCGTCATTGCGAGCCCCCTTCTTGGGGGCGACCTGTCCGCCATAGTTGCGTAGCAACGACGGCGGAAGCAATCCAGAATCCCACAGGACATCGCCGCCGACTCTGGATCGCGTCGTCGCCCGAAGAGGGCTCTTCGCGATGACGGCCCTTGTTGCGTTTTCGGCTTTCCAATCCTACGGAGTATAAGTTAACGCGATTGTGAGTAGGCTTCGCAATCCTCAAGGAAGAGGCGAAGAATCAAGCCGCAGAGCGATTAAAAACTGAAACAAAAAGTAAAACGGCAATCCTATCGCCATGTTGCCTTGTTACTCTTGGCGACAACAATGCCAAATTCCCGCGATCGCGTTATTCTATCCTGCTATAATCTGAAAAGTTTTGATGGGGCGCAACATAGCTCGATGAGCTTCGCAACCTCAGGCAAGCACATCAACAATGCTGCCTCGCGGCATATAACCTTGCGGCTGCGCAGCCTGTTGCGCTTCCCCGCTGCCAGCGGCAGAGGCTAATGAAAAACTCGAAGACGCCTTCGATTGTGTAAGTACAGTCGGTTCCTGTAGTTTAGTGGCCACAACGCTTGCTGTATTTTGACTCTGCGAGCGATGCGAAAACCCCTGCGTTTGGGAAAGCGACTGATTGCTAACCGAGTTAACCATGGCAAGCCTACCTTAACGCTAGATTCATATGAAAAAAACTGCGCTGTCTTTAACTGAAGAACCCAGTCTTTACAACGCGAATCTAAACACTAAGCTAAGCCTAATACAGATACGGGCTACGGGGAAGACAAAATCCGCTTAATTATCGTGATGAGAGCGGAATGAGGCGGGGGGCCACAAAGGAAGACAAGCAGAGAGACTAAGCAGGGAATGACGTAAACCGCCACCAGTCTTCAGCAAGCTCTTTGATGCGGAGGCAAAGTCATACCGACTTCATGGGCCGCGCGCACGATACGCTCGCCGATGCTGCCCACGCGGGCTGCCGCAGCGGCATAGCAAATCTGCGAACGACGGATAGCGGAAAGAGTTTTGTCGAGTGCCACCAGATTGGTCTGGTTTGTCATCGCCACCAACCGTTCGAGAGTTTCGTCGGTCGAGCTGGAGGCATAACGGGCTTCGAATTCCTGAGCCATGATCGTGATCCTAAGTGAGTAAAGATAGCCTTGTTCTTGTGATTGACTGTCTTGATAACTCCAACCTAGTGGTGATTGCTGAATCCGTGGTTAATGCAAAACGGTATTTTCGCTATTTTACGAAAAATTTTGGCCTAATCATTGATTTTACGACAATAAGTATTGATATTTGCTAGGGATCATTGAGAAAATATTAATTATTAGTCTGCAGAATAGTATCTAAGCTTGGAATCTGTAGGCTCCTGAGTTCAAAAGAACGATAGGATGCGACGAAAAAGGAGTGCGCTATGTCAGACCCCCTTAAGGTAGCGGTAGGCGGAATCAACGCGGCATCGGCGCGCGTCGCAACCTCGGCGCAAAAAATAGCAACCGCCTCGGTCCCGGAAGCCAACGTCGATATCGCGGCGGAGTCCGTGTCGATCATGGTCGCGAAGAACGAACATGCGGCCAACGCGGCCGTGGTCAAAGCGGTCAACAAAATGAACAACACGCTGCTCGACGTGATTGCCTGAGACTCAACGAATGTCTCCATCGTTCGGCAGGGAATAAGCGTTGCCAGACACAATCAACATTCATGCAAGCTGCGTCGCGTTTGGTGACGACGGCGTGCTGTTGCTCGGCGTGTCGGGATGCGGAAAATCCGATCTCGCCCTACGCTTGATCGAGAACGGCGCAAAGCTTGTTTCCGATGATCGCACAGATTTGCGCGTGGAGCAGGGGGGCTTGATCGCCAGCGCTCCAACAGCCATCGCAGGTCTACTCGAAGTGCGCCATATCGGGATCTTGCGCATGCCGTTTCTCGAACAAACGCGAGTCGCGCTGGCCGTTGATCTTGCGCCACAGACCACGATGCTAGAGCGGTTGCCCGCGCAGGAATGCGCGACGTATCTTGATATCAACTTGCGTCGCCTCCGCCTCCATCCCTTCGAAGCGTCCACCCGCGCAAAGATCCGCGCCGCGCTGCTCTATCCCGGCCTAACGACTAACGCTTGATAACCAGCATGTCGTTCGCCCCCCTCTGAAACGCATAGGCGACGCACCGCGTCTCAGCAGAATAGCCTTGCGACTGCGCCCACCTCCTCGCCGCTGTGACATGCGGCGAAGGTTGGCCATTCAAATCCAGCAAGGGATAGAACCGCGCCTCAGGCGCAACTCGCAACAGCTCGCCAAGCGCGGCGATATGCCAAGCTTCGTCCAACACATCCGCATACAAAAACATCATATGCGAACACACGGCGAGATCGAACGAAAGGTCTGCGAAGGGAAGCTGGGGCAACGCCCCCTGTGCATAACGCTTTGCGGACAATCCGGCAGCATAGTCAGACAGAAAGCGTTCCATGGCCGCCATGCGGGCTGACTCCAGCGCTTCGGGAGAAGAAAAAAAATCCCACACGAACCTGTCGCGAGCTTTGCGCACGCCCTCCATCATAATTCCGCGCGTTTCCTCCATGCGCTGTCGGATTTCTGCTTCCGTAAACTGGTAAAGCGGATCAACCGAAACGACGCGAAATCCCGCTTGCGTCATTTCCGCGTTGAAAGACGCGGGTCCGCCCGCCACGTCGAGAACGCGCGTTGAAGGAGATAAATCGCCCAGCATGAACATAACGCGGTACTCTTCCGCGCTACGACCCCAAGGCAGAACATCGGAAATATTGAAATCATTGGCCATAGAAGTATCCCTATGATTAGCGCCAAAACGCGAAACGCCAAACGAAAGCGCTGCGCAACCCGTAAAAACGAGGGCGACATGAGCTAAACAAAAACAGAAGAAAATGAGCGAGCGAGGATGTAGCGGCTAGGAAAGCCGCCAAAGCTTGTATACCTCGTATGATTGGGAAGCCGAAAAATGGCTGGCCCTTAAAGCGCTTCTTGTGCTCATGAAAGACAATCCTTGCAGAAGGGGCGTCATCGCGAGGAGTTTCCCGCTTGCAAAGCGGGAGACGACGCGGCGATCCAGAGTCGGTGGGAGTGTCCTGTGGGATTCTGGATTGCTTCCGCCGTCGTTGCTACGCAACTATGGCGGACAGGTCGCCCCCAAGAGGGGGCTCGCAATGACGGTCCTTGCGGGTAGCTCCTCGCGATGACGGCCCTTGTTGCTTTTTCGGGGTTCCAATCATAGGGCGTATAATTCAATGAACGTCCACACGCTGTCATGATGAGCTAATCCTACATATTGGCAGGCGGCCAATTCAAGGGAAATCTTGCCACCCCTCGCCGCCATGCTCTACAGTCCAACTCCTGCCCCAGCCAGTTCTGCAGAACTCGATAAGGATGTTCCGCATCATGCCCAGCGAGAATTCCGGCCAGCCCCCTACCTCGTCAGCCTCTCACAGCCCATCGCGAAAAAGCGTAGTGCTGGTTACCGGCCTGTCTGGCGCGGGACTCTCGACTGCGCTCAAGATGTTCGAGGATCTGGGATACGAAGCCGTGGACAATCTGCGCTTCAGCCTCGTCCCCGCGCTATTGAAAGACAGCGCAGACTCGGCAAAACCTCTCGCCATCGCGGTCGACGCGCGCAATCCTAAGTTTAATGCCGAAGCGCTTCTGCGCATGGCGAGCGAACTTGGGGATATGGTTCATTTGCGCGTCAAACTCTTGTTCCTTGACTGCTCGGACGACGTTTTACAACAGCGCTTCACCGCCACGCGCCGCAAGCACCCGCTTGCGATCGACAGGCCCATGATGGACGGCATCCGGCGCGAACGCGAAATGTTCTGGCGCGTGCGTGACAAAGCCCATGAAACGATCGACACCTCGCTACTATCGGTCCATGACCTTCGACGCGAAATTGCGACGCGGTTCCGCGTCGAAAGCACAGCAGGACTTACGCTTACCATCGCTTCGTTTTCGTTCCGTTGCGGCCTCCCGCGCGAGGCCGACATGGTCTTTGACGCAAGATTTCTCCAGAATCCTTACTGGGAGCAGGGGCTTCGAAGCCTGACGGGCAAGGATCCCGCCGTCGCGGAATATGTCGCGAACGACCCGGCATTTAACGCCTATATGGCGCATCTGTTGGGCCTGTTGCTGCCGCTTCTGCCGCGCTTCCAGCAGGAAGGAAAAAGTTACCTGACGATTGCGGTCGGCTGCACCGGGGGGCGTCATCGATCTGTTGCCGTCGCCGAGCAATTGGCGCAGTCTCTGTCCGAAGAGGGCTTTGCGGCTAACGTCATTCATCGCGATATCGACCGCGAGCATTTGCCGCAAACATAAGCGCCTGTTTTGCGATTTCGCAGCAGGCTAGAATTTCGGAGGGCGGAAACATGATAGGCATGGTTTTGGTCACGCATGGCCGGATCGGCCATGAAATGCTTGCGGCGCTATGCGGCATCGTGGGGCCGCAGGCGCAAGCCGCCGCGATAGCGGTCGGCGCGGAAGACGATATGGATCGTTGTCGCGCCGCGATCATGGAAGCGATTCAGAAAGTCAATAACGGCAAAGGAGTTGTCGTGCTGACCGACATGTTTGGCGGCACGCCGAGCAACCTCGCGATTGCCGCCATGCCGCAGTCTCACGCGGTCGTGCTCGCAGGCGTCAATATGCCTATGCTTGTCAAGCTCGCGTCGTTGCGCGCGACCATGCCGTTGCTGGACGCTGTGCGCGAGGCCGAGCAGGCAGGACGTAAATATATTCAGCTAGTTGCGGAAACCCTCGCAGGCGAACACAAAGAGGGCTAGACGTGAGCGAAGGCTGGCGAAGGGATATGAGGGAGACGGAGAACGAAGGCGCGTGCAGTTGCCTCGCTGTGATTAAGAATCAGCGCGGACTTCATGCGCGCGCCGCCGCAAGATTTGTTAAGATTGCGGAACGATACGAAGCGGAAATTGTGGTGGAAAAGGATCAAATGCGCGTTTCCGCGCGTTCGATCATGGGATTGATGATGCTGGCAGCTGAAAAAGACGCCTCAATCCGCATCTGCGGAGTAGGGGCGGACGCATCTTCCGCCGTCGACGCGCTCGCCGACTTTGTAAAAAGAAAATTCGATGAAGAATAGCGTATACTTATTATATTTGAAGAGTTGGAAAACCTGCGAAGGAATCGCGTCGCGACTCCCTCGCCCCCGCGAGGGGGAGAGGGTTGGGGTGAGGGGGCGAGTCTATCGCGTGAATCCAGACGCCACCCTCACCCCAAACCCCTCTCCCTCCTGTGGAGGGCGAGGGGCTTTAAGCCGCGCTTGCCGCAATCCCCGCCTCAACGCTTCAGTGGCGATTGATGTGGTTGTAAAAAACTGGAAATAACTTTAAGGAGATTGCCAATGAAAAGCGACTCCGAATTGACCGCCCGGGGCATCAGCATGTCGCCAGGCATAGCGATCGGCCCCGCCTGGGTGATTGACCAGCACGGCATCCCGACCCCTGAATACGAGGTTCCGGCAAACCAGATCGATAAGGAATTGAAACGCCTTGCGACGGCCATCGCCAAAACCCAGAGACAGTTGGCGCAGCTAGGGCAAAAAGCCGCCACGCTCTCGACGGGTGCGGAAGATGTCGGCCTGCTGCTCGAAGCCTACAAACGCATGCTGTCCGGCTCGCGGCTCGTGCGCGGCGTGGAGGACTTAATTCGCGAACAGCGCGTGAACGCCGAAGCGGCAGTCCAGCGCCAGATTGCGGCCATCAGGGCAGGATTTGCCGCGATGGATGATTCTTACCTTGCGGCGCGCGCCGACGACGTGGCGGAAGTCGGCGCGCGTCTGATCCGCAATCTGCTTCAGCAACAATACAACCCCTTCGCGGACGTGCCGGAAGGAAGCATCGTCATCGCGGAAGAAATCACGCCCGCCGATGCCGCGCAGATGGATCCCGAACGTGTGGCGGGTATGGCGACGGTGCTTGGCGGCGCGGAAGGGCATGCGGCGATCATGGCCCGCGCGATCGGCCTGCCCGCCGTGTCGGGCATAGCGGAGCTTTTACGCAGCGTTGCGCATGGCGATCAAATAATCATAGACGGCAGCAAGGGCGAGATCATCGTGCGCCCGGAGGCTGCGACGCTGCAACGCTATCGGCAGGAACTGGCGAAGAAGCAGCGCGAAGAGAAAAAATTGCGCACTCTGCGCGACGTGCCTTCGGTAACAGCTGACAATGTTAAGGTAACATTATGCGCGAATATTGAACTTCCGCGCGACGTTGATGCCGCGATAGAGGAGGGAGCTTCCGGAATCGGCCTTCTACGTACCGAGTTCATGTTCATGAACCGCCCAGACTTGCCCGATGAAGACGAGCAGTACGATCAATTGCGCAAGATCGTGAACAAGCTGAACGGAAGGCCCCTCACGATCCGTACGCTTGATGTCGGTGGCGAGAAGCTGGCAACCGCGCTTGGCGAGCACATGGGCGAAAGCCCCAACCCTGCGCTGGGGCTTCGCGCCATCAGGTTAGGACTAAAGGTTCCGCGCATTCTTGACACGCAACTCGCGGCGATCCTGCGCGCCAGCGCGCATGGCCCCGTGCGCATCCTGATCCCGATGATATCTTCCGTGACGCAAATGCGGCAGGTACGCGAACATGTCCTGCAAGTCGAACGCCGCCTGCATCGGCGAGGCGTCAAGGTGTCGGGTCTGCCCCCCGTCGGCTCAATGATCGAAACGCCGTCTGCCGCCCTCACCGCCGACGCGCTCGCGCGGGTCAGCGATTTCTTTGCGATCGGCAGCAACGACCTTACGCAATACACGCTGGCCATTGACCGCAGCGATGAGCGCGTGGCCGAGCTCTTCGACCCATATCACCCCGCAGTTTTGCGCTTGATCCAGTTCACCGCCGCCGCCGCGTGGCGCTCGAACATCCCCGTCAGCCTCTGTGGAGAAATTGCAGGCGATCCACATGCGACCGTGCTGTTATTAGGGCTGGGGCTGCGGGAATTTTCAATGTCCGCGCCGCGCCTTGCCGCCGTGAAACAGGAAATCCGCGCCTGCTCCATGCCGCAAGCCGTCGCATGCGCGGAAAAAATCATGAGTATACGCGACGAAACGGAAATCCGCGCCTTGCTCCAAGGCGGCTCGTCACGCTAACAAATATATTACTTGGTTAAATAATGGTGAAAGCTTTGCGCCTGTCGTCGCCATAGTGTATCTGATAAATCATATTCGTGGCGATGCCTATATAATTGCAAACAAGAATTTTTATAGAATAGAAAAACCGGAGATATAATTGTGCTGATAGGCGGACAATTAGTTTGTGTTCAAGGCCAAACAAAGGTTGCGGAAGCTCTAAGCAGGCTGCCAACCGGGTTCCAGACACGGAAAACAAGACCTACAAACTATTCCCACAGTTATGGAATGAAAGCCTGTAGCAGCCACGACAAGGGACGGAAGGCCTACGATGATTGGAAATCAACGCAAGACCTTGCATCGCTCGATCAGGCGCTGGAATTTTTCCGGGCTGCGGCGGAATTAAGCAAACGATACGGGAGCGACAGCGCCATAGCCCATGATCTGTCATGGTATGGGCGGACCTTGCTGGAAGCGGGCCATAGCGAGACAGCCATACAGTTTCTGGACGAATCCATACATTTCCATAACCGCGTTGGAAGCAGCGATGGCCTGTTTCGCGACTGGGGAAATCTGCATGCGGCGTTATTGGACGTTGCCCTGAGGACAGAACAACAACAAGCATACGAAACCGAAGCGTTCCGCAACCGCTTGCGCGAAGCAAGAAGGCATTGCGCCTACTTTTTACCCAAAAGCAAAGGAGAGCCAATCAACAGTGAAGCCTTCCGCGTCGAACAGGGCGAGGTTGGCTTCTCGTCGTATCAGCTGATCGGCACGGATAATGTTCATGACTGCCTGTGCGTCGTTGTTTTTGACCCCTTAACAAGAAAAACAGCTCTCGCCCACATAGATTACTTAACCAGCGCGGAATCGATGCAATGCATATTTGATCGCCTGCCGACGCGCAAGTCGAACAGCCCCCATTTTCTGGTGCGGCTGCTGGGCGCAAGATTTTCTAACAATAACGAGGAATCGCGCTTCTGGAAAAATAGATCGGAAGAAAACATTCAAAAAGTCATACAGTATTTGGATGGCCAGAATGTCGAGATCGTATCTGCGGCTTTGGGCAACAAAGACCAACCAACCTCCATGGTGGTCGATCCTGAAACATTTGAAATCACAGAGGAAGTGCCGGGCATACTTAACAGGAACTGGCAGCTAGCAAATGCGCTTCCATTAGTGAGAAGCGCGAACGCGCCTTTGCGGATAGCGTTTGATCTAACGGTATCCCAAGAACGCGCGCCGATATTATTAACGGTTGACGAAGTCGCCACGCTTCGCAAGCGGTTTGAGGGAAAAACGGAACTGGAGATCTACGAATGGGTCCGCGACCACCGCCAGTGCAACAGCCATCAGTACCCTGTGACCGTGGAATTCGCCGTCCTTCTTGCCGAAACGCACAAGGCTGCGCTTGAAGGCGTTGCAGAAAAAGTGGATGAAAAAATCGCCTCTTTGGCTAAAGCGGGGTTCCAAGTGGAAACCGGGACTAGGGAAGAAATTGTCGAAACAATCTCGCGCGGAGCCATCCATCTCGGAGAAGGCTCAGAGAATGCGAATGCGCCTCTGATAGAGTTAATAGAGAAGAACCAGTTGTTTGCGATCAAAGGCAAACGTTGCGCGGCAAATCTTAAGGTTCTGAAAAGCGTTGAATTTGCCGGGCAGCCCTATGAAAGAATCGAGCAAAAATACAGAAAACCATCGCCGGAAAGAACCAACTATACCCAAAGCAAACCGACGCATGTTGTCCAGAGATGCTTTAGCTAGTTGAATCCGTGAACGAAAAATCACGCCACCTGAATCACTTATGCTTTTTCAATCGCCTGCGCCACGCGGTCCACCACGTCGCGCACAAGCTTCTCGTCGTCGCCCTCGGCCATAACGCGGATTAATGGCTCGGTGCCGGATTTGCGTATGACAAGACGCCCCGATGCGCCAAGCTTGTGCTGAGCCGCGTCGATGGCCTCCTTAACCACAGGCAAGTCAAGCGTTGCGCTAGAAGCCTTCACGTTGACCAGAAGCTGGGGCAGGGGCTTAAACAGGTTGCAAACGGAACTGACTTTTCCTTTCCGTTCGCGCAGAACCGCCAGAATCTGAAGCGCTGCGATCAGACCATCTCCAGTCGTGCTCGTGTCGCTAAGCACAATATGCCCCGACTGCTCGCCGCCGACGTTGCAACCTTTTTCTCGCATCGCTTCGACGACATAACGGTCGCCCACAGGCGTGCGATGCAAGGCTATGCCCTTACTGGCAAGAAAGCGCTCCATGCCGAGATTGGACATCACCGTAGCGACTAAGGCGCCGCCTTTAAGCTTGCCACTTGCCGCCCAGCTTGTCGCGATCAGCGCCATCAGCTGGTCGCCGTCGATGCGCTTACCCTGTTCGTCGGCCATGATAAGCCTGTCCGCGTCTCCGTCGAGCGCGAGGCCAATATCGGCCTGATGCAACAACACGGCTTCCTGCATTGTCTGCGGATGCGTAGCGCCGCAGCGCTCGTTGATATTGCGTCCGTTGGGTTGCACGGCGATAGGAATGACTTCCGCCCCCAGCTCCCATAAAACCGCCGGGGCGACCTTGTACGCCGCGCCGTTCGCGCAATCGACAACGATTTTAAGTCCAGCCAGCGTGCCGCCGGGAAACGTGCGCTTGACGAATTCGACATAGCGCCCAATGGCATCGTCAAGACGGCTCGCGCGGCCCAACCCTTCGGCGGGCGCGAAATCGTCGTGATCTTTCTGCGCGACCCTTGCCTCGATCTGCGCCTCGAATTCGTCCGAAAGCTTGTGTCCGTCCGGCCCGAAAAGCTTGATCCCGTTATCCTGATATGGATTGTGCGAAGCGGAAATCATGACGCCCAGGTCGGCCCGCAAACTGCGCGTCAACATCGCGACCGCTGGCGTCGGCAAGGGTCCCAGAAGAATGACATCCATCCCCTTGGCGATGAACCCCGCCGTCAGCGCAGGTTCCAGCATATAGCCGGATAGCCGTGTATCCTTGCCGATCACGACGCGATGCCGATGCGTCCCGCGCCGGAACCGGCTCGCCGCCGCCATCGCGACGCGCAAAGCCGTCTCCGCCGTCATCGGTTCTTCGTTGGCGCGGCCTCTTATGCCGTCAGTGCCGAATAGTTTGCGAGTCATGGCGTATCGCTGTGGTGTGTTAAAGATATGTCCAGACATAAAGGATCATGGACAACAGGTACTTGCTTCCAGCGCAAATCTCAACCTGTTTAAGGTGAGCGAATAAATTAACAGTTTGCCAAAAAACCCATCAGGAAGGCGCAAATACTAAATGGGACACCCGCCGGAGCCTGTCCTCGCGGAGGCGGGGACGGGTGTGACAGCGCCTGTTGAGAAAAACTTCTCAATAAAAACAAGCGTCATGCCCGCGAGGCGGGCATCCCATTTTCTTCTTCTATAAGCACCAGCGCCTCCAGAAACGTTTTTCAGCAGACTGTTAACGCGTCGTGAGAGCTTATGGTTGGGGTGAACCAAGTCGGTGATGATACTCCATAAGGCCATTACGCAGAGCTGGGGATAGATGAGCGCCCCATTCCTCGATCAAGGATTCTCTGTGCTCGCGTGACGTAAGCCGTTCGGCATTTCCTTCGAATACTACGCGGTCGCCGGAGGAAAGTAGGGTTTTAAGGGCATCTTTGGCGTTGGTTGGAACTGAGGAATCATCGCTGCGCTCCACCGTGACATAGGTTGCCGCAAAAAAGTCTTCAGGTTTTCTAGCCAAAAAATCCGCGACGCTATCGCCTTTTGAAACGACGACGATATCATTGTCATAGACATGGGAAGCCGTCTCAAGAACAAATATGGACGTGGTGTAGGCAGCGGACGAAGGATCGACTGTAACCCCGCCCCTCCTTTTTTGCGCGTAGACCGCATGGTCTGCATTGCCACTCTCGTTACGCTTGCGCATCTCGTGCCCGACAACCTGTACCTCGCAGACGCCATCCCCAATTTTAAGAATATTTTGCAGAGCCTGATAACCCGTTGGGCGCGGATAGGTAAGATAATCGTCAAAAAAATCAGTTTTGGCGATTGTGAGCCCATCATCAGCATTGGATGATGCTGAAACGCCCTCGCCAAGATTGGGACGCTTCTTTTTTGCCTGCTTGCAACACCCGCTTGGGGGTTTCTTCGCAACCCTGTCGTCGTCTGTTATGGTGCTGTACCACTCAGCAAGGGGATTGGAAGATCGCCGCATGGCATCGGCATCGGCATGGGTAAAGCTGCTTATGCTATTGCGGGATGTAGCGACTGTCGGCTGCAACAACGCATTATAAATTTCTGTAACGGCCTGTTTCTCTCTCGCGGCGAGTTCCCGCGGGTTAAGTCTCTCGCTATTGGGGATTTTAACGACAATGCGCGCGCCAATAAAATCCCGTGCGTGCGCACGATCTTTGTGGGCAAGTTTATTCCGTACATCCGAAAGATTCTTAAGCCGAACTTCGACAACGCAAGTACTGCGATAGTGTTCCTGTATGCGTTCCTTAAACAGCGCTTCAACATAGGAACAGACCATGCCTTCCGCCGAAGCCATATCATTGATGCATTTTCTACGTTCCTCAGGAACGCAAGCTCTGGCTGCCTGAAGGGCGGTATCTTTGAACCTATTGTAAACCTCTGGTTCTCTGGCCTCGAACACAAGGTCCTTAAGCGATTTCGCAAGCGCGTTGTAATGATACGCTTCGGAAAGAGGAATATAGATTCCTTCCAGCTCGGAAAGAAGTTCATCCCTGTCTTCTTTATGCAGCCCTTGTTGTCTAAGCCTGTTTTGCGCCTGAATGAGTTTCTGTGCGCCACGAATAAGAATCGTGGATTCGTGCTTGTCAACGATTCCCGCGACCATGTGGTCAAAGGCTTCGTAACGCGCTTTACGATAATTCGCGCAGCCTTTTCTTTTTGATACTTCGCGTGCGCAGCTGCGTTCGAGTAGATTGATCGTGCTGACTCGAATCAAAGCCTTTGTCAGCTTGCGTATCTTCTCGATATTGGGGGTGCTTCTGAGCGAACGAATAGATTTTTCAGAGCTAATACACGTGCCAACAGTCGGAAATGAAAGAAAAACATCCGTAATATCTGCACTCGGGGCAAAAATCTTATCGAATAATGAGTTAATTTGTTCCCTCTGTGCTTCCACAGGCTTATTCTGAAGCCCTTCGATGACCCTCAGATAATCGCTCAGGATCATGGCGATGATGTCGCATTCTGATGCGCGCCTGTCCGGATTTGTTTCGCGTTTGCTGAGAATCGCCAGCGTTTCTATACCTGTTTGGGGATCGGAAGAAAGTAAATGTTCAAATCCGATGCCACGCAGCTTCTTAATTTCCGTAGCAATTTGCAGCGCGTCATGAATGCGTTGGAATTCGTTCTGGGAAATGTCTTGCGGATTCTTCCCCCAAATTTTCAGCAACGCTGCTTGAAGGGACTCCTCCGTGAGCGCTGAACGGTGCTTTATCCAAGTCGGAAAATGCGACGCGCGGATAAGGCTGAAGATTTTTTCTATCTGTTTTGTAGCCATAGAAGTAGATTTTACATAAATACATGAAAGCAAATAGAATAAAATGGAAACAGTTAATGTGAACTAGTTTGGTTCCATGAATATGGGGTGGTTAATTTGCGGAGATGGCGCGCAAAATAGTTGTCATGGCGAACAAAAAGCCTGTGTCGAAATTATTAATTCTCCTTGGCATGGACGACAAAATTAAGCTATATATCCTCGCCATCGTTAACCAGTCCCGCAAGGGGACAAGCCCCTGAAAGAGAACGAAGATGGCGAATTTCTCCGAAGCTCTGACATTTGACGACGTGTTGCTGGTTCCCGGAGCCTCGTCTGTCCTTCCATCGGAAGTCGATACCACCACGCGCCTGACGCGCGGGGTCAAGCTTGGCATTCCCATCATTTCCTCCGCGATGGACACCGTCACGGAGAGCGAGCTGGCAATCGCGCTGGCGCAGGCGGGGGGCGTTGGCGTCATCCACCGTAATATGCCGGTCGCCGAACAGGCAGAGGAAGTTCGCCGCGTAAAGCGCTATGAATCTGGTATGGTGGTGAACCCGATCACGATCACCCCCGATGCGCCGCTGGTCGCCGCCTTGCGCCTGATGGCCGACTATAAAATCTCTGGCATCCCCGTGGTGGAGCAGCCCTCCGGTAAGCTCGTCGGCGTGTTAACCAATCGCGATGTGCGTTTTGCAAACGACATGCAGCAGCCAGTCGCCGAACTGATGACCAAAGACAATCTGGTGACCGTCCGCGAAGGGGTAGGGGTAGACGAGGCCAAGCGGCTTCTGCACAAACGCCGGATCGAAAAACTGCTGGTCGTGGACGATACCTATCGCTGCATCGGCCTGATCACGGTAAAAGACATAGAGAAGGCAAGGCTTTACCCGAACGCCTGCAAGGATGCGCAGGGCCGTTTGCGTGCCGCCGCCGCCGTCGGCACCGGAGCGGATGGCCTTGCTCGCGCGGAGGCCTTGATCGAAGCAGGCGTGGATATCGTTGTGGTCGATACTGCGCACGGACACTCCTCCCGCGTGATAGATCAGGTCAAAAAGGTGCGGCAAATATCTGATAAAACTCAAATAATTGCTGGAAACATCGCGACCGGAGACGCGGCGCGTGCGCTCATCGACGTAGGCGCGGATGCCGTGAAGGTCGGCATAGGTCCGGGGTCGATCTGCACGACGCGCATCGTGGCAGGCGTCGGCGTGCCCCAACTCACGGCCGTAATGGATGTCGTCGAAGCCTGTCGCGGCAGAGGCGTGCCCGTCATCGCGGATGGAGGAATTCGTTATTCAGGCGAGATAGCAAAAGCGATTGCCGCAGGCGCGGATTGCGTCATGCTCGGCTCTCTTCTGGCCGGAACCGACGAAGCCCCCGGCGAAGTCATTATGTATCAAGGCCGTTCCTACAAGAACTATCGCGGCATGGGCAGCGTCGGCGCCATGGTCGGCGGCTCCGCCGACCGCTACTTCCAAAAAGCGGGAGACGACCCGAACAAGCTCGTTCCGGAAGGCATCGAAGGCCGTGTCCCATACAAAGGCCCCGTAGGCCACATAATTCATCAAATGGTTGGCGGGCTTCGTGCCGCCATGGGCTACACCGGATCTGCGACCATTGCCGAGATGCAGAAAAAGGCTCAATTCGTGCGCATCACCAACGCAGGCCTGCGCGAAAGCCACGTCCACGACGTTCAAATCACGGCGGAATCCCCCAATTACTGGAGCGAAGGATAGCCCATCCTCAAGCCTTCATGCCCGCGCAGGCAGGCCCTGACCTGCTCGCGCACAGTATTGGTAACAGCCAAACCGTCCTCAGGCTCAGGAGGCCTATGGACATAAGACGCAAAAAGGGCCGTCATTGCGAGCCCCCCCCCGCTTGGGGCGAAGCAATCTACCGACGTAAGACAACCCCTGACGACTCTGGATTGCCGCGTCGTTTTCCGCCAGCGGCGGACATCTCCTCGCAAAGGCGGCTCTTTCCGCAAGGACGCCCTTTGCAACCACCAAGAACGGGCATTATATCTGCAATTTTTTCGACCATTAACCACGAATTATGTGCCGCAAGTAAATGATCATACATATGATGCGCGCATGAATATTGTATGCCATGAGATTGGAAAGACTGACATGGAAGTTAATAACAATTCCCAAGATCGAGAAACATTTGCGTACAGAAGAGAGGCATACGAAACGCTTTACGCAATCAGCGCGGCAAGGATAATTGACAGGATTTGCGCATTATCACCCAAATCATGGAGCGCGATTGCGCAAAATGCCGAAGCTTTGCGCAATCACAGCAGTCATGAAATCTGTGGGATCGTCAAACGCTTCTATTTGAAGCCGGACTCCTTTCAAACACTGTTCTCGCTCTGCGGTGAGCAACAATACGCGGACATTGCAGAAGCCAGCATGTATGGCGCTGATGTGTTGATGCGCGCCAAAGATGCCGCCAGCTTTTCATCGGACGAAGACAGAAGAAATAACTGCAAAATGGCATTAGGCGTTGGAGAAGTGGTCAGGGCCTTCGCTGTTGCCGCGAACGAATTGACAAACAGGCTGACAGAATTGCATCAGCCACATGCGAACATACCCAATCCCAATGTTCCATCCAATGCCGATGTGGCAAGCAGTCTGGACCGACAAGAAATTTTGAGGGGTATTGATCAAACAACCTATCAGAAATTAAACAATGTGCCATTTCATCAGGTCATGGCAAGCATCAAAAAATACAGCGGTTATGTTGACCAACTCTGCGAAGAGCCGTTGAGGACGGTCTACGCAATCGTGCGATCCGGAAAAGTAAACCAGAAATACATCATGCAATAACTCGCAAATGCAGCGAAAGAAATCAAAATCACCATTGAGCAAGAAGCAACGGCGCTGTGTGAAATTTTAAATAATAAGCGCAAATAAACAATCGGAATAATAAAGGATAAAATATGATTAAGCATAACAACATAGAATTGCCTCTATACATGAAAACAGCGGTTAGTCACATCGAAGGCGGTGACCCCAAAAGCTGGCAAGAGGTAGCTGAAATATGCAGTAACGCAATAAATACGCAGGTGAATGGTGTTGTGCGCCGCCTCGAAGCGATAATGTGGGGGGCAGAAATTCAGGGCATGCGGAATACGAAATTGATCCCGACTACCGACGAAACCGAGAGGCAAAGCCTCTACCTAGAAGCTCACGCCCTTGGGTTTCCTGTAATCGCCTTCGCGCACGCAGCTAGTGAACTTGTTGAAAATCGTTCTACTCCAGCGCAAAAAATACTGGCACAAGACGAGCAACATAAAGGGATAAAAATAAAATTTAGTTTTGAAGAACTCCGCAGGCTGATCACCCTAAAATTTCCTGCAATCCAGGAGCCTGACCTGAATATTTTGCGTAACCACTATAATACAAGAACACAGACTTCGGAGCTGACAACCTGAGCACCCCTAGAAAACAGGCAAGACCGTCTCAATCGGCGTCGGCGTAACCCCAAGATCGCTCAGCGTATGGACGCACTTGCCGGGGCATACGACGTTGTCTGATTTAAGCAACTCAACCTGGTCGCGCGTCAACGGAGGGCAGGGGAGCAACTCCATAACCGTGCCAAGCATTGTGGCAAGCCCCCACGGAACCGCGACAAATTGCCGCCGGATCCCCATAGCCTCCAACATCATCTCCATAAGCCTGCGGAACGTATAAATCTGCGGCCCGCCTAACGCATAAACTTTGCCTTGCGTGTCGGGGGAATCAAGAACGCGCAACATCGCTTCCGCTACGTCGCCAACATAGACAGGCTGAAACTGCGTCCCCCCACCGCCGATGAGAGGAAGAAAGGGCGAGATTCTTGCCATTTTCGCGAACATACTAAAGAAACGGTCCTCCGGCCCGGTGACAAGACTTGGCCTGATAATAGTAGCCTCAGGGAAAATCGAGCGGACCGCTTCCTCGCTCGCCGCTTTGCTGCGACCATAGGATGCAGGAGAATTCTTGTCAGCCGCTAGTGAAGAAACATGGATAAACCGCCTCGCCCCGCATTCGCGCGCCGCGCGGGCAATCCTCGCCGCCCCCTCGACATGTATCGCCTGAAAGCTGTCGCGCCCTTTCTCGTATAGCGTTCCAACCAGATTGACGACCGTATCTGCTTTGCCGATAGCCTCGGCGACCGAGGCATCGCTACGCAAGGCGCACAGCACAGGGGCAATCTGCCCCGGACCGCCCATCGGTTTGAGAACCAGGGATTTTTCAAGGTCTCGAGTCGGAACGCGGATCACCGCGCCCGTTTGAGCCACGCGCCGCACTAAATGCCGCCCGATGAGCCCGGACGCCCCGAAGATTGTAATTTGCGAATGATGATTCATAGCGTATGGAAAACTATAAGGATTCGGCTATTTTTAACAGAGGATAATATGACAAAGTGGAATCAGAGAATTGGCCTGATATTGGCGGCGCAAGTGGCCTTGGGCAGAAGAAGATCGGGTTTGACGAGTGGCTACGAGGTTTTACCTGGCCAAGCAAATCTGCAACATCCCATAGATATCTTTGCGAAGCTTGCCCTCGGCCAACATGAACCTGCTCCACGCCTCCTCGCGCCCGGCCCCATCCGTCAGGGCGACCTGTACGAGTGCGTAAGGTAAAGGATTGCATCTCAGAATATTCACTCATTCACTTCAAAAGTTGGGAACAATTTCGAAGTAAGGGCAGTGTGGTCCCCTCCCCCTCGTGGGGAGGGATAGGGAGGGGGGGATTCAGCTAGCAGAAAACAGGAATCAGAAGGCAGAATCCTGCCGCGAGGGCGTTCTAATACCTAATGCCTGCTTTCTTGTTTCCGGCCCCCACCCTAACTACCCCTGCCCGCAAGGGGGAGGGAATCCATCCTGCCTTGCGTCAATGTCTGCCAACTCTTCAGGTACGATAGATACATGAAACCGCCGCTTGCGCTTTGGCCGCAAGACGGCTAATTTGCCACTCTTCCATCTGCCCGGGTGGCGGAATTGGTAGACGCGCAGGTTTCAGGTACCTGTGGCAGCGATGTCGTGGAAGTTCGAGTCTTCTCCCGGGCACCATTTTCTTTTTGGATTCGCACGTCGAAAGTACGCGGGGATCGGAAACCAAAGGCTAGCCGATGACCAACACCCTGTACAAAAATGATCTTCCCGATGGATTGAGTTTCGGCGATTGCGTCGCGGTTGACACCGAATCCATGGGCCTCAACTGGGACCGTGATCGACTGTGTGTCGTGCAGTTATCGGCGGGCGACGGCAACGCGCATCTCGTGCAGCTAGAGGCCGGACGTTATGAAGCCCCCAATCTCAAGAAGCTAATGATCGACCCGTCGGTGACCAAATTGTTCCACTTCGCGCGAGCGGATTTAGCCGCGATAGCGCGTTACCTTGGCGTCATGCCGTCACCCGTCTATTGCACAAAAGTCGCGTCCGTGATTGCGCGAACCTTCACCGACCGCCACAGCTTGAAAGACTTAACTCGTGATCTGGCGGGAATAGACCTGCCGAAGGAACAGCAAACCTCCGACTGGGGCGCGGCGACCTTGACACCGGAACAACTCTCCTACGCCGCCTCGGATGTCCTGCATTTGCATAAGTTGAAGGCAAAACTTGAAGCGATGCTTGAACGCGAGGGACGCCACAGCCTCGCCCGTCAAGCGATGGACTATCTTCCCGTCCGCGCCTTGCTTGACATTGCCGGATGGAAAGACGTGGACGTGTTCGCCCATAAACCCATCCGCAAACCCGATTAAAAAGGCAACGCCCAAACTGCAAAAGGCCCACCTCGCCACGTCGCCAGTGAGGCATATCGCGATGCCCATGCGCTAAGAATTTAGCCTATCACATCCTAAATTCGTCGCCGAGATAGACGCGCCGCACGTCGGCATGCTCAACGATCTCCTGAGGCAAACCTTCCATCAACACGCGCCCGTCATGGATGATATAGGCGCGATCAACGATTTCCAGAGTCGCGCGGACATTGTGATCGGTAATCAGCACGCCGATGCCCCGGTCGCGCAAATGCACGACAAGGTCGCGAATATCGCCGAGCGCGATCGGGTCGATGCCCGCGAACGGCTCGTCAAGCAGCACGAAATGCGGCTGTGAAGCCAACGCTCTTGCGATCTCAAGCCTGCGCCGCTCGCCGCCCGACAGCGCAAGCGAAGGCGCGCGCCTCAGATGCGTGATGCCGAATTCCGCCAGCAATTCGCTAAGGATCGTCTCGCGCGTGTCGCGGTCTGGCTCGATGACTTCCAGAATGGCGCGAAGGTTGTCCTCGACCGAAAGCCCGCGAAAAATTGAAGCTTCCTGTGGCAGGTAGCCAATGCCTAGCCGCGCGCGGCGATACATCGGAAAGCGCGTGACATCAAGACCGTCCAACAGGATCTTGCCGGAATCCGGCCTCACCAACCCGGTAACAAGGTAAAAGCAGGTCGTCTTGCCCGCGCCATTAGGTCCCAGAAGCCCCACGACCTCCCCGCGCTGAAGCCCGAAGCTGACATCGTGCACGACCGGACGGCGCTTATACTGCTTGCTAAGACGCTCCGCCGCCAACCCATGCTTACGCAGTTCGGCAAAAGGCGGCGCGGAACAAGAACGCGATGATTCCGCTGGAACGGCGGTCGCTTTGCTGTCACCGGAGCTTCCGCCGAAAGGAATGATTTTTCCTGGTGATTTCATCGGCTTGGCGTCCCTGTTTTCCCGCCCCCTGCATGGGTGGACAGCAAGGCTCGCACGCGCCCGCCTTGCCCGGCGTTAAGCAATCGGCTTTGCCCCGAAGCGAAATCCACCTCGCCGACATCGCCCGAAAGCTGCGTGCCGTCTCCGCGCGTGATGCGTACATGGCCGTTCAGAACGGCGACTTTGCTGTCGGCGTTGTAGACCGCCTTATCGCTCCGCGCCACGTCGCGCCCCGCGAACACGGCCACGTTTCCTATCGCAGTCATCTTGCTAAGCTGATGATCGCCGCCGACTTTGCCTTCGGACTGCGCCGCCGCCGCCGTGCCTGCCGATACGAATTCGGCGCTCAGCGTATCCGCTTCGATCTTGTTATCCTTTTGTATCGCCACGGCGCGGCCTCGAGCGACTGCGATTTTGCGGTCTTCGTAATACTCCAGAGAGTCGCGGGCCGTGACGATTTGATCGCCGTTCTCATAGCGCAAATGCTTGCCGGTCACGATCGCCACGCGCGCGTCAAGATCGTAAACCGCATGCTCGCCGGAAATGCGCTGCGCGCCGCGCGTAAGGCGCACATGCCCGTCAGCCGTCAGTTTGTCGATCGACCCGCCGCCCGCAGCAAGCCCATTGCCGTTAGGCGCACTCTCCTGCGCGGCGTTTTCGCGCTGATGCGCCGTAAGAGTGTCAGCCTCGACCGTCAGTTCGCCTTGCGTCGCGCGCGCATTGCCGCGAGCCACGTAAAGCCTCTGTGCCTGATGCCATTCAAGGCTGTTATCCGCCGTAACCTCGACCGGGGTCTGACCGGAGAAAGCGCCGCTCGATTCAAGCGGCGCGGTTGCTGAAGAAGGAGAATGCTTGGCATAGGATTCCGCCTTGGTGGCCTTAGCAACAGCCCCACCCGGAAACGCGCTGGCTAAAACGCTTGCCAACGCCAATGCTCCGCATCCGGCGCGTAAGCCGCCAGACAATGATTGAATGGATAAGACAAAGCGACGGCGCATAAATAACCTATTGTTTCTTCAGGTCCGGTTTACCAGACGAAGCGTCCGGGCGCAAATTCAGAACGGCGCGCGCAGGCCCCTTAACCACCATGACTTTGCCAGCGTCAAGCAAAGTGAAACCCTTGCCTGTGATAGCGCCGAATTGGCCTTGCATCATAACCGGAGCCTCCCCCCATGCGGAAGAGTCGTTCATGTCGATATGGGCCTCGTTCGTCGTGAACTGAAAGCCCTGATCATGGAACAATTGCACGTCGCCGCCAAGCCAAAGCTTACGCCCCTCGCGATCATAACGACCTCGCAACGCCTTGCCTGCGATCCATGCTCCATCCTTAAGCATGATATCGCCTTCCGGTTTCTCCAGATCGTAAATCTCCTCGGCGCCGCCCGGCCTAGTCGCGCGTTCCGCCGTCACCGAATAAGGCTGGTTGCTTGTATCCGTTCCGGTAAAGCGCAAATGATCGACGGCAAGATCGGGGATCGGGATCATTTTCGCCGCAAGCGATAGGGATAAGCTTCCGTCAAAACTATGAAGATAGGGCCAGGCAAGGATAGCAGCCAGCACGATCGCTGCCGACAACGGTAAAACGACGCGTAAAAACTTTACCAAACGTTTGCCGCCGCGCGCTTTGATAAGACGTAACGTCTCGCGGGGCTGAAGGAAGTTCAGGACTTCGACGGAAGAATGCTGAAGCGGAGCGGCGGCATAATGCTGGTCAGAGGCTGATTTTGGCTTCTTGGCGCCAAGTTTCTTCTTTGGCGATTGAGCGCGCCTCCGGCGATGGGGGGGAGGACGTGTGGAAGAAGCCATAGCCGCAAGCCTTCAAGTAAGCGTGGACAAAACCCCGCGCGCGACGAGCGCATCGTCGAACGGAATGGTTTTATCGCCTATAATTTGGCCGCTTTCATGGCCTTTTCCTGCGATCACAAGCACATCGCCGCGCTGAAGCCCTGTGACCGCCATCCTGATAGCCTCCGCGCGATCGCCTATTTCTACAGGGGCGGGCGCGCCAATTGTGTGGCATCCTTCAAGGATTTCGCGCCGGATTGTGTCCGGGTCTTCATGGCGAGGATTGTCGTCTGTGACAATCACCATATCGGCCAGAGATTGGGCGATCCCCCCCATCAAAGGCCGTTTGCCCTTGTCACGGTTGCCGCCGCAACCGAATACGGCGACGAGCCTGCCGCCAGCCTTGGCATCGACATGGGGCCGTAGGGCGACCAAAACATTCTCAAGAGCATTGGGTTTGTGAGCGTAATCAATAAAGACCGAACCGCCGGAAGGCGTATGGCCGATATGTTGTAGCCGCCCCGGAACGGGTGTGACGCGCTCCAGCGCCGCGATAATGTCGGCATCGTCGCGAGAAGATCCCGGCGCATCGCCGCCAAGAACAAGTCCCAGCGCGCAAAGCGCGTTCCATGCCTGGAACTGCCCCATAACCGGAAAGAGCGCGCGCCGTTCCCGCCCAAAAACCGAAAGCCGTAGAACTTGTCCCTTGCTGTCCGGAACGATCTCCAGCACCTTCAAATCCTGAGCGTTCTTGCCGTAAGAAATCACATTCACCTTGCGCGCGTCCGCGACCCGACACAGCGCGTCGAACTCAGGAATATCGGCATTGAGAACTGCCGTGCCATGTGGCTCAAGAAGCTCTTCAAACAACCTCAGCTTGGCGCTGAAATAGGCCTCCATAGTCGTATGGTAATCAAGATGGTCGCGAGAAAAGTTGGTAAAGCCCGCCGCCTTGATCTTCACGCAGTCAAGGCGCTTAAGCTCAATCCCGTGGCTCGAAGCCTCCATCGCAAGCCGCGTGACGCCTTCACGCACACAGGAATCGAGCGTCTTATGCAGTGTGAGCGAGTCCGGAGTGGTCAGCGACCCGTAATGCGATCCCTTGGCCGTGACAAGCCCGATCGTGCCAAGGCTCGCGCTGGATTGCCCCAACGCGCCCCAAATTTCGCGCGCGAATTGAACGGTCGAAGTCTTGCCGCTAGTCCCCGTCACAGCCACAATAATTTCCGGCTGTCGGGGATAAAAGGCCGCCGCGACGTAGGCGGTTGCGCTGCGCATATCGTGGGCCAGAAGCAAGGGAAAGTCGGCAGGCAGAGGAAGATCGTTATTCTGCCCGGCTGGAGCCAGCACGGCGACCGCGCCGCGTGACAACGCATTTGGAATGAAAGCGCGTCCATCTTTCTGAGTGCCGGGCACGGCAATAAAAAGATAACCGGGCTGGACGTGTCTTGAGTCAGTTGCTACGCCTAAAATTTCCGTATCGCCTCCCCGCAGAAGTTCCAGCGCAGCGGTGGAAGCTGAAGCGTTATCGCGGGGGGCTATCAGGCCAGATAGACGCATAACTCGACTCCTCGTCGTCAATTAATACTTTGAGCAACGAAGCGCCCAACGGCTTAAAAAGCTGCTGTTCGGCCAGTTTCTGGACATCTGCAGACATCGGCGGCAGATCCAGCAAGGGGCCAATTTGGGTGATTACATGCCCGACTACCGGCGCGGCTGTCTTGCCGCCCGTAGCGTAGCCTAATGTCTTAGCACTCCCCTTCGGATCGTCCAACATCGCAAATACGAGGTATTGAGGGTCGTTGGCCGGAAAAACGCCTACAAAAGAAGATAAACGAGCGTTGGTGCTGTAACGATGATTGGCATCAAGCTTGTCCGCCGTCCCCGTCTTGCCACCCGGAAGATAGCCCCCGACTTCAGATTCGCGTCCGGTCCCGTTGGTGACGACAAGCCGCATCAGGCTACGCATAATGGCGGAAGTCTCAGCTGAAATAACCGGATTCTGGCCTTGGGGAGGCTCTGCGAGCGCCGTTTGCTTGAGCAGGGTAGGGCGAACGGGAAATCCATCGTTAACGATAGTCGCGACCGCTCCTGCTAGTTGTACGGCGTTCACAGCAATGCCGTGGCCATAGGAAATGGTCATCGTCGCCGCTTCGCCCCATTCGCGAGATGATGGAACCAACGGCGAGCCTGTCTCCGGAAGCTCGAAAGCCATTCTGGTGGTGAGGCCAAGCTGCGACAGGAACACGCGTTGCTTTGCGTTGCCGAGTTTCGAGGCCATCAGCGCTGAACCGATATTCGACGAATGTATAAAAATTTCGGCAACATTGTATTTGTGCTTCGCTTGTTCAAAATCGCGAATATTCCGCCCTCCGACTTCGAGGGAATGCACAGTATCGAAAACATCCCCAAGCCGGATTGCGCCTGAATCAAGCGCCATCGCCGTGTTAAATATTTTGAAAGTCGATCCCATTTCGTACACGCCAAGCGACACGCGATTGAAATGAGCCTTCTCGTCGGCATCTCCAGGATGTTGGGAATCGAAATCGGGCAGGGACACGAGCGCAAGAATCTCCCCTGTCTTGGTGTTCATGATAAGACCCGCCGCGCCATCAGCGCGAAAAGCCGCAACCGCTCGCGTAAGCTCGCCGCGCAGCACCGTTTGCAATCTCAAATCAAGCGACAGGGCAAGCGATTGCTGATTATGCGTCAGCTGCTTGTCCATGGATTTCTCGATTCCGGCGAGTCCGTTATTGTCGATATCGGTATATCCCACGACATGCGCGGCAAGATTTCCGGTCGGATAAAGCCTGCGTTCGTCGGGGCGGAATTCAAGCCCGACGATGCCGAGCCGATTGACCTCATAGGCCTGCCGCGGCGTGAGATGCCGTTTGATCATCGCGCATCGCCTTGCGCCGCGAAGCGTCTCGCGCAATTTGACCGAATCAAGGGCCGGCAAAGCGGAAAGCAGCTTTTTTTCGGCGTCATTGGCATCCAGAATTTCTCCGCCGTTGGCGCAAAGCGAAATAGTCGGCAGAGAAGCGGCCAGCAGATTGCCGTGACGATCGACGATGTCGGCGCGCATCGCAAGCGGTTCGCCAAATTTCGGCGCAGCCGTGTAGGCGGCGGAAGGATTCTGGGCCTGCTCCGACGGCTCTGCGGACAACGCAAGCCATGAAAGCCGTCCTGCGATCAGAAGCCACGCGCCGCAAAACACAAGAATAAGCGGCAACAACCGCGTGCGCGTGGTGTCAAGCGCTCGCTCGCGCGGCGTCGCAAGCCTTCGGGAATGGGCGCCGATACTGGTGTATGAACCGGGCCGAAAACGAACCCTTGGCGTATTTTGGCGTGTGGAGCGACGCCAAAAGATCATGGATGCGATTCCATACGATCAAGCAGCGCGCTGATGCTGTCGGGCAAAGGCTGGGCGCTCGCGGTCTGGGAAACGCCGCCACTTTCTCCGTCTTGAAACTCCGCGCTTGCCGCTGTTTTTTGCTCAGGACGCGGAGCGGGCGGTGTCGCCGCTGGAACCTTTGCGATCTTGCGCGTCGGCGTTGCCGCGATCACGCCATCGGGCGCGGCTTTGCTGGCCGCGCGTATCGTGTTTTTGCTGGCCAGAGCGGAAGCGCTTTGCGAAACGGCTGAGAGTTTTGTCGCCGCAACCGACCCACGCGCAGGAATAATATGAGCGGCCTGATCAAGCGACGTGATTTGCTGGAGAGAAGTAGGACGCATCGCAAGATGCTTGCGCGCAGCAGCCTCAAGTCGGGCGGGATTGGACAAATAAATCCATTCTGCCTTAAGAACACGCAGGCTCTGCTGCTCGCTCTCGATGCGCGCGTCGAGTTGGCGCAGCTCGCGATCAAGATGCTGCACACGGTCGCTTGTGCGGTACAGCCCTGCGCTGGAAATGAGAACGAGCCCGAACCAGACGAATATAAAGGGCGAAAGAGTCGTCGTTGTCATGATGCATTCTCCCGAAGGGCGGGGGCGTCGGTACGCTCCGCGATGCGAAGACGCGCGGAACGCGCGCGTGGATTAAGGCGCGTTTCATCGGCCGTAGGTGTCTGGGGCTTGCGCGTGATAAGGCGGAAACTTGGCGCCGAGGCGGTTTGGTCGTTGGCGACAGGGAGATAACGCGACAATCCTGCGCCGGTTCCCATCGCGGCGCACCGGAAGCGAAGAAAATCCTTGACCGTGCGGTCTTCAAGCGAATGGAAGGAAACGACCGCGAGCCGCCCACGCGGCTTCAGGATGGCTTCGGCGGCGGCAAGGCCGCGCCTCAACTCGCCCAGTTCGTCGTTGACGCGGATGCGCAACGCCTGAAAAGTCCGTGTCGCTGGATCAATCCCATCGGCGCTACGCGGCACGACGGACCGCACAAGGTCGGCAAGCTGCCGCGTTCGCGTGATCGGCTGTTGCGCTCGCGCTTCGACGATGCGTCGCGCGACGCGCCGAGAGCACCGCTCCTCGCCGCAAGTATATATCACGTCGGCCAGCTCTGTTTCGTCCATGTCGTTGACGAGATCCGCAACGGTGGGCCCGCTCTGGCTCATGCGCATGTCAAGTGGCCCGTCATATTGGAAAGAAAACCCGCGCGCGGGATCGTCGAACTGCGGCGAGGATACGCCGAGATCGAACACGATGCCGTCGGCTTCGCGGATTTGTTCTCCGGCCAGTAAAACGTCCATCGCGCCGAACGGCCCGCACAGCAGCTTGAAGCGTGAACCGAATTCGCGCGACAACTCGTCCCCGGCCTTCGCGGCGGAGGGGTCGCGGTCGATGCCGATCACATGCGTTTTGGCGGTCTTCAAGATCGTGCGCGAATATCCGCCACGCCCGAAAGTTCCGTCTATATAAAGTCCGCCATCGCGAGGCGCGAGCGCCTCGACCGCTTCGCTAAGCATCACAGGGCGGTGTTCAATTATATCCGTGGTCATGCGCCGCCATCCTTGGCCGAACCATGGGCGCTGACGGAAGGCGTGGCCATCGCGTTGGCGATGATTTTGCCGAGCGAAATGTTTTTGGCGCGCGCGATGTTGCGCGAAGACTCTTCATGAGCGGCGAAGGTTGTGGGATTCCACAGCTGAAATGTGCGGCGGCGCCCCACGAACGCGACCTCGCCGGAAATGCCGACAGAAGCCGCAAGAGATGGGGGCAGGCAAATGCGCCCTTCGCCGTCGAAGGGAAGCTGCACCGAGCCTCCGAAAATCGTCGTCTCGATCAACTCGAACACATCGGGCGGCAGATCCTGCTTCTCTAGACTCTGGCTCAACATTTCAAGATGCTCGATTGAGCAACCGTCGAGCGCTTCGACTTGCAGCGAGCGAAAAACGACAATGCCCGTGGCGTCCTGCCCCAGCGCAGCGCGAAACGAGGCGGGAACGGAAACGCGCCCCCGCTTGTCGAGCTGGTTGATGAAGCTGGACAGAAACACCGACATAAAGCTCCGGAATCGTCTGACCGCAAACGCTTAGATGCTTGTCGCGCTCCGTTCCTGCGGTCAGCAAAAGAACGTGAGTCCGTTTGGGGATGGGGAAATCCGTCCCGTATTGGGAATGCATGGGATATCATGGACAATCATGGGGGTCAAGGAAAAGAGTGATAATAATGTGTAAATATCAAGGAAAATCAATTAACTACTAGTTTCAGGCAAGCAACGTTATGCAACCATAAAATAGAACTAAAGAAGAACAATATGAGTACGACTGGGAACAAAAACGCGACCACGCCACATCTGGTAGGCCACTCCGCTGCAACGCACAAATTTCCCCAACCACGCTTCCCCTGAAAAACGCCGAAAGGACCGTCATTAGACTTCTTGCATAACTATACAGAAAAATGAGACACCCGCCGGAGCCTGTCCTCGCGGAGGCGGGGACGGGTGTGACGCCGGGATTAATGGACGATATTTGCCGAAATCCTGTCATGCCCGCGCAGGCGGGCATCAGGGCAACGCCCATAAATTATGAAGCGTTGATTAAGGAAGCTCTGTGATGCAACTGCCAAGCGCTTCTCAGACCCAAAGACGAGCAAACGTTATAGAAAGGGCTGTCATTCCGCATCTCCGCATCCTGCTTCGCAGGCTGCTACGCGCGGAATGACTGTCCTTTCGGCTGTTTCTGGTTTTTACCGTTCCGGAGTATACGTATCGAAGTTTGATTCCTGAGGAAATTCCCATGCCTGAACTCACCTGGCTAACCATTAACACTTCGCAACTCAGTGACAACATAAGGCTCTTGTCACAGCAATCCGGCAAACCCGTCATAGCCTCGATCAAGGCCAACGCTTATGGCCATGGTCTTGAAATCGCGGCGAAAGCCTTCCTCGCAGGCGGCGCGGCAGGGCTGGCGGTCGCGCGGCTAGAGGAAGCTGACGCCCTGCGCAAATCAGGGCACGACGCGAAAATCTTGATCCTAGGAGGCCTTTTGCCGGAAGGCATGAAGGCTGCGGCTGCGGCCGGATACGAGTTTTTTGTCTGGACCCCGGCGCATGTCGCGGCGTTGCGCGAAATCGCTTCAACCAGCAAGCCAAAAATCCATATCAAAGTCGATACCGGCATGGGAAGGCTTGGGTGCCGCGCGGAAGAAATGATCAATATAGCCAAAGAGTTACGCGACATTCCACAACTTGAGCTCGAAGGAATGGCCACGCATTTTGCTTCCGCCGATGCCACTGAACCAGCCGACACGCAAGCGCAAATCGCCGCCTTTAATCAAGCCATTACCGCGCTGACCGCTGCGGGCTTGCGCCCCCGAACCATTCATGCGTCAAATTCCGCAGGTTTGTTGCGGTTTCCTCAAGCGCGCTATGACATGGCGAGGGCTGGGATCGCCGCCTACGGCATCGAGCCGGGACCGGGGCGAACCTTGCCGGAAGGCGTGAAGGCAGCCTTAAGCTGGCATGCGCGGATCGTGGACATTAAAACGCTGCCGCCTGGGCATAGCGTAAGCTATGGCGCGGCCTACAAAACAGGCAGGGCGCAAAAAATCGCTGTCATCGCCGCTGGTTATGGCGACGGTTTTCGCCGGATTCTGAACGCGAACACTGTGGCCGTACAGGGGCAGGAACATAAGGTTTTGGGCCAAATCTGCATGGACCAATGTATGATTGATGGCGAAGGGCTGGATGAAAATAATATTGGCGGCGAGGTTGCCTTGCTGGGAGAACATCTCTCTGCCTCGCAACTCGCGCGGCGTTGGGGCACAATCCCCTACGAAGTGCTGACGGGCATCGCCGCCCGCGTCCCGCGCGTGCCGAACTGAGCTTAAACCGCTTCCGCGTTTCTCATTTGATTAACCGCCCGTACGATAACGCTTGCGACATCTTCGGCATCGACATCGCCGATCGCGCGAACTTCCGCGACAGTCTCCCACTTTCCTGTTTCTTTGATAAAGGCCTCGATTTCGGAACGGTCGCCGAAATGCGTGCAACTCCAAGGCAGCGTCGCATGAAGGCTCACATGAAAAAGAGAAACGGCTTGTTCGCTAGTGTTTGGCATAAGGACTGCTCCAGAGTAATGAAAAAATAAAAAGAACGAAAATCAGGCGCGCGCGCCGGAAGCCTCAACGACAGGCAAGCGCATCACAGCCGCCCAGCGATCTTCAAGCAGCACGCCTTCCTCAGCGCGCAACCCCTCATAACGCTCCAGCCTCTCAACCAGATCCTGAACCCAGCATTCTCCGTGGCGCATCACCAAAGCATCGAAATCCAGCATGGCATCCTCAAAAAAATATGCAGTTATTAGAAAATCGGCCTGTAATATCCCTACATGTGAAAGACTAACCTGAAGCCACCCTGAAAGCAATTAAAAACATACGCCAGTACAAACAAAAATAGTCACAGATTATCGTGAAACAATTTGCGACCTTAAAAATAACTGATATAAGAAATAAACTACAAAAAAACAGTAACTCACGGCATTGGTTTATTAACCTTAAACGTGGTATAACTAGCTAGACAAACAATAACCTGAGATAAATATATGATTACGCCACGTCAAATTCGCGCCGCCCGCGCTCTACTGGGTTGGGATTCCGCAGACCTCGCCGAAAAGGCAGGCCTCACCCGCGCAACCCTCAGCAACATCGAAAACGGCCTCGTTCAGGCACGGGTAGGGACGTTGGAGAAGCTCGCGCATGTGTTTGACCAGAATTGCATAGAATTTACAGATTACGAAGGTGTTAGGTTCAAGCCGCAAGGAATAAAAATATTTGAGGGGCCAGAGCATTATGATGAGTTCTATGAGTTTCTTTATGCGCAGCTTAAAGAACAAGGGGGGGATGTACGGCTAAGTGTAGTTGATGAAAAATTGCTGTCAAAATTTCGTAAAGACCCGGATTTGCATCGCCGACGCATGAAGGAACTAGTAGATCGCGGCGACGTAACATTCCGTATATTAGCCACTGAAAGTAACTTTGTATCGACCTATGCCCAATACAAATGGCAGCCAAGGCAAAGCGCGGCACCTACGTCTTTCTATGCGTTTGGGGACTGTTTGGCGCTGATTTCCTTCACGCACGCCAGATCTCCATATGTGGTAGTGATCCAATCTGGCCCCATCGCAGAAGCATATAAACAATCTTTTGAAACTATTTGGGCAACCGCCTCAACTCCGGAAATGAGGGGTTAGTCATGATAAACGCGCTAATGAAAACATTATATGCAACCGCAGCGCTCACGATAGCAAAAGTGCTAAACAAAGATGACTACCTAAAAGTTAAAAAAATCAGGTTAGAAGCATTAGAGAATGATGGAAGATATTTTGCCACATCTTACGAAGAAGAAAAATCTTATTCAGACGCGCAATGGAGGCAATGGATCGCAGAAAGTCCAGAAAATTGTGTAATTGGCGTATTCGTGGGAGATGAGTTAGTAGGAATTACAACGGTAACAAAATGGGAAGAAGATGTGACCGGAAAAACCGCAAAGTTTGGCCGATCATATATTAGGCCAGACAGCAGGGGACAAGGACTTGCAAACTTGCTATACCAAAAAAGGATGGACTGGGCTAAGCAACAACGCCGATACACAAGTGCTGTAGTCTTTCATAGAGACGGAAACGAGCTATCAAAGCATATCAACACAAAATTTGGGGCAAAATATTATTTCACCAGACCTATGCGTTGGGCAAATGGAGAAACTGCGGATGCGCACTGGTATAAAACTTTGCTGGCAGAACGTAAAAAAGACAGCATTGAGAAAACAAGAAAAAAAATCTCTGCCACCCCCGTAGCTGAAAAGCAGGTTTTGACTCTGAACTAGCAGTATCATAGATGAGGCAAGCTCTTGAGGTGATACAGGTATATTATCGAAATATGACAAAAAATCTTTCTCCCCCCACCGGATGGCTGGCGCGGCTCAAGGCGGGGCTTCAGAAGACGACGGCGAAGCTGACCGAAGGGCTGACGGGCGTCTTCGCCAAGCGCAAGCTTGACGCGGAAACGCTGACGGAGCTTGAAGAAGCGCTGATCGCCGCCGATCTGGGGCCGTCCGTCGCCGCGCGGCTCGTCGCGGACTTCGCCAAAAACCGCTTCGGCAAGGACATTGCCGAGAATGAAATCAAGGAAGCCCTCGCCGCGCAAATCGCGAACATCCTGCGCCCTTGCGCGAAACCTCTGGCCATCGACGCGGGCGCGAAGCCCTTCGTGATCCTGATGGTCGGCGTGAACGGCACGGGGAAAACCACCACCATCGGCAAGCTGGCGCAATATTACCGCGAGCAGGGCCGCTCCGTCATGATGGCCGCAGGCGATACTTTCCGCGCCGCCGCGATCGAACAGCTAAAAATCTGGGGCGACCGCGCCGGAGTCCCCGTCATATCCGGCGCGCAGGGCGGCGACTCCGCCGCGCTGGCCTTTCAGGCGCTCGAACGCGCGCGCAAAGAGCAAGCCGATATCCTGTTAATCGACACCGCCGGACGCCTGCACAATAAAAACGACCTCATGCAGGAACTCGCCAAAGTCGCGCGCGTGATCAAAAAGCTTGATGCATCAGCGCCTCACGCGACGATCTTGACGCTCGACGCGACCACGGGCCAGAACGCGCATGCGCAAGTCGAAACCTTCCGCGAGCTGGCGCAGATCACAGGCCTGATCGTCACCAAGCTCGACGGCTCAGCCAAGGGTGGTGTCCTCGTCGCGCTGGCCGACCGCTTCGGCCTGCCGATCCACGCTGTCGGCGTAGGCGAAACCGCCGCCGACCTTCAACCCTTCAGCGCCGAAGACTTCGCAAAATCGCTGGTGGGGCTGGAAATGGCATGAAAACATTACAGGAAAAGCAGGCTTGACTAAAGAACAGGCAGCCTTATACACAATTGTTAGATAGAGAATATTATATACAAACAAAGGAAAGTATTATGAAGTCGGAAATTGTATTGCGCTTTGACGCGCTATCCACAGCTTGCAACATTGCGGCTGGCAGTCTGGCCGGTGTAACGGGCAGCATCATATGCGCAGGACTTCCGGTAACGGCATCGCCAGATATGCGCAATCTGGCCGGTAGCGCAGCCATAGTCTCGGCAATAGCGTTGATCGCTGCATCAAAAGTTGTAAACCCACATAGAATAAGGCCATTAGCCCTTGCTTTAGGCCTTTGCGCAGGAATGACGACAGGCGCCATGCAAGTGAATCACATGGGAAGTGCCCTAGCCCAGCCCGAAAAGGCAAGCCGACAACCCACGGCGCCAGCAATAATCGCGCCCCCAACCAACCAAGCGACAAATTCTCAAAAGTTAACGCTGGGTTAAGGGCAGAAAATTTGGTAACTGCCAAGCTGCCAGCATCAAGACCAACATAGCAACGAGCGTCATCCCGGCGAAAGCCGGGATCCAGCGCCGCGTGTCCACGCGGCGAGAGAGTCATGTTTAAGCATCGATTCTTGCTTATATTTCATGACTCTTCCGCTCGCCGCCGCTCGCAACTGGATCCCGGCTTTCGCCGGAATGACGGCACCCCTCGATGGAACGGCTTGGAAGTTACAGAATCTGAACCGCAAAAAGCCTGAAAAGCAAAGACGTAACGAACGCGAAATATCATCGATTGCGCCTAATCTACACGGTATCTAGATAATTAACGTGTACCTTGTCTGCATTATTTGCGCACAAGGCATATTGCCATGGATAAAGAAACAATAGGTATTCTTTCGCTACTAATCAGCGTTGCGCATTATGCGCCATATCTTCATGCAATAAGCAAGGGAACTGCGAAACCTCATGCGTTTTCTCGTCTGATATGGGGCATCACGGCAAGCGTAGCTTTCTTGGGCCAGCTCGCGGATGGCGGCGGCCCCGGCGCTTGGGCGACCGGAGTCATAGCGCTTGCCAGTTTCCTGATCGCGGCATTGTCCTATAACGGGTGCAGAAAGTGTCGCCAGATAAGGCGAAGCGACTGGATAGCCTTGTCGGTTGCGTTGTCTGCCATCCCGTTGTGGCTGGTGACGCGCGACCCGCTGTGGTCGGTCGCGCTTGTGACGTTCGTCAATATTGTCGGTTACGCCCCGACCTTCCGCAAGAGCTGGTCTCTCCCGCACGAGGAAATGATTTACGCCTTCCTTGTCGGCTGTCTCAAGGCGGTCGTCAGTCTCTGGGCGCTGGATCACTACTCGGTTGTGACGATGATCTATCCTCTGTCCTTTTGCATTTGCGACGCGGTCTTGGTGGCAATGCTGCTGTGGCGAAGAAAACAGCTTTCGTTTTCTCCCGCGCTATCTTGACAGGTTCCCTTTGGACGAATCGCTTGCATCAAGCTAACCTGACCCCCGACAGGATATCGCCTTATGCTAGCCCCACATCTCCCCACATCGCCGCGAGACGCGCGGCTGTTCACCGATGCGCAGCAGGCCATGAGCCATGTGCGGACGCTATATGACGCGAACACGTCCTATCTACGCGAAGCCTTCCTGTGCCTTGCGAACGGGAAGGGAGCCGAGGATTATGTTTCAGCCTGTTATCCCTACGTCGCCATCACGACCGAGCGCCCGACGCATATCGACACGCGGCAATCCTACGGATTTGTGCAAGGGCCGGGACGCTACAGCACGACGCTGACGCGGCCCGACTTGTTCGAGCGTTACTACGAGACGCAGTTCGCCTTGCTGCTGCGCCATCATCAGGTGCCGATTGAAATTGGCGTCAGCGAAACGCCCATTCCCATCCACTTTGTTTTTAACGACGGCCTGCATATGGAAGCAGGGCTAGACCCCGCGCGTATAGACCTTATGCGCCGCCTGTTCGATCTGCCGGACCTGTCGGCCATGGACGATGGCATCGCGAACGGAGCCTGCGCGGCTGCGCCGAACGGCGACACGCCGCTATCGCTCTTTACGGCGCCACGCGTGGATTTCTCGCTGCATCGCCTCAGGCACTACACGGGCGGAGATCCGGGCAATTTCCAAAACTTCGTAATTTTCACGAATTACCAGTTTTATGTAGACGAGTTTATGCGCATGGCCATGGAGATCATGGGCAAGGTGCAAGACCCCGCGCAATCCGCCTACCGACGGCAATATGCCGCGTTGGCCGCGCCGGGAGGCTACAAGATCTATAACGCCAACATCGCGCCGCGCGAGCCGGAAGGCTGCCTCGCGGCGCAAATGCCGCAAATGCCCGCTTGGCATTTGATGCGCGACGACCGCAATGGCATTTCGATCGTCAACATCGGCGTCGGCCCCAGCAATGCGAGAACCATCTCCGACCACCTTGCCGTCATCCGCCCGCACGCATGGATCATGTTGGGCCATTGCGCGGGCCTACGCGACACCCAGCGTCTTGGCGACTATGTGCTCGCGCACGCCTACGTCCGTGACGATCATGTCCTCGACGACGAATTGCCGCTCTGGGTTCCCGTTCCCGCGCTGGCGGAAGTGCAACGCGCGATCGAGGGAGCCGTCGCGAGCGTCACAGGCTACGAAGGCTACGCGCTGAAATCCGTGGTGCGCACCGGAACCGTCGTGACGACCGACAACCGCAATTGGGAAATCGGCGTCTATCCGCGCCAGATCGAGCGCTTCAACCAAAGTCGCGCCGTCGCGCTCGATATGGAATCCGCCGTCATCGCCGCGAACGGATTCCGCTTCCGCGTGCCCTATGGCGCGTTGCTCTGCGTCTCCGACCGCCCTTTGCACGGCGAAATCAAACTGCCCGGCATGGCCAACAGCTTCTACCGCCAGCAGGTCGACCAACATCTGCGCATAGGCGTCCGCGCCATGGAGATCCTGCGCGAAACCGGTATCGAGCCGCTCCACAGCCGCAAACTGCGCTCGTTCTCGGAAACGGCTTTTCAGTGATCTGAAGATTGCGCGGTGCGGATAGACATCGATAACTAGAACAACTGCGCTTGACGCCGCAGAAAACGCGGAATAACAATTTTCTGCCTACCATTAGAGGATGTTTGCAAAGTCGCTGCGGCGAAAGCCAGAACTGCGGATAAGCTGCGTAAACAATACCCTAGAACTTCCAGCTTCTTCGCCTTCACCAAGCATAGGAAATGCCAGCATTTGCTACGGTGTTTGTCTCCGGCGAAGTAGGCGACATTGCAAGGCCGATTCTGCCGACAACCTTCTTGTTGAAACGACCGATAAAACCAAGCGCAAAACCTGCCTGAGAATCGAAATAACCTGTTCCCATCCCGATAGCGTACTTTTTGCCTTTTTCCAAACCGGGAAGCGCGGACATTGCGGCGACCGATGCGATGCCGCCTGCCATGTTCTTGTGAAGCGTATCGACTTTGTTATCAAGATCATTAACGGAACTCGTCAGTCTGGAAACTTGCCCATAATTTGCTGCATCGTACTGGCTCGTGCCGTTCGCGACGCCTGTAACTTTGATCGGCGCGCCTGTGTCGCTGTTCGCAAAACTTGCGCCATCGTCGTTAATGGTCATGCTGTTTGATGTCGTGCCGCCAGACACAACGGCAGCGTGTTCCGTAACGACAAAACCGTGCATGTTGCCAATGCCATTAGTAACCACCATTGCTGCGGTCGCCTCCGAGGTTGTGGCTGAAGTCAGATGACCGTTGCTGCCAATCTGAACGCCAGCGCCTCCACTGTTTGCAAGATAAGACTGCGAAGAGGTCGTACCGCTTCCTACTGTGGCCGTTCCCCCCGTGATGCCGGAACCAACGCTGGTGCTGTTGACAGAAACGCTTGCATTGTTGCTTTGAAGCTGAACCAGCGTCCCGGAAACTGAATTTCCAATAGTGGTGGATGTCGAACTACTGCCTGCTCCGATACGGGCGACGGCGCTCTGAATAGTCGTCGTGTTGCCCGTGCCCCCGATGCTCACGTTTCCGGAAGTGGATCCCGTATTGATGTTTGTGTTGGCGTTGACATTGTTATTAATGCTGGTGGTGCCATTGATGGTATTTGTGGCGTTTAAGTTTCCAATGTTGATTGCGTTGCTGTCTGTGCCCGCCCCGATATTCGTGGTGATGCTTTGAATATTGGTGGTGTTTACCGAATCGCCGATTGTGGTTGTGCCCACCCCGGAAGTGTTGATGCTGGTATTGCCGGTTTGCGAAAGCGTGCCGTTGATCGTGGCAGGGCCATTGACTGTTGTTCCTGCCGAATTTCCGATACTTGTTGCTGTGCCCGTCCCAGCATTAAGGCTCGTGGCCACAGCGTTGGTGTTGTCAACCGCGTTTTGTGCATAAGCTCGCGCTGGCAAGAAGCCCGCCAAGGCAACGACACAGCACAAGAGGGAACAAACCAGAAGGCGTACAGACATAGGTAATCCTCAACGGAAAGTGGTCGGCAGGCATAATGCCGACCGTTACATAATGACCTCTTGCTTAATCGAGACGCATCCGGTATCGGCGGGCATTAGAAAAACTTTCGTCGTATTGCCGCCGTCAAGAACGACTATGTTTTTCCCAAGCAAACCGCTTTTCTTGAAAGCGCCGAAACGCAAGGCCGCGACTGTGAGACAATTTTGGGGCCAGTAAACCACCGCGTCATATGCTGCGCCGCACCCGTTGGCCTGATTAGGGGCAAAAGATGCGGATGCGAATGCGCTGCCCGTCTCGGTTTGCACTTCCATGGAAAGCGGAAACAGGCGCGAATTGGGTTGATCTGGACGAATCATCGCAACGCCTCCGCTTGAGCCAGCTATGCCGCCCAAAAACGTGGTGACCTGATTGACACGCTCGGCGCACGCATACACACCCTCCTGCAGGACCATATGTGCAAATCCATTAGCCAGCACTTTCGGATGCCCCGCACCACTATTCGCATCAGGCGTCTGCGCGATCGCCGGAAGAGAAGACGTGACGCAAACAACAAGACAACAAGCGATTGCATAAATATATTTAATCATACCCACAAAGTACAAACGAGAATCGAGAATAAGTCAACTCATATAAAATCCAGCCCCTCGCTGCGCAATGCAGCCATGGAGACTTGCCGAAAAAATCACGCCCTTGCTTTGAGTGCGAAAACAAGTCAAACTTTTCCGCATCGTTCAAAACATTGCATGAATGGATCTGGCTTTCTCAGGGGTGTCAAAAAATGCAGATTGAGAATAATTTTTTCGCCCAACGTCTGAGCAAGGTCAAATCGTCGCCGACGATGGCGATCACGAAACTGGCGTTGGAAATGAAGGCCGCAGGCAAAAACGTCATAGGCTTGGCGGCGGGCGAACCTGATTTTGACACGCCGGAGCATATCAAGGACGCGGCGATTGCCGCGATGAGGCGCGGCGAGACGAAATACACCGCCGTGGACGGAACCCCAGCGCTTAAAGCCGCCATCGCCCGCAAATTCGAGCGTGAGAACAGCTTGATCTACAAGCCCGCGCAAATCAGCGTCGGTAACGGTGGCAAGCAGGTGCTGTACAACGCGATCATGGCGACGGTCAGCCCCGGCGACGAAGTCATCATCCCCGCGCCCTACTGGGTGTCTTATCCCGACATGGTGAATCTGGCCGAAGGTACGCCCGTCTTCGTCCCGACGAAAGTCGAGAACGGCTTCAAAATGTCGCCGCAGGAGCTGGAAGCCGCCATCACGCCCAAGACAAAGTGGCTGATCCTGAACTCCCCCAGCAACCCGACTGGCGCAGCCTACGCGCGCGCCGAGTTGCAAGCGCTGGCGGATATTCTGCTCAGGCATCCGCATGTCTGGATCATGGCGGACGATATCTACGAGCATCTTGTCTATGGTGATTTTACCTTCACGACGATTGCTCAAGTTGAACCGAAACTTTATGACCGCACGCTGACGGTCAACGGCGTCTCGAAAGCCTACAACATGACCGGCTGGCGTATCGGTTTTGCCGGAGGCCCGGAGCCGCTCATCAGGAAGATGGGCGAGATCCAGAGCCACGCGACCAGCAACCCGTCCTCCATCAGTCAGGCCGCCGCCGTCGCCGCGCTTGATGGGCCGCAGGACTTTATGGCGAAGCAGCTTGCGGTGTTCAAGGAGCGCCGGGACATGGTCGTCGCAGGCCTTAACGAAGCGCCCGGACTTTCGTGCCCGACCCCCCAAGGCGCGTTCTATGTCTATCCAAGCTGCGCGGGGGCGATTGGACGCAAGACCCCCGAAGGCAAAATCATCCAGAACGACGAGGATTTCGCGGGATATCTACTGGCCAGCGAAGGCGTAGCGGTCGTGCACGGCGCGGCGTTCGGGCAGGGGCCATGCTTCCGCATTTCCTACGCCACCGCGACGGAATCCCTGCGCGAAGCCTGCGCAAGGATCAAGAAAGCCTGTACGCAGCTCTTGTAAACGCCGAGCAGAAGCCTAATGTAAAGATGGATACTTCTTTTGAAAGGAACCCGCAATGCCTCCCAAGAAACCCGCCCATAACGCCGATGCCCAGATGGCCGAACACCTGATCGACGTGCTCAGCGACACCTATTTGCTCATGATCAAAACCCACGGTTACCACTGGAACGTGACAGGACCGTTGTTTCCCCAACTCCACGCCTTGTTTGGAGAGCAATATACAGAGCTTTTCGCGGCGGCTGACGAGCTGGCCGAGCGTATCCGCGCGCTGGACTTCCCGGCCCCCGGCAGCACCGAAGCCTTCCGCGATAACACGGTGATTGAAGAATCCGACAGCGACCCGATGACGGCTCCCGCGATGGTGAAGGACTTGCTCAAATCGCACGAGAAAACCCGCGGCCGGATCGAGGAAGCCCGCGCCTTCGCCGAAGAAGTCGAAGACCGCGCGACCGAGGATATGTTAATCGGCCGCCTCGCAGTCCATGACAAGACGATCTGGATGCTCCGTGCCCAGACCGGGTCATAAGCAAAAGTTGCGCAATAGGTCCCGCATATCCTTCGGAAATGATGAGGTGAAAGTCATCGCTTTTCCGTTACGAGGATGCGCGAAACGCAACCCGATCGCGTGCAGCGCCTGCCGGGGAAAGGCCGGAATCCCTTTCTTAGCGGCCCCGCGCTGGCCATAGACGGGATCGCCCAGCACCGGGTGTTTGATATGCGCCAGATGCACACGGATCTGGTGTGTGCGTCCCGTCTCCAACGAGCACTCGACCAGACTGGCCAAAGTTCCGAACGCTTCAATCACCTTGTAATGCGTGACGGCGACGCGCCCTTTGCCGATGACGGTCATTTTCTTTCGGTCGCGTGGGTGCCGTCCTATCGGCGCGTCGATGATACCTGCGCGTGGCGTCGGGACGCCATGAATGATGGCGTGATAAGTGCGGCTTAAACTGCGATCCGCGAATTGCGCCGCAAGTCCCTGATGCGCCATATCGTTCTTGGCGACGACCATCAAACCGCTGGTGTCCTTGTCCAGCCGATGCACGATCCCCGGACGTGCGACGCCGCCGACGCCGCTCAAACTCTCGCCGCAATGCGCGAGCAGGGCATTGACCAGCGTCTTGTCGCGATTGCCGGGTGCGGGATGCACGACCATCCCCGCAGGCTTGTCGATAACGATGACGTCTTTGTCTTCGAACACGATCTTCAAATCCATCTTCTGCGCGATCGGCCCGGCTGGCTCCGGCTCCGGCAGCTCGATAGTGAACGTTTCCCCGGCCTTGACCCTGCGACTTGCCTGAAGAACGGGCTTGCCTGCATCCAAAACATGTTTGTGATCAATCAACGACTGGAGTCTGGCGCGCGAAAGGCCCTGCGATTCTGCCCCAAGCAGCCCTGTAAGCGCTTTGTCCAGCCTCTGACCGACCAGTTCCTCGCTGATCGTCAGCGTGATGATGGGGGGTGATAAGGGCATATGCGCGCTCTATTTTTTTGTTTTTTCCGGATGCGGATGCGCGTCGTCGTCGATCAACCACCCCTGAAACAGCGTGATACCGAGCTTGACGCCTGCCTCCAGCGCTTGATTGTTGTCGCAACGGAAAAAAACCAGCTTCTCCGGAGGGATCAACGCCATCTTCTTAAGTACGGCAGACTCTGAAACCAGCGCGGCGCGGTCGCGGGAAACATTGATCTTAATAAAATCTGCGCCCAGCGCGGTCACGTCAAGGCAACGCAGCATGTCGGGCGTAATGCCGTCGATGGCGACATGGAAACCCTCCTTCTTGAGCGTGTCCAAAACGCCCATCGTGCGCGTGAAATCCTGAAACAAATCGCCGCGATGGATCTCGAAGCAAATACGCGCGCGCTGGCCGTGCGGGATGCCGTGGGCGAATTGGGTGAAGACGTTGCCGACAACCGAAGAGATCGACAAGTTGAGGTTGACATTGCGGCCCTCGATCAAGTCGCGATGCCAGCAAAGATCCGACAGGAATTGCTGATCAAGCGTTTCGCACAGCGCGAGAAACAGATGCTCGGACGCGGACAAATCGACATGTGGAAAGCGCTCGCGCTTCAATTCCTCGAAGCTGATGAAAAACTCTTCGCTGACCGACTCCCAGCTATGTTCGCCTTTGCGTCTATAAATCGGCTGAATACGGATATAGCGGCTGAGGTCGATATCGCCCAGCAGCTTGCCGATCTGATCGACGTTCCACGCCGTCAAAGGCCCCCGTGCCGCTTCGCTTTGAAGGATGCGCGAAGGCTTGCCGTTGGCGTCGATCTTGGATTGCGTGCGCGCGATATCGACATAGTAATTCACGCGCTCGCGCAGCTTGGTATAGTCGGCGGGCAGAGTAAAAAGCGAAATCCACCCCTTTCCGTCTCCCGCTTTTGTCGTCTCCGGGGGCAACAGGTCGCTAAGGCGTGAAATGATCGTGCGGGTATCCGCATTGCCTTCCCAAGAAATGAACACATCCCCGTTCGACATGTCGGTGAAAAAACCCCGTGTAACTTTGGCAAATTCGCGGAGCTTGTCTTGCGCGGCCTCAAGCGAGCGCGTGCTGTTGGCAAGAGGGGCCAGACTTGTCAAGGCAAGATTGGCAATAAAATGCGCAGTGCCAAGCCGCTGAAAGCGCCGGACGCGCAAAATGAAATCCTGCTCGCGCACAAGATCGGACGGAAACAAACTGCTGTCGCCAGTTTCTAAAATGCGCATTCGCAACACTCCTCAACGCCACAACAAGTGTATGCCCATTACAGTTCAAGAATTGGAAATAGTCCTAAAGCTAGCCCGTCTTGCGTCAATGTTTGCCAACTCTTGAACTGCGATAAGTAGTGACTCCCAAGCGCTCCTCTTGGCAAACCAAGATATTCATAGCAACAAGGGCCGTCATCGCGAGGAGCCGCAGGCGACGTGGCGATCCAGAGTCCCACGGGGCAGCGCTTGTGATTCTGGATTGCCACGTCGCCTGCGGCTCCTCGCGATGACGCTGGCCGCTAGGCTTTCCCGCTTTAGTCTTCAATCATGCCGCTATTTGATTCTTCTCCCCTGCCTTGGAAGTTACAATAACTATACTATACCCACCCCGTTTCAAAAGCTGGGTATTTTTCTCAGATGGCGCGGCGCAGTCCCGTCACAAAGGCCGCACGCCTATAGCCTCCCGCACCTTGCGTAAATTCGGCGTAGCGATAGCGCGGGCCTTCTCCGCGCCAGCCTTAAGGATAGCGTTAAGCCTCGCCGTGTCGCGCATCAGCTCGCCGAAGATGCGGCGCGGCTCCGACAGGGTGGAATCAATCGCCTCGAACAGAAGATTCTTGGCCTCTCCATAACCCATGCCGCCCTTCAAGAACGCATTGCGCAGCTCTACGACGCGATCCTCGCTGGCGAACTGAGTATAGAGTTGGAACAGCGTAGAATTGTCAGGATCTTTCGGCTCTTCTGGCCGTTTTGAATCCGTCGCGATTTTCATAATGAGCTTCTTAAGCGCCGCAGGTTCCTCGAACAAGGGAATGATGTTATTATAGCTTTTGCTCATCTTACGCCCGTCAAGACCGGGGATGTTCGCGGCCTGCGCCGAGATGACATGCGCCGGGAGCTTCAGGATTTCGCCGTAATAGCGGTTGAAATGTCCCGCGATATCGCGGGCGAATTCGACATGCTGCACCTGATCCTTGCCGACCGGCACAAGATCGGTGTCGAACAGAAGAATATCCGCCGACATCAGGATCGGATAGGTATACAGCCCCATGTTAATCCCGATATCGAGATCCTCCTTGCCTGCTTGCGAATTGCGGTCAAGCTCCGCTTTATAGGCATGCGAACGGTTCATAAGGCCCTTGGGCGTCACGGCGCTTAAGATCGTGGCGAATTCCGGTATCTCCGGAATGTCCGACTGGCGATAGAAAATTGTGCGTTCTGGATCAAGTCCCAGCGCGAGAAACGTCGCCGCGATGGTGCGCGAAAACTGCGTCAGTTGCGCCGCGTCATGCACCTGATTCAGCGCATGATAATCCGCGATGAACATGAATGTCCGCCCGCCCTCGCGCGACAGGGCGATGGCGGGTTTGATAGCGCCGACATAATTTCCAAGATGTGGAATGCCGGTCGGTTTGATCCCTGTAAGAACGATAGGCTGAGACATGTCTGGATAGTGCCTTTATGAAGGTGACTGCCGCCAGATGCTGCCATAACGCAACGAGGCAGGAAAGCGGGAAACCGTTCCGGGTGCGACTATCGCGCAACAGGCCGTTAAAGACTGCATCCAGAAAGTAAATAAAGTATTTCAATTCGAATTGTTATGTGCCATATAGGGCGCACAAAATAGGGACGAGCAGAAGCGCATCGTCAAATATGGCTTTAAGCGAAACCCGCCACAGCCATCAGTTCGGATAGACGGACATCGTAATCACTCCCACATCACGCAAGAATACACAATAGTTCTAAGGAGATAGAAAAGACATGCCCTCACGGCTCGCAGGCAGGAAAATTGCCATATTGATTGCAAACGGTTTCGACGAAGATCAGGTTACCGAAATCCAGCGTGCGCTGGTTAAAGAAAAAGCGAATATTAAATCCATCGCGCCGGAGCAAGGTGTGGTTAACGGATGGCACGGCAATGGATGGGGGCATCATTTCCCGATTGATGCGCAGATTAACGAAACGCTGGGTTCCGATTTCGACATGTTGATCTTGTCGGGCGGGGAACGCGCGGTGGCTAAACTTAAGGGAAATCTACACACGCGCCGCATCGTAAGTCATTTTCTTGATGCTTCCAAGCCGATCGCAGCGCTTGGAGCAGGCGTTGGACTATTGGCCTTGTCGACAAGAATCGCGGGACGCGAAATCGCCGCGCCTGCGGAGCTTCATGCGGAGCTTAAGGCCGCTGGCGCCGTGATCGTGGAAACGCCAACGATGCTTGATCGCGACATCTACACCTCAAATGGCGATATGCATGAAAACTGGGTGGATGAAATTATGGCGTTTTTCGACTCTGTGGAAACAGTTGCCGAAGCAGCTTGAGACGCGCAAAAAAGTTTCACGCGATAGGATTCGCATGATTGCGCTGGCATGCGTGGGCGTATATCTGGCGCTGCTGGCTGCGCTGTATATTTTTCAGAGCAAAATTATCTATTTACCGGGGCGAGCGGAATGGGCAGCGGCGCAATTGGCGCAACCTGCCCACCCCAGATTCGCGCCTTTAGACGTGACAACGTCCGATGGCCTCACGCTTCGTGGCCTGTGGGCCCCTGCGCAAGACAAGCTTCAAACGATTGTTGTGTTCCACGGCAATGCGGACAATATCCGCACGATAGCAATCCCCATGGTTTCGCTGGTCGAGGGGGGATATGGCGTCGTTCTGGTGGAATACAGAAGCTACAACGGACAACAGGGAACGCCCAGCGAACAAGGGCTTTACGCGGACGCTCGCGCCTTTATCGAAGCCTTAAAATCGCGCGGCGTGGATGAGAAAAACATCGCCCTCTATGGCCATTCGCTAGGTACGGGCGTCGCGACGCAAATGGCGGTCGAATACCCTGACATAGCAGCGCTGGCGCTTGCCGCCCCCTATCTGTCAGTCGCGAAAATGGCGCAGCGCCGCTTTCCGATCTTCCCGGCTGAACTCCTGACCATTGATCGCTTCGACAATCTTGCGAAAATCGCGCAAATCAAAGCGCCAGTCCTAATCGGCCACGGCGACAAGGACATCGTAATCCCCCTGTCTCACGGCAAACGGCTCTTTGCCGCCGCGCGCGAGCCGAAAACATTTTTCCAGTTCACAGGCAAAGAGCACAACAACATTCTGGAAAACTTCAACGGCAAACTGATGGACTGGTTAGAAAAATAATCAGTCCAACACCCTATAGCCGCGCCCCATCAAACATCGCCTGATAATCCGCTTTTCGCGCTTGATCGTCCCCTTGGTCGGCGAAATACTGCCATAGTTCGGGTCATAGGCGGCATCATCCTCCGATTCCAAAGGAAGAGCGTGGCTGTTGTAAGGAATGCGCTGCGCGGCATAAGCGCGGCATTCGGCCAAATCCTGCTTGAAGTCGACGGGATCGACCCCGCGCATATCCACCAGTGGCCGATAGGCCGGAGCGCAGCCGGAAAGCAGCAGGAGGGACAGAATCAACAATCGAACATCGCGCATAATCTACGACATCAAGCATATCTAGGGGACGGCGTCAGCAAAGAAATTCCTGATCCGCGCAAGTAAAGATGATTGGCGCCATCGGCGCACGCGCCGCTACCGTCACGCGATAGAGCTTGCCGTCAAGCTGACGATTCCAGAACTTAAGGAAAGCCCGCAGCTCAGGGAACTTAGGAACAAGATCAAGCTCCTGCCAGACATAACTTTGTAACAACGCAGGATGGTCTGGCATGCGATACAGTATTTCGGCTGTCGTCAGGCGATAGCCCTCAAGCTGTCGACGAAAGGAGTCAATTCCGGAACCTGTCATAACGATATCTTAACAAAACGACAATAATAAGCAGTTAACGGAATAACGCTCTGTCGCGACAAGGAAATAATGCGGTGGTCCTTTATCGCGGCCACATGGAAACCCCCCAATGCCTGAAAAAGGCAACTCCTAAACCGCCTCATGATGGAAGACAGAGTAAGGAAAGCCGATCCGTCCCATGAACGTCTTCAAAAGGAAAATCTTAGCCCTGCCTTAAAGGCCACCTCAGCTTGGGAATGACAAAAGAGAAGCCCTCAATTCTCCATGCAGGCATAGTACTCAGAGGCAATCGCGACCAGCCATTGTGACGATTTCCGTGGCGCAAGCAGGAACGAGGCGTTACAACCCAGAAGGCCGACTTGCCGATTCGCCAGTTAAAACGAAGTCCATGCGCTTTTTCTCCTTCCTTCTATCGTCCATTTTTCTCTTGCTAGTGGTCGGGGCCGTCGCGACAGTGATGGTATTTGATCATTACAGCAAAGATTTGCCGGATTATTCTTACCTTAAAGATTATCAGCCTCCGATCCTCACGCGCATTTACGCGGACGATGGTCGTATGATGGCGACCATCGCGCAGGAACAGCGCGTGTTCGTTCCCATCAAAACAATTCCGCATAAAGTGATTGAAGCCTTTCTTTCGGCGGAGGACGAGGATTTCTATAACCACGGCGGCGTCGACTTTTCGGGAATTGCGCGCGCGGCTCTGATAAATATGCAAAATGTAGGCCGTGACCGCAGACCGATGGGCGCATCGACCATCACGCAACAAGTCGCCAAGAATATGCTGCTGAGCAATGAAGTATCGGTGGCGCGCAAAGTACGCGAGATTATCATGGCAACACGGCTAGAAAAAGTCCTGTCCAAAGACCGCATTCTCGAAATTTACCTGAACGAGATTTTTTTGGGCAATCGCTCTTACGGCGTTGCCGCTGCCGCCTTGAACTACTTCAACAAATCGCTTGATGAGCTAAGTTTAGCCGAAGCCGCCTATCTGGCTGCCTTGCCCAAAGCGCCGAACAGCTATAATCCTACGCGCAATCACGCGCAGGCCATAGAGCGCCGCAACTGGGTGCTTTCGCGCATGGCGGTGAATGGTTACATAACCGACAACGAGAAATACCTTGCGCAGCAGGAATCCCTCGAAGCGCGCCACCGCGACGAAGCCGAAACCGTCATCGCTGATTATTTTTCCGAGGAAGTCAGGCGGCAACTTATCAAGCAGTTCGGCGAGGAAACCGTTCTAGGCGGGGGGCTTGCGGTCAAAACCAGCCTCAATCCACGCCTTCAGGCCTTGGCGACGAAAGCCTTGCGCGACGGATTGATTGCCTATGACCGCCGCGAGCGCGGCTGGCGCGGGCCTGTCGCTCATATCATAGGCGGCAGCGATGCTGTGAACAAGCTGAAAACCATGACGCAGCCCCCGGGCGGCGAAGAATGGCCGTTGGCCATTGTCATCGCCCTCCATGACGCGGACGCGCAAATTATGCTGCTGGACGGCCAGCGCGGCTTAATTCCGTGGGTGGAAATGAAGTGGGGAAGGCGTGAGCTGGACGACAATAAGTTTGGTCCCCCTGTGCGCAAGCCCGCAGATGTGTTGGCCGTCGGAGACGTGGTGATGGTTGAGCGCGTCAAAGTTGGGGAAGACGGAAAAGCCCACCCCGATAATGCCTACGCATTGCGACAAGTTCCCGTCATACAAGGCGCGATTGTCGCGATGGACCCGAACACGGGCCGCGTTTTTGCCATGGAAGGCGGTTTCAGCGCGCGCATCAGCCAGTTCAACCGGGCGACGCAAGCCTTGCGCCAGCCGGGATCGGCTTTCAAACCCTTCATCTACATGGCCGCGCTCGACAAGGGGTTTACGCCCTCAAGCCTCGTGCTTGATGCGCCGTTTGAATATTATCAAGGCCCGGGACTCCCGCTCTGGCAGCCCGAAAACTATTCGCAGGAATTCTACGGCCCCACGCCGTTGCGCGTCGGCATCGAGAAATCGCGCAACGTCATGACGGTACGCCTTGCCAACGCGATTGGCATGCCGAGCGTGGTGGAATACGCCAAGAAATTCGGGATTGTCGATGATATGCCGGAACTGCTGTCATTCTCGCTGGGCGCAAAGGAAACCACGCCGTTGCGCCTGACGGCGGCCTACGGAGAAATCGTCAACGGGGGACGCAAGATCGCGCCAAGTTTCATCGATCGGGTTCAGAACCGCGAAGGCCACACAGTTTGGCGTGTGGATAACCGCCTTTGCGAGGGGTGCAGCAATCTAGGCTGGACGCAGGATCTCCTGCCGCCCGACCTCCCGGACACGCGCGAGCAGGTGGAAGATCCGCGTACGGCTTATCAAATGGTGTCGATGTTGCAAGGGGTCGTCCAGCGCGGCACGGCGGCGAAGCTTCACGATATTCCCGTGTCTCTGGCGGGAAAAACCGGCACCACGAATGACAGCAAGGACGCATGGTTTGTCGGTTTTACGCCCGATCTGGTCTGTGGCGTGTTTGTCGGCTTTGATAACCCTAAACCGCTCGGTTCGCATGAAACTGGCGCGAGCGTAGCCGTTCCGATCTTCCGGGACTTTATCACGGAAGCGATCAAGGGCATGCCTAACGTGCCGTATCGCATGCCGCCCGGCTTGCGCATGGTCAAAATCAACCCTGCGACAGGCGATCTTGCCATCTCCGGCGATAAAGAATCGATCTGGGAAGCCTATATTCCCGGCACCGAACCGCAGGAAGGGCAGATTCGCGCAGTACTGGACGGCAGCGTGACGGGTTCCGCGAGTAACGGAGCGCCGGGAACGCAAACAGAACCCCCAATCATGCAAGACGGCGCAGTCACGTATTATCCTGAATCACCGGCCGGAGACTTGGAAAACCCGGTAAGCGGCGGTGAAGCGGCTCCCGCAATGCCATCCCCGCCCCCAGCCCAGTCTGGACCGAACGGTTCGACCATGGGAACGGGAGGATTGTATTAGCCAGCCTGTCTTCATGTCTTGACCTTGGGAGACAGTTGGTTCCCTCAAGGATCGCCACGCCTTTACACCCCGCATTCCTGCGCGCGTACAAGTCGTTCCAGAGTAACTTCCATGCCGTGACGCGATCCAAGACAGGGTAAGGAAAGAGTAACCGTATGCGTCTCATCGCGAGGAGCCGACTTGCTGCGTCGTAGCCCGGAGGGCGAAGACGGGCGGCGACGTGGCGATCCAGAATCACAGGCGCTGTTTTTTGTGGCATCTATGATCATTCTCAATAATTTCCGTAAGAATGACCACAGTAAGAAGGGCCGTCATTCCTGCTTTCGCCGGAATGACGCAGACGGTTACATTAATCATGTATGTTCAAAGGGTTAGCCTGTAGGGTGGCATGGTCAAAATCCACCGTGGACTGAAGGCCGAAAGACGCCAAAAAATGCCCCGCTTCCAGCTAGCAAATTTCTGATCCCAGCCATACTATACTCTGTACGATTGAAAACCCGAAAAAGCAAAAAGGGCTGTCATTCCGCACGAAGCTTCCGACCGAAGGTCGGAAAGCGGAGATGCGGAATCCGATCTTGTCCTAACCCCATGAAAAACATCGGATTCAGCATAAATTTTCTTATCAGCTTGCTTCGCAATCCGAAAAAAAATTTTGCGGAATGACAGCCATTTTTGCGTGTTTTCAAGGAAACGGAGTATAACAAAACTTATCTTGGCCGAAAGCGTCATGCGTTCAGAATAAGAGACGGTTCCACGCCGGAGCTTGCGTGCCGGAGCGGGGGACAACAAATTCATGTAACGCATGATGTGTCTTCTTCAGCATATTATAAACCAAGGAAATATTTTTTTCGCGATACGAAAAACGATGATGAAGAATCTGCAATTCCGGCAAGACACGCTTCAAAGACATCAAGAAAAACTTAAGGAGTCAGTCGGTTTCTCTTGCGCGAATCGACGGAAAAGTTTGATATAGGACCGCTTTGATCGGGGTGCGATTCGATGTGCGCCGCTTTAGGGCATTCCAGAGAAGGAATATCAAGCCAGTATCAAAGTCATAGCGTAAGATTTAACCACCAAACTTTCACAATTATTGAATCAGGCCTGAGCGCAAGGAGAATTGGCAACATGATGAACCTGTCGATGACGGATCCTGAACATAATCTGCGTCCGTGCTTGACGGTCATGGGCATCGGCGGAGCAGGGGGCAACGCCATCAACAACATGATTCGTTGTAAGCTCGAAGGTTGCGAGTTTATCGGGGCCAACACGGATTCTCAGGCGCTGGCCATGTCGCTTGCGCCGCGCAAGATTCAGCTTGGAGTCAATCTCTCGCGCGGTCTAGGCGCGGGGTCGAAGCCTGAAATGGGCCGCGCGGCAGCCGAAGAACAACTGGCCGACATCTTGTCGTGCCTTGAAGGTTCAGACATGGTCTTCCTGACCGCAGGCATGGGGGGCGGCACAGGCACAGGCGCGGCCCCTGTCATCGCGCGCGCGGCGCGGGAGTCGGGGATTCTCACGGTCGGCGTTGTCACCAAGCCTTTCCATTTCGAAGGGGCGCACCGCATGCGTCAGGCGGAGCAAGGCATTGCCGAGCTTCAACAATATGTCGACACGCTCATCGTGATTCCCAACCAGAATCTTTTCCGTATCGCCAACGAACGCACGACCTTCGCCGAAGCCTTCCGCATGGCCGACGAAGTCCTCCATTGCGGCGTGCGCGGCATCACCGACCTTATGGTCATGCCGGGTTTCATGAATCTCGACTTTGCCGATGTGCGCACCGTGATGAGCGAAATGGGCAAGGCGATGATGGGAACCGGCGAATCCGATGGCGAAAACCGCGCGATCCGCGCCGCCGAAGCCGCAATCTCTAACCCGCTGCTGGATGACGTGTCGATGAAGGGCGCGCGCGGCGTGCTGATCAACATCACGGGCGGCATGGATATGACGCTGTTCGAAGTCGATCAGGCTGCCAACCGCATCCGCGAAGAAGTGGACCCAGAAGCGCAAATCAAGGTTGGCTCGACCTTGGGCGAGGATTTGGACGGGCGTATCCGCGTCTCGGTGATAGCGACCGGCATAGACGTGTCCGTTGTTCCGCTCCCACGTACGACGACAAGCGGCGCGATGGCCGTGCGCCCGCGCGCGGGCGTTGAGCCTGTGGCCACGCGCGCAACTGCCGTTTCCGCAGCGCCGCCGCAAGCCACGGAATCGACGCACAGATCCTCCTACGCAACGCCTCAAATGCCCCAGACCTCGTCGTCGCCTCCGACGACGACCATACCCACAGCTTTCAGGCCCTCGGCGCCGACCTACACAGCTGCGCCGCTCTCCTCTTCGGTTCCGACGCAGCAACCAACCGCGCCGACATCCCCATCCGCGACTGCGACATCTTCAGCAACGTCATCGCCGCCCCCAACGTCGCAAGTTATGACGCCATCTGTGAACGCCAGAACGCCCTACTTCACCATGCCCCCTGCGTCATCCCCGCATGAATCTGAAGCGCCATCGCTGCGTCCCGCGATGGAAGCGATGCAGGCAGTTCAGGAACGGGCAGCCGAGCCGAGAATGCGGCAAGAAACGGACTACCGCGAAGAACCGGAAAAAATGGTGGCGTCTGCCGGAATGACTTCAGGCCCGCAAACGGTAACGCCCAGAACGTTGGGAAGCATGTCGCGCGCGAGTCAGGAGTCTGTGACGTCCGGGGCGTTGGAGTCTTCGTCTGCGTCGCCGCTAGGCCGCAGCGCGTTAGGGGCTTCCATGCGCTCCGCCGCATCCCCAACAGCGGCAACGGCTTCCGCGCCAGCGACGCAACTACCGCCGCCGCCGACCAGAATCTCGCCGATGACGGCGTCGGGCAGCCAGTCCGCGCCATCACCCGCCGCGTCGTCAGGCGGCCACAGCGGTTACGATTTGCGCCTGACCCCTGTGCCGCCGCAAGGCTCAGGCTCCGTCTCGGAGCAGCGTCGGATGCGCCGCTCGGAATCCTTGTTCACGCGCATCACGGGCTTCGGCCTCGTGCGACCCTCCGCGCACAAAGACGACATGGAAGAGGAAGAAGGCAGTCCGGGAGCAAGAGACGCAACTGCGCCGAAAGAACCATCTGGAATCAGCGCCGCATCGGTTGATCATGCGCCGTCTTCGGTGGACGAATCCTCGGATGTTCTGGACATTCCTGCCTTCCTGCGCCGCCAGACCAACCATTGATCCTGCTAGAAGGCTTTACAATTCGGCGAAAATAGGCCAAAACGCCGCAGGAAACTGCATAAACAGGGTATGATAATGCGCGCCGAAATCCAGTCAGCACGAGCGGACATCGAGAAATCGCTGGATCTGCTCAGGAGGCATCTTTGACCTCGACAAGGCTCTCGCGCGTCTCGACGAACTGAACGCGCTGTCCGAAGACCTCAACCTCTGGAACGACTCCGCGAAAGCGCAAGCGATCATGCGTGAACGTACGCATCTGGACCAGTCCGTGCGCGGTTACCGGGAACTTGAGAACGGCCTGCGCGACAATCTCGACATGCTGGCCCTCGCCGAATCCGAGAACGATCAAGCCGTGGCAGGCGAAGCCGAGCGAGCGCTCTTCGCGCTGAAAGAGACGGCGGCGCAGCGCGAATTGGAAAGCTTGCTGTCGGGAGAAGCCGACCACAACGATTGTTATCTCGAAGTCAATGCGGGCGCGGGCGGCACCGAGGCGCAGGACTGGGCCCAAATGCTGCTGCGCATGTACGCGCGCTGGGCCGAACGCCACAACTGTAAAATCGAAATGCTCGAAGAGTCGGCGGGAGAAGAAGCGGGCCTGAAATCCGCCACGATCCAGATCTGCGGCATAAACGCCTATGGCTGGCTGAAGACGGAGGCGGGCGTGCACCGCCTCGTGCGCATCAGCCCCTTCGACTCCAACGCGCGCCGCCACACCAGCTTCGCGAGCGTCGCCGTGACTCCCGTGGTGGACGAGTCCATCCCGATCGAAATCAACGAAAAAGACCTCAAGATCGATACGTATCGTTCTTCCGGCGCAGGCGGCCAGCACGTCAACAAAACTGAAAGCGCGATCCGGATCACGCACATGCCAAGCGGCATCGTCGTCGCGTGCCAGCAGGAACGCTCGCAGCACAAGAACCGCGCAAAGGCAATGGACATGCTGCGCGCTCGGCTCTACGAGCGCGAACTGAAAAAACGCGAAGACGCTGCGGCGGCGCTGGAAGCGCAAAAAACCGACATCGCTTGGGGCCACCAGATCCGTTCCTACGTCATGCAGCCCTATCAAATGGTCAAGGACCTGCGCACCGACACGGAAACCAGCCAGATTCAAAAAGTCCTCGACGGCGACCTCGACATGTTCCTGCAAGCCTCTCTCGCGCGACGCATCAAAGGCAGTAGCGATAACGCCTGATACAGGCTTGCGCGAAGCTTCAAGAGGGGGAAAGATAAGCGCATATGCGCGATTCGCGCGCCCCATTCCCAACGGTGACACTAATGTTCACGAAAAAGAAGTTTGCCCGGCGTTCTCTCTGGAAACAATACGGCATCAGTCTTGCCGAGATTGCGATCGTGCTCGGCATCATGGGCGTAGTCACCTACGGCGTATGGTCGATGGTCTCGCAAGGCTGGGAACAAACGCGCCGCGAGCAGGCCGAGGAAGCCATTGCCGGAATCGTCCGCGATACGCGCGCCTTTTATGCAGGCCGTGACGGCATACCGATAGGGGAATCCTATGTGACAACGACACACAATTTACTGAAGAGCCATGTCATTCCAGGGAATCTCTTGCGCAATCCTGATGATTGCAAGGTGGGGACCTGCATTGCCGACACGCCATGGGGAAGCTATGAAGGAAACAACAAGGTTCCGGACGGCACGTTGCATGTATGCGGCTGGGAACTCGGAAACACAAGCGACCCTTGCTATAAAGGAAAACCAGCCGGAACTCTTCCCTACCAATTCTTTGGCGTCACGCTGCTCGGCCTCAACATGGGCTCGTGCATCGCGCTTGCCAATAAAATTTCCAGTACGCTGGGACCGCCGGGACTGATCGAAGTCAACATCAACGGCTGCAATCTCAGCACCGGAAACGGCTGCAAGTTAGGGAAAGCGACCAATATGCAACCCATAAAGGCCGAGAATCTTAACGCCGAATGCGGCAAGACGAAGCCCGCGCACGTGACCTTCGTCTACCGCATGATGCTGCCGACGAACTGACGCCAGACGTAGCGCGACATTCTATAGTTGCTTCAGATTATGTAGGGGCGGACGATAAGCACGTCATTGCTGTATAAGTTAGACAATTCGCTGACAGAATAGGGAGTCCCCCTGCCAGCGAGGAGCGTAGCGACGACGCAATCCAGAACCACACCGGACAACGCTTCCGACTCTGGATCGCGTCGCTGCGCTCGCGATGACGACGATTGCGGGATGTCTGAGAATATACTGAAACGACTATAGTGCCAGCGATCAAAGAGACAAAGTGGGCGGACGGCTCAACTCAAGATAATACCAGTTTACGTCAAAACGCCTCTCGGATTTGCATGTCAGCGCCACGGGAAGGCGGGACTGCAAGTTTACGAGTTCCTTTTCCAACCCCTCAATGTCGCCGAAGGAAGCAAATCCTAAGCAGCATTTTCCTGTTGCGGTCATCAGGACGTCGAGCTTTGTGAACAAGTCGCGATGAATAGAAAGCGTGCTCTGAGCCAGCGCGGAGGTTTGCTCCTGCGTTAACTGCGGTGTTGAGAATATGATGTTCATCATAATCCTGTCGAAGCGACCCCATGAGCAATCCAGAACCCCTTGCTCGACTAGCTTGACCTTATCTCCAACTGCATATGCTGAGAAATTTCTTCGGGCAGCCGCCAGTGCGGCCTGATCTATCTCTGTAGCCACAACCTCGCGAGCGCCTTCCCACACGGCGTGCAAGGCCAGAATCCCTGTCCCGGTCCCGATATCGAGAACCCGCATTCCGGTCATATCTTTGGCGTTTTCCATGAACAGGGAAACGGAGCGTGTCACGCGCGGGTCGGGAGCAAAAACCTTTGCTGGGACGAAAATATTGAATCCCTGCGTGTCCAGCATTTCGTCTTTGCGATACGTGGTTTGCTCAATCCACCATTTTGTGTAGTCAGCCTCTTGCCCTGTCTTTGAAAACAAACAAGCCAATGAACCCTGTTCCATAAAACCTCAACCGCAAGAAAGCTCGCCTGAAATATCATGCAATGACACTCACTGCGCACACTACCCTACACTATAACACATTGTTTCAGAACAAGATTCGTTGTTACCGCAAGCGACATGCCCGCGAAGGCGGGCATCCATCTCCAGATGTTAAAACAAGGCAAAAACGTAACTCCCAAGTCCTATATAGGGACTACGAGAACCATCTTTGTGGAAAGGGCTGTCCTTGCGAGGAGCCGCAGGCGACGTGGCAATCCAGAGTCTTCAAGCGCTGTTTCTTGTGGCTCTGGATCGCTTCCGCCGTCGTTGCTACGCAACTATGGCGGACAGGTCGCCCCCAAGGGGGGGGGCTCGCGATGACGGTCCTTCTTGCGGCTGTTGTCCCTATTCCTTCTGAGAATAGCTTGGAAGTTACATAGGCATTGCCCTGCGTCGTTCTGCGACTTTTGATTACTGGCACGCCAGACATTCCTCAAACTTGTTCGCCTCAGAATCCTGCGAAGCAACCGCATTCTGCGCGGCCTGAGAGGGGCCGTCATCGTTCTGTGCGGCCTTAGCTCTATCCGCCGCGCCATGCGCGGTTTCCGCGCGTTGCAGCGACTTCGACCGACAATAGTAAAGGCTCTTCACGCCCCTCTTCCACGCCGAGAAATGCAGCTTGTGCAAGTCGCGCTTATGCGCGTCGGCGGGCAGGAACAAATTCAAACTTTGCGCCTGACAAATATACGGCGCGCGATCCGCCGCCAGTTCGATGAGCCAGCGTTGATCCAACTCGAACGCGGTCTTGAACACCATCTTTTCATCCTCGCTGAGGAAATCGAGATGCTGCACCGAGCCTTCATGCGTCGTGATGCTGCTCCACGTGTCTTCGTTGTTTTGACCGTATTTCTCAAGCGCTTGCAGCAAGTATTTGTTGCGCACGCCGAAGCTGCCCGACAGGGTCTTGTGCGTGAAGCTGTTGGCGGCGATCGGCTCGATGCCGGGGCTGGTTCCGCCGCAGATAATGGAAATGGAAGCCGTCGGCGCGATGGCGATCTTGTTGGAAAAACGCTCGAGAATGCCGTACTCCGCAGCGTCGGGGCAGGGACCGCGCTCGCGCCCCAGCTTCACCGAAGCCGCGTCGGCCTGCGCCTTGACGTGTTTGAACATGCGCTTGTTCCAAACCTTTGCCATCACGCTTTCGATCGGCACATTCTGGCTCTGGAAAAACGAATGCATCCCCATGACGCCGAGTCCAACCGAACGTTCGCGCATTGCGGAATATTTGGCCCGCGCCATCGAATCCGGCGCGCGGCGAATGAAATCCTCAAGGATATTGTCTAGAAACCTCAAGCAATCCTCGATGAGAGTCGGATGGCTTTCCCATTCCAGATACTTTTCGAGGTTCAGCGACGACAGACAGCAAACCGCCGTCCGCGCATGGCCGTCCTTGTCGATCCCCGTCGGCAAAGTGATCTCGCAGCACAGGTTAGACATCTTGACGGTAAGCCCCGCCAGCTTGTGATGCTGAGGAATCGCCCGATTGACGTTGTCGACGAACAGAAGATAAGGCTCGCCCGTCTCGATCCGAGAGGTAAGAATGCGAATCCATAATGACCGTGCGCTGATCCGGTGAATAATCGCGCCGTCCTTCGGGCTGGTAAGCGCCCACTCCTCGTCGTTCTCGACCGCGCGCATGAAAGCGTCGGGAATAACCACGCCATGATGCAGGTTAAGCGCCTTGCGGTTGACATCGCCGCCGGTGGGACGGCGCATTTCGATGAATTCTTCGATCTCCGGGTGGCTAACATGCAAATAACACGCCGCCGACCCGCGCCTTAGGCTCCCTTGGCTGATCGCGAGCGTTAAGCTATCCTGTACGCGAATAAACGGCAGGATTCCAGAAGTCTTCCCGTTGCGTCCTACGGGTTCGCCGATTGAGCGCAAATTACTCCAGCACGAACCGATCCCGCCGCCCAAAGCGGCAAGCCAAACATTCTCGTTCCACAAATCGACGATCCCGTTAAGGCTGTCCGTGCACTCATTAAGGAAGCAAGAAATCGGCAAGCCGCGCTTGGCGCCGCCGTTGCTGAGCACAGGAGTGGCGGGCATGAACCACAGCTTGCTGATGTAGTCATAAAGCCGTTGAGCGTGGTCCGTGTCATCGGCATATGTCATCGCCACGCGCGCGAACATATCCTGCGGCCCTTCGCCGGGCAGAAGGTAACGATCTTCAAGCGTCGCAATGCCAAAGCGCGTCATATAAGCGTCGCGCTCAACATCCACGACGACTTGTGGGCCTCGCTCCACTTGCTTGACATCGAACAAAGGCGCTTCGGCGAAGGCAAGAGATCCCATGGATGGCCCCATTATCTAGACGTTGCTGATTGCGCATGCGGACATGCGCAAAAACGGACAAAACAGAGTCGCGACACCTATCCTGCCCTGTGGAGGAAAAACAGGATAAAAGGAGTCGGAAAGACGCGACCGGAGAACCTGATATCCTACACCCTGAGGCCGTGAAAGAGCCGACTTACAGCCAACCTTGTATCCACAAGATATAGAAACCAGATGCTCACACCATACCACATCTTGGCATTTTGTCACCCATCAACCCCCCTTCGAAACGACCTGAGGCTGAGGCTGTGGACAGTATGCTTGCGCCTTGAATCCGTTCCCAAAAACCGTCCGATTTTAAGGAAGGTTTCCATCGCAACTTTATTGCGTTGTGATGGATGGAGCCGAAACAAAGCACAACCCCCAATCCCGTTTCGAAAATCAGGAAATTTTTTTCAGCAAGAACGGCTTGATTTCCTCCCCCCTTGCGAGGAGGAAATCAAGCCGTTCTTATCGCGCAACCCAACAACTTTGGGAGCTGCCAATCCGCAACCCAAAGCGCATGCGCATGACACGCGGCCTCAAAATAGTTAGAAAAATCCCAAAATACCTGTTGACGCAATAATCCCACCAATGGTATAGATATCCCACTTCTTGAGATTGAAAAATTTGAAGGAGTGTCGACAAGGCCGAAAGTCCCATGGTCCGCGCGGTAAGTGGGGGAAAACCGGAAAGTCTTGAAGGCGGGTAGGCCACCCTAAGCGGGGGCCGGGGCAGACAGGGAACCGGACCGT
>JBEOJY010000021.1:0-18686 GCA_040275305.1 Bdellovibrionales bacterium | reverse complement strand
TCATAAATGGGATTGTTGCGTCAACAGGTATTTAGGGGATTTTTCATATTTTTTGCGAAAAAGTAAAAATATGCAAGACTGCGGCCACCCTATCACCACAGGAAGAAAGATAGGGTAAAAGAACGCCCGCAAGGAAATCGCAACGGAGAAAAGTAAAAGCAAGACATGAACAATCATCCTCTTATCCTAGCATCAAGCTCGCCGCGCAGGCTGGAACTGCTGGCCTCGCTGGGCATCGCGCCAACCAAAGTGCGCCCCGCCGACCTCGACGAAACGCCGCATAAAGGCGAACTACCGCGCGCGCTGGCCCAACGCCTTGCCAAAGAAAAGCTCGCCGCAATCGCGTCGCAAGAACCGGAATCGTATGTGCTGGCCGCCGATACCGTCGTCGGTTGCGGACGGCGCATATTGCCCAAAGCCGAAAGCGCGAACGATGTGAGGCGTTGCCTCAATCTGCTGTCAGGACGACGCCATCACGTCTACACGGGCGTAGCGCTCACAACGCCGCAAGGCGCGACGCGCGAGCGCCTGTGCGACAGCGTCGTAACTTTCAAGCGCATGACGCCGCAGGAAATCGAGGACTACGTCGCCAGCGGCGAAGGCTTGGACAAAGCCGGAGGCTACGCGATACAAGGCCGCGCGGCAGCGTTGATCCGCTTCATCGCGGGTTCGCATTCGAATATTGTCGGCTTGCCCTTGTTCGAAACGGCGCAGCTGCTACGCGGCAGCGGCTTTTCGTGGTAAAGCCCGGCAAGGACAACCCCATGGCGCAAGCGATCCTCAAACCCTGCCCCGTCTGTGAAAAACCCGCGACCGAGCGCTTCGCGCCCTTCTGCTGCGCCCGCTGCGCCAACATCGACCTTGGCCGCTGGCTCGGCGAAACCTACCGCGTGCCGGGCGAACCGCTGGAACGCCCGATTGAGGTGAATATAGAAAACCAGCACGAGACCGAATAAACAAAAAACCATATTGAAAGTATTAATAACGATTGCAAAACCAGCGGCTTGGAACTTATAAAACAAATTATTCAAATATGCCTATAGCATGTCAAGAATTGGCAAAAAGCCTCCGATAGCGCAGCGTCACACCCGCGAAGGCGGGTGTCCATCTCCTGTTTTTGATGTAAGCGCTTCGTTTGAATGTTTTGTGCTTGTTCTCAACATTAGGAGAAGGACACCAGCCTTCGCGGGTGTGACGGCGCTTGTTGAGGTGAATTTCTCAATAAAAACAAGCGTCATGCCCGCGCAGGCGGGCATCCCATTTTCTTTTTTCTTTGAGCATGACCACCTCCAGAAACCTTTTTCAGCAGACTGCTAAATATTCAGGAACAAAAACATGACGCGCAGCGCATCCTCTGAAGAAGCTTGCCAGTACGTATATACTTTCTGGCACTCCTCGACGCATCAGGAACGCCAACAATATCTTGAAAGAACCCTCCCCGATCTAGTCAGAAGTCTAGCCACGGAAGAACTCGGTTGCGCCCATGTCAAATACGAAACCGTCCTAAGAAGCGGATTCGTTGGAATTCAGTGTCAGTCTCCGGACTCTTCAGAAATCGAGAAGATACGGGAAAGTCTTGAAAATGATCCAATTTGCATGGAGCAATTCGTGGTTGAACGCGCATTGCAAGGCGACAAAGCTTACCGGAAGGCATGGGTCACGGCCGCCAAAGAAATTCTAAACAAGAAAAAATTTATTTACCGCTATGATCGGGAGCTTAAAGGAAACGGCAAAAAATCAAAACGCGCAAAGTTCGTGTTCAGTCGGGAATCGCACGCCCAAGAATTCATCGCCATGACTAATCCAAACGGCCACGCAAGCTTAATAGACGCTCTGGCAATGCAAAAGCTATCGGCGGGCGCTCCTCACGCGCGCAAATCGCCACGCAAACCACACAAATCGCGCATGGGCGCAACGCGCCGAGCGCCTGCGGTCTGAAATTCGCTTATCTCTTCCCCGTGGCAAGATACGGCTTCAAATACCGCCCGGTATAACTTTCCTTAACCTGAACGACCTCTTCCGGCGTGCCTTCGGCCACAATCATGCCGCCGCCGTCGCCTCCTTCCGGCCCAAGATCAAGAATGTAATCCGCCGTCTTGATGACCTCCAAATTATGCTCGATCACCACCACCGTGTTGCCTTGATCCACAAGCGCATGGAGAACTTCGAGCAACTTACGCACATCCTCGAAATGCAGCCCCGTCGTCGGCTCGTCGAGAATGTAAAGCGTCTTGCCCGTCGCCCTACGCGACAATTCCTTCGCAAGCTTGACGCGCTGCGCCTCGCCGCCCGAAAGCGTCGTCGCGGCTTGCCCGATTTTGACATAGCCAAGCCCCACGCGATCGAGCGTCGCCATCTTGTCGCGAATGGTCGGCACGGCCTGAAAGAATTCGGCCCCTTCCTCCACCGTCATGTCGAGCACGTCGGCGATGGATTTCTCCCGATAAGTCACCTCAAGCGTCTCGCGATTGTAGCGCTTGCCGTGACAGGCATCGCACATGACGAACACGTCCGGCAGAAAATGCATCTCGATCTTGATGACGCCGTCGCCCTCGCAAGCCTCACAGCGCCCGCCCTTCACGTTGAACGAAAACCGTCCCGCCGCATAGCCTCGCGCCTTGGACTCCGGCAATCCCGCGAACCAATCGCGGATCGGCCCGAACGCGCCAGTATAGGTCGCGGGATTCGAACGCGGAGTCCGTCCAATCGGCGATTGGTCAATATCGACGATCTTGTCGACCAGCTCGACGCCCTTCAAAGCCTCGTGCGGCCCCGGAATATCGCGCGTGTTATTAAGTTTCTTCGCCAGCGCCTTGTAGAGCGTCTCAATCACCAGCGTCGACTTGCCGCCGCCCGATACGCCCGTCACGCAGGTGAACGCGCCCACCGGAAACCGCGCATGCGCGTTCTTGAGATTGTTCCCGCTCGCGCCAATGACTTCAAGCCATGATTGCTTGAGCCGCCCGCTCGCCGCGCGGCGCAGCCACGCGACCGCGCCTTCGTCCACGCGCCGCGACGACGGAACCGGAATCTTGCGCGTGCCGTTGAGATATTGCGCCGTGATGCTTTCCTTGACGCGACAAACCTCCTCCGGCGTTCCCGCCGCGATCACCTGTCCGCCATGCGCGCCCGCGCCCGGCCCCATATCAATCAGATAATCCGCGCAACGAATGGCATCTTCGTCATGTTCGACAACCAGCACGGAATTGCCGAGATCGCGCAAGCGTTTCAGCGTCGCAAGCAACCTGTCATTGTCGCGCTGATGCAAGCCGATCGACGGCTCGTCAAGCACATAAAGCACGCCCGTCAACCCCGACCCGATTTGCGAGGCAAGCCGGATACGCTGGCTCTCGCCGCCGGACAAAGTGCCCGACGCGCGCGAAAGCGCCAGATAATCAAGCCCGACATTGTTGAGAAACCCCAAACGCTCGTTGATTTCTTTCAAAACCCGCGCCGCGATCTCACGTTGCTTGGGCGTCAACCGCTCTGGCAAATCCAGAAACCATGCGCCCGCAGCCTTGATCGAGAACGCGCAAACTTCGCTGATATCCAGTCCCCCAACCTTGACCGCCAGCGCCTCCGGCTTGAGCCGTTTGCCGCCGCAGGCCTCGCAAGGCTTCGAAGCCTGATAGCGACTGAGTTCCTCGCGCATCCACGCGCTTTCCGTCTCGCGCCAACGCCGCTCCAGATTAGGAATCACGCCCTCGAAAGGCTTGGTCGTGCGATAGCTGCGCCGCTCGTCGTCATACGCAAACTCGATCTCGCGCGCGCCCGTTCCATACAAAACCGCTTGCTGAAACGCCGCATCAAGCTTCTTCCATGGCAAAGACACATCGACGCCATAAGCTTTCGCGACCGCCTGCAAGGTCTGCGTCGCGAAAGGCGAAGTCGCGGCGGATTTCCACGGCGCGATCGCGCCCTCGGAAATGCCGAGCGACGGATCGGGAATGACAAGCTCTGGATCGAAATATAGTTTCTCGCCCAGCCCATCGCAAGCAGGGCAAGCTCCATGTGGATTATTGAACGAGAACAAACGCGGCTCGATTTCTTCAATCGTGAAACCGCTGACAGGGCAAGCGAACTTGGAAGAAAAAACTAGAACTTCGCTATCTTTCTCCTTGCCGACCAATTCCACAAACAGCAACCCGTCCGCAAGTCGCAAGGCCGTCTCGACCGAATCCGGCAAACGGTGGCCAAGATCGCGCTTAACCACCAGCCTGTCCACGACGACAGCAATATCATGCTTAAGCTTTTTGTTGAGCGCCGGAACGTCCTCGATATCGTAAACCTCGCCATCCGCCTTGACGCGCTGGAATCCTTGGCGGCGCAGCTCTTGCAACTCCTTGCGATATTCCCCTTTGCGCCCACGCGCGATTGGCGCAAGCAGCATAATCTTGGTTCCCTCCGGCAAAGTCAGAATACGGTCCACCATCTGCGAAACCGTCTGGCTTTCGATCGGCAATCCCGTCGCGGGCGAATAAGGCACGCCGATCCGCGCGAACAGAAGCCGCAGATAGTCGTAAATCTCCGTAACGGTCCCGACAGTCGAACGCGGATTGCGCGAGGTGGTCTTCTGCTCAATCGAAATCGCGGGAGAAAGCCCCTCGATGGAATCCACGTCCGGCTTCTGCATCAGCTCAAGGAATTGCCGCGCGTAGGCCGACAAGCTCTCGACATAGCGCCGCTGCCCCTCGGCATAGATCGTGTCGAACGCCAGCGACGACTTACCCGAACCCGACAACCCCGTAATGACCACCAGTTTGTCGCGCGGCATCGCCACATCGATGTTTTTAAGATTGTGCTCGCGCGCGCCATGGATATGAAGAGTCGTGTGCATCAGTCGCTATTCAAGAAAGAACAAAACGGGAATACAAAATCCGTATAGAACAAAATATGAACGCATGTACAGCGATTCTTTCATAGCAAGGACAAGCCGCTCCCGCTCGCCTACCTGATAGATTTCCACGCCTCTATCGCCGCGCTGAATGTCGGGTAGCCGATCACAGGCGAAGACGTGGAACTCGCCGCACGAATCAACTGATTGGGAGCCTTCCCCGCCAGCCACAACTCGACATAGTTGTTAATCGCGCGAATTTGCGCAGGATCGACAGCGTCCATGCTGATATCGCAAAGAAATTTGAAATCCTCGCCTGTCATGCCGCCCGGCGCAGTCCAGTTGCCGCCAATGTCTTTCGTCGGCGCGATCAACGGACTGGCCCGCACGATACGACTCATCGCCGGAGCGCGAACGCCGCTGTTGCCCCCGGTCATAACATGCGCGATGAATGTCGCCGCATCGGGCGGATCGTCAAGAATGGCCGTGGCAAGCTTCTTGAGATCGTTCAACAAACCGGCCTTAAGGCGCGGCGCCTCATACATGGACGCGCCGAATCCCGGTTCGGCCAACGGCAAGTTCACAGACCCGGTTCCAAGGCTCAACACCGCAAGATCGTCCAGTCTTTGCCCCAGCACAACCGCTTCGGTCACCGCCGCCAGCACCGGATTGTTGCAACCCGTAATCCCGCCGTCCCAGAACCGCTCGTCGCTGGAAGCGAATCGCGCGGGCTTGTCGAAATAATTGACCGGAGCGTTGGAAGACGCATGGATCGCCTCGGCCATCGTCGCGGTCGCGGGGGCTCCCTTACCCCAAACCGGCCCGTTGCCTGCGGGGGCCGAGCGAAAGAACACCGCCCGGTTGCGATCATAATTGAAGCCGACGATCAACAAATGCGTATCCGCGCGCCCCTGCCGCGCGATTCCCTGCGCGATGCCATCCATCGTCCGATCGCCATAACGCGGCAGCAGCATCCGCAACGCCGCCAGTTTATCCTCAGCGCTGTAGAGCGGTCCTAACCCGAACAATCGGCGCAACAGCCGCAAAAACAAACTTTTGGTCGGCGAGAACACTCGGCGACGTTTGAACTCGTCGAGAAAATAGTCGCGAATCTCGGCCAGCGTCAGGTCTTCCATCAACCCGCCGAGCACAAGGCTTCCGCCTGAATTGGCCGCCACCAGATCGAAATCGGCGAGCACCTTGTGCCCCTTCGTCTGTTCGCCATACAACGCGATCAGCGCCTGCGTCTCGACCAACGCCCACGCGCCGCCGCCGTCCAAAGACAAAATACGAAAAGCCATGAAAGCCTACCATCCTTCTATCGCTGCGCCGCACCATCACAGTCTAGACAACAATAGTCCACATTGCCACAGTCCAATTCTCAATGCGACTTCCTGTCCAACTTTCACAAGGAGAAAACAATGGGTAGTGAGATGATGATGAAGGACTTAATCGCAACAACGACTGAACTCCCGGATCCACGGGCCAAAAGTTACGAGGGCAGGAAAGACAATCCACGAGCGTATATAGTGGAGCTGGGACACGCTCTCTACAACGCTGGCGGCTACATGCTAGCAGACAGCGTCAAGGAATCCGCATGTCAATGGCTTGCAGAACTCGCGACCGAAATCCTGGAAAACGGCGCGCCTAGCGCTGCGGCTTCCAAAACTTTGCTGTCCATCACAACCGCGCTTGAAGGCATGGAACAACACAAGGAGGTCACTCGGAAAACTCTTCAACAAATCATCCTTGCGCCAAACATCGAAGAGAACACAAGAATCGCCGCCATCCATGCACACGCAAAAAATTTCGGACTCGAATCATTGTTCAAGGACGCGCGAAGCGACGCCACACACCCCCATCCCGCACCTAACATGCCTGCAACGCAGCAACAGAGGCGTAGAAGGGGAGCCACACCTCAAGCCGAGTGCCATCCGCAATAATTGCGACAGTTGTAATCCCCAAGCAGAAGCATGAAGAATACAGACCAAGAACAGCATAACAGTAAGCGAGGAGATCCCCGCTCGCAAGGCGGGGATCGACGCCTTGTCGCGTCATAGTTGCGAAGCAACGAAGACGGAGGCAATCCAGAATCGTAAAGACCGTTTTCACGACTCTGGATAGCCTCGTCGCCTCTAGCGCACTCCTCGCGAGGACCGACCCTTTTCGGTAACTAAGGGCCTGTTCAGAATCGCGCTCCGGGATCAAGGTCCCTCACGCCGCCCGCACGTCCGCCAGCGCCACTTCGGCGGAAGCGAAGGCGTCGTCGCTGCCCTCGCGCAAAGCGACCGCCGCCGAAAGATCGACCGAAACAAGCTGCGACACGCCTTTTTCGCCCATGGTAACGCCATAGAGCCGATCCATATGCGCCATCGTCACGCGGTGGTGCGTAATGATAAGAAACCGGGTCCCCGTCTCCGCCGCGATCACTTTCACGAGCTGGCAGAACCGCTCAATGTTGCTTTCATCCAGCGCGGCCTCGGCTTCGTCGAGCACGCAAATCGGCGAAGGATTGGTCTGGAACACCGCAAACAAAAGCGCCAGAGCCGTCAGCGTGCGTTCCCCCCCCGACAGCAGCGATAAAATCTGCATCTTCTTGCCCGGAGGGCTTGCGAAAATCTCCAATCCCGCATTCATCGGATCTTCGTCGTCGATTAATTCCAAATGCGCCCGCCCGCCGTCGAACAGCTCCCCGAACAACTTTTGAAACCGCTCGTTGACCAATCCAAAAGCGCCCTGAAGCCGCTCCCGCGCCTCACGGTTAAGCTGAGAAATGCCCTGCCTCAGCTTGGCAATCGCCGCGCTAAGATCGTCTTTCTCCTTCTGCAGCTTGTCGATGGCCTTCTCCAAAGTCTCCGCCTCGACTTCCGCGCGGAGATTGACCGGGCCCATGCCATCGCGTTCGCGCGTGTAACGCGCCAGAACCTGCTCTAACTCCTCAAGCTCCGGGATCTCGGCCCCGTCTTCGATTTCTGCAATCGCCCGCAACGAACCAGGGCCGCAATTCAGCTTCTCCTCGATACGCTGGCGCAGAACGTTGAAATGCTCGGCAGCAGCCTGCGCCGCCGCTTCGATCCGCACCCGCTCCTCGCGAACCGCCGCCAACGCGGATTCATCGCGCCGCAACTGGCTTTCGACCTCGGCCAAATCTTGCTCCGCGACAATCAAACGATCCGCCGCGTCCTTGCGCTTGCTCTCCGCTTCCGACAACTCCGTCAGAAGCTGCGCCCGCGCCCTTTCAAGCTCTAACGGACGCCCTTCCAGCTCCCGGCTTTGCTTCTCCAGCTCAATCATGCGCTGACGCAAAGCCTCGACCTGTTGCGAAGCGCCAGAAATGCGGCCCCGCCAAGCTTCCGCCTCTTTCTCAACCACCGCGCGGCGCTGCGCGCAGCTCTCTTGCTCGCGCGACAGCCGATCATAAGCGCTGCGCTTCTCCGCCTGCAACGCGCGACGCTCGGCCAGCGCAGCGCGCTGCGTAGCCATATCCGACTTTCGCGATTCAAGATCTGGCAAAATCGCCAAATCGTTTTCCGCGACCGCCGCGCGATGACGCACCTGCTCAAGTTCGGCGTCGATTTGCCCGATCTGCCCGTCGAGCGCCGCAAGCCGCGCCACGACACCCGAAGCGTCCTTCTCCTGCCTGGTATGATCCGCCCGCGCATCGTTCAGCGCCCGATAAGCGGCCTTCAGCGCATCCTGCGCCTCGCGTTCGGCCTCCTTGTGCTGAACGGCCACCGCAGCCGAATCGTCCAACGCCTGCTGCGCCGCTTGCGCTTCGGTCTCGATCTGCTCGCGCTCGGACAGCAACGCTGCCAGACGATTGCGCTGCTGCAACCTGATCGCCGTCGCCGTCTTGGCTTGAGGCGTCACCGTGAAGCCGTCCCAACGCCACGCCCAGCCGTCGCGGCTCACGATTGTCTGTCCGCATCGCAAGGCCGCCGACGCGTGTTCGCCCGCCGCAGCGTCTTCGACGAGGCCAATTTGCGAAAGGCAACGCGCCAAAGCCTCCGGAGCCTTGATCTCTCCCGCCAACGGCATCGCGCCGTCCGGCAAAGGCTGCGCCTCCGCATACGCGGGTAAGGAACGCCAATGCGACGCCGCCTTGGTATCGAACGATGCCGTCAGCGCTTCACCCAACGCGATGGCCAGCGCGTTCTCAAGCCCCGGCGTCACGCTAATCGCGTCCACAATCTGCTCGGCCTCTGGATTGTCGTGAGGACGGAGAAGATCGCTCAACGCATCGGCCTCGGCCTTCAAACGCGTCGCCCGCGCCAACGTCTCATGCGCAAGCTCGCGCGCCGCAACCTGAACGGCCTCAGCCTCGCGCAAAGAAGTCTCAGCCGCCTGCGCCTGCTGTTGACGCCGCGCAAGCTCGGTGTCGCAGGCCTCCACAAGCGCCGACGCCATGACGAGATCCGGCCGCGTCGCCGCTTCCGCCGCCAACGCGCCCCGGTCCTGATCCAACGTCACGCGACGGCGCGAAAGATCGGCCTTGCGCGCCGCCTGCGCTTCAACTTCCTTGCCCAAGGCGGCCCTACGCGCCTCCACCGACGCGACCTCCTGCATAAATTGCGCAAGCGATGTATCGAGCGCGTCGATCTCGCGCGTCATGTCCAGCAAACCTTGCGTCGCGGACGGAAGCTCGCCGTCCAGTCGCTCCTGCGTCGCGACAAGCAGAACCTGCTCATCCTCCAGCCGAACCAAAGCCGCCTCGCCGTCCGCGCGGCGCGACTGCTCGCGCTCAAGATCGCCCTGCGCCTGAGCAAGGCGCGAGGCGCAAGCCTTGACCTCGTCGCCGACGCGGCGCAGTTCCGTCTCGACGCGGTCGCGCTCCAACATCAGCTTCTGCGTGATGGCCGCCGCAACCGTCTCGGCCTGCCGCAATCCCGGCAATTCCGCAGCCTTTTCGACCCGCGCTGTCGTGCCGCGCGTAACCACGGAAGTCAGATCGTTGACGCTCTGCGCGGCATTCGCCAACGCCTCCGCCAAGCGCTCGGCCTGCTTCTCCGCCTCCGTCCAGCGGATATGCAAAAGCGCCGCCTCGGCGCGCCGCATATGCTCCGCGAGATTGCGATAGCGCGAAGCCTGCTTCACCTGCTGCTTGAGCGACCGGAGTTGCGTGTCATGCGCCTTCAGCACGTCGTCCACGCGCGTCAAATTCTGCTCGGCGGATTTAAGTTTAAGCTCGGCCTCGTGACGGCGCGATTGCAAGCCCGCCGTGCCGGAAGCCTCTTCCAAAATCTGGCGGCGATCCTGCGGCTTGGCGCGGATCAAGGCGTCGATCTGCCCTTGCCCGACAAGATTGGTCGAATGCGCTCCCGTCGCCTGATCCGCGAACAGAAGCTGAATATCACGCTGACGCGCCGGACGCCCGTTGACGCGGTAATCGGAACCGCCGCCGCGTTCGATCTTGCGCGTCACGCGCAAAATATCGTCGTTGTTGAACTCGCCCGCCGCGCTGCGCGTGCTGTTGTCAAGCTCCAGCGCCACCTCGGCCAGATTGCGCGAAGGCCGCATGGTCGTGCCTGCGAAAATCACGTCGTCCATATCCGCGCCGCGCATGCGTCGCGCCGAATTCTCGCCCATCACCCAGCGCAAGGCCTCGACAAGGTTAGACTTGCCGCAGCCATTCGGCCCCACGATCCCGGTCAGCCCTTCCGGAATCTCAAGGTCGGTGGCGTCCACGAAGGACTTAAAGCCATGAAGGCGAAGGCGCGTAAAATGCACGATCTTATAGTCCTGTCACATGAGCCGCCATGCAATCCGCGATTGCGACCGACAGCGAACGGGGCAGGAACGCCTGTCCCCCGAACCCCAAAAAAGAATCGCGGGAATCTACCACGACAAAACGAACAAAACAGCAAAAATAAGCCGTCCAGACGCATCAAATAGCCCTAACAGACCATCAATGCCGGGCAAAATGGCGGATAATCGCCATATGAGCGCGAAAAACCCTATCGGGATTGGGCACGACCGTGACCCTGTTCACGCCGATCTTGAGCATAGACTCTATCGAAGAAATGCTCTCAGGGCTGCCGGATACCTGCTCGCCGCAAACGCTGATCGCCATTTCTGGGAAATCCTTCCGTACATCGGGTATCCTTTGGCCCAACGCATGGATAACGTCAGGGTGCATTTGACGATACCAAGTCCTGTCCTCGCCCTTGCGCGAAATTCCGGTAAGATAGGCCGTCAGATCGTTGCTCCCGATGCAAAGAACGCCGTCGCAAATACCCGCGATCTTTCGGACATTTTCTAGCGCCCCCGGCGTCTCGATCATCGCCCCAAATCTAACGTGCCGCCCGCCCTCGCAGGATTGCGCCGCTTGCGTGACAACGGTTTTGAACCTTTTCGCCTCTTCAAAATTGTCGATATGAGGAACGATAAGAATTGGCGGAATTTCCTCCATCCATCTAGTGCCATGGCCTCTCAAGGCATTCCTGACTTGATGCGCATAAAGCTCATCCTGAACGGCAAGCCTGCGATCCCTGGAAACCTCCAGTCCAGCCGCATCAAACATCGCCTTAAGATCAAGCAACCGATATGTAACCGATTTTGTGCGTCCGAAACCAGAATCCATCCCGCCTAATCTCTCCTTTACGCAGCCGGGCACAACGCCACGGGCCAACTCCTTGAGGGCGTTCCCGTTACGCAGCATGATCTCCTGCATTTCCGGTTCCGATCTGCGAAGACCGATGGCGTATTCCTCGCCGGGATACTGATCAAGCCAATCCCTACTGCTTTTTCTTTCTCTAACATTCCTGATATGCTGGTGCGTATAGAGCAATTGAAGGTCAGACGCCTGATTTGCATGGAATGCGACATCGGGCAAAGACTGACCAAGCGTTTTCTGTAAATCACTAAAATATTTGCGAATAACCCTCACAGAAGGGGATACAGGCACAATCACACACGCCCCGATCCATATCTGCCCGCTCAGCGGATCGAGCGTCACGACATCGCCTTTCCGGAGAGTCGCAGGCTCGCAATCCCCAGAATCTGGCAGCACGACAAGAGTCTTCGCTCGCGCATCTACAATCAGACGGGAATTGACACGATCATCAAACCACGCAAGTTTCTCCTCCGCCAAAGCCAAAGCGTCATGCTCATGCACCTCCAAGACAGGTTTTCCGACTTGGCGGTAGGCTGCGATGACGCCATCGAGTCTTGCGCTCGAAGTGTATGCTCTGCCACTGACCGGCAACACGACAAGAAAGGCCGCATCGCCTTGCGCTTGGATCTCCAGAACATCATGCCGAGAAAAAGCAAGCCTGCCCGAAGCCGCGTTGCCATACCCCGTCTGCCCCGTTTCTGCCAGTGGCCCGCCACCATCGCATGCCTTCGCATGCGGAGCGTAACGCAGCGCCTCAACATCTAAATGAGCGAAGACTTCCAAAGGAGAGTGACCACCGAGCAAAAGCTCAGCAGCGTCGTCAGGAGAAAGCAGGGAAAAATCAGTCATAGCAATATAGCCCAAATGAAGTAACGCCAACAAAAACGACAAGGTATAAAATCCACAACCGCACCAACCATCTGCGACGACCATGAAATAAATGCGCCAGAATGACAAGCATCATCATTAGAAATATTTTTATATATATCAATATGTTAGCCAGAATGCGTTTCTAAAACCAAAATAAAACTTCCGATATGAAACTAAAAAACGCATGTATAACTGTCATATCTAAAAGATGCCAACACTAGAAGCAAGAAAAGCATATCCATTGCAGTTCAAGAGGTGGCAAACATTGACGCAAGACACGCTGGATTCCCTCCCTCTTACGGGGAAGGAATCAGATTGCTCAAGTGTTATGTCTGCCCTCAACTCTTCAAGTGCGATGGGTATAGATTTTACAAATATTACACGCTTAAACGAAACAACCGATTTATTCTACCCATGAACATTATAACACCTCCCAAGATCAAGAGAATCGCCTTCGCAACCGCCTGCGCGCTCATTGCCGGTTGCAGCTCCATAACCGCCAAATGGCCAACATCCAAACCAATGCCGGTAACATGGGGTCAGTTGAGAAGCGCGCCGCCATCCCTGCCGCAATTAATAGCGAGGAGCCTGCCGCAATGCCTTGAAACGCAAGGCCGCAGCGTATTCCTCGAACGCGCCAACCAGAATAAGGGATTTGATCTCGATACATCCACATGGAGCGTAGCGCTGGGAGCCGTTGCTTTGCCTTTCGGCCAGCATCATTTATTTGTTAAGTTTGTGCAAAACGACCTGTCCACCGACTATTTAAGAATTGATGGAATCTCGACATCAGTAGAAATACTGAAAAAAAACGACCAATACGGCCTCGAATTCTCGGGAAGCGCTTACGGTTTGTCGCCGAACTCCTTGCTGCAAGGAATCCCATCGGCTCCCGGCGCTGACAAATGCAACCTCGAATGGAGCGGCGACAGCGAACAAACCAAAGGAAAATTCATTGAAGTATACCGTGGCGACGTAAATTCCGCATTGGATTTTCTGGCCGTCGCCGCGCAGTTCATTGTCGCCAACAATTCGCTCCAACAGCCATACGCTTTGTTAGGAACCAACAGCAATGCGTTCGCCTACTCTCTGCTCACGCATACGCTTGGCGATAAGTTCAATCGACATGACGTAGAGGAACGCATGAAGAATTTTGGCTGGAGCGTGCCCGGCTTTGGCATCTTCTTGCTGCCTGACGCCAAATTCTGGCGCTTCGACCGCAAGTCTGGAGAATCCTTTGCGGAAACTCACCAGCGTTTGTCGCGCCTTGCGTCGCCCAGCCCTAAGAACATTCTGATATGCGACCCTCTGAATGATCTATCGACTTCCGGCTTCTGGTTATTTTCATCTGTCACAAGCGACATACTAAGTCTTGGCGCGCGCGGCGCCGATGCTTTTCCTCTCGCCATTCAACACACTTCTTGCGTCCCGAACGACGAATCCAAATTGCCAGTCCGGGATATGTCAGACAGTCAGAATCCCCCAAACAGCGCGGCGATCAAAGGATTGAACGACACGCGCGTTCATGCTAAAATTACGCCTTAATGATCGTCGCAAGTTCGCCCGCCGTATCGCTCGCGCCGAGCGCAATACGGGCTTCCAGCATGCGCGTCACGAGATCCTTGAGCTTCTGACGCTCGTCAAGCGCGATCAGTTCCTCGCCCTCCTTGACCATCGCCGCGAACTCGTCTTGATCGGGGAACAGGTAAGGCTCGCTGATAAGCTTCTTGTACCACGTGTAGATGTAATCCTTGTTGCGCCACGCGACATCGAAGAACAGCTCGCGCATCTCGGCCAGATGCAAATCAGCGTCGTCAAACACCATCGGATCGCCGTCGTCAATGATCTTCTGCACCTTCAGCGCATGGTTGTCGAACCGCGCGGCTTCGTTTTTCTCAGCATGCGCCCGCGCGATGCGGTTGAAAATCGCCGCCATTTTGCCAAGCCGCCGCTGCAACATCGCCGAACGATGTTTCTTGGTCGTTCGCGCGATTTCCTGCCGAATAAAGCGGGATTCTTCGGCAATACGGCGAATATTTTCCGGATCGTTCCCGGCCTCTTCAAGAGACTGCCTCTGCTCAGTCAACCTGGTCTGCAGCAACTTGATCTCCGGACCGCCTTCTGGTCCCGCCGCCGCCGCCAGATCGCCCCACTCCTCCTCGCCCTGCTTGATGATCGTGTTGGTGAACATGACACCCTGCTCGCCGCTGAACGAAACCTGCCCGGCCTGCGGCGCGTAAAATCTCCGCGCCTTCAGATCGAGCGAACCGCCCGCCGCATTCTCAAGCTTGACAGAAGCCTCCAAAATGCCGCTATCGCTCATGCGCCAATCGAAAATAATCGAGTCGCCTTCCTTGATCGCATAAGAATCCGGAAGATCCTCGCCGCCGACGCGAAACACGCCGACGCATAAATTGAGATCGATGCGCTCAGGATATTCGACCTGAAACAACTCAAAACTAAGATGCCCAGACTGGTGAGCCTTCAACGCCCGCGCGCTCTTGAACTTAAGCTGTCCTTGCGTCGGAAGCTCATCGCCTTTCTTGAGGATTGGCAACAGGGTATTTTCCTGCGCATGCGCGTGATCAAGCGTCTTGACGGAAATGGTCTGCGCCGCCGGAATTCGCCGCGTCGAAGCGACAAGTCGCATGATCTTCAAGGTCTGGTCATGCCGATCGAGCTTAACGCCCTTGTCGTCGAGAACCTGCGCGTCGAACACGTTCTCGCCCGTCTGCGCGAGCGGCACGGAAATGCTCAACCCATCCATCACAGGCATGAGGCCAGAATTCCAGCTCTTCGAAACGATGCGCAACTGGCGTGGCGAGGACAAATCTCCGCTGACATTCAGCGTGATAACCGTCTTCTCGTCAGGCGTCCGCGCCAGATACTGGAACGACAAGCGTGGTTCCTCCGGTACTGAAGCGGAAGCCTCCCGTGCTTTGGGCGCGCTGATGTTGTCGCTGCCCCATTGCCGCCCTTCGGCGTAATAGGCCGCGCCGACCGCTACCGCCGTCATCGGATCTGTCTTCAAATCCGCCGCGATGCCAAGCTCGTTCGACACCATTTGGCGCACCAGAGGAATGCGGCTTGGTCCGCCGATGAACACGATGCGATCAATATCCTCGTTCTTGTAGTTGTTCTCGCTCAAGAGATTGCGGATCAAGTCGATGGTCTGCATCACCGGTTCGCGAATGAGCTGCTCGAACTGCCCGCGTGTCAACGGCGCATCGAGATAGATTTCGCGCTCCGCCCGATCTACCATGCGAACATCGGCGTCAGACGACAGAATCGAAGTCTGCTCTTTCGACGACAAGTCGATCTTGGCCTGCTCCGCCGCCAATTGCGCGATGCGGATAAGCTTGCGGTACTGTGTGTCGCGCTGAAAATTCTCCGGCAGATCGAACGTCGCCGCGAGCCAAGGGCGAGCGATCTCGTTGACGATCATACGATCGAAATCGCGACCGCCCAGCATATTGATGCCTTGATGCGCGACAATCGAAACCTCTCCGTTGACGGCTTGGGCAAGCGCCACGTCGAACGTGCCGCCGCCCAAATCATAGACGAGGAACTGCCCAGACCGCTTCGCGCCCTCCATCGCCGCCATCGCCGCCGCGATCGGCTCTTGCAATAAATCGACCCGATCCAACCCCGCGAGCTTTGCCGCGCGCAGCGTCGCCTCGGACTGCATCTGATTAAACGCCGCCGGAATTGTGATGACCGCGCCAGTGATCTTATCGCTGCCCGTCTCCGTCGCGACCTGACCTAAAAGCTGGCGAATAATTTCCGCCGAGCATTCCTCCGGCGTCAACTTGAGATCCACCGCCTTAATCTCGATGGAAGTCGATGTGCCCATCAGTCGCTTAAACCCCGCAGCGACGCTGTCCGGCTCGATTAACGCCTGATCATGCGCGCGCCGTCCATAAAGCCGATGCCCGCGTTTGTCGAAATAGATGATCGAAGGCAAAACATCGCCGCCGTCCGCCGGACGAAAGACCTTCGCCTGACCGTCCACGATGCCTGCAATGACGCTGTTTGAAGTGCCGAGATCGATGCCTAAATACATGGGAACCAGTATCTATGGATGTTATGATAAAAGCCAATACGCAAGAGCCAACCAACTATGTACCCTGTTTCAGGTTAAAAAACCCTTTGCCCAGCCAAGGTTACGCATTCTTACAGGGAGTTATAGGTAATGCAATTGGCTCGCGCGCGCAACAAAACCTCTTCTCGCCCCATATCCAGACACAACAAAATAAATTTTGTACTTGTTTTGTTCTATCCTTCATGCCAATATGGGAACTCCAAGAAAGCAAGATCTCCGGTTGGACACCGCAAGACGGCGAGGTATGCTCGCCCTAAATGCTCTTCGTTACCACCTCTCGGAAAGGCACCCCATGGCAGGCAGCGTTAATAAAGTCATTCTTATTGGAAATCTAGGCCGCGACCCAGAAATCCGCACGTTCCAAAACGGCGGGCGCGTCGCGCATCTGAATATCGCGACCTCGGAAAGCTGGAAAGACAAGGCCACCGGCGAACGCAAAGACAAAACCGAATGGCACCGCGTGTCGATTCTCAACGAAAACCTGATCGGCGTGGCCGAACGCTTCCTCAAAAAAGGCGCGAAAGTCTTTATCGAAGGCCAGCTAGAAACCCGCAAATGGACCGACCAATCGGGACAAGAAAAATTCTCGACCGAAATCGTCCTGCGCCCCTTCCGTGGCGAGCTCACCATGCTAGACGGCGCCAACAACAACCGCGCGAGCGGAAGCTCCGGCAACGAACCGCCTCTGTCTTCCTACGACCAAGGCGGGCCCTCGTCTTCCAGCTCCCTGCCCTCAGGCGGCGGCAGTTCAGCTTCAGACCTCGACGACAGCATCCCGTTCTAGCAGCGCGATCTGATTCCCTCCCCCTTGCGGGGAGGGATAGGGTGGGGGAGTTTCCACAATCAGCACTTGTCCATCTTAGCCCAAGCGTATGCGAACAGATTCCTTTCCATTAGGAATCCGAAATTAAGTCCGCAGCAAGAACTCCTCCTACATCTGTCATCATCCCTCATGCCCGACTCCGTATCCCTCGACACCCTCCTGCCCTGCCTCGTCGCTTTTCTGCTTGGCGGCAGCCTCGGCGGCGCAATCGCATGGTTTCTCTCGCGCGCGCAAACCGCCAGCGAATCCGCGCTAATGGACAAGTTCAAAGCTCTGGCCGCCGACAGCCTCAACGCCAACAACGAAGCCTTCATTCACTTGGCTGAAACGCGCCTCAAGCAAAGCGAGCAAGCCGCCGCCTCCGTCCTCGAACGCAAATCCGCCTCCATCGACGAACTCGTAAAACCCGTCAAAGAATCCCTCACCCGCATGGACGCGCAGCTTCAGGCGCTCGAAGTCAAACGCGAAGGCGCGTACCGCGAACTCACGGAAATGGTCAAGCAATCGAACGACGTGCAAAAGCAGCTGCGCGGCGAAACCGGCCAACTTCTGCAAGCGCTACAAACGCCCACGACGCGCGGACGCTGGGGAGAAATTCAACTCCGCAGGATTCTAGAGATGACAGGCATGTCAGCCCATACGCGCGATTTCACGGAACAGCTCAGCATCAGCGGCGAAGATGGAACCCTGCGCCCCGACATGATCGTCAACCTGCCAGGAGAACGCTGCGTCATCATCGACAGCAAGGCCCCGCTTTCGTCTTACCTCGACGCGACCCGCAGCGCGAACGACGGAGAACGCGCCCAACACATGAAGCTGCACGCCAAGCGCGTGCGCGACCACGTCAAAGCGCTCGCCGCCAAAGCTTACTGGGATCAAGTGGATGGAGCGCCGGATTTCGTCGTGATGTTCATGCCGGGCGACCATTTCCTCGCCGCCGCGCTCGACGACGACCCAGACCTGATGGATTTCTGCGTAGGAAACAAAGTCGTGTTAGCGACTCCCATGACCCTTGTGGCGCTCTTGCGCACCGTGCACTCCAGCTGGCGTCAGGAATCTCTGCGCGAAAACGCCCGCAAAGTCGGAGAACTTGGCAACGACCTCTACGCCGCGCTAACCACCATGACCGACCATCTGATGTCTCTGGGAGGAAAAATCGAAGGCAGCCTCGACGCCTACAACCGCCTGATCGGAAGCTATGAACGCAACGCGCTCTCAAAAGCTCGCAAGCTGCGCGAATTCGGCGCGGCCAAGGAAGGCAAAGACCTCCCCGAAGCGCTCGATCCCATCGACCGCAAACCGCGCAGCCTGACCTTCATAACCGAAGAAACGACCAAACAGGATGATGCCGCCTAGCGGTCAGCTGAAAAACTCATTTGGCAAGCATGTAAACCACATGGGACACCCGCCGGAGCCTGTCCTCGCGGAGGCGGGGACGGGTGTG
>JBEOJY010000020.1:0-13122 GCA_040275305.1 Bdellovibrionales bacterium | reverse complement strand
GACGCGCAGGCCCCTGCCCTTGCCCGGCCCCAAGGATCTGCCCCATCACGACTTCGCAGACATCCGTCGGCGCTAATTTTGCGCGTTCCAGCGCTGATTTGATACAGGTGCCTGCAAGCGTGTGGGCGGGAACTCCCCCCAAAGCGCCGCTGAAGTTGCCGATCGCGGTGCGAACGGCGCTGACGATGACGATATCTTTGCTCATGGAAGTATCCTGTCGAAAAGAGTGAAGAAACTTGCGGAAATAGAGGCATTTGCGAGAAACGAAGCGGGCGAAAGCCCTTATCACGCTGATAACATAAGCGCATGTGGTTAAAAACTCACTAAAATAGATAACAAAATCAGGAATCTAATAAAACTGGCTGACGAAGGGGAAAAGAAAAAATGGGTATGAACCGAAACGATACGCGCACATACAAGAAAACAGCAGACTTGAAAAAATTAAACAATTGATAGGATACTAAAAATAAAATATCAAAAAACAAAACGAAGAAAATTATTAACAGACTTAGCTGAAGATAAAAAATGCTGAATGTGAAAAAACTTATAAAGACTGCTGGCCGCGCGGTGTTGTTACATTCAGGTCAGGGCGTCTTTGCCTGCGCAGTCTGTGTCTTCCCTGCGCCGTTGGGCGAGGCATACCAGGAACAAAAAAGAGATTTATTCACGCCAGAAGAACGTAGACACCCTTTTGACCCACGCGATGAAAGCGACGAGGGAAAAATGAGAATCGCGAAAGCTCTACGACGTGAAGGGGGCAGCATATACCAAAATTTAACAGTCTATGGCATATCAATTTAATAATGCGTATCATGCAGCATGCAAAAAGCTTTAGGAAAAATGGCTACAAGGGTTACTCGGCGCAAACTCGCGATACAGGATAACCGCCCAGTCATAGGCATTGGCCTGGTGATCTGGCGCGAAGACAAGGTTCTGCTGGTCAAACGCGCGCATGAACCAAGGGCAGGCGAGTGGAGTCTTCCCGGCGGCAAGCAGGAATGGGGCGAAACCATCATGCAAGCGGCCGTGCGCGAGGCGCGCGAGGAAACGGGGCTAGATATCGCGCCGCTCGGCATCATCACGGCCATCGATTCCCTAACGCAAGCGAGAGACAAGACCATCGCGTATCATTATACGTTGATCGAAGTGCTGGCGGAATCGCGCGAAGGCAAAGCTGCGGCGGGCGACGATGCGCTGGATGTGCGCTGGGCCGCGCCAGACGAAGTGGAAAAACTATGCAAATGGCCGGAAACGGCGCGAATCGTGAGACTGTCATCCAATCACAGGGAATTGTGAGCCGTTCAAGTAAACAAACGAAAGGGCAGGGAGCTATGGCGAAAGAACTAGATGAATTTATCCGCGCCGCAACCACAGTGGGCCAGTCGCGCGAAAACATTGTTAAAGTGCTTACGCAGGCTGGGTGGCCAGAATCCACCATCAAGGAAACAACCGGGAAATTCCATTTCGCGGAATCGTTTCCTTTGGCTGTACCGCGTCCCGGCTCGTTCGCTTCCCCCAGAATCAGCGTCTTGAACATTTTCTCATTCATCTTGCTCTATACGCTGATCTATATTGTGGTCGGGATCTTGTTCAGCGTACTCGACCACTATCTGCCGGATGGGTTAGGACGCTACGGAATTGGCTATTATTACGCCGAGAATCTGGCCGACGCGATCCGCGACGACTTTGCAATATTGATCGTGGCCCTTCCGTGTTTTCTAGGTGTCGAAAAAGCGCGATTGAAAGCCTCCCTAAGATTGCAACAGGCTATGCCCCGCTTAAGGCTATGGCTGATTAATCTGACATCGCTGGTCGGCTGGCTCGTGTTGTTCAGCATGGCTTGCGGCACCGTGCGCTATTTTCTGGATGGCGAACTGGGGCTGCGGTTCTTGATCAAACTTGCGATCCTCGCCACGATTGTGGCCGGATCGAACCTGTACTATCGGCTTGAAGTGCGCAAAGCGGAGGAAGTGGCATGATCTCATTGAATCCAGTCAAACTGTTCAAAATTGGCGTCGGGGCAATCTTGGCAACAGTGGTCGTCTATAGTGCGACGGTTATCGGATCGCCTTGGGAACAGCGCAAGCGCCTGATCGACCAAAGCGTTCGCGCGGATATGGCGCTCATCGTCGAGAAACTTCGCATCTATAACAACGAGAAGAAAATGGCGGGGCTTCCGGCGTCTCTCGAAGAACTGGAATGCAAAACCTATGAATGGTCTGGCGCGAACAGACGCGAAGGCGTGAAAGGTTGCGCCGCGCAAGACATAACCTATGAACGGCAATCAGAGGATACATATAGACTCTGCGCAACGTTTCTGCTGCCTGGGCCACGCGTGCGACAGGAATCGCGCGTCGCGACGAGATACTTGCACTCGGAATTTGAAGTGAAGGAGCTTACGCCCTTAATCGGCCACCCTGCGGGACCGTTCTGCGTCACAGTCAAGGTCGAACCAGAGAGAGTTCCTCAATAGAGCTACTTGACCAGCAAGACGTTGCCATCCATCTCCTGAGGCGGCGTCATGCCCATGAGCGTGAGCAGGGTAGGTGCCACGTCCGCAAGCTTGCCGTCGCGCAAGCCCTTCACGTTTTGCGGCCCGTAAATCAACAAAAGCGGCACGCGCTCCAACGTATGGGCGGTATGCGGGCCGCCTGTTTCAGGGTTGATCATCTGTTCGCAATTGCCATGATCCGCCGTCAGCAAGACGAAACCGCCCTGCCGCTCGACCGCCGCAAACAGACGCGTCAGACAAGCATCGATCGTCTCGACCGCCTTGACCGCAGCGTCCATGAATCCCGTGTGCCCAACCATGTCGGGATTGGCATAGTTCAAAACAATAAGATCGAACGTGCCGCAATTGATGGCGTCAACCACCTTGTCCGTTACGGCTGAAGCCGACATTTCCGGCTGAAGATCGTAAGTCGCGACCTTGGGCGAGGGAACCATGACGCGCTCCTCGCCGGGAAATTGTTCCTCTCGACCGCCGTTGAAAAAAAACGTGACATGTGGATATTTCTCGGTCTCCGCGATGCGAAGCTGCTTCAAGCCCGCTTTGGCGATCACCTCGCCCAGAGTGCGCTCGATGATCTTGGGTGGAAACAGCGCGGGCATCAGGGCGTTCAAAGCATCGGAATATTCGACCATTCCAGCGGCTGCTGAAAACTTGACGGTAAGCTTTCGCGAGAACCCAGCGAAAGCGGGATCCAACAAGGCCGTCAAAATCTCGCGCACGCGGTCGGTGCGGAAATTCGCGAAGATCAAGCCGTCGCCGTCCTTCATCCCGGAATACCCATCAAGCGCGACAGGCAAAACGAATTCGTCATGTGCGCCAGCCTGATAGCTGGCTTCAATCGCAGCGATAGGATCGCGGGATGACGCGCCTTGCCCCTCGACAAGAAGCGAGTAAGCCTTCTCAACGCGATCCCAGCGCTTGTCGCGGTCCATCGCGTAATAGCGTCCGCACAAGGTCGCGAGCTTCGCCCCGGAAATTGTGGATAGGTCGTCGCGCAATTGGGCGATTTGCTGCGCAGCGCTTTGCGGCGGAACGTCGCGCCCGTCAAGAAAAGCGTGAATGGCGACGGGAATCCCCACGCGCGCGACAAGACGCGCCAGCGCGACGATATGTCTTTGGTGCGCATGCACGCCACCCGGCGAAGCCAGCCCCATGATATGGCAAGTCCCGCCGCTCGCCTTAAGCTTGCCTATAAGTTCTCGCAACACCGGGTTGGTTTCCATCTCGCCGCGCGCAATCGCACGGTCGATCATCGGAAGATCCTGATAAACGACCCTCCCGGCCCCCAGATTCATATGCCCGACTTCCGAATTCCCCATCTGCCCTTCGGGCAACCCGACATGCTCCTCAGAAGCGTCCAGCAGCGCATGAGGACAAGATTCCCACCTCCTGTGAAATTCGGGAGCCTTCGCGCGAGTTACGGCGTTGTCCGCAGCGTCTTCGCGAACCCCCCATCCGTCGAGGATGCAAAGGACGGCAGGACGGGAACGCGCGGTTTGTTGGTTGGCCGACATTGAGATTCTATGCCTCTAACAGTTCAAGACTAAGCAATAAGCGCCCGATAGCGCAGCGTCACGCCCGCGACGGCGGGTGTCCATCACCCGATGTTGAGAACAAGCGCCAATAGGCAAGTGAAGCGCCTGCGCGGGTGTGTCGTTTGTTTTGCCGCAGCATTTTCCCAATTCTTCACATGCAATGAGTATGCCTGTAAAACAAAAGCAACACAGCGCAACTGAAACCAGAAAAAGATCAGCGTTGTCAATCGGTAAGTTAGAGCCGCGCCTATCTGTTGATTCCATCAGGATAGGAAGGCTCGCTTTTTCCGCCTGTAATCGCGTCGACAAAGCTGCTGAAAGCGTCGGAAATATCTTCGGTTACGGCCCCCGTCCACGCGCCGATCCCCCGGCCAGAAAGCAAGGCGCGTTCTGGCAGATTGGCTTGAATTTCTGCCATGTAATTATGCCACGCCTGCGCGGGTAAATTACCACCGATAACCTTGCGCATCGGGTGGTTGTCGTCGTTTCCAAGCCATACCGCCGTCGTATAATCCGCCGTGAATCCCAAGAACCAAGCGTCGCGGTAGTCCGAACTTGTGCCTGTCTTGCCTGCCACCGGGCGGGAACCCAGAGCCGCGCGTTGCCCGGTGCCGCTCCGGACGACTTCTTCCATCATGCCGACAAGCGTCTCGACCGCGCTTGAACTGACCGTCGAGGGAGGCGAAACATCCGGATGGCTGTAGAGAATTTTCCCGCTACGGCTACGAATGTCCATAATGGGATAGGGCTCAATCGCGTGCCCGCCCGCCGCCAGCGAAGCGTAAGCGCCCGCAAGTTCAAGCGGTGTCACTTCGCTTGCGCCAAGCGCAAGCGCCGGTTCTTTGTTAAGCGGCGAAGAAATCCCCAACGCGCGCGCGGCGTCGATAACCTTGTCCGCGCCGACGCTCATGAACACGCGAACGGCCACCGTGTTGAGCGATTCGGCTAAAGCCTCGCGCGCGCTGACCGGTCCTCTGAATTTGCCATCGAAATTCGCAGGCGACCAGCGCCCCACGCGCAATGGTTCGTCGGGAATGACGTCATCAGGCGATAACCCGTCCTCAATGGCGGCCAGATAAACGAACGGCTTGAACGCGGAGCCCGGCTGCCGCATAGCCTGCGTCGCGCGGTTGAACTGGCTGACGCGATAGTTGCGCCCGCCGACCATCGCCTTGATCGCGCCGTCTGGCGCGAGCGTGATAAGCGCTCCTTGAGTTACATCCCGCTCGCCCTGAGAGTCCAGAGTGGATTCCAGATGCCGCTCGGCCACACGTTCCATGCCGAGATTCAGCGTCGTGCGCACGATAATATCCTGACCAGCGTCTTGCGCCATCGGCGCGACTTGCTCCGCAACCCAGTCGGCAAAATAGCGCCCGTCGCCGGAGGGCCCCGGCTTGCGCCCCGGTGGCGGTTCGCTCGCGATGGCGGCGTTCACTTGCTCTTCGGTGATATACCCCTCGTCTTCCATGGCGCGCAAAACCATCTTGGCGCGTTCCATCGCTTGGCCCGCGTCGCGTGTCGGCGCAAGTCGTGATGGCGCGCGCAGCAACCCTGCGATGATCGCGGCTTCGCGAAGATCAAGCTCTCGCGCCGACTTGCCGAAATAGGTATGGGCTGCGGCATCGACGCCCCACGCGCCGCTGCCCAGATAAACGCGATTAAGATACGCGGTCAGGATTTGTTGTTTGCTGTAAGTTCTTTCCATCCAGATCGCGAGAATCATCTCCTGCAATTTACGCTTGGCGGTGCGGGCAGGGGTCAGAAACAAGTTTTTTGCAAGCTGTTGCGTCAGGGTCGACCCGCCCTGCACGAGATGACCCTCGGCGACGTTGCGGACGGCGGCGCGAAGTATGCCCCAAAGATCGACGCCGAAATGGTTGTAAAAGCGCCTGTCCTCGATCGCAATAACCGCCTCCGGAACATGCGGAGGCAAATCCTCAAGCGCCATATGCTCGCCGTATAAATCGCCATACCGGGCGAAAACGCTGCCGTCGTCGGCCTCCAGCGTGATGGAGGGACGGCGCGGCGCATGGGCGATTTGCTGAATATCGGGAAGGTCTAACGCGCAATAAGCCACGAACAACCCCGCGACGATGCACCCCCAGATGGTCGCAAGCAAGGAAGCCTTGAAAAGCCAGAGCAGAATCGACCCTCCATGCCCCTTGGTCGATCCATGGCTCTTTCCCTTGCCTTTCTTTTTGGACGGGGAACCATGCTCGTCATCGTCTTCGTCGTGATGCTTTTTAGACATGGATCTTCAGCCGTTTCCGATTCCTTAATTGCGTTGCTGCGAGTAAATATAGCGATTCCGCGATGGCGAAAGTATGGCACAATCGACGCTAAAGTCGATTGATAAGGCGATAAGGAAATTTACGGAAGTCCGACGCGATTCAAGGCGCCAGCCATAGCGTCCCTTCTGATGAATATCTGTGAACATTCCGCTTGCTTTAGCAAGCGCGAGTGGCGATGATCTGTCAAGACGTCGTGGATCTTCGGAGGATACGATGCTGTCGCGCGGACTCGAAAACACCCTGCGCCGAGCGCTGGAGCTGGCAACGGAAAGACGCCATGAATATGCGACGCTGGAGCATCTTCTGCTCGCGCTCTTGGACGACCATGATTCGGCATCGGTGATGCAGGCCTGCGGCGTGAGGATGGATCGTCTCCGCGCGGAGCTCGACAGATATCTTGATGAAGAACTGGGGACATTCTCGAACGCCTCGCGCGACACGAAACCCACGACGGCTTTTCAGCGCGTATTGCAAAGAGCCGTCATACATGTCCAATCGTCGGGCCGCGAGGAAGTCACGGCGGCGCATGTTCTGGTTTCGCTGTTTTCCGAGCGCGAAAGCCACGCGGTCTATTTCCTGCAAAGCCAGAATATGACGCGCTTCGACGCCGTAAGCTACCTCGCCCACGGGATCGCGAAAATATCGCCTGCCCAGAGCAAATCCGACGAAGATTCGGCGCAGGCGGATGCGATGGAAAGCGACGAAGACGACATCGGTAACGCCGCGACGGCTGCGGGCAACAAGCGCGGCCCGGACGCGCTTGCGGCCTATTGCGTCAATTTGAACCGCAAAGCGCAAGAAGGCGGCATCGACCCGCTGATTGGCCGCGCGCGCGAAGTCGAACGCGCGATCCAGATCCTGTGTCGCCGCCGCAAAAACAACCCGCTTCTGGTCGGCGATTCCGGGGTTGGAAAAACGGCCATCGCCGAAGGCCTAGCGCGCCGCATTACGCAAAACGAAGTGCCGGATGTTCTGGCGGACGCGACGATTTACGCGCTGGACATGGGATCGTTGTTGGCCGGAACGCGCTATCGCGGGGATTTTGAGGAACGGCTCAAGAATGTCCTGAACGAACTCGCGGCCATCCCTCACGCCATTTTGTTCATCGACGAGATTCACACCGTGATCGGCGCGGGCGCGACCTCCAGCGGCTCAATGGACGCCTCGAACCTGTTGAAACCTGCCTTGGCCAACGGTTCCTTGCGTTGCATGGGATCGACGACATGGAAAGAATATCGCGGCGCTTTTGAAAAAGACCGCGCTTTATCTCGAAGATTTCAGAAGATCGACATTCAGGAGCCAAGTCAGGACGACGCAATCAAGATTTTGGCGGGACTGAAATCGTGTTACGAATCGCATCATAATGTATCGTTCACGGATGCGGCTTTACGCGCCGCCGTCGAGCTGTCCTCGCGTTACATCAGCGACCGCAAGCTTCCGGATAAAGCCATCGACGTTCTCGACGAGGCGGGGGCGTCGCAAATGCTGCTGCCGCTCGAAAAACGCAAGCGGGTCATTGACGTTCCGGATGTCGAAGCCGTTATCGCGCATATGGCGCGGGTCCCCGCCAAATCCGTCAACCACAACGACCGCGAGGCGTTGCGCGCGCTGGAACGCGACCTCAAGGCAATGGTTTATGGGCAGGACCCCGCGATCATAGCGCTTGCTTCCGCGATCAAGCTTGCGCGTGCGGGCCTGCGTGACCCGGAAAAGCCTGTGGGGAGCTATCTTTTCTCCGGCCCGACCGGCGTAGGAAAAACCGAAGTCGCGCGGCAGTTGGCCTTAAGCCTCGGCATCGAATTGAAGCGCTTCGACATGTCGGAATACATGGAACGCCACAGCGTGGCGCGGCTGATCGGCGCGCCTCCGGGGTATGTCGGGTTTGAGCAGGGCGGCCTCCTGACCGACGCCGTGGACCAACATCCCCATTGTGTGCTGCTGCTTGATGAAATTGAAAAGGCCCACGCCGATTTAATTAACATCCTGTTGCAGGTGATGGATCATGGCAAACTAACGGACCACAACGGCAAGTCGATCGATTTTCGTAACGTCATCCTGATCATGACGACCAACGCCGGAGCCGCAGATCTGGCCAAACCTGCGATAGGCTTTGCGCGTGAACATCGTACGGACGAAGACAAAGACGCCATCAACCGATTCTTCTCGCCGGAATTCAGGAATCGACTTGATTCCATCATAACCTTCGCGTCGTTGGCGCCGGAGATTGTCGAGCGGGTCGTGGATAAATTCGTGATGCAGCTCGAAGGACAACTGGCCGACAAAGGCGTCACAATTGAACTGTCAAGCAAGGCGCGGCGGTGGCTTGCGCAAAAAGGGTATGATCCCATCTATGGGGCAAGACCGCTGGGACGAGTGATACAAGAACGCCTCAAACAACCGTTGGCGGAAGAATTGTTGTTCGGAGAGTTGCAAAAAGGCGGCAGCGTGGTGGTGAACTTAGACCCCGAACGCGACGCGCTCCATTTCGTCTATCATCCGACCCAGCCCTTGTTACCAGCTCCGGAGGAGCCATCTCAAAAGATCGTTGAAACGGCAGCGTAAAGAATGAGGCAGCTTGCGTTTTCGCAAACGATGAAGCATGCTGGAAACACAGCCTGATGAATAGCAACAGGTATGCGGGAGCCTGTAGAATTATGTCCTTCGATATCAAGAATCTGCAAAACCTCGACGCCTATGCGCTCGTGCGGCCTTTACTGTTTAAAATGGACCCGGAAGCGGCGCATAATCTCGCAATAGCGGTGTTGAAAAAAGGACTCCTGCCGAAAATAAGCAATGACTTCGGCCCGGAACTTAGAACGTCGGTCTGTGGGCTGACCTTCTCAAATCCCTTTGGCATGGCTGCCGGTTTCGACAAACAGGCCGAAGCGATGAACGAGTTGTTTCGACTTGGTTTCTCATGTGTCGAAACCGGGACGGTGACCCCCAACCCTCAAGAAGGAAACCCAAAACCCCGCATGTTTCGCGCGCCGGGAAACGAAGCGCTGATTAACCGTTTTGGGTTTAACAGTATTGGATTCCAGCAATTCCTAAGACACATTATCGCATGGAGTGATGAAACCCAGCAAAAAAAGCCCGGCATTCTGGGAATCAATATTGGAACCAACAAAGACAGCGCCAGCCCCATCGACGACTATGTGCTTGGTGTGCGAAGCTTCGCGCCGTTTGCGCATTATCTTACGATCAATGTTTCTTCGCCCAATACGCCCGGATTGCGCAATTGGCAGGAACGTGGACCGCTGACGGATCTTCTGCGCAACGTTTTCGAAGCGCGCGCGGGTTTGTCCAGAAAACCGCCGATTTTTCTAAAAATCGCGCCTGACCTTAACGATTCGCAGGCAGAGGATATCGTATCGGTAGCGCTGGAACTTGGCGTAGATGCCTTGATTATCAGCAACACGACCGTATCGCGTCCCGCATTCCTGCCCAAAAAGTTTGCGGAAGAAAAAGGCGGGTTGTCCGGGCGTCCCTTGTTTGAAATGTCAACGGAGCTGTTACGGCATATTCACGTTCTGACGCGCGGCAAGCTCCCCCTGATCGGCAGCGGCGGCGTGTTTACTGCCGAGGACGCCTACGCCAAGATCCGCGCCGGAGCCTCGCTCGTGCAAATCTACACGGCTATGGTCTACAAAGGGCCATATTTGGTTCCCAAACTGTGCAAAGGGTTGAAAACGCTACTGATGAGAGACGGCTTTGCGAATGTCAGTCAGGCCGTCGGGGTAGACGCGCATTGAGCTGCACGGAACCGTCCTGTCAGTCCGGTCATCGCGGCATCAAACGTCACCCCCGCGCGCGCGACGGCGCATCCTGGGAAGGCTTAAGCATCGGCCTCTTGGGGGGATCGTTCAACCCCGCGCATGAAGGCCACTTGGGAATAAGCCTGTTCGCGATGAAAGCGTTGGATCTCGACCGGGTATGGTGGCTGGTCAGCCCGCAAAATCCTATCAAACCATTGCAAGGCATGGCCCCGCTGGCAACCAGATTGTGCGAAGCGCAGCATATGGTGCGAGCCCAGCCGAACATCGTGGCGACCGATATCGAGCGGGAAATGGGAACCAAATATACCGTCGACACGCTGAAGCAGCTGAAAAAGCGCTTCCCGCGCGCGCGCTTCGTCTGGCTCATGGGGGCCGACAATATGCGGCAAATCCCGCTTTGGCGGCAATGGCCAGCCATTTTTGGGCAGGTCCCGCTCGCCATCCTGCGTCGCCCCGGCTATGTGGTGGGACACAATCTCGGCAAAGCCGCGCAACGCTTTGCCTCCGCCTCTATCCCGGCCCGTCAAGGGCGCCTTCTCGCCTTGCAAAACCCTCCACGCTGGACGGTGCTGGATAACCGATTAAACCCCCAATCCTCGACGAGAATTAGAGAAAAAGCGCAAGATTCCATGCGACAGAGCATTATTCCGGTGATAGAATGAATGGGAAATCAAACGAAATATTAAGAGCCTTGCTGTATCGATCATGAGACAAGGCGCGAAGACCAAGGCCGGAAAACAAGAAAGGACAAAACGTGGCGTCAACCAAAGGCAAGAAAACGAAGACCGCAAAGAATGTCAGAAAAACTTCGGCAACCGGAAAAACGCAAGGAAAAGTGAAAAGCGCGCCGCGCAAGCCGCCGGGCCGCGCCAAAGCCGCAAAGCGCCCCCAGAAGAGCGCCGTAAAGAAGACCGCGAAACCAACTTCGCGCAAACTGGCGCAGGGCGCCCAAAAAGCCGTCGTCAAAATTTTGCAAAAAAAACCAGTCCCCAGCGCCCCCGCGCGGCCCGCCGGAATGCCGGAAATGCTGCGTGACGCGGCCATAGCCGTCTTGAATGAACGTCAGGCCGAGGATGTGTTGACGTTCGATCTGGCCGAACGCAGCGCCATGGCCGACTACCTCATCGTCGCGTCGGGCCGCGCCTCGAAGCAGCTCGTCGCCATCGCCCACTATCTTGGGGAAGCCTTCGTCAAGCTCGGCATGCCCAAACCTCGCATCGAGGGGATGCAGGACGCCAACTGGGTATTGGTCGATGCGGGCGATGTGATCGTCCACCTGTTTCGCCCCGAAGTGCGCAAATATTACGACCTTGAGGCGATTTGGCAGGAGAAATGAAGGCCCATATCCTCGCCATCGGCAAGCTGCGCGGGCCGGAGTCGGAATTGTGCGAGGACTATCTCAAGCGTCTGCAAGGCGCGGTGACCGTCAAGGAAATGACGGCCTCCAAATCCTTAGCCCCCGAACGCGTTCAGGACGCCGAAGCCAAACTCCTGCTCGACGCCATTCCGCAAGGCAGCTTTACGATTTTGCTCGATGAACGCGGCAAAGATCTGTCCAGCCGCGAACTCACGGACAAACTCGCGTCATGGGGCCTGCAAGCTGATGGAACAGCGACTTTCCTGATCGGCGGCGCGGATGGCGTGACGGAGACAGTACGCCAACGCGCCCAAGCCACCCTCGCCTTTGGTCGCGCCACCTGGCCCCACCGCCTCGTGCGCTTGATGCTCATCGAACAACTCTACCGCGCCCGCCAAATCGCCGCCGGACACCCCTACCACAGGGATTGATTTTGTTCCGATATCGGCATAATCGTTTGCGCACCAATCAGTGAGCAACGTTTATACCCGGAGTATCATGATGAGTGATTTAGATTGGATAAGTGCAATACCAAAAAATTTAGGCGCAGCAATTTCCAGATGTGATATTAGGGAGTGCGAACGGCTGATTGCAGAGATCAAACGGGTGTTGACAAGTCTTGGTAATGAAATAAGGGAGGTATTCTTCACGGTTGCGCAGAAAGATTGCCGGATCTTACGAAAATTGATGTTCGCCTATCGGCCTATTTGTTTCATGAGCTTGCCTTTCCTATCGCGCTAAGGTTGGGTGAAAAAGCTCAAGGAGAATGGCAAACAACGGCAAATAATCTGCACAAAGCAGGCGTAACCATCGCGCAGAGAATACCGAGTAAAGGGGACCACATAGGCCGTGTCTTGATCGGTCTTCATTACCTCGAAGCGGAGATCAACAAGAAGTCGCCTGAAGGCCAGCTTGAAACGAGAGTCTTTGACGTAGCCGCCGAACTATTGCCCAAATATGCAAAGGCTAACCTGACCGCATTCGAAAGCGTCAATAATTGGTTGAGGCAAAGGTGCGTGACTCCAGAGCATAAGCGATTGCATGCTCACGCGCTGTTACAGGCATTTCCCGTACTTCTGGAAACCAATCAACTGAGAATGGCCGCGCTTGCGCTGGAGCAGGTAACGCAAGCATGTGACTTGCCCGCAAAAACTTTCGACGGACTGAAAGGCCAGTGTGGACCGATGAGGGTCAGCGTCCGGGAAGTCCCCTACACCTCCTCCCAGATGCCGGATGATACGCATCTAATGCTCGCTGTGCGCAAGTCGGGGTCGGGAGGACGCGCCCAATTCGCCTATGGCTGGGCAGAAGGCGAGCAAGCCCCATTCTTAACAGAAGTTACGAATATCTACGATGGCACCGGCCAAGTCGCCCGCAACAATTGCCAAGTGGCCGCGACGGCAATGACAAAAATCGTCTCAGGCAATCAACCCCTCGGAGATTTCAGAGCAAAAGCTGAACAACGCCTTACCGAAGCCCTGAAGCCAGCCGAAGAAGAGAGCGTCATCGAAACCCCCGCAGTGCCCTCGTCCCCTCACGCAAAACAGCGCGGGCAAGCCCTTAAGGCGGGATTGGGGTCGTAGTCTTCGCCCACGTCAGGGCAACGCCCATAAATTATGAAGCGTTGATTAAGGAAGCTCTGTCATGCAAC
>JBEOJY010000019.1:0-9379 GCA_040275305.1 Bdellovibrionales bacterium | reverse complement strand
TGTCGTTAAACAGCTTCTGGACTATACCTCGTGTCCAACAGATAAAGGCGGGGGGTGGGGGAGCTTCAGCAAGCAGAGATCAGGCATTAGAGGCATAGTCTTGCCGCAAGGCCGTTCTGATACCTGACACCTGCTTTCTGTCTTCTAGTCCCCCACCCTAGCCCTCCCCGCAAGGGGGAGGGAATCAAGTCTGTCTTGCATCAATGTTTGCCAACTCTTGAGCTGCAATCGGTATTGCATCACGCCTTCAAAAAACCCTCGATCTCTTCTGGCCCGGACAACGACACGGACATAAGTTCCCGATCAATACGCCGCGCCAGCCCGGCCAGCACCGATCCCGCCCCGCATTCGACAAGCTTTTCCACGCCGTTCTTCCTCATGTACAGAACGGACTCGCGCCAACGCACAGAACCCGTGACCTGCCGCACCAGTAAATCCCGAATAAGCGCAGGATCGCTAACCGCCTCCGCCGTCACATTGGCGACGACCGGAACGCAAGGCGGCAAAATTCTCACCTCGGCCAAAGCCTTGGCCATCGCCTCCGCCGCAGGCTGCATCAAGGAACAATGAAACGGCGCGCTGACCGGAAGCTTGACGCTGCGCTTGAACCCCCGCGCCGCAGCGAGCGCAATCGCGCGGTCGATCGCGCCAACATGCCCGCTGATCACCACCTGCCCCGGCGCGTTGTCGTTCGCCGCCGCGCAAACCTCGCCTTGCGCGGCCTCCTGCGCAATCTCCTGCGCAACATCCCACGCGACTCCGATCATGGCCGCCATCGCGCCGACGCCGACCGGAACCGCCTGCTGCATCGCCATCCCGCGCGTGCGCAACAGCCGCGCCGCTTCGGCAACGCCAAAGCTCCCCGCCGCGCACAGCGCCGAATATTCGCCAAGACTGTGCCCCGCGACGAACTTGGCCGACTTCGCCAGATCGAACCCGCCCTGTTTCCCTAGCACCCGCAACGCCGCCATACTAACCGCCATCAACGCAGGTTGCGCGTTCTGCGTCAGGCGTAAATCCTCTTCCAGCCCTTCGAACATCAGCTTCGACAGCTTTTGCCCCAAGGCATCGTCAACCTCCTCAAACACCTCGCGCGCTTCGGCAAACGCATCGGCCAAAGCCTTGCCCATCCCAACCGACTGACTGCCCTGCCCCGGAAAAACAAATGCGTAATTCATATCGACTCCTGTCCACACTTCGTCAAAAATAATTGTCTTAAGCCAACCACATGCATAATTGAAAGCCCCTTGTCAAATCGCCGCCAACCCGTTCTAGTGGACATGCCTGAACCTACGGAGTCTCCCCATGATCGTCGTGACCGGCGGAGCCGGATTTATCGGATCGAATCTCATCGCCGCGCTAGAATCGCGCGGAGAGCGTGTAGCTATCTGCGACTGGCTCACGCGCGACGGTGGCAGCTCCGGCGGCGATTGCGCGGATAAATGGCGTAACGTCGCCAAGCGCGACCTTGAGGATATCGTCAAGCCGGAAGCGCTTTTTGATTACCTCGACGAACGCAAGGACAAAATCGAAGCGATCTTCCATCTTGGCGCGATCTCGACCACCACCGAAACCGATGTCGACCTCATCCTCGACCACAACACGCGCTTAAGCCAACGCCTCTGGCGCTGGTGTCGCGATGAACAGATGCCCCTTATATACGCCTCGTCCGCAGCGACCTACGGCGACGGAACAGATGGATTCGTCGACGATGAAAGCCTCGAAGGCCTCGCTAAATTGCGCCCGCTCAATCCCTACGGTTGGAGCAAACACCTCTTCGACCGCTGGGTCGTGCGCAACAGGCCACCCGCCGGATCTTCCGCCGCCTTCCCATGCGTGGGCCTAAAATTCTTCAACGTCTACGGCCCCAACGAATACCACAAAGGCAGCCAACGCTCAGTCGTCGATCAAATCTACCCCTACGCCGCGCGTAACGAGGCTTTCTCACTCTTCAAATCGCACCGCCCCGATGTGCCGGATGGCGGCCAGAGTCGCGATTTCATCTGGGTCGGAGATGTCATCAAAGTCATGCTCTGGTTTCTCGACCACCCCAAAATCGGCGGGTTATTCAACCTCGGAACCGGAAAAGCGCGTAACTTCGCCGACCTCGCCATCGCCGTCTATCAAGCCGCAGGAAAAGCCCCGCAAATCCGCTATCGCGACATGCCCGAAGCGCTGCGTGACAAATACCAATATTTCACGCAAGCCGACATGGACAAGCTTCGCGCAACCGGATACACCTCGCCATTCACAAGCTTGGAAGACGGCGTGCGACTTTATGTTCAGAATTATTTGATGCAGAAAGACCGTTACGTATAAAGCGCGAATTTAATAGCAGGTATCATGCTACCCTACAGATGGATGCATTGATATTGCAGGAAGAAATAAGCAGCAAGCGTCATGCCCGCGAAGGCGGGCACCCATCTCCCGACGTTGAAACAAGGCAAAAACATGCAAGTCAAGCGCTCGTATCTGCGACAGGAGGTGGGCACCCGCCTTCGCGGGTGTGACGCATGTGGCAGGAACTAATCTTGTTCTGAAACAATGCGTTAAAGTGTAGGGTAGCATGGGCAGGTATGCTTTTTTCTTGAAAACCAAAAAAAATGGATCGTCATTCCGCAAAATTTTCTTCTCGGATTGCGCAGCAGTCTGATAAGAAAATTTATGCGGAATCCGATGTTTTTCATGAGGTTGACAGAACATCGGATTCCGCATCCCCGCTTTCCGACCTTCGGTCGAAAGCTGTGTGCGGAATGACAGCCCTTTTTGCTTTTTCGAGCTTACATGGATACGGAGTATATTAGAATGACTTCCCCTCTGCTTCCCTTGATCGGCAAATTGGCCGGGCACCGAGTCCTGTGCATCGGCGACATCATGCTCGACCGCTATGTCTACGGACAGGTCGAGCGCGTGTCGCCCGAAGCCCCCATCCCCGTGCTGCGCGAACAGCGCGAATCCGTCACACTGGGCGGCGCAGGCAATGTCGTTCGTAACCTCGTGGCGCTCGGCGGCATGGTCGATCTGGTTGGCATCGTGGGACAGGATTCCGCCGGATACGAAATCGCGGAACAAATCAGCTCCCTGCCCCAAATCGCCTCCTACGTCTTGACCGATAGCGTGCGCCCCACCACACTGAAAACGCGCTTTGTCGCGAACGGCCAGCAACTTCTGCGCGTCGACCATGAAATCGCCGCGCCCATTTCCAGCGACACGGAACAACAGATTCTCCAACGCATCGAGAATGCGATAAAGGAAAGCTCGATCGTGATCTTGTCGGATTACGCCAAAGGAGTCCTGACCTCCACGATCATCCGCGAAACGATCAATCTGGCAAAAAGCAAAAATCTGCGCGTGCTGGTGGACCCCAAAGGCCGAGACTTCTCGCGCTACCAAGGCGCCTCGCTCCTGACCCCCAACCGCCGCGAATTGTCCGAAGCGACAAGCTCAACCATCGCAACCCCGGAAGACGCGGAAAAAGCCGCGCGTAAACTGATCTCGTCGCTCAAGCTTGAAGGTGTGCTCGCCAAGCTTGGCGGCGATGGCGTCTGCCTCGTCATGAAGGACCAGCCCGCCCTGCACGACCGCGCCACCGCGCGCGAAGTCTACGATGTGTCAGGCGCAGGCGACACCGTCGTTGCAACCCTTGCCCTTGCGCTGGCTGGTGGCGTCCCGCCGCACGAAAGCGCCAGCCTTGCCAACATCGCGGGAGCCATCGTCGTCGGCAAAATTGGCACGGCGACCGTCGCGCGCGAAGAGCTAGAGCGCGAGTTGCTGCGAGGCGATTCCTGGCAAGGCGCTGACAAAACCATCGACCGCGCGCAAGCTGCCGAAATCGCCGAGCGCTGGCGCAAGCAGGGGCTGAAAGTCGGCTTCACCAACGGCTGCTTCGACCTGCTTCACCCCGGACATATCTCGCTTCTACGACAGGCGCGCGCCGCCTGCGACAAACTGATCGTCGGCCTCAACAGTGACAATTCGGTGCGCCGCCTCAAAGGCGAAAGCCGCCCGATCCAAAACGAAGCCTCCCGCGCGACCGTGCTCGCCTCGATCGGCCATGTCGAAAAAGTCGTGGTGTTCGAGGAAGACACGCCGATCGAGCTAATCAAGGCGATCCGCCCCGATGTGCTGGTCAAAGGCGCGGACTACAAAGTCGAGCAGGTTGTCGGCGGCGATCTCGTCAAAAGCTGGGGCGGAGAAGTGCGTCTGGCCAAACTCGAAGACGGCCACAGCACCACCGCCACCATCTCGCGCCTGCGCAAGAAAGAACCGTCGTCGCAAGAAACCACTTCGTCATAGCGCAGCGACGCGATCCAGACCAGAAGAAGAACCTAGGCGTATCAAAAATCCATCAAAGCGTTTTGAAAGAATGCTTGCGCGTATAATGCTCAGCCAAAGCATGCCCTAGATCATTCATGTCAGGTGTCGCCATCCCCCACAGATAAATATCGACCCCTGCCCGCAAGCCATGCGCCCAGAAAGGATCGGACTCTAACTTCTCCTGCGCCGCTTCCCGCGACAATGCTTCGACAACCCACAAACCGCCAACCGCAACGGCTTCAGGGGCTTCCCTCAACGCGCCAGCCAACAATATCCATGAACTGTTATCCCGAACCCACGCCAAATGCGCGTCCATAAATTCCGCGCGCAGCGCTTGCGTGCCCGGCTTATCCGTAAAACGAACGACAAACAACATAGAAGATTCTCCTACAATTTGGTCTTCCTGCGTGCGGTTCTCGGTATCTGGCACACAGGCCTCTCGGCCTGATCTCCCAGACAGATCATGCGGTCATAAATCACCAACGCCCCGGCCACGCCAACATTGACGCAGAACTTCGTCGGAATCTTTACGATATGATCGCAACGCCGCATAAGCTCCGGCGACAAGCTGCCCTTCTCAGGACCCAACACATAAGCCGCCCGCAAAGGGTGGCGAAAGCTAGGCAAATCGACCGCATCGTCAAGCAGTTCGACGCCGACCAATGCGCAATCCTTCGGCAAAGTAAAATCGGCCAAACTGGCATGCGCGTAAAACGGCATGTGCAAATCAGCGTGCGACGTATCCGAAGCCTTCACGTCGGCATAGGAAACCGAAGCTCCGATAGTAAAAAAGAAGCTCGCGCCGAACGCATGGGACGTGCGCACAAGGTTGCCGAGATTCATGCCCTTGCTGATTCCCTCGGCCCCTACTGCGAAATATCCACGCATGCTCCCTGCCCTTCAATCCAGCCGCACAAGCAAAGCCTTCAAATAGGCGCTCTCCGGCAAATGCGGGTGCACAGGGTGATCGGGGGCAGCAAACACAGTGTGCAGAATGCGCCCTTCCCGCCCCGCTTCCGCCAGACCAGCAGCGACCTGTTCGGTAAAGCCGGGCAAATCCATATTGTGGCTGCAAGATGCGATAAACAAAATCCCTTGCTGTGCCGTCACCTGAGCGCACAGACGCGCCAACTTGCGATAGCCCTTTCCTCCGCTCGTCAGATCCTTGCGGGATTTCACAAACGCCGGAGGATCGGCGACAACAATCTTAAATTTCTCTTTGGCCGCCGAACGCCTCTCAAGCTCCTCAAAGACGTCAGCGCGAACAAACTTGCACTGTGCCGCATACCCGCCCCGTTCGGCCGCCGTCTGCGCAAGTTGCAAGGCTGGCTCCGAAGAATCGACCGCCACGACCTGCGCCGCTCCGGCTCGCGCCGCATGAAGCGCGAACCCGCCCGCATGTGTGTAAAGATCTAGCGCATTGTCTTGGCTACGGACATATCGCGCGACCAGCGCATGATTGTCGCGTTGATCGAAATACCAGCCTGTCTTCTGCCCTCCGGCCAGATCCGCATAAAACGTCAAACCGTTCTCGGAAACCTCGACCGGCCCATCCGCAGCCTCGCCCTCGACAAACCTCTGGGCGTTGGCGAACTTCTGCACATAAATTCCGCGCGGCTTCAACAAGCTCATCAAAGCCTGCCGCAATTCAGGCCAAAGCCTCTCAATCCCGGACGTGTTGAGTTGAACAGCCAAAAACTCGCCGAAGCGATCCACGATCAACCCCGGAATGCCATCGGCCTCGGCATGAATCACGCGATAGAAGGGTACCGACACAAGGCGTTCGCGAAGCTCAAGCGCCTCGCGAACTCGGGACAACAGCCAAGCTTCGTCAATCGCCTCAACAAGATTGCGAGAAAAGATTCGCCCCGCGATTAAAGGATGAGGATCGAAACTTCCTTTACCGATGAAACGCCCGTCATGCGAACGGAACTCAGCCAGCGCCCCCGGCTCGAAAGCCTTGGCGGCTTCGTCCATGACGACTTCATTCGAATAGATCCACGGATGACCGCCAAGCGCGCGTCTATGACGCTGCGCTTGCAGCCGAATGATTGGCAACGCCACTCAATGTTCCTTTTTCTGTGTCGCGATTGGCTGGGAAAATTGTAACTCGACATCCCATGGAAAATAGATCCAGGTGTCCTGCCCAACCTCTGTCATGTAAGTATCGACAAGAGGTCGCCCCAGCGGTTTAGCGTATACTGTGGCATAATGCGCCTTCGGCATCAACCGTCTTAATACATCAAAAGTACGCCCGGAATCGGCCAAATCATCAATCACAAGCCATCCCGCCCCATCGCCAACGCAGGGGGCAGGCGGCTTTAATACACTCAACACATCCGAAGCTTTTGGATTTTTGTCATCAGAAGAATAGGACGAAACGCAAACCGTCTCGACAATGCGAATATCAAGTTCCCGCGCGACAATAGCCGCAGGAACCAACCCGCCTCTTGTAACCGCGACAAGCCCTGCCCAGGGCCCAAGTTCTATGAGGCGCCAAGCAAGGGCTTTCGCGTTACGATGCAACTCCTCCCATCCGACAGGAAAGAACCGCTGCCGGGACTCGCTATCGTTACCCACGAATCAGGGCTGGCTCGGAGGCGCAACGGGAGCGGAAGACTCTACGCCGCCAACCGAAGGACTTTGCGGCTGCGTCGCATTGCCTGCCTCACCGGTTGGTTTATCGTTAATGGTAATGCCAGCTTTCTGCATTGCTTCAACAATGCCTTGCGCATTGCCGTTGCCCGCATCGGCCAGCTTCTTGGTGCCAAGAGCCAAAGCCGTAAGCTGACTCTCAATCTTTTTGGCCTCTTCCAACGGCTTGTCCTGCTGGCTGATGACCTGCTTAAGCGCGCCGTGGCCCTGAACGATCTGAACGGTGTTAAACGCCAAAAGCCCCAGAACAGCGCACGAAACCATCGTCAAAGGCAACAATAACTGCCCAGCCGCAACACCACTATCTTTGTTAGACATTTTGATATCCCCCATGCTCATGGCTTCTTCTTGGCGTCTGCGGCATCAGCCAACGTAATGCCCTGCGACTTAAGGAGACTGCGTATTTCGCCATCGCTCTTCTTGACAGCCGCCTCAGCCAACGCCTGCGCCAGCCCTTGATTGACTTGCCCCATGTTGTTGGCCTTCATGATGGCTGCCTGACGCTGGTTCGCTTCGTCCTGCAACTTACGATTCATGCTATCGACTGAAACATTGGTGACCAGAACGGCCAAAGACAAGACCCCCAACGTCGTAGAAGCCCAATACAGGATTTTTTCGCACATTGATCCATTCTCCGGATGATGCTGCCCTCTAAGGCAGAGAAAGAACAAGCCTTATGAAAAAAGACTCGCAACTATGCTCTAGCATTGTGAATGAGTGATTCGCAACCTCTCACTTGCACAAATTTTGCCACCAAGATGCCACATTGCATCCGCAATTAAACTGCAACGTCGCAAAAATTCAAACGCTCATGCCTTCGCCGACGCGAATTATATATGACAAGGAATATTACGCATGCCCATCAAGGACACGACGCTTTCAGGGATTGATTACAAAGTCGCTGCGGCGAAGAATTCTGGCCAGGTTTTGAAAACTGGGCGCGGAGGGATCGGCCAATTGCCGAAGCAACGGCTAGGCTCCAAGAACAACATTTCAGACAAATCATTCCTGACAAGGATTGCCCTGCTTGCGACGCTGTGCCTGCCAACGCCAGCAGCCGCAGCAGCGCCACAGAGTTCAACGCCGCAAGATAAACCGGGTATTTTTGGTCTGTGGCGGACACAAGATCGCGACGGCGTGATAGAGATTTATCCTTGTTCTGAAAAAATCTGCGGACGTTTTCACTGGCTCCAGCAAGAAACCGACGAAGAAGGGCGCCCTTCTTACGACGACAAGAACCCGGATGCCGCCTTACGCGCAAGGCCGCTCTGCGGCATGGCTTTCATGGGCGGTTTTTCGCAAGAATCGGAAGAGCGGTATTCTGGCGGCTGGATCTACAGCCCACGCAGCGGCTCCACCTACAAAGCAAGACTAACCCTTGCCGGTCCCAACGCTTTGTTGCTGCACGGCTACATTTTCGCGCCCTTTCTTGGCGAAACCCAAACATGGGAACGCGCCATCAATCCACCCGTTTGTTCTTTGTCAAAGACACAGTCCCCAGATTCAGCGCAGAACTCATCGCTTAAGGCCTCCCAAAAATAATTCTGATTTCTCGATCCCGCAGTCTCCACTTTTTTCGTCCACGCAACTTAGTTGATCAATCTTCCCCCAAACAACTCGCCTGATGAATGAGTGCTGGTGCGTTGTGGACGAAAAGCATTCATCAGACGCCAGTATCAAAGGAGATAGAATATGGATGTTGCTCTGTTGTCCAAACCAGCATTGGTAAACGCGTCTTTTGACATCTCACGGGAGCTCGTGACAAGAACCAAACACATACTAATGAAACCGCCCGGCGATGATTTTTCGCGCGCCAGATCCCCGCGATTAAGAAATCTACGGCAGTGGTTAAACAACCCCTCGCTTTACGCCTTGGCCGCCGCAGCCTACGGCATGTTAATAGAACACGATATAGCGACAGCGGTTCACACGCTGGAAGTGGCCGAACTCCTGACGCATTTCCGCCAGACTCCCGACATAGATCCTCGTTTAGCGGCGCTTCACTATGTCGCGGGAATGTTGCACGACGTAGGAAAGATAGCTATTCCGCAAGCCACGCTCAATAGCACCCAAAAACTCACCCGAGACGAAAAAGCAATGTTCCTGGATCACCCTGCAATTGGCGCATTACTCATCAAGCAGACGAAAAAGGAAATAGCGAAACTCACCGCCACCAATCAACACGATCTTCCTTCTCTGGATTTCGTGGCCGAAGCTGCCTTGTTTCATCACGTTGATTGCAATGGCAAGGGCTACCCATGCTTCGTGCCGCCGGAACGGATGACGCCATTCCATTACGCCCTCAAGCTATGGGACACTATACACGCCATGAGGTTAAGAAGCGCATACCGGAACTGAGCTGGCTGGCAAAAACTGGGCAGGAAATGGCGGAGAGTTAAGGTGTGGT
>JBEOJY010000018.1:0-18916 GCA_040275305.1 Bdellovibrionales bacterium | reverse complement strand
GGAGAGCTCTCCAGACTAAGAAGGAAGAAAGTGGAAGACAGGAATTGGAAGGCAGATGATGGAAAGAATAAATAAAGAGAAAGGGCATGCTACCCTATAGATGATGCATTGACATTGCAGGAAAAACAAGCCACACGCGTCATTCCGGCGAAGCCGGAATCCAGCTTGCGAGCGGCAGCGAGAGGAAAAGAACGAATTCACGGCCTGCGGTTGTGAGCGCGATTGAGAGTCTTTCGCGCCGCAGACGCGGCGCTGCTGGATTCCGGCTTTCGCCGGAATGACGCTTTCAGCTAAGATAAGTTTTGTTATCAAACAATGGGTTAATGTGTAGGGTAGTGTGTGCACTCCTAACAATTCAAGAGTTGGGAGTAGCCAAAACGCCAGCGCGATCTGATTCCCTCCCCGCAAGGGGGAGGGAATCCAGCCTGTCTTGCGTCAATGTTTGCCAACTCTTGAACTGCAATCGGTATATCCATGAATCCCGGCGTCACCCCGTTTATTATGCGGCTTTTCTGGCGTTCGCGGCGGCGCGGCGCGGTTTGGCTTTCTGGCGCATGAGCCACCAGGCGGCTTTGGAGGCGATGCCTTGCCAGACGGGGTTTGGCGGCAGGCCGCAGGCTTTGAAGACCATGGCGACGACGCGCACGACGTGCTGGCGACGGTAATGGCTATAGGCGTGGACGGCGTAGGCTTCTGAATAGACTGCGCGGACAAAGGGCGCGCCGGGGGCTGCGTTGGCGGCATAGAAGGCGTAGGCGAGTTCGTCGTCTTCCGTTTCCATGATGCGGCTAAGGCCGATCTTGAGCCGCTCAAGCCGTGACAGCCCTTCGCGCTGCAGGTACTCCGTCAGGCGGTTGTAAAACATGGAGTAGTGACGGAATTCGTCCGATGCGACGTTGCGGCAGATGGCTTTGAGGACGGGTTCCTCGACGGCATCGCCGAGCGCGGAATAATACGAGCTTGTGCCTGTTTCGACGATGCAGCGCGCGACCAACTCTCCGGCGGGGGAGCCGCGCAAGGATTCCTTCGCATCAACATTGACGCGATAGCCCGCGCGGTAGCGCTCGACGGCGTTTTGGAAACTGAAATTAGGATCGGCGCGTTCAGCCCAGCGGCCCAGCGCTTCGCCGTGTTGGACTTCTTCCCTTGCCCATTGGTCGGCGGTCCGGCCGAACATGGCATCGTCGGCGAAGACGTTGCGCAGGTAAGCCGCGTAGTCATGCGCGTTGTATTCTACCAACGAGGCGGCTTTGACAATCTTCAACACTTCCGGGTTGATTTTCGTGGCGTCAAAGCGATCCCAAGGCAGGGTTTCTATGGTCCAGCGTTCGCGTCTCATCATATGCCTCAGTAATTTTCTGTATTCTTTTAATACAGGCCACTAGCTCTTCTTCTTGTCATCTTTGTGGCCGTGTTCAATGCTTGACATACCACTTTCCGATGGCATGGGAGAAGGCTTTGTCATTGGTTTCGGCGATCTTGTGAAGAGTTTGACGGGGCGCGATGAGGGTGTTATAGAACAAAACAAGAACAATATTTCTTCGGAGTTTTCGTCTATGCCTTCCGATGATCCTGACGCCGTGAACTGGCTGTTTCTTGATCTCAACAGCTTCTTCGCGTCCTGCGAGCAGCAAGAGAGGCCGGAGCTGCGCGGGCGGCCTATTATCGTGACGCCGATGGCGACCGATAGCACTTGCGCGATTGCGGCGAGCTATGAGGCTAAGGCTTTCGGCATCAAGACGGGGACGCCGGTGTGGGAGGCCAAGAGGATGTGCCCCGGCCTTGTCGCGGTGCTGGCGCGGCACAGGGTTTATCTCGATTATCATCACCGCGTGATCGCCGCAGTCGAGTCGTGCCTGCCTGTGACGAAACCGTTGTCGATTGACGAGATGGCTTGCCGCTTGATGGGCCGCGAGCGCGAGGTTGGGCAGGCGAGGGCTTTAGCGCTGCTCGTCAAGCGGGCGATTCTCGAACAAGTCGGCGCGCGCATGACGTGCTCGGTCGGGCTTGCGCCGAGCGTGTTTCTGGGCAAAATCGCGAGCGATATGCAGAAGCCTGATGGGCTGGTCGTGATCCGCAGGCGCGATTTACCGGAGATTCTTTATCCTCTGGCTTTGCGCGATCTTTACGGTATCGGCAGAGGGATGGAACGGCGGCTGAGAGGGTTTGGCATCACGTCGGTCGAGGCGTTGATGCAGGTTCCGCGCGCGCGGTTGCGGCAGGTCTGGGGAGGGGTGCAGGGAGTCCTTTATTATGAGCTTCTGCATGGGGCTGATCTTCAGCCGCCTTCCTCGCCGGAGACGCATAGCATCAGCCATCAGCATGTTCTGGAGCCGGAGTTGCGCACGATGGCGGGGGCGCGAGAGTTTTCGCGGCATTTGGCGGCCAAGGCGGCGGAGCGGTTGCGGCATAAGGGCTATTACTGCCGCCGTTTGGGGGTGGGAGTGTCCGCCGAGAAAAGGACATGGGAGCCGATGGGGGACGGGGAGAGCTGGGGGAACGAGACGGGGTTTCGGGAAACGCAGAGCACGGAATTTCTGCTGGAGCGTCTGGGGGTTTTGTGGCGGGCTTGTCCGAGGTTGCAGCCTAAAGCGGTCTGGGTCGTTTTGTCGGGGCTGGTTCCTGCGGAACGCCATCAACCGGATCTTTTCGCTCAGGAAGATCCCGTCGCGCAGCGCCGCGAGAGGCTTTCCCCCTTGCTTGATCAGATTAATCAACGGTATGGAAGGGGGGCGATCGGGTTCGGCGTTTCGCCGGAGGCCGCGCGGCGTTTTTCCGGCCATGCGGCTTTTGCCCGCGTGCCGGAGACGTTCGAGTTTTGAGCGATTGTAGCGGAGGATTGAACACGTGAAAGTGATCATGTTGGGCGCGGGGTATGTGGGGCTGGTGTCGGGGGCGTGTTTCGCCGAATTCGGCGTCAACGTGGTTTGCGTCGATCCGGACCAGAACAAGATTGCGCGATTGCGCGAGGGCGCGATCCCGATTTACGAGCCTGGTCTGGGCGAACTGGTTTCGACGAATGTCGCGGCTGGGCGGCTGGCGTTCACGGCAAGTTTACAGGAGTGTCCGGAAACAGTTGATGCCGTGTTCATCGCGGTGGGCACGCCGACGCGGCGCGGCGATGGGCATGCCGATCTGACTTATGTTTATCAGGCGGCGCGCGACGTGGCGGCCTATTTGAAGCCGGGACATTTTACGGTGGTGGTGACCAAGTCGACGGTTCCTATCGGTACGGGGCGCGAAGTGGAGCGGATCATTCGCGAGGCTCGTCCGCAAGCGGATTTCGCCGTCGTCTCTAATCCAGAATTCCTGCGCGAAGGTTCCGCCATCGGCGATTTCATGCGCCCGGACCGTGTCGTGTTCGGCACGCATGACGAACGCGCCGCCGAGGTGATGAAGGCACTTTACAGGCCGCTTTATCTTCTGGAAACGCCTATCGTTCAGACGACGCTGGAGACTTCCGAGCTGATCAAATACGCGGGCAACGCTTTGCTTGCGACCAAGATCACGTTCATTAACGAGGTCGCGGATTTGTGCGAGAAAGTCGGCGCGGATGTGCAGGCTGTCGCGCGCGGCATCGGGCTGGATGGGCGCATTGGCAAGAAGTTCCTTCACGCGGGACCGGGTTATGGCGGGTCGTGCTTTCCCAAGGATACGTTGGCTCTGGTCAAGACGGCCCAGGCGGTGGGAGCGCCGATGCGGATCGTGGAAACGGTCGTCGATATCAATGACAAGCGCAAGAAGAGCATGGCGGCGCGGGTCATCGCGGCGGCAGGCGGCGATGTGAGGGGCAAGACCGTGGCAGTGTTAGGCGTGTCGTTCAAGCCGAATACCGACGATATGCGCGAGAGCGTGGCGCTTGACGTTATTCCGGCTTTGCAGAAAGCGGGGGCGACGGTACGGGCCTATGACCCGGTGGCGATGGCGGAGGCGGGCAGGCTGTTACCCGACGTCGTTTGGACGAAGGGCGCATACGAGGCCTTGCAGGGCGCTGCGGTGGCCGTGATCCTGACCGAGTGGAACGAATTTCGCAGTTTGGATTTCGAGCGCATGAAGCAGGCGATGCTCGCGCCTGTGCTGGTCGATTTGCGTAACGTCTACAAGCCGGAAGATATGGCGAAGGCTGGGGTATCGTATTATTCGGTTGGGAGGGCGAGGCCGTAGAAGATTTGTTGGCATTTGCTTCGATACCGTTGCGGAAGAGGCGATCCTTTGCCATAACCATCCGACTCGACTGCCTTCCCCACCGGAGAAATCGTTTTGTTCGATGAAATAGGCGTACTTTATCGAGGCCTGATGCTGGGCTTTATGATCGCGGCTCCGGTTGGGCCGGTCGGGTTGCTGTGCATTCGGCGCACGGCGCAGAAGGGTTTGCCGAACGGTTTCGCGACGGGGGTCGGGGCGGCCTGCGCCGACACGATTTTCGGCGCGGTGGCGGTGCTTGGCATTTCCGTGATCCTTGAGTTCATGACGCGCTATGATTTGGCGATCCGGGTGTTCGGCGGGGCCGTTCTGTTGTTCGGCGCTTATCACACTTGGCACGATCATCCGCGCCCGCCACAAGACCCGATGGCGCTCGTGCGCAAAGTGTTTCACAACGGTTCGCGCGACAACAGCTTTATCGGTTTGCTGAAGGCTTGTTTGAGCGGACTTGCGATTACGTTGACCAATCCGATTACGATGTTCGCGACGATGGCGGTGGTGGCGACATTCGGGCATCCCAAGGGGGGGCTTGATGCCGCCAGCATGGTGGGGGGCATTTTCATTGGCTCGGTGTCATGGTGGCTCTTGTTGTCAGGCAGCGTCGCGCTGGTGCGCGGGCATTTTACCGAGGCGCGGATCGTCATGACCAATCGCGTCACAGCCGTCATTTTGGCCGGTTTTGGCGTTTGGACGATGGCGACGGCCTTGACGGGGTTGGCGATGGGGATGCCGCCTGCCGGGATCTGATTAGTCTCATTGCAGTTCAAGAGTTGGCAACCATTGCCGCAAGACAGACTGGATTCCCTCCTCCTTGCGGGGAGGGTTAGGGTGGGGGAGGGAATCAGAAGACAGAAAACGAGTATCAGGTATCAGAACGACCTTGCGGCAAGGCTCTGGCTTCTGACCCCTGGTCTTTGCTTGCTGAAGTTCCCCCACCCTAACCCTCCCCGCAAGGGGGAGGGAATCAGGTCGTGCTGCCTTCCTGAGTGTTTCCAATTCTTGAGTTGTTATGCGTATACATTTCAATGACGACGAAGGCTTGCGCGTAGTCGCGTTCGTCGCTGATCGAGATGTGGAGGCGCGGGAGGTCGGGTTCTGCGCAATCGGCGGGCAGTCCCGCCATTTCCTTCAGGCGCGTCAGCGCTGCGTTGTGGAGGCGCAGGGTCGGTTTGCCGCCTTTTAAATTGACGACTTCGATATCGGCGAAACCTACCCCACGCCCCAAGCCGGTGCCGAGCGCCTTGGCGCAGGCTTCTTTGGCGGCGAAGCGTTTGGCGTAGGTGGGGATGGGGTCGGCGCGGCGCGCGGCTGTCGCTTGTTCTCCGGCGGTGAAGACGCGCTTGACGAAGCGTTCCTTGTGGCGTTCCCAGACTTTGCGGATGCGTTCGATGTCAACGATGTCGCTGCCGATGCCGAGGATCATGGCGCTATCCTGCGCAGGACGGTGGACAGATTCCCCCGGATGAGGATGAGGCATATGACGCAGCAGGATAGCGCGATGCTCGTCATATATGCTGCCGCGTTGAAGGTCAGAGGAAGCGGGATGGAGGCAACGGCCACGATGCCGCTTAACGCGCCGAGAATATAGTTTGGCAAATGTTCGCTTCCGGGATCAATCCATGCTTTGCGATAGGTTGGCACGGTGGCCGACAAATCGGCAAAAATACAAAAAAGAATGGCTATGGACGGGTTCTTCGTTATAACCCACCCGACGAGGCCGATGGCCGAAAAAAGGCCGCAGATGATATCCATGCGCCCGGTTTTCCAGTAGGCTTTCTTATTTGCGAATGAGGCTATGAATACGCTCAGAGGGCCTATGGCCGAGGCCAAGACGACCAGCGTCGAAAGGCCTCCGTTGCCCAACCATTGCGCGAAGGCGGTTATGATCGCGATCAAACCCCACATGAGCCAACTGACGCGGTTGGGCTGCGCGTCGCCGCGCAGGGTGGCGAAGAGGTAGCTCCCGCAGGCGGCGAAGGTCAGTAAAGTCGCAAGATACATGAAATAGTGTGGTAGCATGAAAGGAGTATACTTCCCAATTTTGAGCTTGTCAGCGCCCTATGCTGGTTGCTATGGGTCGTTTTTGCGCTTTAACCATCAAATAGATAGCGTTTGACACCATGTCACAGCCTGAAACATCCCTTATGAATCGTCTTGTGGCCCTCGCTAAACGGCGTGGGTTCGTTTATCCCGCTTCGGAAATCTATGGTGGTTTGAACGGTTTTTGGGATTTCGGGCCGTTGGGGACGCAGCTCAAGAACAATCTGCGTGACGCATGGTGGCACGACATGGTGGAATGCCCCCCCATCGGGCCGGACGGCAAGCCCGTGTCCATCGTCGGCCTCGACAGCGCGATTATCCAGCATCCGCAAGCTTGGGTGGCATCGGGGCATGTGGGTGGGTTTTCCGATCCCATGCAAACGTGCCGCCAGTGCAAGAAGTTGTTTCGCGCGGATCACGTTCCCGACATGTTGCGAGAGGCGGATTGGGTTTTGTCGCTTGCGGAAGAGATGCAGGTGGGGGCGCTCGATACCTTGAAGCTTGGGACTTTCCTTCAAGGGCAGATCGCGTTCGACGGCGCTCAGGCGCTTGCATGGGCGCGTAAGAAAGGCAAGAAACTCGCGCCAGGCCTCGCGCTGGTCAGGAATCCCAGCGTGACTCTTTCATGGCTTGACGAGGAAATTCGGAGCAATCCCGGCGTCAAGATTCCGTTCGCCGAAGCCTTGCGCTTCGTCGCGACGGAACAGAAGGCGCAGACAGGATTGCAGACGCCATGCCCGAACTGTGGCGGCGACTTGACCGAGCCTCGCCAGTTCAACCTGATGTTCGAGTCCCACGCTGGCGCTGTGCAGGACGAGGCTTCCAAGGTCTATCTGCGGCCCGAAACCGCGCAGGGCATTTTTCTCGAATACAAGAACATCATGGATACGACGCGCGTGAAGCCGCCGTTCGGGGTCGCGCAGGTTGGCAAGTCGTTTCGTAACGAGGTGACGCCGCGCAACTTCATTTTCCGCACGCGCGAGTTCGAGCAGATGGAGATGGAATTCTTCTGCGCGCCGGAAGACGGGATGAAGTGGTACGAATACTGGGTGACGGAGCGGTTGCGTTGGTGGGAGGCGCAGGGCGTTAAGAAGGAGAATCTGTATCGCAACGTCATTCCTGACGGCGAACGCGCGTTCTATTCGGCGGCGACTTCGGATATCGAATATAAGTATCCGTTCACCGCGCCGGGTTTCGGCGAGCTGGAAGGCGTCGCGTATCGTACCGATTACGACCTTACGCAGCATATGAAGCACAGCCGCGTGAATCTCGAATATATCGATCAGGAGCAGGGCAATCGCCGCTATGTGCCGCATGTGGTGGAGCCTGCGAGCGGCCTCACGCGCGGTGTGCTGGTGCTGCTGGCGGAAGGCTATCGTTATGACGAAAGCCGCGCCTCGCCGGAGTGGTTGCAGATCAAGCCGAGCCTTGCGCCGGTCAAGCTTGGCATCTTTCCGCTCGTCAACAAGGACGGGATGCCGGAGGTTGCCGAGAAGCTTTATATGGATTTACGCGGCGAGTTCATTTGCCAGTACGACGCGAAACAGTCGATCGGCAAGCGCTACGCACGCATGGACGAGACGGGGACGCCGTTCTGCGCCACCATCGACGGCGAGACGCTCAAGGATCAGGCCGTCACCATCCGCGACCGCGACACCGCGCAGCAGGAGCGCGTCTCGCTCGATCGCGTGAAAGAGTATGTGGGGCGGAAGCTGAAGGGGTGATCGGGAGTGGAGCGGGTGAAGGGAATCGAACCCTCGTCGTAAGCTTGGGAAGCTTCTGCTCTACCATTGAGCTACACCCGCGCCTTTTGCGTCGCGGTTCTGACTTATTGCCATAGTTCGGGGCGCGAAGCCAGAGGTTTGCTTCTATTCCCTCTCGTCGCGGTGCGTGCGTTCCATGCGTTCGTGGCGTTCTTGGGCTTCGACCGAAAGGGTCGCGACGGGGCGGGCTTCGAGGCGTTTGATGCCGATGGGTTCTCCCGTTTCCTCGCAGTAGCCGTATTCGCCGCGCTTGATGCGGTCCAGGGCTTCGTCGATCTTGCCAACCAGCTTGCGGAGGCGGGCGCGCGAGCGCATTTCCAGCGCCATGTCGGTTTCGACCGAGGCGCGGTCGGTGACGTCGGGTTCCTGCAGACCGCCTTCGTCCTGAAGCTCTTGCAGCAGTTCGTTGGATTCGCGCGCGATTTCGGCTTTCCACGCGATCAGCTTCTGCCGGAAATATTCCAGCATGACCGGACTCATGTACTTTTCTTTTTCCGTCGGTTTGTAATTGGCTGGCACTGTTACGGTCATGGAAATCCTCATCACTCAACTATGTGGCCTGTAAGCATAAATTTATGCGAGGGAAACGTCAATGCGGGGTTTTGGGGTGGCTTCTTTGTAACTTCCAAGTCGCTTTTAAGGGGCGATGAAGACAAGCCATGCCAAAAGGGCTGTCATTCCGCACGGAGTTTCTGGCCGGAGGCCGGAAAGCGGAGATGCGGAATGGCGCTTGCCTTCCTTCAGACGCCTTACTTTTCTTCGATTTATAAGAATTCGTCCTCAATATATACCCATAGCATACGAAGAGTTGGGAGCATTTTTGCCGCTGGCATGGCGCAAAGCCCCTCGCCCTCTTTGGGAGGGAGAGGGGTTTGGGGTGAGGGTGGAGTTTGGATTCACGCGATAGACTCGCCCCCACCCCCCAATCCTCTCCCCCTCACGGGGGCGAGGGAGTCGCGCTTGTCTTGTGGCAATGGCTCACCAACTCTTGATCTGCGATGAGCATAGTATGGCTTGGGAGTTACTTTTTTTTAGTTGGCGCGGCGCAGAATACTTTATCCATGGCGTCGAGGCACAGCGCCAATTGATCCTTCGTGACGTGTTCATGGTCGGAATGCGCGACGGCGATATCGCCGGGGCCGCAGATAACGATGGGGGTTTGCTGAGGGGCGGCGATTTTCTGGAAGATGCCGCCTTCGGTGGCGAAGGAGACGGTTTGCGGCTTGCCGCCGAGCGCGGTTTCCAAGGCGGCACTCGCGGGGTTTTCGGGCGTCGGTTCCAGCGGCGGAATGTCGCAGACGGTGGTCGTTTTCAGGCCCGTTCCTGGGAACTCGGCGAATATTTTCCCCCATTTTTTGGTTGTTTTCGTTTCAATGGACTGGCGCAGGGTTTGCGCCGTTTCGTCGCCCGGATGGATGCGGACTTGCCATGCCATCCGGCATGATCCGGCGACGATGTTGGCGGCTTGTCCGCCTTCGATCTTGCCGACATTGAACGTGGTGTAAGGGGGGGCGAAGCGCGAGTTTGCGAAGGGGAGGCTCTGTTTTTCGGCTTGTTTGGCGGCGATGGATTGGGCTATCTCGCAGGCGCAGGCGATTGCGCTGACGCCGAGATGCGGCAGGCCGGAGTGGCAGGCTTTGCCTGTAATTTCCACGTTGTATTCGGCGACGCCTTTGTGCGCATCGACTATGCGCATGGTTGTCGGCTCGCCGATCCAGACCCATGATGGGCGCATGCCTTGTTCTTGCAGCCATTCGGTCAGGCGTTGCGCTCCCGCCATGGTGATTTCTTCGTCATAGGTCAGGGCGAGGCGCAAGGGCGCTTTGAGCTGGCCAAGCCGTTGGTTTATGGCCCTATCCTCGATGAAGGATAGCGCGCAGGCAATGAAGGCCTTCATGTCGCAGGCGCCGCGTCCGTAGAGTTTTCCGTCGCGTTCGGTGAGCGTAAAGGGATCGCTTTGCCAGCGGTCGCGTTGGACGGGGACAACGTCGGTATGGCCCGCGAGCACGATGCCGCCTTCCTTGCTGTCCGGCCCGATGGTCGCCCAGAGGCAGGCTTTGCCGGGCTGATCTTCCGTTGCGACGATGGTCGAGGCTATGCCAAGTTTTTCGAGAAAGTTCCGGACAAAGTCGATTAAGGGGCGATTGGGTTTCGCAACCTCGGAGGACAGGGCGGAGGTCGTGTCGAAGGCGACGAGTTCGCCGAGAATCTCGATGGTTCTCTTAAGGCGCAGGTCGTCGTTCTCAGGCATGCGTAAGGCTCCGCTTGACGCTGTCGACGGTGAACAGAAACAGCGTTCCGTTTTCCAGCGCGACGAACAGGCAGTCACCGCTTGCGTTCCAGGCCATGCCTGCGACGCCAGCGCCTTGATCCGGCGCGGTGGCGATGGGCGGGTGGATCATCACTTCCATGCGGCCATCCATCGGCGCAAGGATCACCATGCCGTCGTCGTAGCCTGCGGCAATCATTTCGTCTTGCGGGTGCGGCGCGACTTGCGTGACGAGTCGCGCGTCGCTGCCGCCGAGCGCGAGCGGTTCCTTGCCCCATGGACCTCCGCCAAAGAAGGGCCAGCAGACGATTTGTTCCGCGCCAGAGGTCGCGAGAAAGCGGCCTTTGACGGTGAAGGCGAACGAGCTGATTTTGCTCGCATAGCCCTGCATCTGCATTTCCTTGTCGTCGGAGAAACGCCAGCCGTGGAGCGCGTTTTCCTGCATGGCGGTCACGAGCGTTTTGCCGTCGGGTTGCCAGAGAATGCCGAGATGCGAGCCTTTCCATGCGAGGTTTTGCGGCGGCGAGGCTTTCGCATTCGTCCACCATAGCGTGACGCCGCCGTAATGCGAGGCGGCGAGACGCTTGCCGTTGGGCGAGAAGGCGAGGCCGCCTGCGCTCGCGGGGCAGGCGAAGGGGGACGTCGCGGTTTCCCGGCCCTCGGCATCGAGCAGATGCACGTGTTTGCCGATGGCGTAGGCGCGAAAATCGTCGGTTGCGGAGGAGGCCACATGGTCGATCCAGCGGCCTTTATGTTCGGCGATTAGCGTGGGCGCTTCGAGTTTGGGATCTACGATCAGGACATTGCCGTCGTCACCGCCTGACAGAAAAGCGTTGCCGTCGGCGTCGGGCTGCAGCGAAAGCGAGACGCCGTTGTGCAGGGCCATTTCCGCGACGGCGTTGGCGTCGGCACGGGCCGGGAGCATGCGCAGCGAGCCGTCACCAAGCGCGATGGCTATGGCGTCGCCGTTGCGGTTGATCGCCATGCCTGCGACCGGGAGCCGGAAATCCCACTGGCGGTGGATGGCGGAGGGACGGGACATGAGCGAGGATATTCCTAGTTTCAACGCCGGGAGATGGATGCCCGCCTTCGCGGGCATGACTCTTGCGGCTTATTTTTCCTGCAATATCAATGTGTTTGTCTGTAGGGTCATATGGTCTCTTCCTAATGCCTGAAATGCCTGATGCCGGTGAAGATCATGGCGATTCCGGCGTCGTCGGCGGCTTGAATGACTTCGGGGTCGCGCATGGAGCCGCCGGGCTGGATGACGGCGGTGGCCCCTGCCTCAATGGCGGACAGGAGGCCATCCGCGAAGGGGAAGAAGGCGTCCGAGGCCGCGACGCAGCCGTGGGTCAGGGGTTCAGGAAGTCCGGCGGCTTTAGCGGCTTCCTCGGCTTTTCGGGCCGCTATGCGCGCGCTGTCCACGCGGCTCATCTGGCCCGCGCCGATGCCGACGGTCGCGCAATCCTTCGCGTAGACGATAGTGTTCGATTTGACGTGCTTGGCGACCGTGAAGGCGAAGAACAGGTCGCGAAGCTCCTCGTCCGAAGGTCTGCGGCGTGTCACATATTCGATCTTTGCGGGATCTAGCACTGTGTCGTCCCGTTGCTGCAGAAGGAAGCCTCCGGTTACACTTTTGACGGTGCGGAGCCGGGCGGCGGGGTTCGGCATTTTGCGGGTCAGAAGGAGGCGCATGTTTTTCTTGATGCCGAGAATCTCTTTGGCCTCATTGTCCATGTCGGGCGCGATGACGACTTCGACGAAAAGTTCCGCAATTTTGGCGGCAGTTGCGCCGTCGAGCGGGCGGTTACAGGCGATGATGCCGCCGAAGGCGCTGACGGGGTCGCAGGCTAACGCTCGCGCATAGGCTGTGGACAGGTCGGGACCGAGGGCGACGCCACAGGGGTTGGCGTGCTTGATGATGGCGACCGCTGGGGTGGCCGTGAATTCAGAAACAAGATCGAAGGCGGCGTCGGTGTCGTTAATGTTGTTGTAGCTGAGTTCCTTGCCCTGCACCTGAATGGCTCCGGCAATGCCGATTTGCGCAGGCTCGGTCACATAAAAGGCGGCGGACTGGTGAGGGTTTTCGCCATAGCGCAGAGATTGGCGGCGCGTCGCGGCGAACGCGAGCGTTTCGGGATATTCTTCGCCGAGCTGCTCCGCGAACCAGCCGCTTACCGCCGCGTCGTAGCTTGCGGTGTGGGCGTAGGCTTTGGCGGCAAGGGCTTTGCGGAAGTCCGGCGAGGTGCTGCCGTTGTTTTCTTTTAGTTCGTTCAGAAGGTCTTCGTACTGCGCAGGATCAACTACGACCGCAACGCTTTCGTGATTCTTCGCGGCGGCGCGGACCATGGAGGGACCGCCGATGTCGATGTTTTCGACGCAGGTCGCGAAATCAGCGCCTTTGGCGACGGTTTCGCGGAAGGGATATAGATTCACGACCACGAGGTCGATCGGCGGGATGTTATGCTTCTGCGCGGCGATGCGATGTTCTTTGTCGTCGCGGCGTTGCAAGATGCCGCCGTGGATGCGCGGGTGGAGGGTTTTGACGCGGCCATCCATCATTTCGGGAAAACCGGTGTAGTCGCTGACTTCGATTACGGGGATGTTGGCTTGCCGGAGTTTTTCCGCCGAGCCGCCGGTTGACAAAATTTCCACTCCTTGCGCCGCGAGTTGTCGCGCCAGTTCCACAAGTCCCGTCTTGTCGGAGACGGAAATGATCGCGCGCGCAATTTTATGAGAAGTGGACATCAATACCCCCTGAAGTGACCCAAGACCTGTGTGGTTTCTCGTAGCTTGATTGCGTGGATGGAATCCATTTTCCGTCAAGCCAGAACCCCTTTATCTGCATAGCGCGATGCGGCATTTCGATCAAGCCGCGCGCGGTTTGGCGTTATTCTCGTCGTAATTTCCAGCTTATTGACCAATTACTGTCGTTATGATGACTTCGTTTGCGGCTTGGGAGGCGCATTTAGTCAGGCATATTGCGCTATGCAACTAATGATCCTGCTTGCGGCGTGTGAGAACTTGATTTATATGCCAAATATTAGTGAAATATGATGGTAATAAATAGAGGGTCGTATACATGGTTATGGGGAAATTTCTTGGAGCCGCATCTGGCGTCGCACTCGCATTTTCTGTGGCGGGGTGCGTGAATATGAAGCCAGCCGAGGCAGTTCGTTTGGATGGCGCAGGGGATGTTCTTCCCATCGGGTTCTCGACTTATGTCAATGAGGCGAGTCGTTTGATGGCCGTTTGTGCGTTTATGGATAACGGCAAGCCGGGGAATTCTCACGATCATATGCAATTCCGGGGGTTATACCAAGTTCCGGAACCAGATTCCGCGCAACAGTGGGCGGAGGCCTTAAGGCAGACTTTGTCCGTTAATTCCAATGCGGATTTGAACAGAAGGTATGACAAGTGGGCGGAGTTCGTCATTGTTCCCCATAAGTCGGATGAAGAGCCTTTAGAAATTGATGCGTTAGTTGGGATTGGGGCAGAACAGTGGGTTTCCAAGACCATTAAATATGAAAGCCGCATTACCCCAGTTGATTCGTCTGAGCATAAATTGTTGGTAAAGAATTTGGAGGCGGCTCAACGTGGACAATTGAGTCAAGGAGAGCTCCATCGTCTCCAAACGCAAATAGACAAATTGAGTCAAAAAGGCGCCGACGCTAGCGCATATCTTGAGCAGGCGGCAGAAAAGTTGGGCGTCTTGTGCGATACTCATAGTCTTTCGAAGGGCGAAGCTTTGCCGCAGGGATGGAGATTATCTTTTTCTGTGGGCAGCTACGAACAATCTCAGGCGGCGTTAGAGCTTATGACGGCCTCCGCCTTGTATATTAGCGCGACTGCGCAGGAGAGGCTTCCCGTTAGACCAAAAGAGTATGTTCAGAATCCGGAGGGGACTTTGCGCGCTGCCAAATTTTGAGCGCTTTCGCGAGGGCGGTGGGGGCTTGCTGTCTTTATCTTTTCATGCTCTGGCGCATCGGGATGGGATGTGGCACAAGGGCGTGATGATGCTTCAAGGATTCACGCCCCATGAGTGACACTACATCTTTTCCTTCGCTTGCTTGCGTGGTGTTGGCCGCAGGGCAGGGGACGCGCATGCGCTCCGATTTGCCCAAGGTGTTGCACCCGGTCGCGCATTCGCCGATGATCCGGCATGTGCTGACGGCTTGCGAGCAGGCTTGCGCGCAGAAGATCGTCGTGGTGGTCGCGTCCGGCATGGCGGCGGTGGAGGCTGCCGTCGCGCCGCATGGTTGCGTCGTTCAGGCGAAGCCGCAGGGGACAGGAGACGCGGTCAAGGCCGCGCGTGAGGCTTTGCGCGGATTTGAGGGCGATGTCGCGGTTTTGTTCGGCGATACGCCGTTGGTGACGGCGCAGACACTCCAGCGCTTGCAGGCGCGGCGGCGCGAGACTGGCGCTGCGATCATCGTGGCGGGGTTTACCCCTGACGATCCCTTCGGTTATGGACGACTTGCGCTCGACGGGCAGGGGAATCTTTTGCAGATCGTCGAGGAGAAAGACGCGACCCGCGAGCAACGCGCGACGACGCTTTGCAACGGGGGCGCGATGCTGTTCGAGGCTGCGCGGTTGTGGCCCCTGCTCGACCGGATTGGCTGCGCGAATGCCAAGGGCGAGTATTATTTGACGGATTGCGTCGCGTTGGCGCGGCAAGACGGCGCGGCTTGCGCGGTCGTCGAGATTTCCGCCGAAGAGGTTCTGGGCGTCAATACGCGGGTGGATCTCGCGCAGGCCGAGGCGCTGATGCAGGCGCGGTTGCGGCGCAAGGCGATGTTGGACGGCGTGTCCATGCAGGCGCCGGAGACGGTCTTTCTCGCTTTCGATACCGTTCTTGGCCGCGATGTTTCGCTGGGACCGCATGTCGTTTTTGGGCCGGGGGTGGTTGTCGAGGATGGCGTCGAGATTCGCGCGTTCTGCCATCTTGAAGGCGCGAAGGTGGCGCGGGGCGCGTCGATTGGGCCTTATGCGCGGCTGCGTTCTGGGGCGGTCATTGGCGCAAGTGCGCATATCGGCAATTTCGTCGAGATCAAGAAAGCGGAAATTGGCGTTGGCGCTAAGATCAATCATCTGTCCTATATCGGCGACGCTTTTGTGGGCGCGGGGACGAATATCGGCGCAGGGACAATCACCTGTAATTACGATGGGTTCAGCAAGTTCAGAACAGAAATCGGGGCGGGCGTGTTCGTGGGATCGGATACGTCGCTGGTGGCCCCTGTTTCGGTTGGCGACGGGGCCATTATCGGCGCGGGTAGCGTGATTACGCACGATGTTCCGGCGGATGCCATCGCCATTGCGCGGGGGAAGCAGGTTAATCTTCAGAATCGCGCGGCGCGGTTCAGGGCTTCGCGCAAGGGACACAGATAGAGTCGTCCCCAATAATTTCCGTACATTCCACAAGCATCGTCATCGCGAGCGAAGCGACGCGATCCAGAGCCATAAGAGCAGTCCTATAGGGTTCTGGATTGCCGCGTCGCCTACGGCTCCTCGCAATGACAGCCCTCTTTGCGCGGCATGGAAACAATCCGGAACGACTGTTATTGACTTATCATAAGCTGGCTGTCGCAGGCGGTTTGCAGGAATTTTATCGTGCCTTCGACCAAGGTTAACGCTTCCTGACATTTTTCCACGTCTTTGTAACGTGTCATCGGCAAGCTGTTGTTGTTGTTGCCCGGCATCAGGAGGGCCCCAGACGTGGATACCGTATTCCTGACGTAGGCGACTTTTTTATCTTGCGAGTATTTTATGTCGAATATTTCGTATTTGCTATTTTCGATCGATATCGAGTCGTAGCTCTTCATGACGCTTTTGATCATATCCTGTTTATTCAGCGTTGTCGTTGAACGGTGCGGCGGCAAGCCGTTCGTTATCGTGCTTTGATCAAGTTTTAGGACGTAGTTGTCGGCCATCCGGGTTTCCACTTGTTGCCGCATTCTTAATTTATCCTTGATGTCCGTTTCCAGACTTGCGTAAAGCGCTTGTATGGATTGATCATCGAGCGTTTCGGCTTGCGATGGACGTGACGCGGCGGTCAATGCCGTCATCGCTATGAGAACGATCATGAACAGCTTGGGAAGAATTGATGCGCGCATGTTGTTTCTCGGCGATGATGTGGTGACGATTCCGTAACTCCCAAGTTCTACTCAGGGGCATACAAACAATACTATAGTCAAACCAGATAATTTCCTTAAACGCGCAATGAACGCCGTCATGTGCGAGGAGCCTCCTTCAGGCGACGAAGCAATTCAGAGTTCCACAGGGCATCGCCACCGACTCTGGATCGCTTCGCGTTCGCTCGCGATGACGGCGCTTTCCGCATTGTTTGTCTACGTAACCTCAAAGTTAAGCTTGGGAGTTACGAAACGGAATGCGAATATTGATCACAGTCTTGTCACGTTGCCGCGTTCGTACCGCCAGGTCGCACCGATCAAGCGTCCGTTGTCGGCTTCGGGGAAGACTATGAACAACGAGTTGTTAGCGATATGGGCCTGATAGCCGCGCGTGCAGTTGCCGATCTTCAGGAGCTGGCTTGCGCCATCGCGCATCGACAGCAGATAGTGGCGAAATCCGCATGCCGAGCCGTCGCCGTTGTAGGCCGAGAAGATAATGGCGTCTTCCGCGCCAAGGCGGAAGGTGCGCGAGATGCCGATTACGGTCGGCTGGTTTTCGGCGAGCAGAATCGGGCGCTCGTTGAGCATGACCGTGTAGCGGCGCTTGCCTTGATCGGTTCCTTCGATGACGTCGAGCTTGGCAAAGCGGCTGACGAGCGGGTGAGATGTGCCGCCGCCGAGGCCGTCGCCGGTCATGTCATAAGACGAAGCGACATCGCTTAATTCCTGTTCGTAATATCCGTAAAAATCGGGGCGCGTCGCGTCATAGTCTTTTTGCGGCGTGTTGTCTTCTTCGGTCGCGCCAATGCCGTTGATGATGTCTTTCAGATCAAACACGTCGCCGTAGCGGCTTTGGCCATTCTTGCGCGTTAGGGGGAGCGAGGCCATGGCGCGCGAACGGTCGGCTGCGGACAGCGTCGCGAGCAGGCTGGCATTCACAACGCCAGTTGGCTTCATGCCCTGATCTTTCTGGAAGGCTTTGATCGCGGCCTTGGTTTTAGGGCCTATCTGGCCGTCGATCTTTCCGGCGTAGTAGCCAAGATTCGACAGGCGCGTTTGCGCTTGCTTTGCTGGCGATATTTTCTTCGCGGGGTGATTTGCGTTTGCGCGGGCGTGGTGGGTTTTGCCGCTCTTGGCCCAAGTTTCCGACGGCATAGCCACGGCGGTTATCATGCCCAAAGCGAGCCCCAGCAAGGCAACGGTATGTATAACGGCTTTCATGAATAATTTCCTCAGAACATGGCGAGCGTACGATTCTAGCAGCCATCAGTCATTTCGATCATTCGGCGCAGCGGTTCAGCCGCGCGTTCTTGCCGTGCCATAAAAGAGAAAAACATTAGGAAAAGCAAGGTTTTTTGTGCGCCTTAGGCGGCTGCGTTCCGACGCTATGTTGGCGAAATGTCCGCTGTGCAATGGGGGCATTTGGTTGCCTTGAGCGGGATTGCCGAGATACAGCGTGGGCATTCCTTGGTCGTTGCGGCTGGTTTAGCGACTATCTTGTTGATTTGCCTTACCATCAGGAAGATCACGAACGCGACGATCAGAAAGTCGATCAATGTGTTGACGAACAAGCCATAGTTGAGCGTCGGCGCTCCTGCCGCCTTGGCTGCCGCCAGGGTTTCGTAGGGCTTGTCGGACATATTGATAAAAAGGCCTGAGAAATCCACTTTTCCAAGTAATAGCCCAATAGGAGGCATTACTACGTCATTGACAAAAGACGTGACGATTTTGCCGAATGCGGCACCCACGATGACGCCAACCGCGAGGTCAAAAACATTGCCGCGCGCGGCGAAGGTTTGGAATTCTTTCAAAAGGCCCATGGCTCTACGCTCCGCTGGTTAGGTGGACAAGAGGCCATACTTGCGCCTCTCTCGCAGGTTATAGTATTTTCCGGCGAGCGTAGACTAGTTTTCTAGCGCGCGCCAGAGGCTAACGCTATGTGCTCGCGCAGCTCGATGCTGACGACGTTGGAATCGGCTGCGAGCGCTCGGATTTGGCTGCAGGCGATACGTCCTTTGATAAGGCCATTTGCGCAGACGCGCGTGGATTTGAGCGAAGCGGGATAGCGTCCAGATTTAGCGAGCCGAACATAGGCTTTGAACTCGCCATGCGGGGTGGCGCTGGCGAGGGCGGCAAGCGCTAGGTTGGGGTTCAAGATTTTTGCGAAATGAAACGGGTTGAGGTTGGCCATTGTTTGCCTCCCTTCTGAGGGTATGAGATTGTTTCTGGAGTAATCAGCGTTGCGGGGATCCCGGCTGCGCTCGCGAACGGAGATTCCCAGTGGCCGTCAAGAACAGAGGCCTATTTCTGCACAGTTTAGCTGGGAATGTGGCGGAATTTTGATGATATACTCATCGCAGATCAAGAGTTGGCGAGTCATTGCCACAAGACAGGCGCGACTCCCTCGCCCCCGTGAGGGGGAGAGGGTTGGGGTGAGGGGGCGAGTCTATCGCATGAATCCAGACTCCACCCTCACCCCAAACCCCTCTCCCTCCTATGGAGGGCGAGGG
>JBEOJY010000017.1:0-12171 GCA_040275305.1 Bdellovibrionales bacterium | reverse complement strand
AGGTATCCGCTCTATGTCGCCGATACCGGCACCAGCTATTTCGCCGGAAGCGTCGGCATCGGGACGGCGACGCCGCGCAGCAGTTCGAAACTTGATGTCAACGGCATGGTATATGTCGGAACATTTACCACTGCGAGTTCGACCGCTGTTTGCCAAAATGGTAATGTCTTATCGTATTGCTCTTCCTCGCGGCGGTTTAAGGAAAACATTAAACCGATGATGATCGGGCTTAAAGATGTTTTGGACATGAAGCCGATTACTTTCGACTTCAAGGGCAAGAAGGAAGGCTGGGATAAGCATGATTTCGGCTTTATCGCTGAAGAAATGCTAGATATCAATCCGCTTTTTGCGACTTATGACGAAAAGGGGGAGATCAGCGGCGTGCGGTATCCGCAGTTGATCGCCGTTTTGGCCAAGGCCATTCAGGAGCTGAAGGCTCTGTTCGACGGCAAGGCCAAGGAGCAGGACGCGCGGGTCGATAAGCTCGAAAATATGGTTCGGGAATTGTCCGCTACGGTCAAGGCGCAGCAGGAGCAAATCAAGGCTCTGGCGAACGGCGCGAAGAAGTAGGGGATGCGTTGTGCGGCTTTGGTAGATTGCTTAGCAGCAAAGCTTCTCGCAGCGATGATGCTGACGGGAATGTCAGGACAACTTCTTCCACAGCGGGTCTATGATTTGCGCGAGGAAGGCATCGTGGGCGGCGAGTTCGTCTTCGCTCGGCGCATGGGGGCGGGGAGGGCGACGTTCGCGCGTTGCGTTTGCGGGGCAATCTTGCGCTCCGGGGTTGCCTCGCTCAGTTGAAGACGCTCTTGCGTCGTCCGGCGCGATGGCGAGGCTCGTTTGGCGTCCTCCCAGAAGGGCCAGATAGACTTCGGCTAGAAGCTGCGAGTCGAGCAAGGCTCCGTGCAGGGAGCGACCTGACAGATCGACGTTAAATCGCTTACACAACGCGTCAAGCGAGGCGGGCGCTCCGGGAAATTTTCGCCGCGCCAGCGCCGCCGTGTCGATGGCGCGGGCGTTGTCGATTTTCTTGAAGCCCGAGCGGGTCAGTTCGGCATTAATGAAGCCCATATCGAACCCGGCGTTGTGCGCGATCAACGGCGCGTCGCCGATGAATTCCAGAAAATCATCGACGATTTGGGTGAAGACAGGCTTATCGGCAAGGAATTCTCCGGTCAGTCCATGCACGCGCGACGCTTCGGCAGGCATGTCGCGTTCCGGGTTCAGATAGACTTGATAATGTTTTCCGGTCGATAGGTGATTGACCAGCTCGACGCAACCGATCTCAACCACACGATGGCCTTTGAGCGGATCGAGGCCCGTGGTTTCGGTATCGAAAACGATTTCGCGCATGGGAGCCTTGTGCAGGATTCGGAGTTGGGCATTCTTCGCTTGTTTCAACGTCGGAAGCTGGATGCCCGCTTTCGCGGGCATGACGGCTGCCTAACGGGATTAGCCGGTTTGGCGGATGTTGGCGAGCGCTCCGAAGGGGGAACCAAGCGGCGATTCTTCCCGGCGAGGCTGCTGTAGCGCTTCGACGATCATATCGGCCAGACCTGCGATGAAGGCGGGGTGCGTACCGGGCGTTCCGGCATAGATAAAGCATGGCACGTCGCACTTCTTCGCTAATTTTCTGTATTCGATGTCGATTTCAACCAGCGTTTCCGAATGCTCCGACACGAACGATATCGGCACGATCACGATCGGGCGCTTGTCTGCTCCCGCGCGGCGGATCTCGCGCTCCGTCGATGGTCCGATCCATTTGACGGGCCCTACACGACTTTGAAAGCACAGAACCCAGTCCAGATCGGGAATGCCCATGGCGCGGGCTATCGCTTCCGCTGTTTGTCTGCATTGCTCCGGGTAGGGATCGCCCGCGCGCACGATGCTTTCGGGCAGGCCGTGGGCCGAGAACAGGATTCGCGGCTGGTTATAGGCTCCGTGGGGCAGGGGAGGGCAGGTCTCGCAGGCGTTCTCCCAAGCCTGCCTCGCCAGCGACGCAAAGGCTTCGATCAGTCCCGGATGCGTCGGCCAAGCGCTTACGATGGATTCAGGGATGTCCAACTTCGCTTGCCGCGAAGCCAACCGCCATGCCGCAAGCGAAGATTCGGTCGTTGTCGTCGAGAATTGGGGATAGAGCGGTAGCAATACTATTTCATCCGGCACAAAGCGTTTGATCTCGGCCAGAGCGTCTTCCGCATACGGCTTCCAATAGCGCATCACGACAAAACCGCGAATCCACGCCGTGGAACTCATGGCCTTTTCAAGCGCGCGCGCCTGCGCCTGCGTGTTCTCCAGAATCGGCGATTTTCCGCCTATCTGCGCATAGATATCCTTGGCAACTTTACCGCGTCGGCGCGCGATGAACTTAGCAAAATGGCGCCGTAGCCAATTCGGCACACGCAGGATGGCTGGGTCACTGAAAAGATTATACAAAAATGGCTCGACCGCCTCAGGCCCATCGGGACCTCCAAGATTCATCAGCACTACTGCAATCTTTTTCATTTCCGCGTTCCTGCCGCTTCGTTGCCGCGCACCCAATCGACCAGCTCCGCGACGTGCTCGGGCGGCGTCGCCGGAAGCACTCCGTGTCCTAGATTGATGATGTGCTCAGGTCCTAAGGTCTTATAGAGAACATCCAACGCCTCGCGCATTGGCGCCCCTCCGCGAACCAAGAGATCGGGGGACAGGTTTCCCTGCACCGGTTTCATGGTCTGGAGCTTGTCTCTGGCATAAACGAGCGGCACGCTCTGATCAAGGCTCACGGCATCGACCCCTGTTTCTCGCGCATAAGCAGCATAGTCCGTCAGACTCGCCTGACGCGGAAAACCAATGATCGGGATGTGGGGGTGGCGAGCTTTGACCCGGCGAACCAGTTCCTTGGTCGGCTCAATGACGGCTTGCGCAAACATTTCGCCTTCGAGAAGTCCTGCCCAGCTGTCGAAAATCTGGAGTGCTTCCGCGCCTGCTTCTATTTGTTTGCACAAATAACTTTCACTTGCTTCTACAATTATTTGTATAAGTTTGTTCAAGTCATACTTTAATGAATTTGCCCAACGCAAAGTGTGGCTGAAGCCCGTATGGCTCGACCCGTCGATCATGTAGCAGGCTACGGTCCATGGCGCGCCACAGAAGCCAATTAAGGCGACATCGTCAGGAAGGCGTTCCCGGACGCGCTGGAGCGTTTCCCCGACAGGCGCGAGGCGTTCCGGGGCGTAGGAGAGCTTGGCTAACGCAGCGGCGCTTTCCAGCCCAGGAAGACGCGGTCCTTCGCCTTCATGGAAGGTTAGGTCTTGTCCGAGCGCGTAGGGGATTAGAAGAATATCGGCAAACATAATTGCCGCATCGAAATGGTATCGCTCGATAGGTTGAAGCGTGATTGCGCTGGCTAGCTGCGGCGTGAGGCATAGATCGAGAAAGTTTTTTGCTTGGCTGCGCAGCGCGCGGTATTCGGGAAGATAACGCCCCGCTTGTCGCATGAGCCATACTGGTTTGCGTTTTCCCGGTTGCCCATTTAACGTGCTTAAGAACAGTTTTTCCATAGGTCCTCTTTTTTTACCATCTTAATATAAGAGTTAATTAATGGTTGAGGTTAGTAGGGACGTGAAAAATGTGGATTAAAAGAATTCACAGGTTAACGGGAGGTTATGCCTGATTCTGTTCTAAGACCAGACGAATTTCTTGAGGCGATAACTTTGCGTTTCGAGTAGCATTTTTTGCGCAAAGACAGGGTGTGCACAGATCTGTGGATAACGTGGATAAGTCTGAAGATTAGTTTTCCACGATATTCACAGGGGGGATGGCGGAGAGGCGGGGGACAATTTTTTCGTGTGGATGAATCTGGCGGTGCGGGGAGGAGAATGGCAAGATGGAGGGGGAGGCCAAGTTATCCCCGATCTTAAGCGGCCTTGTGAATCGTTTTGTCACGATTGAGTTCCACACTTTTTTCGGCTTTCTATGAATGAAACCATGTTCCACCTTCATCTGGTTTCCGACGCTACTGGCGAGACGATTAACGCTATGGCGCGCGCTTGTTTGGCTCAATATGAGGCGGTTAAAGTTCAGGAACATGTTTGGAGCCTGATCCGCAGCAGACGTCAGCTTGACGTCGCGCTTGGAGGGTTGAAACAGTGGCCGGGGCTTGTCCTTTACACATTTGTCGATGAAGACTTGCGGCAGGGGCTGGAGAGTTTCTGTCGCGAATGCGGGATTGAGGCGGTTCCTGTTCTGGACCCTGTCATGAACGCAATGGCGCGGCATTTCGGCGTTTCCTCCGTGCGCGCGCCCGGCAAGCAGCATGTGCTTGACGAGGGATATTTTGCGCGGATCGAGGCGATGGATTACGCGCTGGCACGCGACGATGGCCATGGAATCGATGGATTGGAGGGGGCTGATGTGATTTTGCTCGGCGTGTCGCGCACATCCAAGACCCCTACCTGCATGTATTTGGCCAATCGCGGGATTAAGGCCGCTAACATTCCTCTTATTCCGGGGAGTCCTTTTCCGGAAGGAATTGAGCGACTTCGCAACGCGCTCGTGGTCGGGTTGACCAAGGATCCTGACAGCTTGATAGAGATACGGCGCAACCGCATGCATATGCTTTCGGAAGATCGTGAGTCTGATTATATTGATCCAGAAATTGTCAGGCGCGAGGTTCAGGAAGCCCGGCGCTTTTTCGCTCGTATAGGGTGTCCCGTGATCGATGTGTCGAGGCGTTCGATCGAAGAGACGGCTGCGGAGATCATGATGCTTTTAAGTCGCAGGGCGGAAGGCGGACTTGGGAAAGGGGAGCGTCATGGCGAGTGAGACGTTTTTTCGCGCAGGCGTTATGGGGTGGCCGGTTAGCCATTCGCTTTCTCCGCGTTTGCATGGGTATTGGTTGCGTCTCCATCATGTTTCGGGGGTTTATGGCGCGATCCCAGTGGAACCTCAGCAATTGGCTTCGGCGTTGGGGTTGTTGCAGATTCATGGCTATCGCGGCGTCAACCTTACTATTCCACACAAGGAACAAGCTTTGAAGTTTGTTGACGTCGTGGAACCGCTGGCGAGGCGGATTGGCGCTGTGAACACTGTGGTTGTGTCCGAGGATGGAACGCTTGAGGGACGTAACACTGATGCGTTTGGCTTCATTGAGACTCTGCGATCATCCGGTTATCTTTTTGATGAGGATAACAAAAGAGGTATAGTTGTTTTGGGGGCGGGGGGAGCGGCGCGTGCCGCATTGGTTGGGCTACTGGATCAAGGGGTGAAAGACATCCGGCTTGTCAATCGCACACGGGAACGGGCGGAAGCGCTTGCCGAAGAAATTGATCCTGATGCGATATCTGTTTTTGACTGGCGGGATTCTGCGGCTTTCAAAGGGGCGGGGTTGCTTGTTAACGCGACATCTCTGGGGATGGTTGGCCAGCCCCCGCTCGACTATTCACTAGATGGCCTTGCTCAATCCGCTTTTGTGATGGATATGGTTTATGCGCCTTTGATAACGCCGTTGTTGGCGGAAGCAGCGCGGAGAGGATATCGCGCAATCGATGGGTTGGGGATGTTGTTGCATCAGGCGCGACCCGCTTTTGCCGCTTTTTTTGGCATAGATCCCAAAGTGACGCCGGAGTTGAGGGCTTATGTTTTGGAAGGACGGGGATAAGGCAATGATGATTATCGGGCTTACTGGTGGGATTGGCATGGGCAAGAGCACTGCGGCTCGCATCATGCGCGGGTTTGGTTTTCCGGTTCATGATGCGGATGCGGTTGTTCATGATTTGCTTGCTCCCAACGGCGCGGCGGCTGACCAAGTTGCTGAATTGTTTCCGGACGCCGTTCGTCACTATTGGGATGGCAGGGGTGTGATCAAGCGCAGAGTATTGGCAAAAATTGTTTATGAAAATCCCGATAGTCTTAAAAAGCTGGAGAGCGTCCTTCATCCTCTTGTCCGTGAGGCGGAACGTGAGTTTTTTGAGGAGGCACAGCGCAAGAAGGCGAGGGCTGTGGTTTTGGATATTCCTCTTTTGTATGAGACGGGCGCGGAAGCTCGGTGCGATGTCGTTTTGTGCATGTCGGCACCAGAGGCTGTGCGACGGGCCCGCGTCATGAAACGCGCCGACATGACGCAAGAAAAACTTGAAGCCATTCTTGCGCGACAGCTGCCGGAGGCGGAGAAAAAGCGGCGCGCCGATTATGTCATTCCGTCAGGGAAAGGCATGTCTGCGATGCGCAAGGCTCTGAAAGAGGCTTTGATTGAGATCGGGATTTTATAAGGGCCTGCGCCTAGCGTTTTGGATACAGTCTTTGCGATTGTGGTCGAGCAGAGAAAAGGCGAATCCCGTCAATGCGAAGGCGGCGAAGAGCGAGTCCGTCCAGAAGTCATAGGCGATGAGCGACAGGCACAGCGCGGCAGCCCACCCCCCCAGCGCGAAGGGGATGATGGCGGGGGGCAGGCGGGTTGCTTTTTTTAATGCCCAATAGGCGAAAATTATCCCCAAAGCCAATCCCGGAAGTCCAAGTTCGACCCATAATTCGGTGACGGCATTATGAGGGTGCGCGGCCGCATTGATCGCGTATTCATAAAGGGCTCCGTTCGGTTCTTGAAACGGCAGAACATGGCTGGTTCCCAAGCCCCAGCCAAGCCACGGTTTTTCGAGAATGCGCCAGGACATGTAATCCCAGATTTCCATGCGGTGATGCCATGAGGCGGGGAGGATATCCAGATGGTCATGGAATTTGACGAACAGGCTTCTTGCCGCATAGGGCCATGCGACCAGCGTCGCAGGCAGGACCATCAGGATCCTTGTCACAAGCACGGGGCCAAGGCTGGCTGCGAGCGTGATGGCGAGACCGACGATTAAGGCCAGTTTCCCTGAACTGGATTCGGTCAAGCTTGCCGGAAACAGCAGGGCTAATATGAAGAGCGCGAGCATGATCTCGCTGCGTTTGAAGCGGGGGGTGCGCGAAGATGCCGGGAAAGGAAAGGCCGAGCCGTTTGATTTGATCCAGGCCATCACAGGAAAGGCGAGCAGGATCACATAGGTTAGTCCTCGGTTATATTTAGTCAGTTCGACTTCGCCATGATGCAAGAGCTCTTGCATCGGGCCGCCTAGTTTAAGTTCCATGCCTAGGGCCAACGCGCCGATCATTATGGTCAAGGCTATGACCGGAAAGATAAAAACTGAATTCGCTTTGGCTTTTATGTTAGGGCTGGTCAGTAGGATCAGGGGGAGAAACACGGTTGCGAGACGAACGCATTTATGGATAGAAATGTTGGGGCTGACCGACCATCCGATTGACGCTGCCATCCATGTGAGCGCAAGCAGGGCTATGGCGAGAAGGCACGGGTCCGGTTTTGGCATTTTGCGTTCTGAAACAACGCTTGCGAAGGCGAGCAGGGTGGCCAGCGCTATGCCTCCGATAGCCCATACCCCTCCGGAAAAATGTCCTGCTATTAACAGGATTGCAAATACCGCTAGTGTGGTTGACGGACCCATTTGCTTGATGCCGAAACGGCGCGTTGGAGCGGGCGCATTCATGTTGTTTAGGGAGGGCTGAATTTTTGCCATGTCGCAAGATTTTGGTAATACGACAGCCATTGCTTGATGACGGCTTCGCGCGTGTAAGACTTCAGATAGGCGGCGTGTCCTTGCTCGATGAGTTTCCGGCGCAAGGATTGGTCGTTGATGGCGCGTTGCATGGCTTGGGTTAAGGCGCTGACATTGTCGATGGGAACCAAAAGGCCGGTTTCGTTATCCTTGATCGTCGCGGCGGGACCTGCGCTCATGCAGGCGACAAGCGGAATATTGGCGGCCCACGCTTCCAGCGTTACGGTTCCGAAGGGCTCGTGACGGGATGGCAGCACGCAAACATCCGCTGAAGCGAGCAGAGAGGCCCGGTCCGTTCTCCAGCCGAGAAATCTGACGCGGTCGGACAATCCTAAGGATTTGGCGAGCGCATCCAGTTGGCGATGGATGGGGCCGTCTCCGGCCAGCCAGCCATAGACTCCGGGCATGTCGGCCAACGCGCGGAGAAAAGTATCGAGGCCTTTTTTGGGGTGCAGGCGCGAGAGCGTCAGGAGGACTTTGGCATTTTCCGGCGTGTCGAGAGATTTGCGGTCGATTTTGGTCGCGTCTGAAATGTCTGGAAAAGTCGGGATGAAGGCTGCCCGCGTTGGGTCGACGCCATTTTCCGCCATGTGGCGGACGATGTCTGGCGTTACACCGACAAAATGCGTGCAAGCGCGGAATTTGGACGGCACGTAATAGCCTCCGAACCACCCAATCACGGCGCGCGGCAGGTAATTTATCGGGGAAGCTTCTTCGCAGACCGCATCTGGCGAGAAAGTGGTTTCTGGGTCGGGCAAGTCTGCGACAGCGCGATGCCAAGCCGTGTCGGCGCGGCGCGGCATAAGGCTGGCGGCGCGACGCATCCAGCAATGCACGATATCTGGTTTTTCCCGTTGAATTAGCGCGCGCAGGCGAAATCTTTGCCAGAAGCGCAGGGGAACATCGAGCACAAAGGGGGCAATTTTGAGGCCGGATTTCTGCATGGTTTCGAAGCGCGGCGCACGGCGCGACATGACGATGGTTTGGCTGAGGCCTGTTTGCTGAAGGCCCATCATAACATCGGTGGAATAGGTTTCCGCTCCGCCGAGTCCTCGTCCAGCCATGATATGTAGTACGTGCATGTTCGATGTTCTTAGCTGAATCGCTTGGAATTGTCAGGACGTTTTTCTTTCGCGCCCAACATGCCATTTGTGTGTTCAGGCGAGCCGTAGGTTTGCTATAAGCGGAGAGTCCTGCTTTTTCCGTAGCCAAAACACCCGGCGAGACATGATGATCAAATTTTCGATGCGCGGACTGCGCTTTGCGTTGTTAACCTTCGGCTTGTGCGGGGTGTTGGCCGCATGCTCTGGCGACGGGGGGAAGGATGTTCTTCCGCCTGACGAACCGGTCGATACGCTTTATAATCGCGCGATGAATCTTCTCGATCAGGGCGAGCGGCGCGAAGCGGCCAAGGCTTTTTCAGAAGTCGAACGCCAGCACCCCTATTCGCTATGGGCGACACGCGCCCAACTTATGGAGGCCTATGCCGACTATCTTGAAATGGATTACGATGAGGCGGTGAAGGTCTTAAGCGACTTCATTGATCTGCATCCGGGCCACCCGGCGGTTTCCTACGCCTACTATCTGCGGGCTTTGTGTCATTACGAGAGAATTGCCGATGTGCGGCGCGATCAAGGTTTCGCTCGCGACGCTTTGAGGGCCATGCAGGATATTATCAGCCGATTCCCCGATACGGTTTATGCGCGCGATGCGGTGTTAAAAATAGCTCTCATTAACGACCATCTGGCCGGGGCCGAGATGGAAATCGGGCGGTGGTATCTCAAGCAGAAGGTTTACATCGCCGCCGTTGGAAGATTTCGGGCTGTGATCGACCAGTATCAGACGACGAGCCATGTGCCTGAGGCGCTGGAGCGATTGGTCGAAGCCTATTTGTCGCTTGGTATCGTCGAGGAAGCCAAGCGTAACGCGGCGGTTCTTGGACATAATTTTCCGGGGAGCGACTGGTATCAGGACGCTTATCGATTGTTGGCGAAGCGAGGGCTTGTCGCGGGGGGCACGGCGGATACCGTTTTGGTTCAGAAGGATAAGGCGTCAGAGGATTCAACAGCGAAACTTGCGGGACACAAGCCCGCAGCGGTTGAGCGCGCGAAGACGGAGGAATCGGAGAAGAGCAAAGACCGCGCTTTGCCGCCGGATTTTATGATGATGAAAGACGAGGGCGCCGAGAAAAAGGCCGAATTTCTCGCGCAGGGATCAGAATCCGGGACAGCGGTTTACGATTCAGCCAAACAACCAGAACAGAAAGAAGTCAGCGGCGACGATAAAATGGATCAAAACAGCGTCAAAGATGACAAAGAAAAGAAGCAGGACGAAAGTTCGTCCGATAAGAATAGTAAATCATGGATGTGGGATGTCTGGCGTTCCAGATAAATTTTGTTAACAGATGGCGGGGATTTTAGCGCCATGCTCACGCGATTAGTTATTCAGGATGTCGTGTTGATCGACAAGCTTGCGTTGGAGCCGGGGTCCGGACTCAATGTGTTTACTGGCGAGACGGGCGCAGGAAAATCCATCGTGCTTGACGCGCTTGGGCTGGCCTTGGGCGAACGCGGCGAGGCGGGATTGATCCGATCGGGAGCGCCGTTCGCGGCGGTCACGGCGGAGTTTTCGTTGTCTGAGCGCCACCCAGTTTTCGCGCTGGCGGAGGAGCAGGGGCTGGCGGTCGAAAATCCTCTTATTCTCCGACGTTCGGTGCAGCGCGACGGCAAGAGCCGAGCATTTGTGAACGATCAGCCAGTCGGCATCGCGCTGTTGCGCAGATTTGGGGAATGTCTTCTCGAAGTCCATGGCCAATTCGAAGCGCGTGGCTTGTTGAATCCCGTGACGCATCGCGAGGTTCTGGATGGATTCGCGGGGGCCGAGGCGTTGCGCGCGCGGGTGGAGAAGGCTTATTCCGTCTGGAAAGGGGCTGAGGACCGTCTGCGCGAAGCCGTGGCCCTGCGCGACCGATCTCATGACGAAATCGCGTTTCTGACGGCGGCGGTCGAGGAGCTGGAACGGCTTGCGCCGCAGGCAGGCGAGGAAGCCAAATTGGCCGAGCGGCGGGTCGCGTTGCAGCATCGTGGAAAAATTCTGGAATCGTTACAGACGGCGGAGCGCGCGTTGGAAGGCGAGCGCGGCGCGGTTGCCGTTTTGGCTCAGGCCGGGAAGGCGGTTGCGCGGGCAGTGGACAAGGCCCCTCATTTGGCTGAGTTGCTCGCTCAAATCGACCGCGCGGCGGACGAGGCGGCGGAAGCGGCGCAGCGCGTCGCGCGGGAGCTTTCTTCGGTGGATCAAGATCCTGAAGCTTTGGTTCTGCTCGAAGAGCGGTTGTTCGCGCTTCGCGCGGCGGCGCGTAAGCATAGCGTTCCGGTCGAGGCTTTGCCGGAAGCGCGGCTGAGGTTGGAAGGTAGGCTCGCGATGCTGACCGATGGCGGCTATAGTCTTAAGGCGCTTGCTGCGCAGGTCGCAGCGACCAAGGCGGCTTGGCGCGAGCTTGCGGAGGCATTGGGGGCCGCGCGGCGTTCGGCGGCGCTGAAACTTGAGAAGGCGTTGGCGAAGGAAATGTCGCCGCTTAAGCTTGAACGCGCGAAGTTCGTCGTTGATATCGTGGCGTTGACGGAAGAGCAGGCGGTGGCACAGGGGCTTGAGCGCGTGACATTTTTGATTGCGGCCAATCCGGGGGCTGCGCCGGGACCGTTGCACAAGGTTGCGTCCGGGGGAGAATTGTCGCGCTTTATGCTGGCGCTTAAGGTCGCGTTGGCGACGCAGACGGCCCAGAAAACCGGCGTCGCGCCGAGCCTTGTGTTCGACGAGGTGGATTCCGGCATCGGAGGCGCGACGGCTTCTGCGGTCGGCGAGCGCCTCGCGCAGCTCGCCCAGAAAACGCAAATTCTGGTGGTGACGCATAGTCCTCAGGTCGCGGCGCGTGGACAAACCCATATGCGCGTTTCCAAGCGCGTGACGGATGGGCAGGCGATGACGCAGGTAGAGGCGCTGAACGATGGGGCCCGGCGCGAAGAAATCGCGCGGATGCTGGCGGGTTCGCGCGTCACCGACGCCGCGCGTCAGGCGGCGGAGAGTTTGCTGGGAGAAGTGGCGTAACTCACGGAGATCGCCGCTCGCGTTTTTTGTCCGCTTTCCTTTTTGCTGGCTGGTTCATTCATTTTAGTTCCTTTGTCGCGTTATAGGTTCGCAAGTACCGAGTTTTCCCTGAAAAAAGAGGCGCGCCTCCCGCCATCACGGTATCCGGATCCCAATCTGCCCCGGCTTCCGCTTAGGGATGCCATCCCGTTGCCCCGGTCTTCGGTTTTTCCCCCACATGCTGCGCAGCCAGTGGGCCCGTTGTCCTGAACAACGCTTCCTTCGCTTTCGGTCAGGAAGTGGGAGCATTCATTGCATATATGGAAATATCTAGTCAACAGAAAAAGAAGGAATTTTCCGTATTTTTTTTTGCGGTAGAGCCTGCTGTCAAATTTTAGTTGTTTCTTGCTTTTTCAAAGCCGGGAAACGGCGATAATCTAATTTTTTGGTAACTCCCAAGCTGTTTTCTGGAACGCAAGACAAGCGCCGCAAAAAGGGCCGT
>JBEOJY010000016.1:0-6197 GCA_040275305.1 Bdellovibrionales bacterium | reverse complement strand
GCCATGAGGTATTTGTTATATTCGGTGACCAGCAAGCTGGCCGTGCCGGGTCGCGCCCACCACTCGTCCAGACGCACGGTATTTGGCGATACAGGATAAGTCGCGATGTCGATATCCGGCAAGGCGGCGCGGAAGATGATTTCGCTGCGGAGCATGTGGTAGTTGGCCGTGACGAGGCGCAGGGAATGATAGCCTTCGCGGCGCATCCAGACGCGGGTTTCCTCCGCGTTGCCCATCGTGCTCCCGGCCTCGTGCCCCAGCTCGACGCAACAGGCGCGAAGATCCTTGTCCGGCGCGAAGCTGCCTAGCTGCATATGATCGAGGGTCAGGCCCGGATGAACGCCAGAGATGAACAGCTTCTTGCCCTTGCCTGCGGCCAGCAGTTGGAATCCTGCGTCTACGCGCTCGCTTCCGCCTGTTAGAACGACAACGGCGTCAGCGGATTCCACGCTCACCGGGTCGGGTTCCTTCATCGTTTTCACATGCGCGACAAACACCATCAGGCCCGCGAACCATGCCGCCGACAGAAAGCCCGACATGAGGATAAGATTTCGCAAGAAGCGCAGACTGGGAAGCCTCATATTCATGGCATGGCCCGAAGAAAGCCTTGCGCGGACACGCGCGCCGATATGGCCGCGATCACCATCGCACCTACAGGAACAAGTATAACAGCAAATGCCAGCCCCACCCAATGCAATGCTGGAAGCAGAGACGCATCGGCAAAGTGGCGCAAGAAATACAGGCACAGGCCCGCGCAAGGGATAGCCAACATAAAGCCCGCCAACGACGCCGGGATCGCCAGTCTTCGCGCCTGATGCTCGAAGTGCCGCGCAATATCGCTGTCTTCCGCTCCCATCGAGTGGAGGAGCGTCACGGTTTCGCGTTCCGTCACCATGACCGCGCGACACAGGAGGCTTACCGCAATCGCCAACGTCAATCCGGTCAGGACGATCATGACGCCCCCAAAAATCGTCAACCCATCCACGAACCGCGTGAGGTCTTTGATCCACTCGGCGTGATCATCCACGCGCGCATCGCTCGCGGCAGCCTGAATTTTCCGGCGAATGTCTTCGGCCAGCAGGCCACTTCCCGGCCTGCGCTCCACGTCGATAAGAGCTGGAATCGGCAGCGTCTTCAGCAATTCCTGCGAACGTATCCATGGCGACAAAAGTTTCATCGCCTCTTTTTCCGGCAAGGGAGTCGCTTTGGCGATGTCCGGGATCGCGCGCAAAATTGCGAGGGTCTGGCGCACGCGCTCTTCCTGCGGCATGGAAGATTCGTCTTCGACGGCGGGAATCTCGACCGTCAGCATTTCGCGCATCCCGCGATCCCAAGTCAGCGTTACGGCAGAAAGCGTCGCCTCGGCGGCCGTCGCGAAGGTGGCCAGAAAAACCATAATTCCGACCAGCGCGGAAAAGAATCCCCCCAAATGCCTGTGGCGGAAGGACGGGTCGAAGAATTTGCGCGGCAAGGACATGCTTTAAGGCTCCGAGGAATCGGAAGAACGGACGTGAGGATACCATATCGGGAGATTGGGCGTAAATAATGCGCTTCGCCTCGCACCCCCAGCATCGCCTTGCCCCAAGAAGGCGGCTCGCAATGGCGGCCTTTCCTTCACAACCTTTCTTCGTCCCGTTATGCCTTGCTATCGGTGAATTCTTGCCGACTCTTCACATGCGATAGGTATATTTATAGTCGTTTCAATTTATTCTCGGACATTCCACTTGCATCGTCATCGCGAGCACAGCGAAGCGATCCAGAGTCGCAAGCGTTGTCCTGTGTGGCTCTGGATTGCCGCGTCGCTTCGCTCCTCGCAATGACGGCCCTTGGGGATGCTTTTTCGAATTATCATGGGCATTGCGCATGCCCAAAAAATATTTGGAAAAATCCCTAAAAACCTATTGACGCAATAATCCCACATATGATATAAACATCCCACTTCTTTAGGTTGAAAAATCCGAAGGAGTGCCGGAAGAACCGGCGGTCCCGTTAGCTGCAGATATACGGGAAAAGAACCGAGGGTCCAGAAGGCGGGTAGGCCACCCTAAGCGGGGGCCGGGGCAGACAGGGAACCGGACCGTGATGGCGGGGAGCTCTCCATACCAGAGGACAGAAGAATAGGAAGGTAGAGAAAAATGGATGAAAGGAGAAAGAAGCAAAAATGAGAAAGAAGCTGAAAACAACGAAGCTAGCGAGGCGTAATCCCCTCCCCACGAGGGGGAGGAAGTCGCGGCGGGATTATGGCACAGGGTCGTAGCCGCTTCCGCCCCATGGGTGACAACGGCAGATTCTGCGCGCGGCCAGAGCGCTTCCTTTCCACGGACCATGGCGGATGATGGCTTCTTCGGCATAGGCCGAGCATGTCGGCAGGAAGCGGCAGGCGCGGCCCAGCCAGAGGGAAAGACTATGGCGGTAGAGCCAGATTAAGCCCAGCAAGATTGCGCCAACGATGTTGGATATCAGTTTTCTAAGCTTCATCGCGCCAGAGCTTGAACCTGCGCAGCGCCGTCGTCAAATCGCGGCGTAGGTCGGCATAGGCGCAATCGGGTGTTATCTTTCGCGCGATCAACACATAATGGTACCCGAGCGACGCGTGGGCAGAAAGGATTTCCTTTGCCAGCGCTCGGAGGCGGCGACGCGCGCGGTTGCGCGTGACGGCGTTACCGATTTTTTTGCTGGCGGTCAGGCCATAGAGAAGGACTGGCGGTTCCACCACATTCCGGGGGGTATCAATTTGCAGGATAAAACCGGGAGCGACCCACTTCTTGCCGCTCTGCGCCGCAGCGAGAAACGCCGCGCGATGGCGCAAGACGCCAAATGCAGGGGCTGAATCTGCGGCGTTCAAGCGTTAGGCCGAGAGGCGCTTGCGTCCCTGCGCGCGACGGCGAGCGAGAACTTTGCGGCCTCCACAGGTCGCCATGCGGGCACGAAATCCGTGGCGGCGCTTGCGCACCAGTTTGCTGGGTTGATATGTACGTTTCATCTCTTAACTCTCTTAATGCCGGAAAAGACGGGTTTATAGGCTATGGGCCTCAGGATGTCAAATCGAAACCGTATCTCCGGCTTACAGGAATGACACGCTTCCCCCTGCGTGGTCCGTCCCTAACGCCTTGTGCAGTAACGGGAAAAGTTTGCGCAGACTGTCGGCAAGCTGCCAAGGGGGATTAAGCACGATCAGGCCCGAACCGTTAAGCCGATCGGAGCGAATTTCCTCATGATAGACGAATTCCGCGCATAAAAGCTTTGATTCTCCTTGAGATTTCCCGGCTTCGTCGAACGACGAGGCCAGCCCATGTCCTCGCAGAGCCTCATGAAAGCGCCAGATGGCGGGGCGCTCCTTCACGGGATACCAGAGCATATAAATCCCTTGCGGCCAGCGTTTCCATGCTTCGGCCAGGATGCCGGGGAGCTTTTCCAGCTCCTCGGCGTCTTCATAAGGCGGATCGATCAGGACCATACCGCGCTTCTCGGGCGGCGGCAGGAAGGCTCGCAGCGCTTGATACCCGTCTCGCGCGTGGATTTGCGCTTGCGGAAAGCCGCGCATGTTGCGCTTGAGCTCTGCGGCGTCTTCCTCATGCAGTTCGCACGCGACCAAGCGGTCCTGCGGGCGCAACAAGCTGGCGGTCAAACAGGGCGAGCCGGGATAGAGCCGGAAGCCAGTCGCCTCTGGATCGGCAGGATTCCAGCCCGGATTGAGCCGTTGCAGCACATCCAGATAATCCTTGAGTTCTTCGGATCGTTGCGGCTCCTGCCCTTGCATGGCTGATGCTTTGAGCAAGCTCAGGATGCCTTCGCGGGCTTCGGCGGTTTTGGCGGCGCGGGCGTCTTCCAGATCATAACGGCCACAGCCCGCATGGGTATCCAGTACGCAGAACCCGGCTTCCTTGACGCACAAATACGCAAGCACGAGCGTCAAGGCTAGGTGCTTGACGACATCGCATCTGTTTCCTGCGTGGTAGATGTGGCGGTAGTTCATGGGGCGGCCCGATTGATCGAGCCTCAACAAGATCGTGGAACGGTTTTAGCTCTTCTTGCTTTCCTTGATCTTGCCTTCCTTGAAGACGACGTGCTTGCGCGCGACTGGGTCGTACTTCTTCAGCTCAAGCTTCTTGGTGTTGTTCTTGGGGTTTTTTTTGGTCACATAGAAAAAACCCGTGTTGGCCGAGCTAACCAATTTAATGTCGTTCTTCGTCTTCGCCATGGCGGTCTCCGCATTCCCGATATTTTTGATATTTATATATATGTGCCAGACTGCGCCCATGCCGGAGGAGGCTCCGCGCTGGCCAAGCGGCGCAATGTCCATAAATTTGGCGTGAAAGTCAAGCTTTACGCGATCTTTAGCTCATTTTGTGGCCGCGAGCAGGCCAACATCCCTATCCAACCTTTGATCTTAACCTTTCGCCGACCAGCGGTTTCCCGAGGTTTGCCACGTAAGTCGCTCCGTTGCGGACCGCCACGACCGGGACAAACTCCTCATGCAGCATGCGGCTTATGACATCCTCCTCGCAGGTAATCAGAATTTGCCCCAGCGCGGTTGCCACCATGGACGATACCTTATGCTGAAGGTCCGCGCGCCTTAGCCATTCCCGGATTGAGCCGATCGCTTCCAGCGCCTGAGCGCGGCGCAACTCCGCCTCGCGGGCGCGCGGGACGGGAGAGACAATATCGTCGCGTAATTCCAGAAAATACAGATATCGTTCGCGGCGTGATTGCAGTTGCATGGCGTTCCGTTCTGGGTTGCCGTAATATGGCGAGCCTAGGCGCAAGCCTCTTAATTATTGATTGATGCGCAGCCGGATGTTTATGACGCTGGCTCGCCCTTGATCTGGGTACTGAAACATGCCTCGCGCGCGCCGTCGATCCTTCCCTATTCCCACGCCAGATTCTCTCGCCCATGCCGCTTTGCATTATTTGAGCCGCTATGCGACTTCGGAGGCGTCTTTGCGCCGGATGCTGCTTACGAAACTGCGGCGCACGGCCATGGCGCATCCTGACTTCGCTGCGGACCAAGATCGACAGGCTGCGTTGCGGCTGCAAATCGAGGGGATTATCGCCAAGCACAGGGCTTCCGGAGCGCTTAACGACAAGGCCTTCGCCGACATGAAGGTCGCGAGCCTGCGTCGCGCCGGGCGGTCGCGCCACGTCATCAGGCAAAAACTCTCGCAAAAGGGCGTGCCAGACACCCTGATTTCGCAAAGTCTGGAGCAGCATGCTCAGGACAGCGTTCGGGACGGCTCGACAGATGACACGGCGCGCGAACAGGACGAGTGGCTCGCCGCGATGGCCTTTGCCCGCAAACGCAGGCTAGGCCCCTTCCGCGCGGCGGGGCCTTCGGCGCGTGAGAGGGAGGAAGCTCAGGAACCCGCCGAGGCGAGAACGCGCCAGTCCATGCGAGCCCACCGCGAGGTCGCCGCTTTTGCCCGCGCAGGTTTTGCCCCTGCCCTTGCCTATAAGATCTTGGGCCTCGCCCCGGAGGACATAGGGGACGCCGATTTGCCAGATTCATAAGCTTTTTGGCTTTCCGGCGTGTTTTTTATGGACTTGCGCCATTTCCGGTGTATAAGGCTGGCTTCAGTTCAGTTCCGGCCCCTTGTCCCCTTCGTCTAGAGGCCCAGGACATCACCCTTTCACGGTGGTAACACGGGTTCGAATCCCGTAGGGGACGCCATCTCTTTTAAATCAACAGGTTAGATGCTGTTTTGCTGGTGTGCCCTCAAAGTGGGGCATCCGCATGTATAATCTGCACTATTTGACCTTATCACGGCACAATATCTACTACCTTCGCTTTCCCTTACCGCCTACCCTGCATCCACAAGGCCTAGATCGTGAGATCAGGCTATCATTGCGTACCCGCGAACCAAAAGAGGCATTGCGTATATCCCGCAGCCTTCTTAACCTTGGAGCGAACTTAACAAGTAACCCTGCGATGGCACTTATGGATTTTCAGGAGATACGGGACGTACTCATCGACCACTTCAAACTTGAACGCGAGAGGGTTAAAGAGCGCATCAATAAGTTTGGCCCCCTTCAGGCACACGAGCAACAGGCGTACAGCAACAAACAGAACAACGCTATCACAGCCCTTGCTAACAACGATCATACGCTGCTTGGCACAGACCAAGAACTTCAGTCTATCATTGAATGAGCTGGCTGGCAAAAACTGGGCAGGAAATGGCGGAGAGTTAAGGTGTGGTATT
>JBEOJY010000015.1:0-33222 GCA_040275305.1 Bdellovibrionales bacterium | reverse complement strand
CCACACCTTAACTCTCCGCCATTTCCTGCCCAGTTTTTGCCAGCCAGCTCACATCAAGGCCTACGCGACCGTAGCGGAAGCGCGGAGCGGCATCGGAGCCTGGCTGAATTTTTACAACGACGAACGCAAACATCAAGCCTTGGGCTACCGTACGCCCAGCCAGATTTTTGCGGCCAACCAGCCTGTGGATATGTGGACAACGCAAGAAAGGGCGTTGCCCACATCCCCACAGGCTCAACAACAACCAACAGAAAAGGATTCAAATCATGAAAGAAAAGAGGTAGTGTCAGAATATAAACAGCTGGCCGCATAGCCAGGAAAACTTAACCGGCGAGACCCCACCTTAAGTCCGTCCGTTTCCTGTCCAGCCAATGCCATCCACTTCAGTCCATGGGTAGATCTAGGCTGTGAAATCATCCAATCAGGAAATATTATTCCTTTCATCGACATACTCCGCGCCTCCCCAGACACGCTGCCAAACCAACGATTCGTCCATATCATGCAAACGGCGAGGAATGGCTATACCATTCCTTCGCGTACGCAAACTCAAAAGAAGACCGTCCCTGCCTCGCTGGTAAAGTAACCCGCCCAAGATATGACAATGCCCGCAACGAAGGAAAACTTGGCGGCATAGGCCTGCGCGGCTTTGGGCAAAGAGCAACTTCGTCCGTCGTCGGATTTCCAAATCGCGGACGCGCCTGAGCGCAGGGCGCAAGACGTGCCGCCATCGTACGGAAAGCTTCCGGCTCAACGCCTGTTATTTGCCGAAATTGTCGATTGCCAAGCAGCCACTTGCTGGTCATTCTCATCATTGGCGCCTTGAAGCACGGCTCGATTAACAAAGATTCAACGCGCTTTCGCATTGTGGAGCATCATTCTGCCAACTCTTCACGTGCCATAGGTATATATAATTATAACCCCTGCGCCGAAAATAGCCTACGAAGATGCAGGTTCCAGCGCAGGCAACGACACGACCAGCTTGCGTGATGAAAAACTCCGCCTAGTCGGCGCAAAAATCTGCTTGCCCGCCTCCAACATCAGCGCGCCGCCAAACCCAGGGAAACAGGCTCTGCCATAGCGCTCGAATCCATCGGCCATCGACAAGACAAGCCGCGACGTAGTCGGCGGAACATAAAGCGCCTGCCAGACCCGCTCAGCTAAAAATCCCTGTTCGCGCAAAAAATCCTTAATCTGGAAGGACGAGTAGGGGCGCCCTATCCCGAACGGCGTTCCGTCCTTACGCGCCCAAAGCCCGCGACGATTGGTCACAATCATCAAAAGCCGCCCCTGCCCCCTCATCACGCGCCAAATCTCGCGCAACAAAGCCTGAGGCGCGGACGCACCCTCAAGTCCATGCATCACAATCACGCGATCGACGGACTGATCGGCGAGCGGCAAATTCGCCGGATCAACCAGCGTGGAAATATTGGGACCTTCGCGTGGCCAATAGGCGACTCCCTGCTCCGCCGGCATCATGGCAGCGAGCGTCGAAGCGTCTTGCGCCCAGCCGCGCAGAAGAGGAACGGCATAACCGAGCGCAAGCACACGCTCGCCCGCAAGGTTGGGCCATATCGCGCGAACCTGCGCGCGCAAAACACGCCGCGCAGTCTGCCCCAGAAGACTGTCGTAAAATTCCTGCAAATCGACGACATCGGAATACATGGCGCCGTCCTTGCACAATGGCGGAAAGATCAGGCCCTATTAATCGCAGAAGCCTTGGCGTTCTCTGATCCAGCCGGGTCGCGCAGAACATAACCTCGCCCCCAGACCGTTTCGATATAATTCTCGCCGCCCGCCGCCTGCGCCAACTTCTTGCGCAGCTTGCACACGAAAACGTCAATAATCTTAAGCTCAGGCTCGTCCATGCCGCCATAAAGATGATTGAGGAACATCTCCTTGGTCAACGTCGTTCCCTTGCGCAGAGAAAGTAGCTCCAGAATCCCATACTCCTTGCCCGTGAGATGCAAAGGAGCGCCGTCCACTTCCACGGTGCGCGTATCGAGATTGACGATCAGCTTGCCGGTGCGAATCACGCTGTCCGAATGGCCCTTACTGCGGCGAATGATAGCATGAATGCGCGCGACCAGCTCGCGACGATCAAAAGGCTTCGTCAGATAATCGTCGGCGCCGAACCCAAGTCCCTTAATCTTGTTGTCAAGCTCCGAAAGCCCTGAAAGAATCAGAATCGGCGTCGAAACCCGCGCCGCGCGCAAACGCCGCAGCACCTCATACCCGTCAATGTCAGGCAACATCAAATCAAGGATGATGATATCGTAATCATAGATTTTGCCGATTTCCAAACCGTCTTCGCCAAGATCGGTCGTATCGACGATGAATCCCTCGGCCTGCAACATAAGCTCAATGCTCTTAGCAACAGAGGTATCATCCTCGACGAGCAGCACGCGCATATTTTTGCCTCATGAGTTAAAGGTCGTTACCGCACAACCACTGAAGACGCTGCAATAGCCCGCAAAGAAACGCTCCGCCGCACTGACTTCACGGCGATTCTCTCCCGCGTTAACCATAATCCTAGCACAAGAGTTTAACAAAAAGTAAAACATAGTTAACAAGCGAATGACAGGATTTTGAGAGTGTTGCGCGAGAAACAAGGAGAGACGAAAGCGCCCGCTTAAGCTATACACGCTCAATCCCCTTACCGATAGTCTCGACCATGCCCCTCTCCACCTCGCGCCTGCTGCACCGAATCGAATCCCTGTCGTCCGAGCGCCTGTTTGGCCGCGTCGTCGGCGTGCAGGGTTTGCTCATCGAGGTCGCGGGAATCGAACGCCACTTATCGGTAGGAGGCCGTTGCCTAATCTCCGCGTCGAACGGACGGCAAGTTCTGTGCGAAACCGTAGGCTTCCGCGAAGGCCGTGCGCTAATGCTGCCTTTCGCGCCGCTGGATGGCGTAGGTCTTGGCTGCAAGGTCGATATGGCCACGGCGCAACCCTCCGTCACGCCGACCAACGAATGGCTGGGACGCGTCGTCAACGCGCTGGGAGAACCCATCGACGGCAAAGGCCCCTTGCCGCATGGCGCGGATCCCAAAGCCATCCGCAACGCCCCGCCCCCCGCCCATGCGCGGCAGAGGGTCGGCGGCAAACTCGATCTCGGCGTTCGCGCGTTAAACGCTTTTCTGACCTGCTGCAAAGGCCAGCGCATGGGCATCTTTGCAGGCTCCGGCGTCGGAAAGTCGGTGCTGATGTCCATGATCGCGCGTTATACCTCGGCGGATATCTCCGTCATCGGCCTGATCGGCGAACGTGGCCGCGAAGTTCAGGAATTCATCCACGACGACTTGGGCGAGGAAGGCTTGGCCCGCAGCGTCGTCATCGTCGCGACCTCGGACGAAGCGCCCCTCATGCGCAGACAGGCCGCCTACATGACGCTCGCCATCGCGGAATATTTCCGCGACCAAAGCCGCGATGTGCTGTGCCTGATGGACAGCGTGACGCGCTTTGCCATGTCGCAACGCGAAATCGGCCTCGCCGCCGGAGAACCTCCGACGACCAAAGGCTACCCGCCGACCACCTTTTCAGAACTGCCGAAACTGCTCGAACGCGCAGGGCCGGGCGAAAAAGGCAAAGGCACTATCACGGGCCTGTTCACGGTGCTGGTCGACGGCGACGATCATAACGAACCGATAGCCGACGCCGCGCGAGGAATCCTCGACGGCCACATCGTGCTCGAACGCGCCATCGCGGAACGCGGACGCTTTCCCGCCGTCAACGTCTTGCGCAGCGTGTCGCGAACAATGCCAGGCTGCAACCGCGACGATGAAAACCAAATCGTGGCGGCGGCCCGCCGCCACTTGGCCGCTTACGAAAACATGGCGGAAATGATCCGCCTCGGCGCCTATCGCAAAGGCAGTAACCGGGAAGTGGACGAAGCCATCGCCCTCTACGACCCGCTCGAGGACTTTTTGCGTCAGGGAAAAACTGAGCAAACAAATCTCTCCGAAGGCTACGCGAGACTCGCGCAAATCCTCGGCGTGAAGTGGGGGTAAAAAAAATCCCGCCGTTTCCGGCGGGATTTTCAACTTGGTCAAGCAAGCGACAAAGCTTACTTAAGTTCTGCCACTGCGCCAGCCGTTTCAAGCTGCTTCTTGAACTTCTCGGCATCGGCCTTCGACAGACCTTCCTTGACGGTCTTCGGAGCGCCTTCGACGAGGTCCTTGGCTTCCTTGAGGCCGAGGCCGGTGATCGCGCGAACTTCCTTAATGACTTCGATCTTCTTGTCGCCCGCCTTGGCGAGAACGAGCGTGAACTCGGTCTGCTCTTCCGCCGGAGCCGCCGCCGCGCCGCCAGCAACCGCCGCGACCGCCACCGGAGCTGCGGCGCTGACGCCCCACTTCTCCTCAAGCATCTTCGACAATTCAGCCGCTTCGAGAACGGTCAAAGCGGACAATTCCTCAACGATTTTTTCTAGATTAGCCATAACGTCTCTCCTTCAGTTGCACTTGGATGGAAACAAAAACTTCGAACGACATTAAGCCGCCAGTTTCGACTTCGCCGACATCACGCGCGCGAGCTGGCCAGCCGGAGCTTGCAACACGCAGGCGATCTTGGTCGCAGGAGCCACCAAAAGCCCGACGATCTTGCCGCGCAGTTGATCGAGCGATGGCAGGCTGGCAAGCGCTTTCGTCTGCGCCTCGTTCAGCACGCTGTCGCCCATGACGGCACCGACGATCTTGAGCTTGTCGTTTTTCTTCGCGAACTCGACCGCGACGCGCGCCGCCGCGATCGGGTCCTTCGAATAGGCCAAAGCCGTAGGTCCACGCAGCATCTTGGCCAAAGGTTCCAGCTTGGTTCCCTTAACCGCAATCTTGATAAGCGTGTTCTTACCGACCTTAAAACCGATGTCTTCCTTGCGGAAAAGCACACGCAATGCGCGCGTCTCGGAAGCGTTAAGCCCGAGCTGCTGCACGACGACGACGATTCCCGCGTCTTTGATATCCGCGCCGAACGCCTCGACAAGCTTTTCCTTGCCGACGCGATTTACGCTGATTTTGTTGTTATCCATGGTACCTCCATGTTCTGCAATGCGCTCGCTTCAAAACTTGAAACGCCGCCTTGCTTGTAAAACCGCCCCTTGCCGCCTTGAAAAGAAGCGAAAAAAAACCGCTCCCTCGCAGCGCGACGGCGCGAAAGCCAATCCTGTCATGATGTGGAGCAAAGTAAGGAATCTTGCGTAGTGAACGCTCAATGCAGCTTCTAAAAGCTACAAAACGCGCCTACGCTTCGAATCCCGTCTATTGCTGGCAATTTTAAACTCTCCGAAAAGAGTGCCCGCAGTCTCCGACAGGTCTGGCCTCGTCGCCAAGGCAAGCGGCTTTATAGAGGACAACTCATCGCGGGGCAAGCGCAAAAGATGGTTAATATCTCGCAACATGATGACATTTATCGTAACCTCCAAGCCAAAGCATGACGGAATGAAGAAAAGCGCTGAAGAAATGGCTGTCATTGCGAGGAGTTTCCCGCCGAAGGCGGGAGACGACGCGGCAATCCAGAGCCATCCTGCGCGAAAAGATGGATATGATTGCAAGATTGAAAGGCCGCCTCAACTAAGCCCCACGCCTCAATCTTCGCCCTGTCAAAAAAATTAGAAAAATCCCAAAATTCCTCTTGACGGGTGATTTATACCATAATAAGATCGTTCCCACTTCTTCTTTCCGGCAGCATTTTGGAAAGGGAAGGGTTGGCAAGGCCAACGGTCCCTCTGTCCAGCTGGCATGAGGGAGAAAAACCGGGGACCTTGGACAACGGGTAGGCCGCCCTAGCGGAACCGGAGCAGATTGGATGCCGGAGCCGTGAATCGGGGGGAGCGCGCTTCCATCTCTCAAGACGGTAAGCAAAAAAAGAATAAAAGGAGCAAAAGAAGAAAAAATAGAAAAACAGGAAAAGTAGCGGCAATCGCAAGGAGCCGCCTTGCCGCGCCGTAGAGTCCAAAGGGCGAAGGCGGGAGGCGACAACGCGACCAAGCGCCGCTAAACGAGGAAGCAAAGAGCCAATGCCCAGCATCGCCTATTCGCGCGATGGGTCTTTACATTCAATCTAAATTCAGCTACTGGCGTTTCAATCACCCTTTGTTTATGAGGCTCGAAATGGCAAGTACGCTTCAAACATTAATTAATCGAACCGTTGAATATTTAAATGCAGATCAAAATATGATGGCCATAACCTTTGAAGGCGCAGACTACGACTCCGACATTGACTATGCATTACACAGGACTGGAATCAGTCCGACAAGAAAGGAAAAAGCCGCCATTCGACGCGGTAAAAAACGTGCCCTCCGCCTTGCCGGACAGGCCTGCCTAAACTTGGTAGAGAAAATGCCCACTTCAGGCGCAAACAATATTATCATCCAGCGTCAACTTCAGCGAGCAAAATCCCTTTTCAAACAAGGGGGACAAATATCGAGCCGCCCTCTGCAACGCCGCATCAAGCAGATCACGCGCAACGCGCACATAAACAACGCAACATATGTGCTGGATATTCTTAAAGATCCAGATAACGACCACTATAATGACGCAACCATCAATAAACTTGAAAAAGAAATACGCGATGCCTTCCGTGCGGCGGGCACAAAAATGACTGATGACATAAATCGCGGCATCTGCGCCGCCGCCCAACAGGCGCGCATCAGGTGCGGTAGAAACACGAGCGCAAGCTTGAAAACCTGCGCAGTATAGGCGGGGCGGCGCCCCCTACCGCCCTACTTCCGCCCTGCGGTAGCTAAGCGCCTCGGCAACATGCAGCCGCGACACGCTGTCCGCGCCCGCGAGGTCGGCCAAAGTCCGCGCGACGCGCAGGACGCGGTGATAGCCCCGCGCCGAAAGCTTCATTTTCTCGGCGGCTTCCGCCAGCAACACGCGCCCAGCCTGATCCGGCGCGGCGACCTTCTCCAGCAGCTCGCCATCGGCTTCGGCGTTCGTGCGGATGAAGAATGTGGCGTTGTCGTTCGCAAGCTTGCGGTAACGCTCCGCCTGACGCGCCCGCGCCGCCGCGATCCTTGCGGCGACGACGGCGCTGTCCTCGCGCGGCGGCGGCAACCCTAAATCGGACGCGCTCACCGCAGGCACGTCAATATGGCAATCGATGCGATCGAACAAAGGCCCGGAAATCTTCGACTGGTAATCGAGGGCGCAGCGCGGCGCGCGCCCGCATGTCCGCGAAGGGTCGTCGAGATGTCCGCATCGGCAGGGATTCATCGCGGCGATCAACTGCACCCGCGCAGGGTAAGTCACATGATGATTGGCGCGTGACACAACCGCGCGCCCCGTCTCCAACGGCTGGCGCAAAGCCTCCAAAGTCGGGCGCTGGAACTCCGGCAGCTCGTCGAGAAACAAGACGCCATTATGCGCCAAAGAAATCTCCCCCGGTTTCGCCCGCGCCCCTCCCCCGACCAAAGCGGGCAAAGACGCCGAATGATGCGGATCTCGAAACGGCCTGCGCCGCAACAATTTGCCTTCTTCCAGCAGTCCCGCCAAGGAATGGATCATCGAAACTTCCAAAGCTTCGTCCGGCTCCAAAGGCGGCAGCAATCCCGGCAACCGCGCGGCCAACATGCTCTTGCCCGCCCCCGGCGGCCCGACCATGAGCAGATTATGCCCCCCCGCTGCCACGACCTCCAAGGCGCGCTTGGCCACCTCCTGCCCCTTGATGTCGCGTAAATCCGGCACGGACTGCCCATCGTCGCTCTGTAAAATCGGCTCCGGTCTGCGCAACACCTGCGTGCCCTTGAAATGATTGATAATGGCCAACAGCGACGGAGCGGCCAGAACGTCCAGTTCGCCAGCCCAAACCGCCTCGCCTCCATTGCGGGCCGGACAAATCAACCCGCGCCCATGCGCCGAAGCCGAAATCGCGGCAGGCAACACCCCCGTCACCGAAGACAAAGCCCCGTCAAGCGCCAATTCGCCCAAAGCCGTATAGTGCGCCATCTCTTCGAGCGGCAAAATCTCCATACCAGCGAGTAAGGCCAAAGCAATTGGTAAATCGAAATGAGAGCCTTCCTTAAGCAAGTCCGCAGGCGCAAGATTGACTGTCAACCGCTTGGCAGGCAACGACAGCCCAAGCGAAAACAAAGCTGCCCGCACGCGCTCCCGGCTCTCAGCCACCGCTTTATCAGGCAAACCAACGAGATTAAAGGCCACCAACCCCGCCGACATTTGCGCCTGCACGTCGATGTCGAGCACATTGACGCCTTCGAAAGCCACCGTGGAGATCCGTGAAACCATAGAAAAACTCTTAGACTTTCAAGGCGTTGAACGGCAACGCGCTAAGGTACAGGTACCACGATGCTTGGCGGTGGCCAAGAAAGAATATGTGCCATGGCATCTATGCCGCTGCATCCTGATATTCCGCAAATGGAATAAGTTAACCGATTCACATGTCATTAATTATGCTATCCTACAACGTTTGTAAGAAGTTGTTTACAAAATCGCTGCGGCAAAGGATTTTCAGTGTTTCCAGATACCGGAGCTCAAGGCTACTAAGCGTAAGGTAAGCGTCGAACTCTTGCCCCCGCGAAAACGAGGGCGGAAAATACTGAGAAACCAAAGCAGCAGTTAGGTTTTGCCAACACCCTTAAAGGAGCGCCGCATTCCTCGGCTCCGATCCAACGCAGTCACCCGCATTCACAGTTCTTGATTAAGCAGGCCTTAACGCAACATGTCGTCGTACATTTCAATCTTGCACGCAGCCATATTGGCCGCCGCTGCCGTTGCGCTGTTAGCCGCTGCGTACCACGACATACGCAGTTTTCGCATTCCCAACATATATTGCCTGATTTTGCTTCTGTTATTCCCCGCGATGGTTCTCTCGGCGCCGCACAGCATGACCCCGCAATGGACCGGACACCTTATTGTCTTCGCCATCGTGCTCGCGCTTGGCTTCCTGTTAACCGCAACGCGGTTAATCGGCGCAGGCGATGCGAAACTCATCGCCTCCTTAAGCCTCTGGGCTGGCCCGGCTTACGCGCTCCCCATGATATTCTACATCACGCTCGCAGGGGGTTTGCTGGCGTTGTCCTTAGGCCTGCTGACTTGGTTGCGCGCCACGCGTGCCACGCCCGAAGGCCCTTCGCAAGCCATGGCCAAATTGGCGAAAACCCCTATCCCCTACGGCATCGCCATCGCCATCGGCGGAATCGTTATGATCGCGCATATGGCGCAAACCCATCTTGTCCAATCTAACATAGCCACTGGTTGAGGAGTACGGATCATGTCCTCACGCAAAATAATCCTCTTAAGCCTCGCGCTTCTCATCGGTCTCGCGACCTTCCTCGCGTTCCGGTCTACGACGGCGCCAAAACAACAAGCGCAAGCGCCGATCAAGACAACGGAAGTCGCCGCCGCTGCGCGAGATCTCGCCATCGGCACCGTCCTGAAGGAAACAGACCTGAAATGGATTCCGTGGCCAGCAAACGCCGAAAATGGCCAGCTCTACGTAAAAGGCAAGATCGAGCTTTCCTCGCTCGTCGGCTCGGTGCTCCGCGAAGGGTTCCGAACTGACGAACAAATTGTCTCGGCAAAGCTTGTGCAGCCGCATCAACAAGGATTCCTGGCGGCCATCCTCCTACCCGGCATGCGCGCGATGACGATCCCCCTGACCCCCAGTTCCAGCGTCGCGGGCTTCATCTTTCCCGGAGACCATGTGGACGTCATCCTGACGCACAGCTTCAGCCGTAAGGACGTTTCAAGCCTCACCGAGCGTCGCGTCAGCGAAACCGTGTTGACCGATGTGCGCGTCCTCGCGCTCGATCAAAAAAGCGACAATCACAACATCGAACCCAAGGTCGCGCAACTTGCGACGCTGGAAGTCACCCCTAAGCAAGCTGAAAAACTTGCCCTCGCGCTCGACATCGTCGGCAACCAAAACAACAGCAGCCGTGGCATGATATCGCTAATCATCCGCAGTCTGGCCTCCGAAGAAGAGCAACGAGGGAACGCCGTCGGATCGAAAGAACTAACGACAGACTCCGGTCTTTCAAGCTCATCCACATCGCAAATCACCACCACGACCGAACAAAGCACGACCTCTTCCGCGCCGGGCGTTGCGGATAACGCGGCGGGCGACAATGCGTCCTCCGCGCAAGCGCTGCGAGGCAAGCGCAACCCGACATGGGACAGCGACGTAAGCCCTGTATACCCCGCCGTGAATGGCGAAGACACGTTGATGCAGAAGGTGCAAGTCATGCGCGGCAAGGAAATTACCGAAACCGTTTTCGAACGGCGCCGCTGAGGAGAAACGTTCATGTTCAAACGATTAGCCCTGATCATCGTCGCGCTGGCCTTGACTGTCGCCCTGCCTGAATTGTTAAACGCAAGCCAGCTTCGCCCCGAGGACCCAATGATCGTCGCGGCGAATGACGAAGCCAAACCAATAACTTCTGCCATAAAACCAAAGGACAACGCCCCCAAACCGCTCTACGTTAACGTCGACCATGGCTATTCTCTCGAACTGAAAACTCCGGCATCGTCTGTCTTCATCGCCAACCCCGATATCGCCGACGTTCAAGTCATGTCTCCGACATCGATCATGATCTTTGGCAAGCGCGCGGGCGACACCACATTCATGGCGACGGAGGCAAGCGGCGCGACGCTGGAACACCGCACCATCCGGGTCGTGCAGGACTTAAGCACCCTGCGTCGTGAGATCAACAACATCATTCCCGGAAACAAAATCCGCGTGGAATCGGTTCCCAACGGAATCGTGCTGGCAGGAATCGCTAAAGACGCCGCCACGATTGCCGATGTCTTCAAACTAGCGCAGCGCTACCTTCCCGCTTCAGGCGGCGATATTATCAACCGCATCCGTGTCGGCGGCAGCAATCAGGTGCAAATTCGCGTGCGCTTCGCCGAAGTCGCGCGCAACATCGACAGTTCCCTAGGCTTCAACTGGCAAAGCATCGGCCAGCTCAGCGGCTTCACGTTCGGCCTCGCGACGGGCGTCTCGGCCTTGGCTGGAGCGTCCAGCGTTATCAGCACGCGCCCCAGCAATACGGCTCTCAGCCTGCCGAATAACGTCATCGGCGTGTCCAAAAAGTTCGGCGATAAGCTAACCGTCGACGGATTGATTGATGCGCTGGCGCAAGACGGCCTCGTCACCATTCTCGCGGAACCGAACCTAACAGCCATGTCGGGCGAAACGGCCAACTTCCTCGCCGGTGGCGAATTCCCGGTCCCGATCCCGCAAGGCAACGGAACCATCAGCATCTCCTTCAAATCCTACGGCATTTCGCTGGCTTTCACGCCAACTCTGATAGGCGAAAACCGCATTAATCTCCACGTCAAGCCCGAAGTCAGCCAGCTGACGACCACGGGTTCGATCATTGAAAGCAACATCACAGTTCCCGCCATCTCGACCCGCCGGGCCGAAACTACCGTGGAAGTCGCAAGCGGCCAAAGCTTCGCCATCGCAGGTCTTCTCGACAACAATCAGACCCAGACGATCAACAAATACCCGTTGCTGGGCGATTTGCCGATCATCGGCGCGCTCTTCCGCTCCACGCGCTTCCAGAACGGACAAACGGAACTTGTCATCATCATCACGCCTTACATCGTGCGCCCCTCCGGGGAAAAACTAGCGCTTCCGACCGATGGCTACAGTCCGCCGAACGAAGAAGAGCGTCTGGCTGATCTACGTTACAGCAGCGCCAATCCCGAAGCGCGAACCATGAGCGGCGATCCCGTTGGCGTCAGAGACATATCGCTTGCGCCGGATGCCGTGACAACAGCCCCCATGTCGCCAGTGGTGGCCCCATCAGCCGCGCAGACATCAAGCAAACAAATCAAACCGCGCGCCAAACCGAAGCCAGCGGCAAAAACGCCGCCATCCGGCAATCAAACGGACGCAGCAAGCCCTCGCGCCAAAACAACGCACCCCGCATCGGCGGCAATGCCAGCTTCCGGCGCATCTGCGTCACAGTCACCGCCACCGCCACCAGCGGCGGCTAAATCGGAAACGCCGATCCAACCGCCAGAAACTGCAGGAACCACCGCGACAACCTCCCCCGCAACAACGCCTCCGGCCACCGGACAAGACAGCGCGGCCAAAGAAAAGGAATCCGCTAAAGCGGAACCCATGAAGCAAGAAACGTCTCCGGCAATCAAACCGGAAGCTCCGGCCCAACAGGTGGACGCCAAACCTGCCCCAGAAGCAACGCCGATGCCTACCGCCCCGGCAACAACGACATCGACATCGACAGCCCCTGCGACCGCAGTCGACAAAACAGAAACGAAAGCGCCGCAACCCGCAACCAGCAACGCCACGCCAGCCCCCAAACCCGTCAGCAAAAAGAAACCGCAAACTCAAGATACAAAACTCAAGCCAGTCCCAGCGCCAGCATCGCCTCACGCAAGCGACCACGCGACGGGAACCGGCGGATTTGTTTTGGAGTGATCGGAAGGAGTCATCATGCATCGCATTCTGTTTCTTTCCTGCCCATCAAGGAGCGCCCTCTTTCAAGCCTCGGCGCTGCTTGCGGCTCTTATGGCTACCGCTTGCGTCGAACTCCCTCCGACGCCAAAGCCCGATTACGCCATCCACGTCAAAACGCAGAACGGTAAAACCGCCGCCATCCCTCCGCAATGCGCAAGCTGGAACGCCGACATCACCGATCCCTTCGACAACCAGCCTTTGCCGCAATTTGGCTGCGCGAACGCGCGTAATCTCGCGCTCATGATTGATCGCCCCGAAGACCTTCTGGAAGGGCGCCCCGTGGGAGCTCCTGATAGCGTAACGTCTCTCGGCGCAGTCGTCCGCTATCGCAACAACCAAACACGCGGCCTGATCTGGACGGGCTCGGATGCCAACTCAGTCGCGACGACGACAGCCTCCACGCCAGCCTCCAGCATGACCGGAGAAGTTGCGGCAAGTTCGGGATCGTCCTCGTCCAAATCCAAGCCCTAAGGACAAATGGCAGACAGGTTGACCCAATGAGCGGACGGAGCACCTTTTCGCAATCAGGTGGAGGCGAAGCCGTCATGCATGGCGAGTTCATGGCCTTCGTCATGGATGACGAATCCGTCCTGACGCTGCGCATCTGGACCACAAAGCAAGGCTATCCCCCCGCCACCGTGCAACTCGCGGGACCAGACCTGTTCGCGCAAATGCTGGAAGCGTCCGCTCCGCCCAAACTCTCGGTCGTGGATATCGACGGACTCGACAGCCCCGTGGCCACAGTGGCGCGGCTGACCGGATTATGCGGGCCGGAAAGCAAAATGATCGTCATTGGTTCAGCCAACGACGTAAGCCTGTACAGGCAGATATTGGGAGCGGGAGCGCTCGATTATCTAGTAAAACCGCTTACCGACAACTTGCTGAATCAGTCCATGGCCGCCGCCCTGCGCGGGATTTCGCTCGGAAAACCCAACGCGAAAGAATGCCGCATCATCGTGATGATAGGCGCCAGAGGAGGCGTCGGAGCCAGCACCATCGCGATTAATGTCGGGTGGCTATTGGCGCACGAACTGAGTCTGACCGGCGCGCTGCTCGACCTCGACCTTCAGTTTGGCACCAGCTCGCTGGCGCTGGACCTCGAACCCGGCCACGGCCTGCGCGACATCGTCAACTCGCCGCACCGCGTCGACAGCCTGATGATCGCAAGCTCGATGGTGGCGGAAAGCGAACTCTTCTCCGTGCTCGGCGCGGAAGAAGCCGTGGACGAGTTCATACAAACCGACAGCAGCGCGATCTCGGCGCTTCTGAAGGAAATGAAAAACAACCTCGACTTCATCATCGTTGACCTCCCGCGCCATCAAATCCCCGGCCAAAAACGGCTTCTGGCGTCGGCGCACGAAATCGTGCTGATCACCGAACTTTCGCTAGCGGGAATCCGCGATACGCTTCGAATCAAAACCGCGCTCAAGAATCTGGATTGCACGGCGACCGTCACCATCGTCGTATCGCGCATCGGCGCATCGCGTCTAGGACAGCTGGATCAAGCCGCCTTCGAAAAGGGCGCGCAAGCGAAGATTGACTACACGATTCCTGACGACCCAAAGACCATCGCAGGCTGCGCGAATACCGGAAAAGCGCTAGGCGCCGTCGCCAGAACCGCGCCCGTGACGAAGACCATGCTCACGCTGGCCCAAAAGCTTAGCGGCCAAACAGAGGAAGATCCCAAGAACCCGAAGAAAGGAGGCAGCTTCTGGCAAAAACTGTCCGGAGGAGAAAAGTCGTCAGACAAAAAGAGCGCCGCGCCACCCAACCCCAAAGGCGGTAGCTAATGCGCGCGCGTTATGACAAACGTCGGGCCTCCGCTCAAGAAACGCGCCAACCATGAATGCGCCAGCCCCCCCTCCGCCTCCAGCTGGCCCCGGACAATCCCAGCCACTCGCGGAATTGAAGGAAATGATTCTGCCATTCCTGCGGCAGAAAATACCCCATGACAAAGCCGCATGGCTAGCAAGAGCCGATGTCGCGCGCGAAGCCAAGCAATGCGCGCAAGAATTCCTGAGCAGCCATAACCTTGAAATCAACCTGCTCGATCAGCGTGATCTCATCACGGCGCTCGTCAACGCCTTTATCGCAGGTGTCAACAGCATATCGGCAAACCCGCCGCCGCCCCCGCCCGCCGCTGCCCCGGCTACAACCCCAGCGGAACCATCGGCTGCCGCTCCCGCTGCGTCCCCCGGCGCCCAGCCGCAGCCAACGCCGGAAGCGCCATCTCCCGCAGAGTCGGCGCCTGAGCCGCCGCCATCCAACCCCTATGCGCGCAACCCGAGCCGCGCGACGATCGACAACGCCAAGATTAAAGTCCAGCCCATCGTGCTGGAACGCATCGACACATCCGCCGCCGCGAAAATGGCGCGCGACGATCTGGCGCGCGACATCAAGGGACTCGTCGCTGAAATCTTAAGCGAAACCAAAACCCAGCTCAACGGCACCGAACGCGAGGAACTCGTCAAGCAGCTTCTCGACGACATGCTGGGCCTCGGTCCTCTCGAACCGCTACTCGCCGACGAAAGCATCTCGGAAGTCATGGTCAACGGCCCCAGACAAGTCTACATCGAAAACAAAGGCAAGTTGGTGCTGTCGGACGTGCAGTTCCGCGACAATTCCCATGTGCTCGCCATAGCCACCCGCATCGTGACCGCCATCGGTCGACGCATCGACGAAAGCTCGCCGCTCTGCGATGCGCGCCTCGCCGACGGAAGCCGCGTCAACATCATCATTCCGCCGCTCGCCATCGACGGCCCCACCATCACCATCCGCAAATTCTCGAAGAAGAAGATCACGCTCGACACCATGACCAAGTTCAACAGCATCTCGCCGAACATGGCCAAGGTCCTGCGCATCGTCGGACGCTGTCGCGTCAACATCCTGATTTCAGGAGGCACCGGTTCGGGTAAAACCACGCTGCTGAACGCGCTCTCGCAAATGATTGACAACGGCGAACGCATCGTCACCATCGAAGATGCCGCCGAACTCCAGTTGCAACAGCCCCACGTAGTGCGTCTCGAAACGCGCCCGCCTAATCTGGAAGGCCACGGCGAAATCAACATGCGCGACCTTGTCAAAAACGCGCTGCGCATGCGCCCGGACCGTATCATCGTCGGCGAAACGCGCGGACCCGAAGCGCTCGACATGTTGCAAGCCATGAACACCGGCCACGATGGATCGCTCTCGACCGTCCACGCCAACCGCCCGCGCGAGGCGCTCATGCGCCTTGAGAATCTCGTCAGCATGGCCAGCGCCAACCTCGCGCCGCGCGCCATCCGCCAGCAAATCGCCGCCGCCGTCGATATGATTATTCAGGTCAGCCGCCTGCGCGACGGCTCGCGCCGCGTGACGCATATCTCAGAAATCACCGGCATGGAAGGCGATGTCATCACCATGCAGGATCTCTACACATGTGATATCACTGGAGAAATGCCCGACGGAAAACTGATCGTCGATTTCAAAAATCACGGTCTGCATCCGCATTGCCTGCCCAAAGCGGCCTATTTCGGCCTTGACAAGCAAATGATGGAAGCGTTGAAAGAATAAGGCGGCTCCCAAGCCGCAAGGACTGTCATCGCGATAACGAATCTCGCGCAAGCTGCTTAGAAGTGATCTATTGTTTTCCTTAACGATTATTTCCTGTATCCTCAGCCGCCATCAACCACCCTCCTGAACCAACGTCAAGACACCCCCCCATGTCACTCGATCCAGCATCCATGCCTTGGGTTATCGCCGCCGGAGGCGGTGCATGCCTCCTCATGCTCATTCTGGCTTTCAGCGGCGACAAAGGCGAAGACATGAGCCGCCGCCTCGCGCGCGTCGGCCTGCAGGGCGGAGGCTCGCGCAAAATTGACACGCATGGCAGGCCGCAACGCGCCGTCCGCGATCAAAGCGACAGCGGAATTGCGCTCGTCAATCAGCTCGTCAAATTATTGCCTAATCCGAATAAACTAAGGGGAAGGCTTGCCAGAACAGGCCGGAATATTTCACTTGGAGAATATTTTCTGATCAATCTCCTTCTGGCCCTTATCTTCTACCTCGTGTTCCAAATGATCGGCTGGGCAAAAATCTCCTGCGTGTTGATGGGGTGCATTCTCGGCTTGGGCCTCCCCCATTTTATCGTCGGCACGATGGGCGCGCGTCGACTAAAAAAATTCCTGAATACCTTTCCCGAAGCGATAGACACCATGTGCCGTGGCTTGCGCTCAGGCCTTCCCATCACGGAATCCATCGCTGCCGTCGGACGCGAAATGCCGGATCCTGTCGGCATCGAGTTTCATCGCATCGCGGATGGCGTGCATATGGGCCGCAGCCTCGAAGCCTCGATGTGGGAAGTGGCACCACGTATCGACAGCCCGGAATACCGCTTTCTCATCATCGCGATGGCCATTCAAAAGGAAACCGGTGGCAACCTCGCGGAAACGCTCGGCAATCTATCCGACCTGATCCGCCGCCGCAGACAATTGCGCCTCAAGATCAAGGCCATGTCGGCCGAAGCGAAGGCCAGCGCCATGATCATCGGCTCCCTGCCCTTCATCATGTTCACGCTGCTGATGCTGGTGAATTCGGAATACATGATGACCATGTTCAATGAACTCAAAGGCAAGATCATGCTGGGATCAGCCCTGTTCTGGATGTCGATGGGATGGGCCGTCATGACCAAAATGATCCACTTCGAAATCTAAAAGCGCCATGGACTTCTCCTCAGTACTATCAGAAAATTTCTACCGAAATCCCGATGTCATAGCGGCGATGTGCGGTTTCGGCGCCTTCGCCGTGATCGTGCTCATCTGGTCCGCTTTGATCGAAAGCGATCCTCTGCCGTCCCGTCTCAGAAGCATCGCCGAACGTCGATCTGAACTGCGGGCCACGCAGCAAAAGTCCCAGCTTTCACGCCACGCCAACCTCGACAAAGTCAATGTCATCAAGCAGGTTGTGCAGAAATTGAAACTGGAACAAGGCAAACAGCTTGATGAATTGAGGCTTAAACTGGCCCGCGCGGGATATCGCTCACGCGATAGTCTCTTCGTCCTGCTCTTCCTGAAATTTATCTTGCCGATCGGCGGCGCGTTCGGATCATTTTTCTTCATCTTTATAGTGCGTCTGTTCGACATCAAGCCGGCGCTTGGCTTCGTGGTCGTCGGGGTTTGTGGCATGCTAGGTTTGGCTTTGCCAAATATTTTCCTGAAGAACCAAAGCCAAAAACGAGAATCCATCCTGCGCAAAGCCATGCCGGACGCGCTCGACCTTCTGGTCATATGCGCCGAAGCAGGCCTAAGCCTTGACGCGTCTTTGGAACGTGTCAGCCGCGAAATCGGCCCGACCTGCCCGGAACTTGCCGAAGAAATCGGCCTCACGTCCGTCGAATTGAGCTTCCTTCCAGAACGCGCCAAAGCGCTACAGAACCTCGCCGATCGAGTCCCTCTTCAGGGAGTCGTCGCGCTGACCAACACGTTAATCCAAACGGAAAAATACGGAACGCCTCTAGCGCAAGCGCTACGGGTGCTTTCTGCCGAAATGCGTGAAGAGCGCATCATGGCCGCCGAAGCCAAAGCCGCCAAGTTGCCTGCCACCTTAACGATCCCGATGATTTTGTTCATCCTCCCACCGCTCTTCGTCGTGCTGATTGGCCCCGCCGCGCTCAAGGTCATGAAACTGGGGCACTAAACGCCAAAAACACACTGCAAGTGGGAACCTTGAATATTTCGAAAGCGGAAAATTATGCAGTTGAACGAAATAATCTCATTTTATGCGATTTTTTTTAACCTTTCGCCCCTACATTCAGCCTTGCCATGCTTCTGATTGTTTGTTATGCCTAAACCACTTGGAAGAAGCACGTTACACGCCAATTCTAGAAAACCTCGAATCTACCTCAAATCTATAGATAGGAATACGGCCATGAAACTTTTCAATCGGATTGCCGCAACCTTGGCGCTCGTTATATCCGCCATCGCATCATCAGCGCCAGCAGACGCCGCAATAGTCCATCTCGGCAATGTATTTATCGGCCAGACAGGCTCGATTTCAAACAGCGTTGAAGTTCTCGGATCAGGCTATGCCCATGGCTTCGCGGACGGCTACCTGCCTGCCAACAGCATGATTACCTTCACCTACAACACCTCGATCCTGCCGTCAGGATCTTCCCAAGCGCTTGGTTCCCACGCATCGGTATCCGGCAACACGCTGACAAACATACTGTCGGTTAACGGTGTTAACTCAGGTTCGTCTTTTGTGTTGTCGCCAATGTTTATGCCCACGGCTTTTGTGCCTCCCAGCACATGGCCTGTGATGACGATCGTTGGCCCCAACACTGCGATTATCCAGAACCTCTCGAACTCAGGCGCGTACTTCAGCAGCTACTTCTTGTCGCTGTTCAACGGTTTACTACAACCGGGCACAACGTCGACTTATGCCGTATCTGCCATCCCCTTGCCCCCAGCCCTAATGCTCATGATTGCGTCTTTGGCTGGTCTGGGAGGAATGGCGGCGCGTAAGAAAAAGCTTGAAGCAGCCTAAAATATAAACTCAAAGACAAAGTCCTGATGAACATGCCCGCGAAAGCGGGCATGTTTTTTTGTGCCCGTACATTTCCCCGCCTACTCCGCATATCTCCGCAACGAAACGCGATCCCGCCTCCATCATGCAGGAGGGATTAGGATAGGGGACGAGAGTTGATCCAGTTATATAATCATCTCAATTTATTTCCGGTATGCCCATCGCGCGTGAAAAGTTGGCGAGGCATTTCCAAAAGACAGGCGCGACTCCCTCGCCCCCGTGAGGGGGAGAGGGCTGGGATGAGGGGAAGAGTCTATCGCTAGAATCCAGACTCCACCCTCACCCCAAACCCCTCGCGCTCCACAGGAGGGAGAGGGGGTTTTGCGCTGCGCTCGTCGAGATATCACGGCAATGCCCATAAATTCTTAACGATGGATTAAGCGGGGCATGGTTCGTAACTTCCAAGCCGTTTTGTGGGGATAAGCAGAGGAACCTTGCGGAAAGGGCCGTCATTCCGCGCGTAGCGTCCGATCCCTCAGGTCGGAAAGCGGAGAGGTGGAATCCGATGTGGCGCTGACTCCATGGAAACCATCGGATTCCGCATAATTTTTCCCTTCGTCTTGCTTCGCAAGCCAAAAGGAAAATTTTGCGGAATGACAGTCCTTTCTATAACGTTTGCTCGTCTTTGGGCCCGAAAAACGCTTAGCAGTTACATGGTAGAGCTTCCTTAATCAACGCTTCATAATTTATGGGCGTTGCCCTGTCGAGATATTATCCCAACTCTTCAAGTGCGATGGGTATACCTATAATCATTGGAACCACGACCGGGCAATCTGGTACGTTGCGAACGCAGCGGCATAGGCCAACCCGCTCATAGTCACAAACATTGCGACAGGCCATTTCAGCCCATTCGTCTCGCGACGCACAACCGCCAACGTCGAAAGGCATTGAGGCGCGAACACAAACCACATGAGATAGGCAAGTCCAGCCGCCAAAGACCAGGACTGACCCAAAACGCTTCCCAAAGACAAAGCTTCCCCCCCGCCTTCGCCGCCTCCGACTGCATAGATCGTCGCCAACGTCGCCACCGCCACCTCGCGCGCGGCCATCGCCGGAATCAACGACAAAGTCATCTGCCAGGTAAACCCTATCGGCGCCATCACCGGGGCAAGGAAATGCCCTAACTGTCCGGCGAAGCTGTAATCAATCGCAGGCCCCGTCGCGCCCTCTGGCGGAGCCGGAAAGGTCGCCAAAAACCACATCATCACCGCCATAGCGAAAATAATAGTCCCTGCCCGCTTGATAAACATCGACGTGCGCATCCACACGCCGTAACCGATATTCCTCCAGCTCGGCCTTTTATAATCTGGGAGCGTCAGCATCAAAGGCTCCGGCGGCGCGCGCAGAACGGTGCGCTTCAGAACCATCGCCACGATCAAACCGCCCAAAATGCCGCAAGCATACAAGCCAAACATGACAAGCCCGCGCAAACTCACGATCCCCCCATAATATTGATCGGGAATCATCGCGCCGACGATCAGCGTATAAACCGGAACCCGCGCTGAACACGTCATAAAGGGCGCGATCATGATCGTCGCCAGACGATCGCGCGGATTCTCGATCGTGCGCGTCGCCATGATGCCGGGAATCGCGCAGGCGAAGCTAGACAGTAACGGAATGAAAGCGCGCCCATGCAACCCAGCTCGTCCCATCAGGCGATCCATCAAAAACGCCGCGCGCGCCATATACCCGAAATCTTCCAGAAAGATGATGCAAGTGAAAAGAATGACGATCTGAGGAAGAAAAACCAAAACGCCCCCAACGCCCGCGATCACGCCGTCCACCAGCAATCCCTTGACATGCCCGTCAGGCAAGATTGCGCCAATCCAGTCCCCGCAAGATTTAAATCCGTTATCGATGAAATCCATCAAAGGCGCGGCCCCGGTAAAGACCGACTGAAATATCAGAAACAACACCGTCAGCAACAAAGCGACTCCGCCCACGGGATGTAAAGCGACCTTATCAATGGCCCATGTCGCGCGCGGGGGTTCGCCAGCGACCACCGTGACCATCTTAAGAATTTGCTCGGCCTCGACATGCCAAACGCGAATCTGATTGGCTGAAGGCTCGCTCCACGCATCCAAATGCGCATGACGCCCACCGCCTTCATGCGCGAAGCCATGCGTCTCCAGCTTCGCTGCCAGCGCCTTTAACAGTTCTGTGGTCCCGCCCCTACGAACCGCCACGCTGGTGACAACCGGAACATCCAGAAAACGCGACAACACGTTAAGGTCGATCTGCTTGCCGCGCGCGCGGGCGATATCAATCATATTGATCGTAAGGAGAACCGGAATCCCCGTCCGCTTGAGCTCCAGAACCAACCGCAGCGTAGGCCTCAAATTCATCGCGTCGCCGACGCAGACGACGAGATCCGGACGCGGTTGATCCTCCCGCCGCCCCAGCACGACGTCGCGCGTCACGGCCTCGTCGGGACTACGCGCGCGCAAGCTCATGGTGCCCGGCAAATCCAGCAAGTTCAGAACGGCGCGATCCCGACCCGTCATCTCCGCGCTGATTTCAACTTCGCCTTCCTTGCGTTCGACCGTCACGCCCGCATAGTTGGCGACTTTCTGATGGCTCCCCGTCAAAGCGTTGAACAACGCCGTCTTGCCGCAGTTAGGAGTCCCCACCAAAGCGACCACAAACGCGGGCTTTCCTTCAGAAGTTTTTGAATGCGGAGGCGCAGACGCAGGAGAACCAGAACACGAATGACAAGATGCGGAAGAAGATGACATAACGCCCAACCTTAAAAAAGCAAAACGCGTAAGAACATAATCATGACGCGCAGGAACAAACGGCCAATTGACCCTTGCCCCCGCCATCCCGCGCGGCAGCGCGACTGCGTATGCGAACCATCACAGCCCCCGCCTCGCAACGCCGCAAAGCCACGCGGGCATCGTCAACCTCGACAGCCATCGGGTCGCGCCCTATCGGCCCTTCATGGACAACGCGCAAGCTGGCGCCTTCGACAAACCCGCTCTCCAGCAACCGACGCTCCAGCTCGCTGAGATCCAGCCCCGCGCAGGCCGCGACGGATACATCAAGGTGCGCGATAACGCCGCTATCGCCAATGCCCAACTGCCCCAAGGGAGCGATGCGCTCGTCAGTCATCAAAAGCCTCGCAAACAAATCAAGCGCGACTCACAAGAAAAGCCGCGCCACCATGCGCCTATCGCATAGAACGAATTGGCTTGCCAGACCACAGACAGAAATGCAAGTAATAATCATTACCATCTACGGCAAAAAAAAACCCGCATACGAGACAGTTGACGAATGCGTCAAATTTGCTGATGCTAAGAAGGAATCGCGGCTCGGGTAATGGGCCGGGATAAAATTAGCGTATGGAGAATTTGCTATAGCACGTCCACCCTTAAGCCGGGATCGTCAAGAGGCCCCCCGGCGTGACAAAAAAGAAGATGGCCCCCGTGTGAATAGCGCGATTGTCGCGCGTCAAATACGTGTCGTCGATGCCGATGGAGAGATGCGCGGCGTCATGACGGTGCCCGAAGCGCTAAAAATAGCGGAAGAAGCTGGTCTCGATTTGATCGAAATCTCGCCGAACGCCGACCCGCCTGTCTGCAAAGTGCTTGATTACGGCAAATACAAGTACGAAGCGCAGAAGAAGGCCAACGAAGCGCGCAAAAAGCAAAAAGTGATCGAGCTTAAAGAAATCAAGCTCCGTCCCACCATCGACGATCACGACTTCGACATCAAGATGCGCAACGCTCAGGCGTTTTTGCAGGATGGCGATAAAGTCAAGGTGACCATGCGCTTCCGTGGTCGCGAAATGGCGCATCAGGAAATCGCGTACAGCGTGTTCAAGCGCGTACGGGAAACGCTTGATGCCTACGCCAAAGTCGAATCCGATCCCATCTTCGAAGGCAGGCAGATGGTGATGATCCTCGCGGCGAAATAGCCGCAAGGACAAGCCGGATTCAAGAAGAAAGCGCGGCCTGATTCCCTCCCCGCAAGGGGGAGGGAGCCCAGCCTGTCTTGCGTCAATGTTTGCCAACTCTTGAAGTGTTAGAAGTATACTCATAACAGTTCAAAAGTTGGGAGTAGCCAAAAAGCTAGTGCAATCTGATTCCCTCCCACTTGCGGGGAGGGTTAGGGTGGGGGAGCTTCAGCAACCAAATGATATCAAGGATCGGTATCTTGTCGCAGCGTTGTTTTGATCCCTGATACCTGTTCTCTCCTCGTCTAATCCCCCACCCTAACCCTCCCCGCAAGGGGGAGGGAATCCAGCCTGTCTTGCGTCAGTGTTTGCCATTTCTTGAACTGCAATGGGTATAGCTCAAAGAAAGACCGTTTATGTCCGACCAAGCTCTTAAGGGATCAGGGATTCCAACGCATCAGCAGCCAAAGAAATATAGACCACCCCTGCGCCTGCCCGGCCAAAAGCGAGTCCTGCGATGATCGTCCTCAAACTTCTTCTCGGCGGCCTGCTTGGGTTTCTGGCCGCCTCCGTGTTCTTCCAGCTCGGTTGGAGATCTGCCGACCGCCTGCCCGGAGAAAGCCGCCTGCCGCATTGCGCCTGGTGTCAAAAACCCTACGCATGGCGCGACATGATCCCGCTACTCGGCTGGATCAGACGCCGTCCCCGACCTCTGGCGCTGGCCTGTCCCTGCGGCGAAAGAACCGGATTATGGCCGCAACCAACCGCCGAAATTCTAGGCTTCGTCTTGGGCGCGACCGGAATGCTTCTGACCGACAATCTTGGCCAGATAATCCCGCTTAGCATCGGCTTAGGACTGCTGCCCGCGATAGCGCTGGTCGATCTGCATTTCAGCATCATCCCGGACGAGCTCAACCTCGCGCTGGCGCTAAGCGGCATCTGGTGGGCGGGACTGTCCCCCAACGAGTTTTATGTCACGCTGATGGTCTCCGCCGCCCTGCTCGCGCTCGGCCTGTTCTGCGCGCTCGTCTACAGCAAATGGAGAAAACAGGACATGCTCGGCCTCGGCGACGTCAAGTTCTTCGCCGCCGCCGGACTCTGGCTCACGCCGATGCTCGCGCCATGGTTCCTGATCGCCGCCGGATTTCTGGGCGCAGGATTGTCCTTCTTCTGGCGCCGCGCCGGAGGCAGCAAGGAATTCCCCTTCGCCCCCGCCCTCTGCCTCTCGCTCGCCGGATGCATCCTCGCAAGGATGATCTTTCAGGCGTGAGGGCACACAGTCGTTCCGGATTGTTTCCATGCCGCGCAAAGAGGGCTGTCATTGCGAGGAGCCGTAGGCGACGCGGCAATCCAGAACCCTATAGGACTGCTCTTATGGCTCTGGATCGCGTCGCTTCGCTCGCGATGACGATGCTTGTGGAATGTACGGAAATTACTGGGAACGACCATACTACCCAACACGTTAACGCATTGTTTGATAACAAAACTTATCTTAGCCGCCAGCGTCATTCCGGCGAAAACCGGAATCCAGCTTGCGAGCGGCAGCGAGAGGAAAAGAACGAATTCACGGCCTGCGGTTGTGAGCGCGATTGAGAGTCTTTCGCGCCGCAGACGCGGCGCTGCTGGATTCCGGCTTGCGCCGGAATGACGCAGACGGTCACAACGAATCTTGTTCTGAAGCAATGAGTTAAGGTGTAGGGCAGTGTAGGGAACGACTATCGGATGACTCTGTCCAATCCAGCAGCGGCATCGAAAACCCATGGTGCCGCACACAGCACAGCAATTTATACTGTTATGGAAACACAATAATCACCCCTTCTCCGCCAACCGCACCTCCCGCGCGCGGGGATCATAGAACGGCACGCCCTCGTTGGTGTCGAGGCGCAAGGCAAAATCCAGATCCTTCTGCATCTTAAGCTCGGTCAGCCGCTGGAACGAGCGCCCTTCCCGCACGAGCTTCATCACCTCGCCCTCGCCGTTGGAGCACAACGCCAGCGCGGCATGGCAAGAATCCTCGATCGGCGCATAGCCGAAATCCTCGCACAGCACTTGCGCGATCAACCCGGCGCACAGCGTATCGTCGAGACTGAAATTTCCCTTGCGCCCCGAACAGACGATCGTCACCGAGCGCCCAGTCGCCGCCGCCTTGGCCGCCACGGCGCGGCGATTATTCATGCAGCCGAGCAACACCTGCGACGCGCCGCCCGCCGCGAACAATATCGCCTTGGTCCCGTTCGTCGTCACGAAGGCGACCGAAGCGTTGCGCACGCGCTCCTGCGTGTATTCAAGCGGCGAATTCCCGGCATCGAATCCTTCCATCTTGATCGCATCGCTCTCGCCGCCAGCCAAGGATACCTGCCCACTGCGCCGCAGGGCCAAGGCTTCCTCGCGCGACGTGACGGGCTTGATGCACATGGCCCCTTGCGACAAAGCCGCCAAAATTGTCGTCGTCGCCCGAAACACGTCGATCACGATGGCCGTACGCCCGCCAAGCGCCGCCTCGCGCCCCGACGACGGAACCAGAACGACCGAAACGTCGCGTTGAACAAGCGAATTATGCAGCATGAAACCAATCCCTTAATTTCACTTATTAACCCTAAAGCGCGAACGAAACCGCCAAGGCCGAATGAAAGCAATCGCAGGATGCAAATAAACCTATAATCATCCCGCAAGGCAAGGTATGAAGAAACCTCGGCAACGACCATAATTATCAAAAAACATGAACTTTGCACGATCTCTTTTCACCGTCAGCGGCCTGACCGTCTTGAGCCGGGTTGCAGGATTCGTCCGGGATACCCTGACAGCGATGTTTCTGGGCGCAGGCCCCATCGCGGACGCCTTCTTCGTCGCGCAACGCCTACCGAACCTGTTCCGCAGCCTGTTCGCCGAAGGAGCCTTCTCCTCGGCCTTTGTTCCCCTCTACGCCGCCGAACTGGAGCGCAACGGAACAAAATCCGCCCAACGCTTCGCAGGACAAGCGCTCGCCCTGCTGCTCGCCGTCCTCATCCCCTTCTCGATCGCCATCATGATCGGCATGCCATGGGTCATGTATGTGCTCGCCCCCGGCTTCGAAAACGACCCCGAAAAATTCAACCTCGCCGTCCGCTACAGCATCATAGCTTTCCCCTATCTGGCGCTGATCTCGATCTCGGCGCTGCAAGCCAGCGTGCTGAACGCGCATGGCCGCTTCGGTCCGGGAGCCGCCGCGCCCGTCGCGCTCAACCTCGTCATGATCGCCGCGCTGTTCGTCGCGCACGGGGTCGGCTTCCCCATCGGCGATACGCTCGCCTGGGCGTTCGCGCTAGCCGGCATCGTGCAAATGGGCTGGCTATTCATCAGCTGCCTGCGCGCAGGCATCACCATCCCGCTACTGCGCCCGCGTTTCGACAAAACCGGACGCCGCCTCTTCGCGCAAATCGGCCCCGGCGCGATTGGCGCAGGCGCGGCCCAAGTCAACCTGCTGATCTCGACCATACTGGCCTCGACCCTGCCGACCGGAGCGGTGTCGTACCTTTATTACGCCGACCGCCTGAACCAAATGCCGCTCGGCATCGTCGGCATCGCCGTCGCGACCACGCTGCTCCCGCTCATGGCCAAGCACATCGAAGCGGGCCGCGAAGACATGGCGCTGCATTTCATGAATCGCGCGATTGAATTCAGCCTGTTGCTAGGACTGCCCGCGACAGTGGGCCTTATCGTCGCGCCGGAACCGATCATCAAGGTGCTGTTCGAGCATGGCCGCTTCACCCACGCCGACACAATCGAAACCGCCCGCACGCTGGCCGCCTACGCCGTCGGCATTCCGGGCTTTCTGCTCGTCAAAGTTTTCGCCTCCTGCTTCTTCGCGCGTCAAAACGTCGCGCTGCCAGTCAAGGTCGCGCTGATCGCGATGGTCGTAAATGTAGTCGGATCGCTGGTTCTTGTGCGTTTGTTCGAGCACGCAGGCATCGCGCTCGCGAACAGCCTCGCCATCTGGGTCAACGCCGGATTGCTCTTCTGGTGTCTACGCCGCGAAAAGACCCCGGTGGGAGACGAACGCTTCGCCCACCGCGCGCCACGCCTGCTCGCCTGCGCGGTAGGCATGAGCTTCGTGACATGGTCCCTCGTGCAGCAATTCTCCCACCTGATGGAAAAACCCGACCTTCTGCACCAAGGCATAGGCCTCGCGCTCATCATCGGCCTGTCCACGCTGGCTTATGGCCTGATGCTGCAAGTCAGCGGCGCGATGCGCGTTCAAGACGCCATCGCCATCCTGAAAAGAAAGTCGGATGGATAAGAGGAAACGCGATTTTTCAAGCCTATCGGCCAAAAACGACATAAACGCCGCACGCGCAGCTTGCGCAAACGCTCATACTATGGCAATAACACGCCCATAACGCGCCGGATGCCTGTAATGCCCGCATGGATACCCATCTCTCGCTGCCGTAGCTCAGGGGTAGAGCACGTCCTTGGTAAGGACGGGGTCGTAGGTTCAATTCCTATCGGCAGCACCATTAAATCAACAGGTTAGGCGATTTTACCACAAAGTCATTCACCATCCAGGAAACACCTAGGAAACACCGCAGATGAATTTCCCGGCAACAGGCCGTGGCTTGCTGATAAGATTTCTTGAGGAGAGTCGGTCTGTATCGTTCACGGCGATATGAAGATTGCCGGATTCGTGCCTCGGAAATCTGAGGATATTGGGCAAGGGATCGAAGTTTTCGGCAGTCACAGCAACTGGCTCCTTTGATGGTTCCCACGCCTCCGTCTCATCCCACCGCCTTCAGAAAGGCCTCTCCATACCGCTCCAGCTTCGCGGCCCCGATGCCGGGGATGCGGCTCATGGCTTGCAACGTTCTGGGCCGCGCTTTGGCAAGGGCAATCAGTGTTGTATCGTGGAAGATGACATAGGGCGGAACGTTCTGGGCTTTTGCGAGTTCGAGGCGCAGGGCGCGCAGGGATTGGAATAGCTTTTCGTCATCGGCGTTGTCCAGCGCCGGCTTGGTCTTTGACGTTTCAGAAGAAGTCCCTCGCCTCTCTTTCGCCTCGCGTTGAAGCGCGAAAGTTGCGTCTTCTCGTAACGTAACTCGCCGTTCGCCGCGCAAGACTGGACGGCATAGCTCATCGGAACTTAAACGAAGTCCCCCATGGCCTTCCATGTCGGTAACCAGAAGGCCATGCACGACGAGCTGCCGGAAAATATCGCGCCATTGGATGCGGGAGAACTCCTTGCCGACGCCATAGGTCGGTAACTGGTTGTGTCGGAACTGGCGAATGCGTTCCGTGTCAGCGCCGACCAGAATATCCGTCAAATGGGCCGCGCCGAACTTCTGCCCTGTGCGAAGAACGGCGGACATCGCCTTCTGCGCGGCTACCGTGCCGTCAAAAGTCGGCACAGGGTGAAGGCACAGGTCGCAGTTGCCGCACGGCTCGGCCAACGCTTCGCCGAAATACTCCAGCAAGACCTGCCTGCGGCAACGCGGGCTTGAGCAATAGCCGATCAAGGTATCAAGCTTGCGGCGCTCCAGCTGTTTGCGCTGTTCATTGGCCTCGCCACCCTCGATCATCGAACGCAGCTTGGCCACGTCCTCGATACCATAGAGGAGCAAAGCTTCCGAAGGCAGCCCATCGCGCCCGGCGCGGCCTGTTTCCTGATAATAGGCTTCGATGCTCTTGGGCATATCCATATGGACGACAAAGCGCACGTCTGGCTTGTCGATTCCCATGCCGAAGGCGATGGTTGCGACAACAATGACTCCTTCGTCCTTGATGAACCTGTCCTGATTGCGCACCCGCACATCCGCCGCCAGCCCCGCGTGATATGGCAGCGCATTGTACCCTTGCCGGACCAGCCAATCGGCAATGTCCTCAACGCGAGCGCGGGACAGACAGTAAACGATACCGGCTTCGTCCGCATGGTCTTTCTTCAGGAACCGCAACAACTGCTCGCGCGGTTTAGCTTTCGGCGTGACGTGATAGCGGATGTTCGGACGGTCGAAGCTGGAGATGAAGACGCGCCCGTTCTCAAGCTTCAGCTTTTTGATGATCTCGTTGCGCGTCGGCACATCGGCGGTGGCTGTCAATGCCACGCGTGGAATGTGCGGAAAACGTTCGTGCAGAATGGTCAGTTGCAGGTATTCAGGCCGGAAATCGTGTCCCCATTGCGAGACGCAGTGCGCCTCGTCGATGGCGAACAGCGAAATCTTGCACTCCGCCAGAAGACTTAGCGTCCCCTCCAGCAATAATCGCTCGGGCGCGACATAAAGCAGATCCAGTTCCCCTGAACGCATCTGGCCCATAATCCGCCCGGCCTCGCCATGCCCCAGCGCCGAATTGAGCGCCGCCGCCCGAACGCCAAGCTGCTTCAGCGCTTCCACCTGATCGCGCATCAGGGCGATTAGCGGCGACACCACAACGCCCATGCCCGGACGGCACAAAGCCGGAATTTGATAGCACAGCGACTTCCCTCCTCCCGTCGGCATCAGGACAAGCGCTTCGCCACCGCTGACAATATGCGCGATGATTTCCTCCTGCTTGCCACGGAAGGAGTCGAAGCCAAATACGCGGCGCAGAATATCATCGGGTGCTGGCTGCATGGGCGTGTTCGAATACTGCAATCAATCCTCGAGTTTCTCGCGCGCGAATTTCTTGCCGTTCCAAGTCATGAAAGAGTTTCCGATCGGATCGACGGGAACGTCTCCGCCGGATATAGGTAGGCTCTGCTACAGAATTTCCTCATAGCGGCACAGAACGCACTCCATCGCAAATAAGGGCTATAAGGGTTTTCGCTGTTCCGCGCGACAATCGTTCCGTATGTCCACCACAGCGGAACGTTGCCCATGTCCCCCACCAAACTCCTGATCGGTCAGATTATTGTCGTATTCGCCATCGTCATCCTCGGCGTGTGGACGGCGACACAATGGTGCGCCGACATGCTGGGGTATCAAGCGCGGCTTGGCGTGCCCTGGGGCAGCGTGTTCGGCTGGCCGGTGTATGAACCGTGGCGGTTGTTCGACTGGTGGTATCACTTCGACGCCTATGCGCCGCAGGTGTTCGACAAGGCCGGAATGCTCGCGGGCGCAAGCGGGTTCATGGGTTGCGCTGCGGCGGTTATCTTAGCGACCTTTCGCTCCGTCTCAGGCGACACGTTCAAGCAGGCCATCCACCTTGCGCAGGATATGTCCGCCGTGTTCGGGCAGGATCTGACGTCCTCCGCGACACAACTTGGCAAGGCACTCGAAGATCCCATCGAAGGGCTTACCGCCTTAAAGCGGGTCGGCATTTCCTTTTCGGACTCTCAAAAAGATGTGATTAAGAGCCTCGTCGAAACCGGCGATAAGGCGCAAGCCCAAAAACTGATCCTCGCGGCGTTGGAACAGCAGGTTGGCGGCGCCGCTGCAGCTGAAACGCAGGGTCTGACGGGAGCCGCACATCGCATGGCCGTGGCTTGGAGCGACATGCTCAAGGCCATCGGCCAGACCGAAACCGTTTCCGGAGTCGCAGGAGCGGCCTTGCGCCAGCTTGCGACGACCTTCGAAGTTACGACCGAATGGTTCAAAAAAGACCCGATCGCACTCCAGCTACGCGATGCGAAGAACGAACTGGCCGAGGTTCAAAAGCAACTGGATTGGCTTCAAAATCTGCCGCCTATCGTTCAGCCGCTTTATAAAGACAACACGGAGTTTCGGCAGAAAAAAGCCACCGAACTGCGCGCAGAAATCGAAAAGCTGACCAAGGCCGAAGAAGCCGAAGCGGCAGAACGCGCCAAGGCCGTGTCTGGGCGTCTTGCAGCGGAAAAGGAAGGCCGCGCCGATCTGCTGATTCAGCAGCGCAAAGGCATCGACGAAGCTCTGGCAAAACTGGTGGACAATCCCGCCGAGAAGATCGCCAAGATCAACGACGAACTTGGAAAAACCAAGCAGCGTTTGGAAGGTTTACGCGAAAAAGACGGCAGCACCGATACAGGTATCAATGCGGCGATCAAGCAAGCGGAAGAACTCGCCCACCGTCAGATCGAGGTCATTCAAAAACCGATTGCAGAAGCCGCTCAGAAAGAGGCCGAGGCCAATCAGAAAGTCATCGACGATCTAAAACAGAAACTCCTTGGTCTTAGTAACGAACGGCAGGCGTTTATAGATCAGGCCGTCAGCCGCCTGTCCAGCAAGGCAGGCGATGCCGAGAAAAACCAGACACGCAATCTAGCCGCTCAATTGTTCGATCAGAAGTCTTTTGCCGAGGCGCAAAAGATCATCGACGATCTCGGCAAACAAATGGATAGGCTTGGTGACAAGCGCAAGGCGTTCATATCCGATGCCGTAGCAAAACTGCCCGAAACGACATCGCATGAGCAAGTCGAGCGTGCAAAGCAGATGGCGGCTGCGCTTTACGATCAGACCCAAGCACAGGAAAAACTCGACAAGCTCAAAGAAGAAGGCAAACAAATCACAGAAGGCGTGCGAACCGCCGAAGAAGCCTACGCGGATCAAATCGCACGCCTGACTGAGATGCTAAATGCGGGCGCGATCAGCCAAGACATTTTCAATAAATCAAAAGACAAAGCCTATGACGAGCAACTAACTGGACGCACGGATGCGCAGGCCGGAGCAATCCGTGCCTTCCGCGCCTATCAAAAAGAAGGTGAAAACGCGGCGGGCGCGGTCGAGAAAGCCTTTTCGTCAGCCCTGCAGGCGACCGAGGACGCCATTGTGAACATGGTGACGTCCGGCGAAGTCAGCCTCAACAGTCTGAATGATCTGGCCAACAGCATCGTTGCCGACATCACGCGCATGATGGTGCAGCAATCGATCACAGGGCCGCTTGCCAAATGGATGGGCAGCAGCATGGAAAGTGGTGGCTTTATGTCCGATATCTTTGGCTCGATTTTCCACGAAGGCGGCATGGCTGGCGAAACGGCACCATCGCGGCAGGTTCCGGCTTTCGTTTTTGCCGGAGCGCCGCGCTATCATTCAGGAGGCATCGCGGGGCTGCGTCCCGACGAAGTTCCCGCTATTCTCCAGCGCGGGGAAACAGTTATTCCGAAGAATGGCCGGACATCCAGCCCGATCAACCTTGTGATGAACATCTCGACACCCGATGCAAATTCGTTCAGAGCCAGCCAAGCGCAGGTCTCGGCAGAAGCCGCGCGGGGGATCAGCCGCGCGCAAAGGAATCTCTAATATACATTCCGTTAGCGTCTCAGAGGTATGTCCGATATAAAAACTCTTTTGAGAGCATCCTCTGCCGTCACTCCTGCTTTTATGAGCATCTCAACAATGGCCTCGTGTGTGACAAGCGGAAACTGTGTTGGGCCTATTATTATACGCTCAATCAGATCCGGTATTTCCACGCCAAAGAAACCTTCTTCAGGAACATCCTGCAAGGGAATCTTATATATTGGTTGAGGAACTCCATTTATGACTTGAATGTCTTTGATCAGACGATCCGACTTCTGGAACGAGGGAGAGTACACAACGCGCCATTCTTTTTCTTCTTCAAATCCCGGATGTTTGGTGCAGAGGACGGCCATTTTGAACATGTGAAAAACTAAGTTCTTAACAACGTCTCTGCCTTGTGCTTGCAAGAACTTCAAATTCTCGTTGATGTTTGAAGTAACATTATCAAACTGAGCTTGGAATCCGATGTCATCTAAATAGGCTACTGGGCTGGTGTAGGCTTTCAACGCATCCGATGGGCTTAGAAATGGCTTGCTGTTCATTACAAAGGCGATCCCTCCTGCACCGTAAGCACGCCACATCGACAAACGTCCATAAAAATCTTCAGTGTCTTTGTGTTCTGAAACGCAAGTTAAATACGTATTGTTCTGAAAATGTGGAATCCAGCTATCAAAAATCTCTGCTATCTCGGTATCCAAACCATCAAATGTCGAATTGAGTACTGACCTGAACTTTTTTCCTGCTTCACTCTGACGAAATGTTCTTATCAAGCAATCCAACCCATGATGGACTTCCCGGAAATCATTCATTGCAGATGACTTCCTCATCCAAACTTGTTTGTTGTCTAGGATCTTTATGGCTGCATCTGCATTTGTGTAGTGAACAAACCGCGTTTTGTTGGCTAAGGCAGCAGATTGGCGTCCGAGGGCGTATGGGTGAAAGATGTTAGCGAGCTTCATCTGTTCTTCAGATATTTGCATTCGTGCCCCCATTGAATTGATCCATCGTGATTCGATGCCTCTGATTGTAGGTCAAAAATGACTTTCCACGAAATCCGCTTTCCTGACGACATTGCCTATGGGGCAACAGGCGGGCCGGAGTGCCGCGCCTATCTTCCCAACGGTCGCCGTCATGGACGTTACTGGCATTGCGGTAACGTTCAGGGTGA
>JBEOJY010000014.1:0-39215 GCA_040275305.1 Bdellovibrionales bacterium | reverse complement strand
TGGCGATCCAGAGTCTCAAAGGCTGTTCCATGCGACTCTGGATCGCCACGTCGGCTTCGCCTCCTCGCGATGACGACCTTTTTGCGAGGTTTGTCTTCGTTAGCTCAAAGAAGGGCTTGAGAGTTCAATATTTCTGTGCCGGAAATTTTTCACAGGGACCTTCGAATGCCTGCGTTTTCTTATTCGCTCTTTGCGGTCAAGCGCTATCTCGGATCCGGGCGACCACGGCTTGTGACGCTGGGCTTCGTTGGCCTCGCGCTTATACTCTTCAGTTTCTATCACTTCTTGGCGTGGCATTCCTTGCTTGTCGGCTTGCGATTCATCGAGCTTGAAGAGCTATACGCGGAACTGTTTCTCTCGTTTGCGCCTCTGGGGATTTTCCTGTTGTTCGTCATGCGCGAAGTCAAGCGGGGCGAGCAGGTGAGGTTGACAAGCGGGTATAATCTTCGCATTGACACTTTGCAGAAACGGCTGAATGAGCAGGAAGACTTGCTTTCTCTGGTCGCCAATCATGACAGCGAGTCGATTGTTATTTTCGATTCTCAAAATCGGTTTTGGTACATTAACGCCACTGCGGCGCAGGAGCTGGAGCGCGAAGTTAAAGATGTGATTGGCCAGCCGCTCGAGAAAGTCATCGGTTACGAGCGCGCGCGCAAGATGAAGGATCGTCTAGAGCGCGTTCGGGCGACGGGCAAGGAAGCGGAGTCGCTTGATCCGAGGGCCTTACAGGATGGTTCGCCGCGTTTTATGCGCTCTCGTTATCAGCTCGTGAATTGCGGCAACCTTTCAAACGGCGTTATGGTCCGCGAAGAGGATGTCACCAATCTTCTGGTCGCCCGCGAACGCCGCGAAACCGCCTTGCGGCAAATCATTGCCACGCTGGTGGCGGTGGTGGATCGGCGCGATCCGTATGCGGCAGGCCATTCGGCGCGCGTAGGGCAGCTTTCGCGGCTTCTGGCCGAGGAATTGGTTTTGGGCGAATCGGATATTGAGACGGCTGAAATCGCCGGGTCGCTTATGAATTTCGGCAAGGTATTAGTACCGCGATCGATCTTGACGAAAACATCTGCCTTAACGTCCGAAGAGCTGAAGCGCGTGCGAGAGAGCATTCTTACGTCAGCCGATATTCTTTCGTTGATCGATTTCTCCGGCGACGTGGTGCCGACCTTGCGTCAGGTGCTTGAGCGCTTTGACGGAACCGGGGCACCGAGGGGACTTAGAGACAACGCTATTCTTGTCACCGCGCGCATTGTGGCTGTGGCGAACACGTTCGTGGCGCTGGTCAGTTCCCGCGCGCATCGGCCAAGCATGGATAGCGACAGCGCCTTGAAAATCCTCAAGCGCGACGCGGACAAGCAGTTTGATCCCAGAATCGTCGAAACTCTGGAAAAATGCTTGCAAACTAAGGGGAAGCAGCTTGATTGGCTTGCTTCCGGCCAAATCGTAGCGTAAATTTGCGGGGTGACGGTCGTTTTTCGTAACGCCCAAGCTGGATTTTGAACTAGAGCGGACGAACCTTCAGGCAAAGGCCGTCATTGCGAGGAGCATCGCGACGAAGCAATCCAGAGCCCCAAGCGCTGTCCTCCCCCGACTCTGGATCGCTTCGCGTTCGCTCGCGATGACGCCCCTTTCCGTAAGGATTGGCTTGATAAACCTCAAGGTAGAGCTTGGGAGTTATCGTTTTTTTGGGTTTTAATGGACTGAGAGTATATCTTGATTTGATGAGAATTTGTAGATCAAGTAAGATGCGCGTCATGTCTGCATTCGCTGGCATGGCGTTTTTTATTATGATTAGGGCTAAGGCTATGGAAACTGCATTTAACGCTACAAAGAAGGGACGTGATTTTCTTGATTTGCATCGGGTTCCGGGGAGCGAATTGCAGGCCATCCTCGCGCTGGCGCACAAGCTCAAGAGCGCCCCGCTTGCGTTCCGCCCGATGGAAGGCAAGACGCTGGCGATGATTTTCGAAAAGCCTTCGACGCGGACGCGCGTGTCGTTCGAAGTCGGCATCCGGCAGCTTGGCGGGCAGCCGATCAATCTCAGCGGCGCGGAAATTCAGCTGGGGCGCAGCGAGACGGTGGGGGATACGGGCAAGGTTCTGTCACGCTTCGTTGACCTTATCATGATCCGCACTTTCGACGAGAAGAAGCTGCACGAACTGGCGGAGGGGGCCAGCATTCCCGTTATCAACGGGCTGACCAACCAGACGCATCCTTGTCAGGTCATGGCTGATCTTATGACGGCGGAGGAGCGATTCCAGTCGTTGCGGGGCAAGAAGGTGGTTTGGCTCGGCGATGGCGACAACAATGTTTTGGCGAGCTGGATCCATGCCGCGCCAGCATTCGGCTATAGCCTGCGCGTGTTGTGCCCGGTTGAATTCACAGTGCCCAAGGACTTATTGCTGTGGGCGCAAAAAAACGGCGTGGCCGTCGACATCTCCGCCGATCCCGGCGCAGTTGACGGAGGCGACATCGTGCTGACGGATTGCTGGGTGTCGATGCATAACAGCGACGCCGCCGCGCGGCATGAGCGCCTGTCGCCGTATCAAGTCAATGCCGGGACCATGCGTAAGGCTGCGCCTAGAGCAATCTTCATGCATTGCCTTCCGGCCTATCGCGGCGAGGAAGTTACGGACGATGTGCTCGACGGGCCGCAATCGGCGGCTTGGGATGAGGCGGAAAACAGGCTGCATGTCCAGAAAGCCATCATGTGCTGGTGCATGGGGCTTAACGGATAGGTTCGCGTTATGGCCATGGAAGATTCTCGTCGTCCCCTTGTCGGTATCGGCGTCATGATCTTTAAGGACGGCAAGGTTCTGCTCGCGCGACGCAAAAACGCGCATGGCGCAGGCGAATATGCGTTTCCTGGCGGCCACATGGAACATGGCGAGTCCTTTGAAGATTGCGCGCGGCGCGAGACGTTCGAGGAATGCGGGATCGAAATCGAGGATGCGCAGTTTTTATTTGTCGCCAATATTCTTGACTACATGCCGAGGCACTATGTGCATCTTTCCCTGACGGCGCGATGGAAATCGGGGGAGCCTGCGGTCAAGGAACTAGATAAATCAGAGGAATGGGGTTGGTACGCGCTGGATGCGTTTCCCAAGCCATTATTCAGGGTTTGCCGCATGTCGCTCGAGAGCTACCTTAGCGGCAGGAAGTACTATGATGCGCTTTGAAAATACGCATCGCACATGAGGAAATGACGGCCCCTGCCGAGCGCGAACGCTCGTTTCTTTGTGGTTTTAGTTAGGAAGCTACCCAGAAAAACATCTGGAAATATCCCAATATTTCTGTTGACGTTCTTTTCCCATGCATGCTATGTGTCGTCCCACTTCTTCTTTCCGGCAGACAAGTGGGAAGAGGGAGGGTTAGCAAGGGAGACGGACCCGCTGTGTGGCCACCATGCGGGAGATGAGCCGGAAACCTCGCGAACAGGAAGGCCTCCCGAAGCGGAGCCGGGGCAGACAAGGAACCGGGACGTGGATTGGGGAAGCGCGCTTCTTCTGATTGAAGAGAGAAAGGAATTGAAAGGACGGTAATGGAAACGGAAAGATAGGCAATATACACGCTGCGCTTCAAGAGTTGGCGAAGCCAAGACGCAAGGCAGACGGGATTCCCTCCCCCTTGCGGGGAGGGTTAGGGTGGGGGACCAGAAGACAGGGATCAGGTATTAGAATAACGTTGCGGCAAGGTTCTGATAACTGACTTCTGCACTCTGCTTTCTGAATCTCCCCCACCCTAACCCTCCCCGCAAGGGGGAGGGAATCAGGCTGCTCTCATCCGCGTGGATTTTGCCAATCCTTGAACAGTAGGGCTTCTTGCGCGTCATTCCGCCGCGAACTGGAGCGACGCGAGGCGGGCATAGAGACCGCCTTCTGAAAGCAGGCTCTCATGCGTACCGCTGGCGACGAGGCGGCCTTGATCGAGGACGAGGATCCTGTCGGCGTTGCGGACCGTCGCGAGGCGGTGCGCGATAATCAGCGTGGTACGGCCCCGCATCAGGCTTTCGAGCGCTTCTTGCACGAGATGCTCGTTCTCCGCGTCGAGCGCCGAAGTCGCTTCGTCGAGCAACAAAATGGACGGATTGCGCAAGACGGCGCGGGCGATGGCGATGCGCTGCTTTTGGCCGCCTGAAAGTCTGACGCCTTTTTCGCCGAGATGCGTGGCATAGCCGTGGGGCAGGGCGGAGAGAAACGTATCGGCTCCGGCGGCGCGCGCGGCGGCGCGGATATCCTCCTGCGTGGCCTCGGGGCGGCCAAATCCGATATTGGTTTGCGCGTCGGTCGAGAAAAGCACCGTATCCTGCGGCACGAGGCCAATGCGCAGGCGAACGGCTTGCGGGTCGGCAGTCCTCACATCCGCGCCATCGAGGCGCACCACGCCGGTTTGCGGGTCGCAGAAGCGCAGCGCGAGTTGGAAGAGCGTCGTTTTGCCTGCGCCGCTTGGACCTACGATGGCGACGCGCTCGCCGGAGGCTACCGAAAAGGAGATATCCCGGAGGGCTGGCACGGAAGGGTTGGAAGGGTAGGCATAGGTCACATGTTCAAACGCCAGTTCACCGCGCGGAACTTGCAACGGGACCGGGTTAGCGGGGGGCGCGATGGACGGCTTCTCGTCCAGCAACGCGACGATGCGCTCCATCGCTCCGGCGGCGCGTTGAAGTTCTCCCGCGACTTCGCTTAAGGCGCCGACGGCTCCGGCAGTCAGGACGGAGAAGCCGACGAAGGCCGAAAGCTGGCCCGGCGTGATCGCCCCACGCAGCACGTCATGTCCACCGATCCACAGAACTATGCCGATGGCCGAAAAGACCATAAAGAGCACCATGGCGACCAGCACGGCACGCATACGGATATGGCGATTTGCCGCCGCGACGGCGATTTCCAGGCGCTCGTCATAGGCGAGGCGGCTTAAATTCTCGTGCGAGAAGGCCTGAATGGTGCGGATTCCATGCAATGTTTCTTCCGCCGTGACGTTGACATCGGCTAGGCTTTCCTGCGCCGCGCGCGAGAGCTTGCGTACCTTGCGGCCAAACAGGATCAGCGGCGCGACGACGGCGGGGACGGCGAGCATCACGAGGCCCGTCATTTTGGGACTGGTGGTCAGCATCATAACGAGGCCGCCCGTGAGCATCACAAGGTTGCGTAGGGCGACAGAGATCGAGGAGCCAATCAGCGATTGCAGGAGGCCGGTATCGACGGACAGGCGCGAGAGGATATCGCCGCTGCGGGAGCGTTCGAAATAGTCGGGGCTGAGGGCGAGAAGGCGTCGGTACATGGCCATGCGGATATCCGCGACGACTTTCTCGCCGAGCCATGCGACAAGGCTGTATCGCGCATAGGTTGAAAGCGCCAGAACGGCAATCGCGACGAGCAGCCCCAGCAGCGTATGATCGAGCATGGAGGGGTCGCGCATGGACAGGCCCTTGTCGATCACAATGCGCAGGCCGCCTACCAGCGCCAGAACGGTGCTTCCCGAAATCAGAAGCGCTAGTCCGGCGGCGGAGATGGCGAGGCGATAGGGACGCAGGAACGGCAGCACCCGGCGCAGGGGCTTTAGGTTGCGCTGTCGAGATTCCAAACCCATTTCCGTCGATTTTTCGGATTCATGCGTCCGTAAAGGCGTTTGGCGAAGCTTGCGCGGCATAGACCTTGCTCTAAGGACAAAGATGGAAGCGTTCTGGTAACATACAGCCAATAGAGGCACTTGTCACAAGGCTTCAGTGATGCTTTGTTGTAACTTCCGAGGTGTATGTAGGGGTTGCGGAGGCAAGCATTCCAGAAAGGTCGTCATTGCGAGGAGATATCCGCCGAAGGCGGGGATCGACGCGGCAATCTAGAGTCGCGAGAACAGTCCTTTGTGGCTCTGGATCGTTTCCGCCGTCGTTGCTACGCAACTATGGCGGACAGGTCGTCGCCTGAAGAAGGCTCCTCGCGATGACGGCCCTTTATGCGACGTTGCTCCCCATAAGGATTTGGAAGTGATGCTTTGTTTGCGTATCGCGGGTTGAGTTTGGAGGAAAGGATTACATTCCAACATGGCGCTGATTGTCGTTAAGTTCGGCGGGACTTCCGTCGGTGACACCGAGAGAATCAAAAACGCGGCGGCTAAGGTCGCGGCGGAGGTTAAGGCCGGAAACAAGGTCGCGGTCGTGGTTTCGGCGATGGCGGGGGTGACGGATCAGTTGATCGGTTATTGTCGGTCGGTTTCGCCTCATTACGATCTTCGCGAATATGATGCCGTCGTCACGTCGGGCGAGAATATCACGGCGGGACTGATGGCCATCGCTTTGCAACAGCGCGGGTTGAACGCGCGATCATGGCAAGGGTGGCAAGTGCCGATGCGCACGGACGGGGCGCACAGCAAGGCCCGGATTCTTGGAGTCGACGCGGAACGGCTACGCGCGCGACTCGACGAAGGCGAGATCGGCGTGATGGCGGGCTTTCAGGGCATTACGGACGGCGAGAGAATCACGACGTTGGGGCGCGGGGGATCCGACACATCGGCGGTCGCTTTGGCTATCGCGCTGAAGGCGGATCGCTGCGACATCTACACCGATGTGGACGGCGTTTACACGACAGATCCACGAATTGTACCCAAGGCGCGTAAGATGAAGCGCGTCGCGTATGAAGAAATGCTGGAGTTAGCCTCGCTGGGCGCGAAGGTCCTGCAAACTCGCTCGGTCGAGCTTGCGATGCGCTACCGGATGCCGGTGCAGGTGCTTTCGACATTTGAAAACGCGATTGGCAGCGAATTGCCGGGAACTTTAGTGACTGACGGAGACGTACTGATGGAAAGCAACAAAGTGACGGGCCTTGCCTACTCTCGCAACGAAGCCAAGGTGACGCTGACGCAAGTTGCGGACAAGCCGGGGACGGCGGCTTCCGTGTTTCTTCCGCTTGCGCGCGCGAGCGTCAACATTGACATGATCGTTCAGACGGCAGCAGCGGATAACAAAACGACGGAGATTACTTTTACGACCTCCAAGACAGAGCTTGATCGCGCGATCAAGGTTCTGGAAGGCGAAAAGCAAAAGATAGGCTATGGCGATATACAGGCGGATTCAAGCGTCGTCAAAATTTCTCTGGTCGGCGTGGGTTTGCGCAGCCATACGGGAATCGCGGCGACGATGTTCGAGACGCTGGCCGAAAAAGGCATCAATATTCAGGTCATCGAAACGTCGGAAATCAGCATCAGCGTTTTGATCGCCGAAGAATATACCGAACTTGCGTTACGCGCGCTTCACAGCGCCTACGGACTCGACGCGAAGCCGGAAACGCAGGAATCTTCGGCAGGCGTAGCATGAAACTCACGCTTGCGACTTGGCTGACTGTCGCTCGCATCGCGGCGATACCTCCTTTGTTGCTGTTGATGGCGATTCCGGGGTCACGCGCGGCATGGGGCGCGTTCGCGGTCTATGTTTTAGCAAGCCTTACGGACTGGCTTGATGGCTATATCGCGCGAAAAAGCAAGCAGGTATCGCGGCTCGGAAAGTGCCTTGATCCGATTGCCGACAAGTTGCTGGTCGCGGGGGTGCTTATGATGCTTGCGCAAAACGGCACTTTTGAAGGCGCGCAGATCGTTCCTGCGTGCGCAATTCTTCTGCGGGAACTGTCGGTGTCGGGGCTACGCGAGTTTCTGGCTGGCTCGTCGATTGACGTGCCTGTGAGCAGGTTAGCCAAATGGAAGACAACCGCTCAATTGATTGCGCTGGGGCTTTTGATCCTCGGACCCTATGCGCCTATGGCACAATATCTGAATCTTGCGGGGCTTGTCTGCCTGTGGTTCGCGGCAGGGCTAACCTTGGTTACGGGCTTTGCCTATGGCCGCGCGGGGTGGAAGCATATTGCGACAGGAGGAAGCCAGAAGACAGAAATCAGAATCTCACCGCAGCGTTGTCCTGATAACTGATAACTCCCAAACTCTTCTTCAAGAGTGTCGAACAAACGTCGAAAAAAGGGACCGTCATTGCGAGGAGTTGTCCGCCTTAAGGCTGGCGACGACGTGGCAATCCAGAGTCCACAGGACAGCCCTATCGACTCTGGATTGCTTCCGCCGTCGTTGCTACGCAACTATGGCGGACAGGTCGCCCCCAAGAGGGGGCTCGCAATGACGACGCTGTTTTCGACGTTCGTCTTTATGCCTCCAACGAGGCTTGGCAGTTACGATAACTGATAACTGTCTTCTGATTACGGCGTCAGGCTTTCCGCGAAAGGCAGTCTTGCTTCGGCGGCGCTGGCGGGGCGTAGGGCGTGGATCGATTCCTGCCAGACTGTCAGGAGCGGATTGCCGCGCTCTAAGCCGAGGGCGGCAATGGCGGGCGATATTCTTGTTTCCACTCCTCCCAATGACAGAACAAACTTCATGAGTTTTTCAACCGTGTTCTGGGGTTCGGGCAGCACGACATAATTGATAGGCGCGTCAGGTTCGAGTTTTAGTTGTTCGCGCACGGTTGCTATCGCTGTTTTAAATCCGCCAAGCGTATCGACCAATCCGATCTTTTGCGCCTGAGCGCCTGTGTAAACGCGGCCTTTGGCAAAATCGCGCATTTTGTCGAGCGGAATTTTACGCGCTTCGGCCACGTTTTCAATGAAGGCCTGATAGGTGCGGTCGATCATAGCGGCGAGCCGTTCGCGCTGGGCGGGCGTGAATTCCTTTTCCGTCGACCACATGGTTTCGAAGGATTCCGTGCCGATTCCTGAGGCCGCGTTACGCGCCACCAGCGTTCCCAGCCGGATGCCCAGTTTTTCGAGGGCGGGACCGACAACGAATTTTCCAGAGATGACGCCGATGGAGCCAGTGAGCGTGCCGGGGTTGGCGATGATGCGATCCGCGTTCATGGTGGACCAGTAACCGCCCGATGCGGCAACGTTGCCCATGGATACGACGACTGGCTTTCCCGCTTGTTTCGCTCGAACGACGACGCGACGGATCGACTCGGAGGCTTCGGGCGACCCGCCAGGGCTATCGATGCGAAACAGGATAGCTTTAATGTCTTTTTCTTCTATGGCTTGGTTGAAGGCGTCGACGATGACATCCGCGCCGAGTATTTTGCCGCCTGTTAGGGAACCTCCGTCGGAGGCGCGTTCAATAATCGTGCCCACGCCATGAATGAGCGCGATATGCGTAGGTTTTTGGGAGTCTTCCTTCGCGGGGCGTTTTGCGTAGCTCAGATAGGTCTGGGGGCCGACGAATTTCACGTCTTTCGAGATGGATTCCTTCAGGCTTTTTTCCAGTTCGTCCTCATAGCCGAGGCGCGACACAAGCCCCGCCTTCAGCGCTTCCTGATCCGTGTAGGGGCCGTGCGCCATGATTTGGCGTACGCGGGCGGCATCCCAGCTCCTGCTTTCCGATACGCCCGTCGCCATCTGGTCAGCCAGATCGCTCAGCAGCGATTCCAGATTCTCACGCACTGGCGCCGCAAAGTCGTTGCGTGTCGCCATGTCCATGAAGGATTTGTATTCCTCGCGTTGCAAGAAATCCGCTTTCGCGCCAAGCTTGTCGAGCGTTTCCCGGAAAAAGGGCGACTGGATCGCGGGGCCGCTGATTGAGACTGCGCCAATTGGCTGTAGCCACAGAGTCTCGAAAGCGCTAGCAAGAAAATAGATTTTGCCACTTCCACCTAATTGGCCGTAGCTCGTGGCGTAGGCGTAACTCGGCTTTTTCGCCGCGCGGAATGCCGCGATTGCAGCGCGGATTTCTTGCGCGTGGGCGAGCGATAGCTGGGTTGGGCCGAATTTACCCACGACAGCTTTGACGCGCGGGTCGGTTTTCGCGCGGTCAATCGCTCGCAACACATCTGTCAACGCGATGGATTCCTCATTGATGGCGAAGTCTACCGGGGAAGGTTCGTCGCTTTCGACGACGCTTTTGTTAAAATCAATCGTAAGGACGATGGATTCTGGTTCTTTCCGCTTTTCTGCGACCGCGAATAGGCCGAGCGCGACGAGTGACGAGACTGACATCACGGTTAAAAAGCCTATGACGGCTAGCACACGCACGATGACTTTTTTCATGGGAAGGGTTCCTGAAAATTGGCCGTCATCGCGAGGAGCCTTTTTCAGGCGACAGGCGATCCAGAGTCCTAGGAACAGCCCTTCCGACTCTGGATTGCCGCGTCGATCCCCGCATTTTGCGGGTATCTCCTCGCAATGACGCCCTTTCTGCAATGCTTGTTTTCGTAAGACGAAGAGAGCGCTTAGAAGAACTTATTAACGGCGCAAGGTTGGCTTGTCGATCACTAATCCCGAAACGCCTTGAAGACAAGCGAAGCGTTGGTGCCACCGAAGCCGAAGGAGTTCGACAGCGCGATGTTGATTTTGCGACTTTTGGCCTTGTGGGGCACGAGGTCGATGTCCGCGCAGGCTTCCGACGGGTTGTCGAGATTAAGGGTCGGGGGCGCGATTTGATCCGTGATGGCCTTGATCGAGAAGACGGCTTCGGCTGCGCCCGCCGCGCCGAGCAAATGGCCGATCGCGGATTTCGTCGATGACAACGAAACCTTGCTTGCGGCGGAACCGAGCAGTTTCTTGACCGCGCGGACTTCGATTTCGTCGCCCATCGGGGTCGAGGTGCCGTGCGCGTTGATGTAGTCGATCTGGTCCGGCGCGATTTGCGCGCGTTGCAGGGCCATGCTCATGGCGCGATAGCCGCCGTTGCCGTCTTCGGCCGGGGCCGTCATATGGTAAGCGTCGCCGGACATGCCGTAGCCGATCAATTCTGCGTAAATCTTCGCGCCGCGTTTGCGCGCATGTTCCAGTTCCTCCAGCACCACGACGCCGGAGCCTTCGCCCATGACGAAACCGTCGCGGTCCTTGTCGTACGGGCGCGAGGCTTTGGTCGGCGTGTCGTTAAATCCGGTGGAAAGCGCGCGCAAGGCGCAGAAGCCCGCGATGCCGATCTTGCACACGGCGGCTTCCGCGCCGCCCGCGACCATCATATCGGCGTCGCCGAGCATAATGAGCCTTGCGGCGTCGCCGATGGCGTGCGCGCCCGTCGCGCAAGCCGTGACGACTGCGTGGTTGGGTCCGCGAAAGCCATGGATGATCGAAACCTGTCCGGAGGCGAGGTTTATCAAACTGCGCGGAATGAAGTAAGGCGAGACCCGGCGCGGGCCTTTTTCATGCAGCACCAGCGACGTTTCAAAGATCTCGTTCAAGCCGCCGATACCTGAGCCAATCATGACGCCGACGCGCTCGCGCTGCTCGTCATTCGCGGGGACGTAGCCGCAATCCTTCACCGCTTCCGCCGCCGCCGCAACGGCGTAATGGATGAAGATATCCATTTTCTTTTGTTCTTTTGGCTCGATGAAACGGTCCGGGTTGAATTGATCCGGTCCGTCTCCACGCGGAACTTGTCCCGCCACCTGACACGGCATGTCAGAGGGATCGAAAGACGTGATCCTCCCCAGACCGCTTTCGCCAGCGATCAGCCTTTTCCAGACGGTATCTACGCCCACGCCAAGCGGCGATACCAGTCCTAAGCCTGTGATGACTATGCGACGCATGATTTTCTTAGGCGATCCTGTAGCGAAAAGAATTCAAACAGCTTGTTACGGTTTCCGTCTCTTTTTATGACGGAAGCGCTTCAGGCCGCAACCTTTTTCTGGTTGATGAACTCGATCGCGTCCTTGATCGTGACGATCTTTTCAGCCGCAGAATCTGGAATTTCAATGCCAAATTCTTCCTCGAACGCCATGACAAGCTCGACGCGGTCGAGGCTGTCGGCGCCAAGATCGTCAACAAGCGTGGCGTTGTCCGTAACCTTGGAGGCATCGACGCCGAGATGTTCGACGACAATTTTCTTCACGCGTTCGGTAATATCGCTCATGGTCTTTCTAACCCTTGGTTTGTTGACGACGTTAATTGGTCTGTCATGCTTGAATTACGGTTGCAATATGGAATCGCTTCCGTGCTCAAACGGTACTCTCTAGGACGTGACGATCATTCTGTCCAGAAGATAAACGATATGTCAGGACAATTTAGTTTATCGTATTGATAATCAATGTTTTTTAATTTGCCGTCTTAGCGGGATTTTGAGGTTGCACAAGTTTTGTGGCGCTTCGAAGAAAGGGCGGCGCAGTCCCCTTCCCCTCGTGGGAGGGATAGGGAGATGGGCAAGAAAACAGAAAACAAGTATCAGGATCCATGCTATCCTACAGAGATGTACATTGATATTGCAGGATAAATATGCCGCAAGCGTCATTCCGGCGAAAGCCGGGATCTAGCTTGCGAGCGGCAGTGAGCGGAACAGAACGAATTCACGGCCTGCGATTGTGAGCGCGATTGAGAGTCTTTCGCGCCGCAGACGCGGCGCTGCTGGATTCCGGCTTTCGCCGGAATGACGCTTGCGGCTAAGATAAGTTTTCTTATCAAACAATGGGTTAATGTGTAGGGTTGCGTGATCAGGATCAGAACACCTTTGCGGCAGGATGCTGCCTTCTAACCACTTTCTGCTGCTTGCTAAATCCCCCCCCTCTCTTACCCTCTCCACGGGGGGAGGGGACTTCGCCGTGCCAGTGGCAAAACCGTTTCCAACTCTTCATGCGCGATGGGGTCTACAGGTTTCTTCGGCATAGGGCTTCAATTTTACTGGTTGCGCGTTGCGCAACCACTGGTAGAGTACCTTAAATTCTTGTTGCGCATCCTTTCGAACGCAGTTCGGGATTCGTATCTGTAGTGAGGTTGATACATGGAAACAGATCCAGCGCTTTTGTCTCGCATTCAGTTCGCCGCCAATATTTCCTTCCACATTCTGTTTCCAAGCCTGACGATCGCCCTTGGGTGGTTTTTGCTGTTTTTCAAGTTGCGGTATAGCGCGACGAACAACTGCGCATGGATGGATGCCTATTTTTTCTGGACAAAGATTTTTGCGTTATCGTTCGCGATGGGGATCGTCAGCGGCGTCACGATGTCGTTCCAATTCGGGACCAACTGGCCCGGTTTTATGCAAACAGTTGGCAATGTGGCGGGGCCATTGCTGGCATACGAGGTGCTGACGGCGTTCTTTCTTGAAGCGACTTTCCTTGGGATCATGCTGTTCGGCTTTCGGCGTGTGCCGCAGTGGATGCATACGCTGGCGACGGTTCTGGTCGCGGCGGGCACTACTTTCTCGGCGTTCTGGATCCTCGCGCTGAACAGCTGGATGCAAACCCCTGCGGGTTTCACGATGATCGATGGCAAAGCGCATGTCGTGGACTGGTTTGAGGCGATCTTCAATCCTTCGTTCGCGACACGAATTACACATGTGCTTCTTGCTTCAGGCCTGACGGCTGCGTTTTTTGTCTCTGGAATCGCGGCGTGGCGGCTGCTGCGCGGCGATCAAAAGCCAGAGGTCATGTTTTCGCTGCGAACCGGCGTGGCGGTCGCGGCGTTGCTCATACCCCTGCAAATCTTTGCCGGGGACCAACACGGGCTGAACACACTGCAGTATCAGCCGCAGAAGGTCGCGGCGATGGAAGGGTTATGGAAGACGCAGGCGCGCGCTCCGGCGGTGCTGTTCGGCCTACCGAACGAGCGGGAAAAGCGTAACGATTTCGCAGTCGAGATACCGGGCGCTGCTAGTCTCATTCTTACGCATTCGCTTGACGGCGAGGTTAAGGGAATTGACGCATTTCCGGACAACCACCCTCCGGTCGCCCCCGTGTTCTGGAGCTTCAGGGTTATGGTGGGACTGGGGATGGCTATGCTGGCCGTATCGTGGCTTGCGGCGTTTCAGTCTTTTTGTAGACGCGGAAAGCCCCATTCCAAATGGCTGCTAAACGCACTGTTTGCGATGACTTTTTCCGGGTGGTTTGCGACACTGGCTGGGTGGTACGTCACCGAGATCGGGCGACAGCCATGGTTGGTCACAGGGGTGCTTAAGACGGCGGATGCCGTGTCAAAGGTTCCTGCGCCGATGGTCGGGTTTAGCCTTGCTCTTTATCTGGCGGTGTATGTCGTTCTTCTTGTCGCGTATGTCGGCACGATTTTCTATCTCGCAAAAGCTGCGGGAGATAAGCCGACTTCGGGGATAAAGAGCGGTCCCGGCAAGGCTGTCGTCAAGGCTTTGGCTGAGTAATTCATGGTTAGGCTCTGGGGGGCTTGGAATGATCGATATCTTTAACGACGGCAGCTGGTTGCCGCTTTCTTTCGCGGCGTTGATGGGGCTTGCGATGCTGATCTACGCCACGCTTGACGGCTACGATCTTGGGGTCGGCATTTTACAGCCTCTGGCGCAGGACGACGATAAAGACGTTATGATTGCCTCAATCGGACCGTTCTGGGACGCGAACGAAACGTGGCTTGTGCTTGGCGTCGGGCTGTTGCTGGTCGCGTTTCCGGCGGCGCACGGCTTAATTTTGACGAATCTTTATCTGCCGGTTGTTTTTATGCTGGTGGGATTGATTTTGCGCGGCGTTGCTTTCGACTTTCGCGCCAAAGGCAAGCCGGAGCACAAGCCTATGTGGAACAAAGCGTTTTTTGCCGGTTCTTTGCTGATGGCTATATCGCAAGGCTATATGCTTGGATCTTATATCCTTGGATTCGAACGCAGCGTCGGGGCGTTTTTCTTCTCTCTGCTCGTCGGGGGTGGCGTCGCGGCGGGTTATTGCCTGATAGGATCCTGCTGGCTCATCATGAAAACGGAGGGCGCCTTGCAACTTAAGGCCATTCGCTGGGCGCGCGTTTCCTTATGGGCCACGATGCTGGGCATCGCGCTTGTTTCACTGGCGACGCCGTTGGCAAGTTCTCGAATCTTTGACAAGTGGTTTACCTTGCCGCAGTTCTATTACCTCTTGCCAGTTCCAATCCTTACAGGCGTTTTGGTTATCGCATTGGACTATGTTTTGCGCCGTCTTCCCAGAGCTGATGATCAAGGATGCTGGCAGCCGTTCGCGGGGACAGTTGCCGTTTACGTTCTTTGCTTTGTTGGGCTGGCCTATAGTTTCTTCCCGTATATCGTTCCGGACAAGCTGCTGATCACAGAAGCCGCAAGCGCGCCGGAGTCGCTGATCGTTATTCTTGTCGGCGCGCTTGTCGTATTGCCCGTGCTGATCGGCTATACGTTTCTGGCCTATAAGATCTTTCATGGGAAAGCGAGAGAGCTTACCTACGATTAGGCTCTTGTTTGGCCGTCGCCGTAGACCCTGTATTGATAGGTTGTAAGTTGTTCAAGGCCTACCGGGCCTCTGGCATGCAACTTTCCTGTCGCAATGCCCATTTCACACCCCATGCCGAATTCGCCGCCGTCCGCGAACTGGGTTGAGGCGTTATGCAATGCGATGGCGCTGTTGACGCGCGTCAGGAAATATTCCGCCGCATGCTTGTCTTCGGTTAGAATCGCATCGGTATGGCCAGAGCCGTAGCGGTTGATGAATTCCACGGCTTGTTTTGTGTCGTCCACCACCGCAACCGCTATGATCGGCGCTAGGAATTCGTAACCGTAATCGTGCTGGGCAACTTGTTTAAAGCCAGGTGAAAGCGGCATGAGTTCGGCGGGCACACGGACTTCACAGCCTGCCTTGAGCAACTCAAACATAACATTCGCGCCGATGGTCGTCGCAATTTCTTTGTGCAGCAGCAAGCATTCGGTCGCGCCGCAGATGGAAGGACGGCGCATTTTAGCGTTCAGCGTAACGGAGACGGCTTTTACAGGATCGGCTTTCGCGTCGATATAGGTGTGGCAGATGCCTTCGAGATGCGAAAGCACAGCAATTCTGCTTTCCGTCCTTACGCGCTCGACCAGCGATCTTCCGCCGCGCGGCACGATTAGATCTATGTGGCTATCAAGAGTCAGCATGGCTCCGACCAAAGCCCGGTCAGGCGATGGCACAATTTGCACGATGTCGGGCGAAAGCTTTGCCTTGTTCAGCGCGTCGCGGATGACTTCCACGAGCGCGGCCACGCTGTCCCAGCTTTCGCTGCCGCCGCGCAGGATGCAGGCGTTGCCCGATTTCATACATAAGGCCGCAGCATCCACGGCCACATTTGGACGCGATTCAAAGATCATGCCGATGACGCCTATCGGCACGGCGACTTTCTCGATCTTCAGACCGTTGGGGCGCATGACGCTTTGCAGGAGCTTGCCAACCGGGTCCTCAAGTTTGATGATCGTAGCAAGACTTTCGGCAATCGCGTCGATGCGCTCCGCGTTTAGCATCAGGCGATCCATCTGGGCTGGGGGCATGCCGTTATCTTGCGCGCGCGCCATGTCTTTTTTATTGGCGGCGAGAATTCTGGCCTTGTTCTCGCGAAGGCCGTCCGACATCAAGGCCAATGCTTTGTTCTTTAAGGCCGTTTTGGCTTGAGAAAGCTCGGCAGCCGCCGCGCGCGCGTTCTCGCCAAGCTGGAGCAGCGGATTTTTGTTGTCAGGCAAATGGGTCACGGCATTCCGTCCTGTGTAATTGATCGTAGTGAATAAATACAGGCTGGCGCTTTTTGCCAAGGGATTGCCGCAACGCGGCGGAGTCGTATCGCGCAATGCCTATGGCCAAAGTCGCGCCGCTTTCGTCGACAATACGCACAAGGTCGCCTTTGGCAAAGGTTCCTGTTACTTTTTCAAGGCCGACCGGAAGGAGGCTCAGCGCCCGGTGGGGATCGCGCAGCATGTCGACGAGGCAGGCGTTGGCGGTCACGCTGGCGGGAGCCTGATTGACTTCGCTGGCGAGCCAGCGCTTAACAGCGTTGCGCTTGCGCGGAAGCGGAGCGAAGGCGGTTCCGACAGGCTCGCCGTTTACAATTCTGCTCAACACCGCGTTTTCTTTAGCGTTCGCGATGTGCGCGCGAATGCCGAGGGCCGACATTTTCCGGACCATGTTCATCTTGCTCGCCATGCCGCCGCGTCCGCCATGCGAAGCGCCGCGAACATCGGAGGGCAAGGCTTTTTTGTCGTTCCAGTCGATCGACGGGATGATCTTCGCGCCGGGTTGGTCCGGGGGGCGGTCATAGACGCCCGCGATGTTGGACAGAATGACGAGGCGTTGCGCGCCGATCATGGCGGCGAGGAGGCCCGCAAGTTCGTCGTTGTCTGTGAACATCAGCTCTTCGACCGTCACGCAGTCATTCTCGTTCACGATGGGAAGAATGCGCGGTTGTTCACGTAGAGCTTCAAACAGATGCAGCATATGTTTGTGGTGCGACCTGGTCTTGAAGTCCTGCTTGGTGAGCAGAATTTGCGAGGCCAAGATGCCGTGTTTGGCAAGGATATCCTGATATAGCGCCATCAATCTGGCTTGTCCTAGACTTGCCAGAATCTGGCGTTCGGTCACGGGGTCGTTGCTGCCCGCGAGCTTGTCCTTCTTCGCCATCGCGCGGCCTGTGCCGACGGCGCCGGAGGAAACCAGCACAACGTAATGGCCTTGCCGCTTCAGTTCGGCCAACTCGCCAACCAACGCGCCGAGAATGCGCGGGTCAGGCGCTCCGTCTTCTGCGCTTAAGGCGGCTGTGCCGATTTTGACGACGAGCGTATTGGAAGAAACCATGATATGTAACTCCCAAGTCCTATATAGGGACTACGAGAACGATCTTTGTGGAAAGGGCTGTCCTTGCGAGGAGCCGCAGGCGACGCGGCAATCCAGAGCCTTCAAGCGCTGTTTCTTGTGGCTCTGGATCGCTTCCGCCGTCGTTGCTACGCAACTATGGCGGACAGGTCGCCCCCAAGGGGGGCTCGCGATGACGGGCCTTCTTGCGGCTGTTGTCCCTATTCCTTCTGAGAATAGCTTGGGTGTTACCATGATATGACGAGTTAACCTCAGGTTAATCATTGAACAAGCATACTCGGTTAATCGTAATGCCGTCACTGGCAACGTGTCAAAGTCCCTCTACTCTTTCCATCATATTGGGAGATTCCGATGCCTCAACATAGCCTTCAATACTCCAGCATGTCACGTCGTGGATTGAATATGGCGCAGCATGCATTTTTTCTTGTGATCGCGATGGCCATGGTCATGTTTTCGCTCGCAGGAACGCCGTCTCACGCTGAGGAGAACGCCAAGGTCAAGGCGGCCATGGAAGCCCTCAAAACAGCAACTGGCGCCTTGGGCGCTCCGAAGCTAGAGGGCGAAAATTTGTTTTTTGGCACGACAAAGATCAACGAAAACTATGCGGTCGTCGACGGGATTAAAATCAAGCATGGCGGCACAGCGACCCTGTTCGCCAAGAAAGACGCGGGCTTCGTCCGGGTCAGCACCAATGTGATGAAAGACGGCAAACGCGCGGTAGGCACGGTTCTGGATCCAGCCGGTCCAGCAATAGCCGCCATCAAGCAGGGAAAGCCATACTACGGTATCGTGGATATTCTTGGCAAGAAGTATGACACGGGATACGAACCCATCATGTCAGCTTCCGGCGACACAGTCGGCGTGTATTATGTCGGCTACATGCAGGAATAATAAGACGTAAGCACTGTCCGCTGAGTGCTCCGCCATTGCGTTATCGCATGGCGGAGTTTTCTTTTTCTTGGCTTCTTCTAACGGCACTATAGGAGTAACACCCAAGCTGTTCTCAGGAGAAAATCCACATTGCTTCAACAAGCGCCGTCATCGCGAGGAGCCTTATTAAGGCGACGTGGCGATCCAGAGTCATTCAGGCAAAGCGCTTAAAGGCTCTGGATTGCCACGTCGCCCTCCGCCTGACGGCGGATGGTTCCTCGCAATGACGGCCCTTTCTTCAACGTTTTTCTTCTTTTATCTATGTCGAGCTTGTGAGTTACCTATAAGCTCCTCTTGTTGCGCTTTACGTGGGATTCCCGTACTCTTCCGCGCATGGTTTTTCCTGTTTTCGCAGATGTCGTGAAGCCGAGTTTCCGGCCTGAGGCCGGGAAGGCGTTCGCCTTGACTTCCGAGTACCAGCCTGCTGGCGACCAGCCTCAGGCGATCGAAGCGCTGACGCGAGGGTTGCGGGAAGGTTTGCGCGATCAGGTTCTGCTCGGCGTCACGGGGTCGGGCAAGACCTTCACCATGGCGCAGGTGATCCAGGAGTTGCAACGGCCCGCCCTTGTGCTTGCGCCGAACAAGACGCTCGCGGCGCAGCTTTACGGCGAGATGAAGAGCTTTTTTCCCAACAACGCTGTGGAATATTTCGTCAGCTATTACGACTACTATCAGCCCGAAGCCTATGTGCCGAAGACAGATACCTATATCGAGAAAGACAGCGCGATTAACGAGCAAATTGATCGCATGCGGCATGCGGCGACCCGCGCGTTGCTGGAGCGCGACGATGTGATCCTTGTCGCGTCGGTGTCGTGCATCTACGGCATCGGCTCGGTTGAGACCTATCAAAGCATGGTGATGGGGCTGGCGAAGGGGCAGATGATCGCGCGGCAAGATTTGCTCGCCGGGCTGGTGGAGCTTCAATACCACCGCAACGATCTGACGCTGGAGCGCGGGGATTTCAGGGTGAAGGGCGACACCGTCGAAGTCTTTCCCGCGCATTTGGAAGACCGCGCGTGGCGCATCGAGATGTTCGGCGACGAGATCGAGCGCATCACCGAGATGGACCCGCTGACTGGCGAGAAGGGCGCGGAGATGGAGGCGGTGAAGGTCTACGCCAACAGCCACTATGTGACGCCCAAGCTGACTTTGGAGCAGGCGGCGCAACGCATCAAGGTCGATTTGAAGGCGCAATGCGCCGCGTTTATTGCTCAAGGAAAGCTGTTGGAAGAGCAGCGGTTGCGCGAGCGCACGACCTTCGACCTTGAAATGATGGCCGCGACGGGGAGCTGCGCCGGGATCGAGAATTATTCTCGCTATCTCACGGGCCGCGCTCCGGGCGAGCCGCCGCCGACTTTGTTCGAATATCTGCCCGCCAACGCCCTTCTGTTCGTGGACGAATGCCACAACATGGTTCCGCAACTGGGGGGCATGGCGCGGGGCGACTTTCAGCGCAAATCGACGCTGGCGCAATTCGGGTTCCGCTTGCCGTCCTGCGTGGATAATCGCCCGCTCAAGTTCGAGGAGTGGGACAAGATGCGGCCTCAGACCGTGTTTGTGTCCGCGACGCCGGGGCCGTGGGAAATGGAGCGCACGGGGGGCGTGTTCGTCGAGCAAGTGGTGCGTCCGACCGGGTTGATGGATCCGCCCGTGATCATTCGTCCGACCGAGAAGCAAGTGGACGATTTGCTGTATGAAATCCGTGACGTCACGAAGAAGGGCCTGCGCGTGCTCGTTACGACTTTGACGAAGAAGATGGCCGAGGCTTTGACGGAGTATATGAGCGAGGCGGGCGTTAAGGTGCGGTATCTGCATTCGGACGTGGACACGCTGGAGCGCATCGAGATCATCCGGGATTTGAGGCTTGGCGTTTACGACGTGCTGGTTGGGATCAATCTTTTGCGCGAGGGGCTGGATATTCCCGAATGCGGTTTGGTGGCGATCCTCGACGCCGACAAGGAGGGCTATTTGCGTTCGCGCACGTCGCTGATCCAGACGATAGGGCGCGCGGCGCGGAACGTGGACGCGCGGGCGATTTTGTATGCTGACAGGGTGACGGGCAGCATGAAAGCCGCGATGGACGAGACGGCGCGGCGGCGCGAGAAGCAACAGGCCTATAACGCCGCGCACGGCATTACGCCCGTATCGGTCAAGAAGTCCATCGGCGACGTGCTGGCTTCCGTTTATGAGCGCGACCATCTGACGGTCAAGGCGGGCATGGCCGACGACTTGTCGCTGGCGGGCAAGGATTTGCGCGCGCATCTGAACGATCTGGAAAAGCGCATGAAGAAAGCGGCGGGCGACCTTGAGTTCGAGGAGGCCGGACGGCTGCGCGACGAGATCCGCAGGCTCGAAGCGGCGGAACTGGAGATCGAGGCGGGGCCGATGGCGCGGAACGTGGCGAAGAGAAAGAAACTGTAACTCCCAAGCAGGTCCTTGAATAGACGCGGGGCAAGGCTGAAGGAAAGGGCGTCATCGCGAGGAAACCTCCGCCTGTAAGGCGGAGATTGACGTGGCGATCCAGAGCCGTAAAGGATTGTTCTTGCTGCTCTGGATTGCCGCGTCGTCTCCCGCCTTCGGCGGGAAACTCCTCGCAATGACGGGCCTTCCTTCATCGTCTTTCTTGTCCTGTTAGGCCCTGGCTTGGCTGTTACAAGAAACTGTCATAATTGCTGTTGCCGCTTGTTTGTCTTTTGTAAAATTAACCATCGGTTATCCATATTCAGGTAAAGTACAAAATTGGGACATAATTGGCAGGCATAGTCTGGTGCAGGACACCAGCGGAGGAGGCGGCCATGTTGATGGATCGGTTGGGACTCTCGGCTCCGGGGAGCATGGTCGCGCGGCGCGAATTCGGCGAATTCGGTCTTGAGCATTTCGCTTATGTGAAACCTATCGTCATTTCCGGGCAGAAGCTTCAATCCATCCATGCGGCAGACGGGACGCCGCTGACCATCGTGCTTGATCGCGATATCGCGTTTGCGACGATCAGCAGGTATGACTTACAGCCGATGAGCGTACATTAGGCGCAATCCTCAGGCCAAGCGCTTCGATCATGGCGCGGTCGGAGGCGGCGTCGTTGTTGGCGGTGGTGAGGAGTTTTTCTCCGTAGAAGATCGAGTTGGCTCCGGCGAGGAAGCAGAGGGCTTGCGCTTCGTGGGTTAAGTACGCGCGGCCAGCGGAGAGGCGGACGCGAGCTTTGGGCAGGGCGATGCGCGCGGCGGCGCACATGCGGACGAGATCGAGGGGATCGACGGGCGGGCGGTTTTCAAGCGGCGTGCCCTTGACGGCGACGAGCGCGTTGATGGGGACGCTTTCCGGCTGCGGGGTCATGTTGGAGAGCGTTGCGAGCAGGGAGGCCCGGTCATGGAGGCTTTCGCCCATGCCGATGATGCCTCCGCAACAAACCGTTATTCCGGCGTCGCGCACATGCTGCAAGGTTTCAAGGCGGTCGTCGTAACTGCGCGTCGTGACGATTTGATCGTAATGTTCTCGGCTGGTGTCGAGGTTGTGGTTGTAGGCGGTCAGGCCTGCTTCGGCGAGGCGCTTGGCCTGATGTTCTTTTAACATCCCAAGGGTGACGCAGGTTTCCAAGCCGAGGGCGCGGACTCCTTCCACCATCGCGACCACGCGGTCGAATTCCTCCCCGTCGCGGGCTTCGCGCCAGGCCGCGCCCATGCAGAAGCGGTTGGCTCCGGCTTCTTTCGCTAGTTTCGCTTTGGCAAGGACTTCGGCGACGCTCATCAGGGATTCGCGCTTGACGCCTGTGGCTTTGGCGTGATGCGCACTTTGCGGGCAATAGCCGCAATCTTCGGGACAGCCTCCGGTTTTCACCGAGAGAAGGCTTGCGAGTTGCACCGTGTCGTCCTGATGACGGCGATGGATCGTTTGCGCCTGATAGAGAAGATTGAGCAGGGGCTGGGTTAGCAGCGCTTCGATTTGTTCGGCAGTCCAGTCGTGGCGGATGTCCGCATGTGTTGTCATGTGAGGTCTCTTGCAGTTATGTGCCCTTTTGCATAGCTATCGCACATGAAGAGTTGGTGAAACATTGCCAAAAGACAGGCGCGACTCCCTCGCCCCCGTAAGGGGGAGAGGGCTGGGGTGAGGGGGAGAGTCTATCGCTTGAATCCAGACTCCACCCTCACCCCAAACCCCTCTCCCTCCCGTGGAGGGCGAGGGGCTTTGCGCTGCGCTCGCCGAGATGTTTTCCCAACTCTTCAGGTACGATGGGCATATTATGTGCAGCATTTCCAACACATCCTGAGGCCTTCGTCCAGTTCTTCCGTCGCCTCCCTCTTGCCATAATCGGGAATTTCATGCATGGTGCGCGGCTGAAGTTTTGCGACCGTCACAGAGTCGCGCTCGAACGGCATGGTTTTGGCCGGAATACTATGAACCCAAACGAGGGGATGTCAGATGAGTTTTGAATTTATGGTTATCTTTGGCTGCGCGCTGTTGGCGCTGCTTTATGGCGTGCTCACGGGACGCTCGGTTTTGTCGGCTCCGGCGGGAACCGCGCGTATGCAGGAGATCGCGGCGGCCATTCAGGAAGGCGCAAAGGCCTATCTGAATCGCCAGTATATGACGATCGGCATTGTTGGCATCGTGATCTGTATCGCTTTGGGCGCGTTCTTGGGCCTGCATGTGGCGATAGGCTTTATCATTGGCGCGGCGCTTTCGGCTCTCGCGGGCTATATCGGCATGAACGTGTCGGTGCGCGCGAATGTGCGCACGGCGGCTGCGGCCAAGGAAGGCATGAAGCAGGCGCTTAGCGTGGCGTTCAAGTCGGGCGCGATTACGGGGCTTCTCGTGGTCGGTCTTGGGTTGCTCGGCGTCAGCGGTTACTACTTCACGCTGCTGCAATGGAAGGGCGACGCATCGCCTGAGGCCATTCGCGCGATTATCGAAGCGCTTGTGGCGCTAAGCTTCGGCGCGTCTTTGATTTCCATTTTCGCACGTCTCGGCGGCGGCATTTTTACTAAAGGCGCGGATGTCGGCGCGGATCTCGTCGGCAAGGTCGAAGCCGGGATTCCGGAAGATGACCCACGCAACCCTGCCGTGATTGCCGATAACGTCGGCGACAATGTCGGCGACTGCGCGGGCATGGCGGCGGATCTGTTCGAGACTTATGCCGTAACGATCGTCGCGACGATGCTTTTAGCCGCGTCGTTCTTCGACGGCGCGATGCGCCAGATGATGATGCTTTTGCCGTTGCTTATCGGGGCCGTGTGCATCACGGCTTCGATCGCGGGCACATTTTTCGTTCGGCTCGGCAAGCGCGACAAGAACATTATGGGCGCGTTGTATAAGGGGCTTGTGGTCAGCGGCGTGATTTCTGGCGCCTTGATCGTGCTCGTCATCAACGGGTTGTTCGGGATGCATAAGCCGATTGGGATGATCAGCGGCGTCACGTTGGACGGTTTGCACCTTGTTTACTGCGCGTTCATCGGGCTTGTGGTCACGGCTTTGATGGTCGTCATCACAGAGTATTACACCTCTACGGCGTACCGTCCGGTTCGCAGCGTCGCGGACGCTTCGGCCAACGGCCATGGCACGAACGTCATTCAAGGGCTTGCGGTGTCGATGGAGTCGACGGCGTTGCCGGTCGTGGTGATATGCGTGGGCATTATCGTCGCCTATATGTGCGCCGGATTGTTCGGTATCGCCATCGCGGCGACGACCATGCTGGCTCTCGCGGGCATGATCGTGGCGCTTGACGCCTATGGGCCTGTTACCGACAATGCTGGCGGCATCGCCGAAATGTCGAACATGCCGAAGGATATTCGCGTGACGACGGACGCGCTCGACGCGGTCGGCAACACGACGAAGGCTGTTACCAAGGGCTACGCCATCGCTTCGGCGGGGCTGGCGGCTTTGGTGCTGTTCGCGGCTTATATCGAAGACCTGCATCACTATTTCCCGGAAGTGAAGGTCCAGTTCGACCTTCAGAATCCGTTTGTCGTGGTCGGGTTGTTTATCGGCGGCATGTTGCCCTATCTCTTCGGAGCGATGGCCATGACGGCGGTGGGACGCGCGGCGGGCGCGGTGGTGCAGGAAGTGCGCCGCCAGTTCAAGACGATCAAGGGCATCATGGAAGGCAAAGCCAAGCCCGAATATGGCGTGGCGGTCGATATGCTGACCAAGGCGGCGATCAAGGAAATGATCCTTCCGTCATTGCTTCCGGTCGCCGCTCCTGTCGTTCTGTACTTCATCGTGTTTTACGCGGCGGGTCAGGCGCAAGCCTTTACCGCTCTCGGCGCGATGCTGCTCGGCACGATCGTGACGGGAATCTTCGTCGCGATTTCGATGACATCGGGCGGCGGAGCATGGGATAACGCCAAGAAGTACATCGAGGAAGGCCATCATGGCGGCAAAGGGTCGGATGCGCACAAGGCTGCCGTCACGGGCGACACAGTAGGCGATCCGTACAAGGACACGGCTGGCCCGGCGGTCAACCCGATGATCAAGATCATTAATATCGTGGCGATCCTTCTTCTGGCCATTCTTGCCAGCGTGAAGTAAGTCGTCTTTTTCCAAGATAATGGCCCTGTCCTTGCGGACAGGGCCTTTTTTGCTAACTCCCAAGCTCGCCATCGAAAAACAAAAACAAACATTGCGGAAAGCCTGTCATTGCGAGGAGCCGCAGGCGACGCGGCAATCCAGAGCCTTTAAGCGCTGATCCGCGCGACTCTGGCTCGCTTCGCCCCAAGAAGGGCTCGCGATGACGGCCCTTTTTTTTCGACATCTGTCTTCGCAAGCTCGGAAGAGAGCTTGGCTGTTACTTTTTTTGTTTGTTGTGAAAGTATTGTTAATATTGACGTTGCTGGCCGTGTCATCCAAGTTCAAAATGGTTTTGTGATATTATACCTAAAGGGCATGTATTTTACAGGCAGATACAATGCAGACTAATGCGTTTCTGCCCAGACAGGTGATGGATGCCTTTGCGGGCATGACGCTTGCGGCAAGAACGAAGCTTGTTCTGAAACAATGCGCTGATGTGCAGGGTCGTCTGCGCTTTATATTATTTCTTAAGGACATTATTTATGCGGCAATCCATTAGAACATTACTTTTTTGCATCTCGTCGTGCTTGCTTACGGCACAAGCCGTGGTCGCGCATGGCGAAAAATCTGGGATATCTGAGGATTCGGCGACCGCCAAGACTGCGCATGCCAGAATAGAATGCCCGGCGAGCGCGATCATAAAACTAACCAAAGATCAGTCCGGCGCTATGGCCAACTTTCATTGTTCAGATATAAGCGGACGTATTCTTATGGTTGGTAACGCCCAAAACTTCGGCGATATAAGCGTCGTCAATGGCTCGACTTACGGTTCAGCCTCCGTACAAGTGGAGTGTCCTCTGGGTTCTTCAGTCTCTGCTGGGGCAGCTTTCAGATCCATGCATCGCGAAATCAATTTTTCATGCGGTTTCCTAGAAAAGGGGAACGAAGATCATGGGCAGAAGATGCGGATTCTTAGTGTTGAGGTTGTGCCCCCCTTGCGTTGCGATAGTGTTTTGTCGCGCCAAAACAACGCTGCAACAGTCATGACTTGCAGTCAGTGATTTGTTGGATTGCGACCTTCCGACGTTTTGCATGAGGCTCGAAAACATGCTTCAATGAGGCATGAGCGACTCTCCTTCCACTGCGGCAATCCTTGTCATCGGAAACGAAATTCTGTCTGGGCGCACGCAGGATGCGAACACGCGCGCCATCGCCAAGAAGCTTGGCGCTGTGGGCGTTCGGCTCCGCGAAGTCAGGGTTGTGGCCGATATCGAGCGCGACATCATCGAGGCGCTCGACGCCTTGCGGCGCAAGTTCGACTATGTGTTCACGACGGGCGGCATTGGCCCCACGCATGACGATATCACCGCCGAGACAGTGGCGAAGGCTTTTGGCGTTCCCTTGATCGAGCATCCTGAGGCGCGGAACAGCCTGATGGATTACTATACGGCGGAGGGGCTTACCGACGCGCGTCTGCGCATGGCGCGGGTTCCTCAAGGCGCTTCGTTGATACTCAATCCGATCAGCGCGGCTCCGGGATTTCATATCGACAATGTATTCGTCATGGCGGGCGTTCCCGCCGTCATGCAAGCGATGATGGATCAAGTCGCCGCGCAGTTGCGTCATGGCCCGGCTTTCCTGAGCATCGCCGTTTCGGGACACGTCAAGGAAAGCCAGATAGCGGCGGAGTTGAGGAAGTTGGCGGAGCATTATCCGCAACTTGATCTCGGTTCCTATCCGTGGTTCAAAAACGAGCGGTTCGGCGTTTCGCTCGTCGCGCGCGGGACGGATCACGCTGGGGTTGAGGCAGCGGCGCGGGATATCTTCGCGCTGCTGGAGCGGCATGGGGGAGAGCCGGTGGGGGAAACGCATGGCGAATAGCCCTATGAATATTTGCTTTTTGCAACAAGCGCGGCGTAAAGCCCCTCGCCCGCCACAGGAGGGAGAGGGGTTTAGGGTGAAGGTGGCGTCTGGATACAAGCGACTCCCTCGCCCCCTCACCCCACCCCTCTCCCCCTCACGGGGGCGAGGGAGTCGCGCCTTGCTTATGGCAAAGCCACGCCACCTCTTCATGCGCAATTGGTATAGATTATCTTTCACCTTGCAATCATAGGATCTTGAGCTTGCCGAAACCTCCTTCCTCCCTTTTCGTTTGTCAGAGCTGCGGCGCGAGCGCTCCGCGATGGGCGGGGAAGTGCGAGGCGTGCGGCAACTGGAACACTATGGTGGAGGAAGCTGCGCCGTCCGGTCCGCCGAAAGGGTTGAACGACAGGAAGAGCGGTGGGCGCGGCCATAGCGGGGCAGGGCGGGTTCAGTTCGTGCCACTGAAGGGGACGGAGGAGTCGCGGCCACGGCGTTTGTCGAATATCGGCGAGTTCGACCGCGTGACGGGCGGGGGGCTGGTTCCCGGTTCCGCGACGCTGGTCGGCGGCGATCCGGGCATCGGCAAGTCAACTTTGTTGTTGCAGGCGGTGTGCCAGCTTTCACAGAATTGCCGCGTCGCCTATGTTTCCGGCGAGGAGGCGGTCGAGCAGGTGAGGCTTCGCGCCGCGCGGCTGGGGCTTTCGGAAGCTTCGTGCGCTTTGGCGTCCGAAACGTCGGTGCGCGATATCGTCGCGGCGATTGACACCCCGCAAGCGCCGGATGTTCTGATCATCGATTCGATTCAGACGATGTATGTCGATACGCTCGACAGCGCTCCGGGCACGGTCGCGCAGGTGCGCACCAGCGCTCAGGAGCTTATCCGCATCGCCAAGAAGCGCGATGTCTCGATGATTTTGGTCGGGCATGTCACCAAAGAAGGCACGATCGCGGGTCCGCGCGTGCTTGAGCATATGGTGGACACCGTTCTTTACCTCGAAGGCGACAGGGGCCATCAGTTCCGTGTGCTGCGCGGCGTCAAGAACCGTTTCGGCCCTACCGACGAAATCGGCGTGTTCGAGATGACCGACAAGGGGCTGATGGAAGTGCCTAATCCTTCGGCGTTGTTCCTTGCGGATCGTCGCGACGATACGTCGGGCGCGGCGGTGTTCGCGGGCATGGAGGGAACCCGGCCCGTTCTGGTGGAGATTCAGGCGTTGGTGGCTCCGGCTTCCTATGGCACGCCACGTCGCGCCGTGATCGGGTGGGATAGCGGACGGCTCGCGATGGTGCTGGCGGTGCTGGAGGCGCGGTGCGGGGTCGTGTTCGGCTCCAACGATGTCTATCTCAATGTCGCCGGGGGCTTGCGCATTTCCGAGCCTGCGGCGGATCTCGCGGTGGCGGCAGCCTTGCTCTCGTCGCTGACTGGCGAACCGATGCCGCCCGAATGCGTGGTGTTCGGCGAGATCGGTTTGTCGGGCGAGGTGCGGCGCGTGAGCCAGCCTGATATCCGGCTTAAAGAGGCCGCCAAGCTTGGCTTTACGCAGGCGATTATGCCTCTGGTCGACGACAAGAAGCGCGGAAAGCCTGAGTCCTCCATGTTGAGAAAAACGGAAATCAGATTGTTGAGCGAATTGCTGCCGCTGTTTCAGACGGGGGAGCAGCGCGGCGCCAAGGCTCCGGCGACGCGACGCGCGCAGGGGTAAATCCCCAGCGTATCGAATCCGCTTCCGTGGCGATGGATTCTCGGCTAGTTTCCATGCCGCCATGCTGTTTTCAGCCAAGAGCGCGGAACCTTAAGGAGACGTTTTATGCAAGTCACAAGCGCATTGTTAGGATCAATCGCGGAAGTCATCTATCTGCTGCTTGACCTTTATTTGTGGGTGATCATCATCGACGCCATCTTGAGCTGGCTTATCGCGTTCAACGTGGTCAACACCTACAACAGGGTGGTTGTGACGATTGGCGATATCACGCGCCGTTTGACCGATCCGGTGCTTGGCCCGATCCGTAAGGTTGTGCCGACGATTAGCGGCATTGATCTGTCGCCGATGGTGTTGATTTTCGCGATTATTTTTCTCAAATCGTTTTTGCGGCGTTTGATAACCTAGAGAGGAAGATTTATGTCCGCGCGCATTCTTGACGGGGCCGCTACGGCCAAAGCTTTGAGAGCAGAACTGGCGCGCGAGGTGATCGCGTACGAGGCCAAGCATGGGGCTGTGCCGGGGCTTGCGGTCGTTCTGGTCGGCGAAGACCCTGCCAGTCAGGTTTACGTTCGCAACAAATCACGCGCCGCCGAAGAAGTCGGCATGAAGTCGTGGACGCATCGGTTGCCAGCAGATACGACGCAAGCGTTGCTGCTCGACACAGTGGAGCGGCTTAATCGAGATCCGTCCGTGCATGGCATTTTGGTGCAATTGCCGCTGCCGAAAGCGATTGATCCGCAAGCCGTTATCGCGGCGATTGATCCCGCCAAGGATGTCGACGGGTTTCATCCGGTCAACGCAGGCAAGCTCGCGCTTGGCCTGATGCCGTGTCTCGTGCCCTGCACGCCGCAGGGCTGCATGATCCTGTTGCGGCAAGGCGTCGGGGGCGGGAGCCTTGCGGGGCGCAAGGCCATCGTTCTGGGGCGTTCCAACATCGTGGGCAAGCCGATCGCGCAACTTTTGCTGCAAGCCGACTGCACCGTCACCATCGCGCATTCCCGCACGAGGGATCTTGCGGAGGAATGCCGCGCGGCGGATATCGTTGTGGCGGCCATCGGCAAACCCAGCTTCGTCAAGGGCGACTGGATCAAGCCGGGGGCCGTGGTGATTGACGTGGGCATTAACCGTATCGACGATGCGGCCCATTCAGGCAAAACCAAGCTGGTCGGCGATGTAGACTTTGCCGGGGCTTGCGAAAAGGCCTCGGCCATTACGCCCGTTCCGGGGGGCGTCGGGCCGATGACTATCGCCTGCTTGCTCAAAAACACGCTGCAGGCGGCGCAATTAAGGGGTTAATTTCGCTTTTGTTTGACTTTTTGGCTGTTTTCGCTTTATAAGCGGCCATTCCCAAGAATGCGACGCCTGCCTTGGGCAGGGGTCCGTTGTCGGCTTGATCGGCAAACTATTGGGACAACAACCTAAAAATGGAAATAACCCATGACCAAGAGACTTGAATCGAAGCATAAGATTGACCGCCGCCTTGGCGTTAACCTGTGGGGTCGCAACAAGAGCCCGCTTAACAACCGCGAATATCGCCCCGGCCAGCACGGCCAGCGCCGCACCAAGCCGTCGGATTACGGCGTGCAGTTGATGGCGAAGCAACGCCTGCGTGGCTATTACGGTAATGTCGGCGAGCGCCAGTTCCACCGCTATTACGAAGAAGCCATGCGCCGCAAGGGCAACAACGGCGAAATCCTCATTCAGTTGCTTGAACGTCGCCTTGACACTGTCGTTTACCGCATGAAATTCGTGCCAACAGTCTTCTCGTCACGTCAGCTCGTCAGCCACGGCCATGTGCTTGTGAACGGCAAGCGCGTCAATATTCCGTCCTATCAGGTTAAGGAAGGCGACGTCATTGAGCTTCGCGCCAAGGCCAAGCAGAACGTCATGGTTCTTGCGGCGGCGGAGCTGAGCGAGCGAGACGTTCCGGACTATATGCTGGTCGATCACAAGGAAATGAAGGGGACCTTTGTCCGTACGCCGCAAATGAGCGATGTTCCGTATCCCGTGCAGATGGAACCAAACCTCGTTATCGAATTCTACTCACGTTAAGACTTATGCCGTTTTCTGGCGCGTCGGCAGCGGCGCGCCAGATCATTTTGTATGCTTCTTTGGATCGGTTTCCACTGCGTTGGGGCGATCCGGTCGTGAGATCCAGTCGTGACAAGCGCAGCGAAGTCGTGATAGACATTGCCGAAGCAGGGTTCTTCTCCCTGCGCAATATGCGGAGACGTGGCCGAGAGGCTGAAGGCGGCGGTTTGCTAAACCGTTGTACGGTTGTAAAGCCGTACCGAGGGTTCGAATCCCTCCGTCTCCGCCATTATCTTAAAAACCGCCCCTCTATCTTTTTGAGGGTCGCCGGAAAAACCCCAATTCCCGCAATGTGTTCCGCGAAAAGCTCCTGACATGGTTTTCGGTGCGACGGCAAAAATCTGGCCTGCACCTCTCTCTATAGGGCTTTTTCCTCACAAACCTCCGTACCGATTGCACCCATGTTCACAGATTTTGGTCAATAGGTTTCAATGAGTTAAGCGGCGGCGGTTTTTTGTCTTTTACCAGCCACAGTTATCTTACTACCACCACGGATGATGAATTTAGCCCTGTAGGCCGTATCCTCGCTCGACCATTCGATCGGGTCATCGGTAAGCTGGAACAAGCTCTTGAGCTTGGCGGAGACCTCTTGCTTTGTTTTGTCGACTTTCGTGATGTCGTCGACCGCCATATTGCCGTTGACCATTGCCAATGCTTGCAAAAACGTCCAAGCCTTCGTCGGCTTCTTGGCATTCGTGCGTTTGTCGCGCATCTGGAAATCTTCCGCGCTGTATTGCCTATGGTCTTTGTTCCTGCAGGAGACCGTGACCGCTTCGTTAGCGGTAAATTCCAGAACGATATCTCCCCATGTCGCGCCTGGTGGGGTTGGATAGTGTTCGCCGGAGGCAGGATCAATGTGTTTAATCCAGCCCGCTGCAAGCTCGGACAGGATGCTTGCGGCGTTGCCCCTGACCTGAATGGCATCATTGGCAAATTCGATCAGGTCTTCGTAAGCGAAAACCTTGGCTCCGTTGCGCAAAGCCACATCTTGAACGGATTGTGTCACGGCGGGAGCCGATGACAGAAGAACGAAGAATGGGTTTTTATATCTGGCAGCAAGCTGGCCGATGGCGCGTTCAATCCGGCTCGTCTGTGCCTCGATCATCGCCACCACGGGAAAACGGTAGCTGGCAACGGGATTGTATTCACCGATCTGCCATGCCGGAAGCCCGTCGATCTCCGTATGTCCTGCACCGTTGATGCTGAACGCCTGCGCAAGACTAGAAAAGATGGTTGTGAAATCAGGGCTGTAGACGATCAGGTCTTTCTTTTGCAGCGTGCGCTTGTCACAACCGGAAGCGCAGACGCCGACATAGGTGCCGTCGCTATGCTTGACCACGTCCATGTAGCCGCCGCACCTGCCGGAACAAGGATGCGTCTCGGCGAGATTGTTCGTAGGCTTCAACAGCTTGTCGGGAAAACCCGTCCAATCCGCTTTCACGCCACGCGCACCGAGAAGTTGGCTTAACTTATGCCACGGCTGCTTCTGAAGCATATTCCACCGCCGCATCACTGTCTTCATCCTCGTCTGTTGCCATCTCCTGCGCCTTTATAAAGCCGCGAGCTTTCATCCATGTTTCGATAGTATGCGCATCTTCCTTGCGGTCGAATTTTGCAATGTTTGGGGTCTTGATCGTTACCGTGCGCGGCTTTGAGCTACTGTCGAACTTCACCTGAAAACTGGCCTCGACCAGATTGCCGTAGTCGGGGAAATCACGTTTCCTGCTTTCCAAGGATTTGAAGATGTCCTTGGATCGGAAGATTGTACGATCGCTAAACGTGCCACGGAATAACAACTGCACTCCGGTTAATCGCACTTCCGCGAGACCATCAATATCAACACAAGCCAAGGAATTCACACCATCGTCGAGAAGCGGTTGGAGGGTGTATTTGTCATCACCAGGAAAATACTCCGTATCGTTGAAAAAGACCTGTCCAAAGGCCGAAAGGTACATAGCCCGTTCTTTCTTGCCATCGGACTTGTTGAAAACCTGAAGTTCGTTAGCCTCGATATCGTAGACGACCACATCGTGGAATTCTGGGCGGTAAAATACGCTCCCCGTCTCACCGTCCTCAATCTTGCCCTCGCGCTTGAACGGCATGCCATGGCGCACGAGGAAGTAGACTTTACCTTCCTTGTCTTCCATGTCGAATGGCAGCACCTTGCAGCCCTTACCGCGTTTGTGCTGTTCGAACCACACGTCCATTAGACCTTCTAACTTGGAGATGTTGCCGGAAGAGATAATCGGTTTTTTGCCTTTTCCCTTCGAGGATTGGAAGCTGAGGAACCTTTTCGGCTTCATCATCATCGCTTCAGCGTGAGGTTTTTTGATCAACTCTGGGTCTTTCAACCAGAGCATCACCGCGAGGTCAGCGGGAGAAGCGTCTGCGGGAACGGTAACGTTTCCGGTCTTCGCCATTTCCAGAAGCTCGTCGTACATTTCGTCGTCGGCGACCTCGTGAACGAAAAAGAGAGCATCCACCATGTCTGGCGGGATGCCCTCGGTCGGTTGCATCAGAATCCGGCAAAGCAGATCATAGTCGATCTGGGCACTGCCGTTTACTTTCGGCTTGAACCCTCGTTCCTCCAGATAAGAGGTATACGGGGACAAGAACTGTAAAAGGTTCTCATCCTTTATCTTCTTCAGAATATCCGGTTGAGCAAATTTATTAAGGGAATACGTCGCCATCCTGAGCCTCCTTCATTGTTTTTATGGCGGGGTCGGCTCTGGAACAAACGGTGACGACTTTCCCCAAGATGGAGAAGTCGTCGTCGTGGCTGATGACGATAGGCTTCAGTCTTTTGTTTTCGGGCCTCAATTCTATGCGGTGATCCGCGATGAACAAACGCTTCACCGTGGCTTCGCCGTCGCGCATGGCAACGACTATGTCTCCAGATTCAGCAAGTTGTTGCTGTCTGACGACGACGAAATCGCCGTCTTTAATATCTACGTCGATCATGCTGTCGCCGCTGACTTGGAGAGCGAAGCAGATGCCACGCGCTAACGTGGCGTCGACCATGATTTCACCAACCTTGTTTTCGATGGCGAGTATCGGCGTACCTGCAGCGACCTTGCCGAGGACTGGAACGCCAACCATCTGCCTTACGCGTGGGCTGAAGTCCTTTACTACCGTCATCGTGCGCGCCTTGCGCGGCTCACGCTGGATGTACCCCTTCTCCTGCAGGCGACCCAACATCTCATGCACGCTGGGCGGCTGGATTGAAAGAACGTCCGCCAGTTCCTGCACGGTCGGCGCGACACCGCGACGATCCTTGAAAGCAGTGATGGCGCGCAAAACCGCTTCTTGGGTGGGGGTCAGGTTTTCGACGTTGGAAAGTTTTCTGGCAGCCTTCATTTTTTCTTCTCTGTCGTCACGCCTTTGAACTTCTTGCCATCCGACTTCACGTCCATGAAGCGACCCGTGTCACCATCGCGCTTCGTGTAATGCCCTGTCTTGGGGTTTTGGATCTGGGAGCGATCACGCACCGCGCCATTGCGGTGGCCATCGCCTTTAGGTGGGTTGGTAGCCATGCGAATCTCCTTATGCTTACCCTAAAATCTATTAGGTTTGATTATCCTAATTCAAGAAAAAACGCCGTCAATCCCGTAATTGTCCAGACGATTGACCTACACTTCCCGTAGGTAATAGCGCATGGAACAGTACGGAGGTGACCCCATGAGCAGTTTAGAACCAACCCTGATGACAGCCGATGAACGCATGAGCGAAATTGGCCTCATCCTCAGCCGAGGCATCGCACGTCGGGTGCAGAAGCTGAAATCAAGCCAAACCAAGGACATGAGAGACTATTCTCTGGACTTCTCCCCGTCCGGAAGCATTCATGCGAAAAGCCGAGAGCAGGAGAATAATCAATGCAAAACAATGTATTAGCGCGTGTTGCGGCCCTGCCGCAGATGCCCATGGCCGAGTTGACAGCGATGTGGGAGGAAGTGTTTCAGGCCAAGGCTCCGAAATACAACAGACCCTATCTGGTCAAGCGCCTGGCCTACCGCCTGCAGGAAATCGCGCATGGCATCGATAGCGTGATTATCGAAAAGCGTCTTGATCAATACGCCAAGGAAAATCTTTCGAACAATCTTCGTACACCGCGCAAAAACGTTCATATGCCCGTCACGGGGACACGGCTCGTGCGTGAATACTATGGCATTGAGCATCGCGTCACCGTCTTGGACAAGGGGTTTGAATACAACGGCGCGCGTTACAAGAGCCTCTCGCAGATCGCGCGAGAGATCACGGGCGCGCATTGGTCAGGCCCCGCCTTTTTTGGGCTGATACGCAACAGCAAAAACAAAGAGGGCAAGGAATGACGGAACCAAAGAAACGTACCCGCTGCGCGATCTATACGCGCAAATCTACCGAGGAAGGTCTGGACATGGAATTCAACAGCCTCGATGCCCAGCGCGAGGCCGGAGAATCCTATATCACGTCCCAGCGGCATGAAGGCTGGACGCTCGTTCCGGATTATTATGACGACGGAGGATTTTCAGGCGGCAGCATGGAGCGTCCCGCGCTCAAAAAGCTCATGCGCGACATTGAAAACGGTCAGATCGACGTGGTCGTTGTCTACAAGGTCGACCGTCTGTCGCGCTCGCTTTCCGATTTTGCAAAACTGATTGATCTATTTGATAAGCACAATGTCAGCTTCGTGTCCGTCACCCAGCAATTCAACACCACCACATCCATGGGGCGGCTCACGCTCAATATTCTGCTGTCCTTCGCACAGTTTGAGCGAGAAGTCATTGGCGAGCGTATCCGCGACAAGGTCGCCGCGACCAAACGCAAAGGCATGTGGATGGGCGGCCAGCCGCCGCTGGGCTACGTCACGAAGGACAAGAAGCTGGTCATTGATGAGAGAGAAGCCGAGCTTGTCCAGCTGATTTTCGAGCGTTTTACTGTTCTGCAATCCATGACGCTGCTGGCGAAGGAACTGCGCGACCAGGGTCACCGCACGAAAAAATGGATCACTCAAAAAGGCGTATTGCGCGGCGGCAACGTCATCACCAAAGGCTTTCTGTACAAGCTGTTGAACAATCGCACCTATCTCGGCGAAATCATTCATCTCGGCAACAACTATCAGGGACAGCACAAGCCCATTATCTCCCACGCCCTTTGGGAAAAGTCGCGCTCCGTCATGAAGGAAAATCCGCGCAAGCGCCAGATACGGACGCGCGGGCTGTCCACGGCATTATTGCAAGGGTTGTGCGTGTGCGGCGGGTGCCAATCGATGATGACGCCAACACATTCGAAAAAGCCAAATGGCAGGGTCTACCGCTACTACAAGCCAAGCGCACATTTGAAAAACAACTGCGAAGACTGCCCCGTTGGCCCCGTTCCGGCTGGAGAGCTTGAAAACATCGTCCTTAACCAAACCCGCGTTGCTATCTGTACGCCGGAGATGATGGTGCGGGTTTGGCGTGAATCCATCAAGGATAATCACGGCATCACCGAGCAGCAGGTACGCGACGGCTTGCAGAATATGCACCTGATCTGGGATGAGCTTTTTCCGCTCGAACAGGCGCGGCTTTTACGTCTTCTGATCGAAAAAATCATTGTCAACCATGACCGTATCGACATCCGCATCCATGCCGAGGGCTTGAACAGCCTGATCCGCGACATCGAATACGTTCACAAAGCAAGGGAGGCCGCATGAACAAAGCCATCATTTCCCGCGACGGCAATGCCATTGTCGTCAGCGTTCCGGTGAATTTCACCCGTAAATTCGGACGTCGTTACTTGATCGTCCCGCCCACGGAGGGCGATGACCTTCCGTTCGTCGTCACGCCACGCAAGGACGATAAATTGATTACGGCGCTGGTACGCGCACAAAAATGGGGACGGTATTTGGATGTTGGGAAATACAACAAAATTGACCATTTGGCCGAAGAAAATGAGATCAACGCCTCTTACGTCTCACGCATCATCAGGCTGAACCTGCTCGCACCAGACATTAAGGAAATGATTTTGGATGGCACACAGCCAAAGACCATGAAGCTGTCCGAATTGCTCAAGCCATTTCCAGACGATTGGCAGGCACAGCGCCGCCATTTTGGCTTGGTGACGTGACGGGGGCGTCCCCATGTCCGGCGAAATTTCGCTGGGTGTCTCACAAAAAATCTGAAAAAAATTTCTGCCTTCAGAACCCCCGTTTTCGGGGGTTTTTGCTGTGCTGGTGGTGCCGAAAAGCCCTCCAATCCAGCCTCTCAGCGAGTTTTCGCCAGTCGTTTCGTCCGGCCCGCGTGGCCGTAACGCAAACGAAAGCGAAAACAATGAGCAGAAGTAAAAATCGTTATGACGGTATCGACCGTTATGTTGTCTCCCAAGTCCGTTATCACGCCCGCCAGATGCTCCGGCATCGCGCTATGGCTGGAATGGAAGTTGAGGATATCGAGCAGGACTTGATGCTGGACTACCTTTCCAGAATCCAAGCCTTTGATCCGGAAAAGTCCTGCCGCAATACCTTTATCGACCGCATCCTGCGTCACAAATGCGCCGAAATGATCAAGGCGGCGACGGCACAGAAGCGCAACGGCGGCATTCAAGCCGCTTCACTGAATTCCTGGCTGGAAGACGGCGACCGTGAAGACGTTCCCGACGGCATGACCGTCTGGGGTGGACGGTCTGACCTTTCGCACCAGGAAGGCATGGTGATCGACGTACAGAACGCGATCAACGCCCTGACGGAGGCGACACGCTTTTACTGCGTGATGCTGATGCAGGATTTGCCCATCCGTACGCTCTGCAAAATTCATGATCGGCATCCGTCCACGGTCTATGAGGCCATGAACAGGATACGACGCGACTTCGATACGCGAGGCCTGCACGAATATTTGCATTGACCGTTCCAGACGCTTCCCGCGAACGGCCCGTATGTAACTCCTTGCAAACGGAATTCATGTCGGGCCTTCGCGGGAACGCAACACCCTTCGGGGAAATACCGCGACCGCTTTCGCTCTTTGGCGGCGCAAAGACCCGACAGCAGAAATGCAAGCGACGACCAAGAGCAACAACGAAACCAAGGAGCATCGAATGGGGAATTCACCCTCTCTCGACGCCGTCTTCGGCACGCCCGTTGGGCAGTTGCTGGAGATGGATGAACCCGAACTGCGCCGATTGCTGGCCAAGGCCGAATTGGTCTGCCGCTGGCTGCGCGGCGCGCTGCGACTGAAAACCCAAAAAGGAGCAAAACAATGAGCGAGAAACTCGAAAAACTCTTCAAAGACAACTACGACAAGAACTTGCCGGAGATCGTTCGTATCCCGCCGCTTGGCGATAACCGAACGGAAATCCTGAAACCTCTCGAACAGGCGACACTCGACGACATCGCCCTCGCGGTAGAGGCGTTGGACAGGGTTGAATCCAATCTCTATGCCCTGCGTCGCTTGTATCGCGCGGCCCGCGCAAAAGGCGCGCTCGGCAGGGACAATATCGTCGAGGCGCTCACGCGCAAGATCGGGGGTGCGCAATGACGCTCCCCATCATCTCCGCCGACGAACGGCTTGCCGAAAAGCGCGGCATCAAGGGCTGCATCTTCGGAAAGTCCGGCATCGGCAAGACATCGCTGCTCTGGACGCTGCCGCCCGAAAAAACGCTGTTCTTCGACCTTGAGGCCGGAGACCTTGCCATCGAAGGCTGGGCTGGCGACACGGTGCGCCCGCGCACCTGGCAGGAATGCCGCGACTTTGCGGTGTTCATCGGCGGCCCCAATCCGGCGCTGCGCGAGGATCAACCCTACAGTCAGGCACATTTCGACGCAGTCAAAGAACGCTTTGGCGATCCCGCCGCCGTGGCGAAATACGACACGGTGTTCGTGGATTCCATCACCGTCGCCGGACGCCTTTGCTTCCAATGGTGCAAGGGGCAGCCGCAAGCCTTCAGCGACAAGACCGGAAAGCCGGACACGCGCGGTGCTTATGGTCTGCACGGTCAGGAGATGATCGGCTGGCTCACACACCTCCAGCACGCGCGCGGCAAGAACATCTGGTTCGTCGGCATCCTCGACGAGAAGCTGGACGACTTTAATCGTCGCTTCTTCCAGCCGCAGATCGAAGGCTCGAAGACGGGGCTGGAGCTGCCTGGGATCGTCGATCAGGTCATCACCATGGCCGAGCTGAAAGCCGACGACGAGACGCCGTATCGCGCCTTCGTCTGCCACACGCTCAATCCGTTCGGCTTCCCCGCCAAGGATCGCAGCGGTCGGCTCGACATGGTCGAAGAACCGCACCTCGGACGCTTGATGGAAAAGATCGCCGGAGCGGCCAAGCCCGCCGCCGAGCGCCTGACCTATGTCCGCCCCCAACAAACCGACGTTCAAAAGCAAGGAGAATAACCATGTCCGTATGGAAAGATTTTGGCAGCGCCGAAGACCAGCAAACGTTCGACATCATCCCCAGAGGCACGATCGCCCGCGTGCGCATGACGATCAAACCAGGTGGTTACAACGATCCCGACCAAGGCTGGACAGGCGGTTACGCCACGCTCGGCGATAGCGGCGCGGTCTATCTCAACTGCGAATTCGTCGTCCTCGAAGGGGCGTTCGCGCGGCGCAAGGTCTGGAGCCTGATTGGCCTCCACAGCCCGAAGGGGCCGACCTACGCCAACATGGGACGTTCCCTTATCAAGGGCATCCTCAA
>JBEOJY010000013.1:0-4972 GCA_040275305.1 Bdellovibrionales bacterium | reverse complement strand
TTGTTACGTCAGCCTTAGCCTTGCACGACGTTTAGCGGCGTCCGGGTTTTAGCGGTGTCGCGTATCCGCCAAGAGGCGCAAGGTGCTTTAGGCGGCTTCCGAGCATCGCGCGAATGCGGGAGAGGCGCGTGTCGTTGCGGCCGACATAGCCTTCCGCTTCGACGAGATAAGTTGTTGGCGCGGAGCCGCTGCGGCCCGATGTTTGCACGATGACCTGCCGCACCTTGTACCCTGCTTTGCCGAGCAGGCGGCGCATTTCAGCTTCGGGCACATGGACGCATTGCATGGCGAGGAAACTGCGGTCGTCTCCAGTCAGTTCCGGATAAAGCTTTCCGACGACGAGGCCCAGCGGCAAGGCGTTGCGCGCGTTGCTGCGACCCGGCTTTAGTGTTTCGAAGGGCAGGCAGGAGAAGACTGTCAGGACGTTCTTTTTGTCGTTGGCGAGCGGCAGCCACCAGTTGTCTTTGTCGTCCGCAGCGGGGGGCGGTATGACGGCGAGCGTGGCCTTGTTGGCCTGCACAGCCTTGATGGCCGCGTCGGCGGTCGGCGCTTCGATCATTGGCGTGAAAGCGCCGAAATGATCGCGGGCTTGATCCCACAGATCGAGGCCTTTGGCGGGCGCGTAAACGGCGACTTTGAACGCTCCTTCCGCCAGCGTGAAGGTCGAAATCAGTTCGCGCCAGATGCGTACGACCATTCCTTCCGGGAGTTTGCCTTGCGGACGCCCTATCAGCGCACGCAACATTTGCGCTTCACGACCCGGACGGATATGGAGCGTCTGTTTGCCTTTGATTTTGCGCACATGTTCTATGATTTCGGCGCGTTCGCGCAGAAGGTCGTGCAGCGCCAAGTCTACGCGGTCGATTTGCGCTCGCAAATCTGCCAGCGCTTGCTTATCTGGGTTGATGGCAGCGGTCTTTAAGACAGTTGTTGTCGGCACAGCTACATCCTAACCTTGTCCCGGCTGCAAAAGCACAGCCGACGCTTCAGGATAGGCCATTATTCGCGGAATGTCTATGCAAAGCGCTGTCTGTCGCGACAAGGCTAGGTTCGGCGCGGAATGATGCGGGCCGTTGTTCTTGAAGTTACTTGGTTAATATTAATGCCGATTCAAGACGTTTTTGTGATTTTTTGCGTTTTTACGTGGTTTTTCTTGTTGTTGGGTGGTCTTAACTTTTTGACCGGACGGCGCTTCGGTGGTCATTCTGCCCGTCAGACAGCGTTCCAGACCTTGCGTGACAGCGCTTTGGCTCAAGGCCGCTAGCGTTTTGCGGTCGTTGAGATCCTTCGTCGAGATGGGGGGGTGGAAGACGACGTCTACGGTGAAATTCCCGCATTTGAAGACGTTCCAGAGATGGCCGAACATCGTCATGTCGCCGTACCAAGCGTAAAGCGAGCGAAAGGCGCGCGTGACCGGGATGCCGTCCATTTCTGTGCACGCGATAGAAACGGGCTGGACCGTGATGGCTTCGCCGTTTGGGAGGGGGGCTGACACGGCGGAGAACAGGCTGCTTTTGAAGGGTCTTACTTCGTGGCCATGCGTGGAGGTGCCTTCGGGGAACAGGATCAGGCAGCCGCCTTGTTCCAGCACGTCACGGAGTTCGTCGCGCTGGTTGGCGGCGCGGCCTGCGCGGCGCTCGATAAAGACTGTTTTCTGCATTTTGGCCAGATAACCCATCAGTGGCCATTTTGCGACCTCTGACTTCGCGATAAACGAGGCCGGAATGACCGAGCCGAGCACGTGGATGTCGAGATACGAAACATGGTTCGAGACATACAGAGTGGGGGTTGATGTCGTTCTATCGCCGTGGACGCGCACGTGAAACCCGAGCAGGCGCATGACGAGCCTGTGGAACGCGAGCGAGATGGCGTAGGTGGCGTTCGGGCGAAAGATTCTCATCGCGTAGTAGGAGGGAATCAGTCCAGCCACGAGCAATAGGAATCCGGCTATTCGCGCTGTTCCGACAAGCTTCGAGCCGTAGCGTGGGATGATGGCGGCGCGATTTGCCGCATGACGTTTGAGGGGCAGCTTGATCGACATGTTGGCGGGGATCATAGCGCGGTCTGCGGCGGGCGCAATTGTTATAAGGGGGGGGGCACAGTCGGCATCTTGAAATTCGCGCTGGCGCTTCTTACTTCATAAGGTGAACGTGTTGATCTCGGCTGTCGATCCGGAGGGCGCTATGGATTTAGGGAAATTTACCGAACATTCTCAGGCAATGTTGGAAGCGGCGCAGATGCTGGCGGTCGGGCGCAGGCATCAGCAGCTTACGCCGCTGCATTTGCTGAAGGCTATGCTCGACGATTCCGGGGGGATGGCTGTTGGCCTTATTGGTCGCGCTGGGGGGCAGGCCGAGGCCGCGAAGCGCTCGGTCGATGAGGCGCTGGCAAAAATTCCGCAAGTGTTCGCGCAGGGCGATGCGGATCATTTGCGTTTGACGGCGGAGTTCGCGCGGGTGCTGACGACGGCGGAGGACGTTGCGAAGCGGTCGGGGGATTCCTTCGTCACGGTCGAGCGGCTGTTGCTTGCGATTGCGTTGTCGCAAGGCTCGGAGACGCAGAAGATTCTCGCGGCGGCAGGCGTTGCGGCGGAGGCGCTCAATAAGGCGATCAACGACATGCGCGGCGGACGCAAGGCCGATAGCGCGTCGGCGGAGCAGGGATACGAGGCGCTCAAGAAATTCGCGCGGGATCTCACCGAGGCGGCGAAGACAGGCAAGCTTGATCCCGTCATCGGGCGCGACGAGGAAATCCGGCGCACGATTCAGGTTTTGGCGCGGCGGACGAAGAACAACCCGGTGTTGATCGGAGAGCCGGGCGTGGGCAAGACGGCGATTGTCGAGGGGCTGGCTCAACGCATCGTGCGCGGCGATGTGCCGGAAGGATTGAAAGACCGCAAGGTGTTGGCGTTGGATCTTGGCTCGTTGGTCGCGGGCGCGAAGTATCGCGGCGAGTTTGAGGAGCGGCTGAAGGCGGTGTTGCAGGAGATATCCGCCGCCAAGGGCGAGTTAATTGTGTTCATCGACGAGTTGCATGTGCTGGTCGGCGCGGGCAAGACCGAAGGCGCGATGGATGCTTCGAACATGCTCAAGCCCGCTTTGGCAAGGGGCGAGCTGCATTGCGTGGGCGCGACGACGCTCGACGAATATCAGAAGTATATCGAGAAGGACGCGGCGCTGGCGCGGCGGTTCCAGCCGGTGATGGTCAATCAGCCTTCGGTCGAGGACACGATTTCTATTCTGCGCGGGCTGAAGGAGAAATACGAGCTGCATCACGGCGTGCGCATCGCGGATGGCGCGATTGTCGCGGCGGCGACGTTATCCAACCGCTATATTACGGATCGTTTTTTGCCCGACAAGGCGATTGATTTGATCGACGAGGCGGCGGCGCGGTTGCGCATGGAGGCTGACAGCAAGCCTGAAGCGTTAGACGAGCTGGATCGTCGCATCATTCAACTCAAGATCGAGCGCGAAGCTTTACGCAAGGAGACGGACGCGGCTTCGGTGGATCGGTTGGGCAAGCTTGAGTCGGAGTTGGCGGGGCTTGAGACGCAATCCGCCGAGATGACGTTGCGTTGGCAGGCGGAGAAGGAGAAGCTTACAAGCTCGCAGAAGCTCAAGGAGAAGCTTGAAAATGCGCGGCAGGAGCTTGATCTGGCGCAACGCAAGGGCGAGTACACGCGGGCGGGCGAGCTGACTTACAGCATCATACCCGCGCTGGAGCGGCAGTTGCGCGAGTCGCAGCAGGGCAGCGAAAACGGATTGCTCAACGAGGTGGTGAAGGAGAACGACATCGCGCTGGTTGTCAGCCGCTGGACGGGGGTTCCGGTGGACAGAATGATGGAGGGCGAGCGCGAGAAACTCCTGAAGATGGAAGAGCATTTGCGCCAGCGCGTGGTGGGGCAGGACGAGGCGATCATCGCCGTGGCGAACGCCGTGCGGCGCGCGCGGGCAGGATTGCAAGATCCGAACCGCCCGATAGGGTCGTTCCTGTTTCTGGGGCCGACAGGCGTGGGCAAGACGGAGCTTGCCAAGGCTTTGGCGCAGTTCCTATTCGATGATGAACAGGCGATGGTTCGGCTTGATATGTCCGAATACATGGAAAAGCATTCGGTGGCGCGGATGATCGGCGCGCCTCCCGGCTATGTCGGTTACGACGAGGGCGGAGCGCTGACTGAGGCGGTGCGGAGGCGGCCTTATCAGATCGTGCTGTTCGACGAGATCGAGAAGGCTCATGCGGACGTGTTTAACGTGCTGTTGCAGGTGCTCGACGATGGGCGGTTGACGGACGGGCAGGGGCGCGTGGTCGATTTCCGCAATACGCTGATTGTTTTGACCTCCAATCTTGGGGCTGATTTTATCGCGCATGACGATGGCGAGGAGCTTTCGACGCGCACGCGGGATGCCGTGCTCGACGCGGTGCGGCATCAGTTTAGGCCGGAGTTTTTGAACAGGCTTGACGATATGCTGATCTTCCGGCGTTTGTCGCGCGGCGACATGGCGACGATCGTGACGATTCAGCTACAGCGTTTGCGCAAGCTTTTAGGGGATCATAAGATCGCGCTCGACGTGTCGAAGGAGGCTTTGGCATGGCTGGCCGAGGCGGGATTCGATCCGGTCTATGGCGCGAGGCCGCTTAAGCGCGTGATCCAGAGGACGCTGCAAAATCCTCTGGCCCAAGATATCCTTGCGGGCAAGATCAAGGACGGGCAGACCGTCAGGGTAGGCGCGCACAGGGATGGGCTTGAGATCGGGGCAGGGTAACAGTGGACTGAATGACTTAAAAGGTAGCGCAATGACGCTTAACAGTCTGCTGAAAAAGGTTTCTGGAGGTGGTTATGTTCAAAGAAAAAAGAAAATGGGATGCCCGCCTTCGCGGGCATGACGCTTTTTGAGCAGTCTTTCTTTAATGAAATCAAATATTGTAACTCTCAAGCCCGTTCTTGATGGGTGCAGAGGACATCCTTGCGGAA
>JBEOJY010000012.1:0-21979 GCA_040275305.1 Bdellovibrionales bacterium | reverse complement strand
GACTGTCGTTAAACAGCTTCTGGACTATACCTCGTGTCCAACAGATAAAGGCGGGTGTCCCATGTGGTTTACGTGCCTGCCAAATGAGTTTTTCGGCAGACTGCTAGTCGAACTGTAGCCGCGTGAACGTGCGCGTTGCATAATAAGCACCATCGTGACAAGACTGCGCATGGGCGGGATACGCTCCAGCGAACCCTTGCCCTCGGCACGGCAAGCATTTATGAATAAAGCCAGCACCTGCAATCGAGCTTAGCGCCCCATCCCTGAGGACAAATTCTGCGGGACATCCGACCCGTCGGAGCCGCATCATGAGCGAAATAAGCCAATTAATTAGACTCTCGGCGGCGGAACTGGAGACGGTGCTGGACAAGCACGTGATGTTCCGCGCCGCGCGTCTGGGCGGTGAACGCGCGATTCTCAAGCAATACGACTTCTCGAAACAGTCGCTGCGCGGGCGCGACCTCTCGCACGCGGATTTCACCGGAACCTCATTTTTTCAAGCCGATTTGCGCGATACCAAACTCGATTACGCGACCATGTTCGGCGCGGACTTGCGTCTCTCCAATTTGCAAGGAGCAAGTCTTGTGCGCTCGGATATGAGGGGTGCCTCCTTGCGAGGCGCGAACCTAATTGGCGCGGACCTCACAGGCGTGGATCTGCGCGAAGGCATTCTGGCGAGCAGGGACCGGAAAGGCAACCTGACATCGCAGCTGGACAGTCTGGATATGGCATCGGGCGGGGCCGATTTCAGCGGCGCTAATCTTACCGACGCGCGCTTGTCCGGAGCCATAGCCGTCGACACGAATTTCAGCGATGCGACCATGTGCGGCTGCAAGATCGTGCGCGCGAATCTGGCGGGCGCTAACTTCGCGGGCGCAAACCTCGAAGGCGCTGATTTGAGCCTGTGCGACCTCCGTGCGGCCAACATGTGCGATGCCGTGCTCGTCAATGCCGCCATGCGCCTAGCCAACATGGCGGACGTCAACATGTCGGGAGCTATGACCAACGAGCCGATTGGCCCATCGATCAACGACCTTCCCGCGCCGATTGAGGACATGCTCCGCTGGCATACGCTCTGGGTCGGCAGCAACGGGCGCGAAGGCAAGCAGATGGATGTCAGCGGTTACGACTTAAGGCGCGGCCACAACTTCACGCGCGCCTGCCTGACGATGGTCAAGGCGGCGAAAGCCTCGCTCTATGGCGTCAATTTCTCGGATGCGCAACTTCAGGCCAGCGATCTTCGCGAAGCCGATCTGCGTCACGCGAATTTCCAATCCGCTGACATGCGCGGGTGCGATATGCGCGGCGCAAGGCTCAACAACGCCAACCTGCAAGGCGTCAAGCTCGAACCGTTGCCGTTGGGCGGCGGTCGCGCGTTGAAGGCCGAAATGCGCAACGCGACGCTGCGCTACGCCAATTTATCAGGCGCGACCTTGCGTCAGGTGAATTTTCAAGGGGCGGATTTGTCCTACGCCAACTTGCTCGGCGCGGACCTGACCGGGGCGAACCTTGAAGGAGCAAATCTCGAAGGCGCCCGCGTCAACCCCAGCCAGCAAAGCTTGGGCGGCAGAACCTAAGCCGGTACGTTCTGCGCGGCCTTTGGTCGGATAAGCCGAAAGTAAGACGAGTCGCGACCCAGCGGAGTATGGGCCGGAAACTGCCCTCTTTTCAAGTTGCCGTCGTGCCCAAGAGCGCATAAAGCAAAGTTACGCATGGCTTCTTCGGCGGTTGCGCCAACCCCTGCGATCGGTCCTAACGACGAAAACCCGCCCACGTCGTTTCTCGTCATCAACGAAATAACTTTACTTGTCATTTGATACCCGGCCACGCCTTGGCCTTGTATAACAGTAAGGGGGAAATCTTCAGGTTGATGCGGCTGTCCAAGCAATTGCTGAACGAATCCCAAAAGGGCCAGCGAAGCGCCTCCATCCGCAAGTTCCTGAACTTTATTTTTATCATAAAAAATAGGCCCGTTAGACATAAAACACCTCAAGAATTGCATACAAAAAACACACCGTGTCGTTTCACTTTTTTCTCGTACATTCCACAAGCATCGTCATCGCGAGCGAAGCGACGCGATCCAGAGTCGCGAGAATCGCCCTTTGTGGCTCTGGATTGCTTCGTCGCTACGCTCCTCGCAATGGCGTTCTTATGAACTGTCCCGATATAAACTGAAACGACTATAAGAAACCTATAAAGTGAAATGCCGCATAACGAAACGACATAAAATTACTTTCAAAAAACAACAAGCCCTAAATCGCCGTCACCGGACACCACAACACATCCTCGATTGCGGTGGCCCCCGCGCACAGCATGACGAGGCGATCAACCCCAAGCGCGATACCGGCGCTTGCGGGCATCCCAAAGCGCAGGGCATCGAGAAAGTCCTCGTCGACCGGAACGCGCTCGCCGTAAAGCCGCTCTTTAAGCGCCATATCGGCGCGGAATCGCCGCGCCTGCTCCTCGGCATCGGTCAGCTCGCCGAAAGCGTTGGCCAGCTCAAGCCCCCCGATATAAAGCTCGAAACGCTCGGCCAGCCGTGGATCCGCCGGATGAGGGCGAGCCAAAGCCGCTTGACTGATCGGGTAATCGCAAAGGAACGTCGGGCGCTCGCGCCCCAGCAAAGGCTCAATCGCCTCGCCCAGCACACGGAAAAAAAGGTCCTCCCAGCTATCGCCTTCCGCCACGCGCGTGACGCCGGAACGCCGAATCTGCTCGGCCAGCAATCCCGCGTCCGGGGCCAGCGGTTCCGGCGTTGTCGCCAACAGGTCGATCCCGGCATAACGATGAAAAGCCTCCGCGACGCCCAGTCTTTCCCACGCGCCGAACGGGTTGCAGGCGCAAGCTGTGCCGCTCGCGCCAATCTTGAACGCATCGATTCCCACGGCAACCGCCGCCGCCCGGATCAAGTCCTGACAATCCTCCATGATCGCGCTTGTATCGGCCCCGGCCCTGTACCATTCGAGCATGAGGAATTCAGGGTGATGGCGCGACGAGCGCTCGCCGTTGCGGAACACATGCGCGAACTGGAAAAGCTTCGGCACGCCCGCGACCAGAAGCTTCTTCATCGCAAATTCAGGGCTGGTATGCAGAAACAACGCGCGTGAAGCCTCGTCGGGCCGGGGACTGCTCAGGCTCGTGGAGAAGGGATGCAAATGCGGTTCGTTGCCGGGGGAAACCTGCAAAATCGGAGTCTCGACTTCCGCAAAGCCTTGCGCCTCGAAAACACCGCGCATCGCGCGAAGAACGCGCTGCCGCGCTTCAAGATTCCCGCGCCGCCGCGCCAAGGCCTCCGGATGCCACCATCTTTGCGAAGAAATCGCCGACACTTCGGGGCTTAAACCGTAGCTTTCGGCTTAGAAGCGCTGCAACAGGTCGCGTTGCCACACGTGCTCGCCTTGTTCCACGGCATATGCGAAAGGACGCAGGCAAGCCCGCAGAACCCGGTAAGGCCTGCGAACGTCAGACCGAGACCAAGCAAACCGGGAATAAGGTAAAAAGCTGGGTTCACGAACGCGCCGAGCAAAGTCCCAGTTAAGGTTAACCCCCCTACGACGACTTGTACTTGCTGATTAAGCGGCAAAACCTTGCGACCGGAAGAAGAAGTCTCGACCGGAAACCCGGCCTGTTTCCAAGCCGCAAGTCCGCCCTCGAGATTCCAAACATCCTGCCCCGCATTCTCGCCGATCATTTTTTCGCAGGCCGTACGGCTGCGTCCGCCCAGATGGCAGTGAACGACCAGCTTCTTGCCCTTCGTGTTTGGCATCTTGGCGCAGCAAACCGAACCCAGAGGCACCGAAACCGCGCCCGCGATATGCTCGGACTCGTATTCGGCGGGCTCGCGCACGTCGACGACAACAGCCTCGCCCTTGTCGAGCCATTCCTTCACAGTCTGAGGTAGAACTGAATTCAACATCCCGCGCTCCATAGGCAAGTTAACAAATACAAGTATGGTGATAGTGTCATGGGAATGCAAGGGTGCGGCAAAAAAAGATATAAGAAAACTTGCTTGAAAACGCGAACATCACTACCAGATAAACACTACATCACCATCCACAACGCAGGAGAATCTCAATGGGTAAAGCATTCCCGGAAATCACGCAGGACATCTCGCAATCCCTAAAAATTCTGCGTCAGGAAATTCCAGACGTAATGCAGGGGTTCAGCGCCATGGCGACCGCCGCGACCAAAGACGGGGCGCTCGACAAGAAAACCAAGGAACTAATCGCGATGGCGCTTGGCGTCGCCGCGCGTTGCGACGGATGTCTAGGCTTTCACGGCGAAGCGCTGGTGAAGCTCGGCGCGACCAAGCAAGAAGTCGTCGAAGCGCTCGGCATGGCCGTCTATATGGGCGGCGGACCCTCGCTCATGTACGCCGCCGACGCGATCAAATCCTTCATGCAGTTTGAGGAGAAAGCGGGCAAATAAGGCCTAATCGCGGCCTGAAGATCAGCGAGTTCTCATGCTGTTGTCGGCCACCAAAGCAAGCGGGACCGGCATGGTTTTCGCTTCGCGGCTGGCAGGTAAACGCGCGGGCTGATAGGTGGTAAGACGCGGCCAGTCGCCATGCGCGAGCTGTTCAAGCGATGTCTGCTCTGTGCCAAGTCGCGCGGAGTACGCCCAGTAATGAACAAGCACCTGTTGCGCGTATTCGCGCGTTTCGCGTACGGGCAGGCTTTCGAGGAAAAGAAGAGGGTCCTTCTCCGCTGCAGCCTCGACCCACCGCGCCAACCGTCCCGGCCCGCCGTTATAGCCCGCCAGCAGGAGAAGCAGATTGTTTCCAATCTGCTCGTTCTGCGTTAAGTGCAGGACATAGCTTTGTCCAAGCGTGACGTTCGTAACGGGATCAAGCAGGTGCCCGGCGCAGGGAGAGGATTTCTGGCCCCAACTGTCGTTGGCGAACGCGACCGTGTGGTGAAGGCCTTGCGCCGTCGTGGCGGCAAGCTTTGCCGTTGCGGGCATAAGCTGCATAAGGCCGCAGGCGCCGCTCACGCTCACGGCCGCTGGATCGAACAGCGACTCTCGGCGCATCAATGCGTAAATCAGCGCAGGATCGACGTTAAAACCTGACATGGGCTGCCATGGCGGAACCGGATAAAGCGCGCCGTCAAAGGAAACGCCGTTTCTGTCCAAGGCAAGCGCGCCAAGCCGCATAACCAGCGCAGGCATCCGCTCGGCCTCGGCAAAGGCAAGCATCGCTCTAGACATGCCGCGTAGCCCCTGCGGGTTCAGGCGGCGCAACTCTGTTTCTGCCATATCGCGCTGACCGATCTGCGCGAGCGCCAGCGCGCGAGCGCCTTCCGGACGACTGGACAGCAAGTCGATCTTGGCTTGATCCAGTGACGGCATATCCCATGACCACTGAGGATCGCGCCCTAAAAGATTGTTGGCAAGAAAACCGTAAAAGCTGCGCGGCTGCTTGGCGGCCTGCCGCAGCCACTCATAAGCCTGCTCAGTGTCTCCCGCGCGACGCAGGGAGCGATAGGCCCAGAAATCCGCCGCTGCGCGATCCCACTCGGCTAGCCCCGGCAAAGTCGCCAATGTGGTGAATGCCGCCGCCGCGCCTTCGAAATCGGCTTGTTCCCAAGCGGCAAGCCCGCCGATCCACAACCCCAGTGGGTGAGCCTGCTTGATCGCGGTATCCGCCAAGCGCCGCGCTTCGCCGGCCGCGCCGCCATAATAGAGGTTTGCTGCCACCTGCGCGTAGATTCTGGCTTGTTCTCTGGGGTCGAAATGTTCGTCTTGCGCCGCGTTTTCAAGCATGTCTACCGCAGCGGTGCTATCGCCTTTGCGCAGGGCCTGCTTAACCTTGGATTGCAGCTGCCGTCCCATCGACGATAAAGCCACGACATCTTCATCCTCGGACTTGAACTGGACCGAAGCGCCGAAGCTGCTATACCCCGACCATGCAGCAACCGACATGGGACGGGCAAGCTTGACGCCCTTGGCCTCGGGCATATGGCTGGCTTTTGCGTAAAGGGCTGACGCCTCCGGCAGATCGGCATAAGCCGAAAGCCAGTCTTTCAGGGACTCAAGGCTCGGCGTTGTGCGGAAATACCGATCAGCCAGCACATGCCCGATCAACCGCTGATCCTGAACCTTGTCGAGCAAAAGATCGGCCGCATCCCAAGAACCCTCGGCTTGCGCCCGGAAAATAGCTTGATAAAGCGAGGCATCTGCCTCGCTCAGAACGGCAATGCCGACTGCGCCTCTGGTCGCAGTGGCGCCCGTATAATGCGGCGCGGAGCCGCCCTGCGGGGACTGAGCGGCAGATGGGGCATGGTGCGAAAGGTCAGAAGTATTGCCTGACAAGATGTGAGTATAGCTTCCAATACTCCAACAAATGACAACCGTAGCCGCCAATTGTGACAGACGCAAAGCCGCTTGATTGTGAGTGCTAGTAGCTAACATGCGAAGCGGTGTTAGTCCCAAGCTTATGTTTTCGCAAGCGAAATCGTGCCAAGGGAAAGCGATTGCTTGTAATGCTTTGATATCAATGAACTAAATATCTAGGTTAAATTAACCAATCTCCGCCATTTTTCTGGAAAGCGCGAGAATATCTTGCCAAGCCTGCCGTTTTGCTGCGGGTGTGCGAAGGAGATAAGCCGGGTGGTATATCGGCAGGCAAGGGATCGGTTCCGACAGCCCGCTTCCGGGCAGCGGATGATAGTCGGTCCAGCGTCCGCGCAGCCGCATAATACCGTCCTTGGTGCGTAAAAGGGTCTTGGCGGCGACTCCTCCCAAAAGCACAAGAACCTTGGGCTTCACCAGCGCGATATGCCGCTCGGCGAAGGGCAGGCAGGCTGCGATCTCGGCATCTGTGGGAGAGCGGTTGCCGGGTGGACGCCAAAACAGTACGTTACTTATATACACGTTAGTGCGATCCAGCCCGACCGCCTTAAGCATCCGATCAAGCAACTGCCCGCTCATGCCTACGAAGGGCTTGCCTTGCCGATCTTCGTCCTCGCCGGGCGCTTCGCCTACGAACATGATGGAGGCGGAAGGATTCCCGTCCGCAAAAACCAAATTCATCGCTGTGCGCTTGAGCGGACACCCCTCGAACCGCGCAAGCTCCTCGCGCAGCTCGTCCAAATTTCTCGCCTCGACGGCAGGAATAGAAAAAGCTGGGATAGGGGGTCGAACAGGGAACGCAAGCGGCGCGATCGCCACGGAAGGTAGAGGGGCGGACGGCTTGTCCTGAGACGCAAATTTAAGATAAGTCGCCGCATTCGGTGCGCTTGTCCACTTGGCAAGACACGGCGCGGAGTCAACCGCTTCGTCGGCTCCGGCCTGTAATTGCCATTCAAGATCGGCAAGCAAACGCTGCGCATTCGTCATCGCTGATGCCTATATAACCCTTGCCCTCGAACAGCTGGCAAAACCATGGGGAAACACAAACCTAATTCCCACCCCATCTGCGGGGAGGGCGCCAGATCGGGCTTGCGATAAAGTGGTTCCTAACCCCATGCTACCCTACACGTTAACGCATTGTCTGGTAACAAAAAACCGTCTTATCCGAAAGCGTCATTCCGGCGATAGCCGGAAGGTGGATTCACATTTGAAGTGCAACAGTTGGGTGGAGAATACCTCGGCAGGGGTTTTGAAGCCAAGACACTTTCTTGGGGTAGTAAGTCGGCGAACGCAAGAACCCTCTGCGAAAAAAGGTACGGCTACCCAGTCCGCTCCGTTTTCCTCCAGGGGCTGAACTGGTTCTTGCTCTCCTGATCACGCCGAAGAAATATCGTTTCAGATCAACGCGCAAGAGTATAGGGCTGTATGCGCTAGCCTTTATAATTAAGGTTTTTTTCATTTTTGTGTCTTACACTTTTGAGCGATTAAATATTGTTAGCAAGGCTCATGATTCTATTACACTTTTCATTGGTATTTTTTCAGGTGTTTTCAGGGAGAGGGCTTCCATGAAGGCTAAAATCGCTTTAGGCATCGTAGCCTGCCTTCTTGCCGGGCAGCTTGGCAGTCCTCATGCCTATGCCTTGGATTCTTACAAGTCGCTTCCGCCCAATATGTGCGACATTAGTGCCGAAACAAGCCAAGACAAATGTTCGACGCAGAATCAGATAAAGACCAGTGGAGCCGTGATCGTTAATTCGCCTGACGCTCCTATCGTGGCCTCGCGCAACGCGGCGCATGCAACTTCAGAAGTCCCGATAGATGCCTACGGGTTTTGCAGATATGTCATCAACAACGCCAACTACCCTGTCTTTATTCCGTACAGAACGTCAGGAGAATGGCTTGCTTTTATTAATAGCCGTTTAGATAATATTAAGGTAGTGAATTGCTCGCGCGGTGGATCCGTGCAGATTCCTCCTAATTTTGGCCTGGATCCCCGCGCAAATCAGTGCGCATCCAATCCGCCGCCACAAAGCGTTATAGCCCCTTACAAACCATATCCGCCCGCAGCGGCGTTAAGAGTAAATGCGCCCGAACCATTCTCCTGTAGATCGGCCGACGGGACTGCGTTCACTGAAACCGCAGTGGCACAGCTAGCAGGCATAGATTCCGCCATCGGGGAATCAAACGCGGGGATAGCAGGGTGGGTAAAGAGCGACGTGCTATATACTTATGATGGCGTGTGTGGAAACATCAGTGGCTCAGGGGGGACCGAGCCCCCAAGCGGCAATTCTTTGTGCCATGTTGGCGTGGCGTCCAGCGTAACAACCTCAACCTACAACGACAGCCCTGCTTGGGCATGGACGTGTTCGGGCGGCAATGGGGGCGGTAACGCTGCTAGTTGTCTAATGCTGCAAGACGTAGATGGGAGATGCGGAGACACAAAGGGTATGCAAGCGCTTTTACCCAATGTTGACAAAGAATTATTGTGCGCCAGCGGCACGCCTTCGGCTGTGCAAAACGCTACATCGCTGGCAGGACAACCTATGTGGACGTGGCAATGCGCGCCCGCCTCTCCTAACGGAGAGACCGCAACCTGCAACGTGTTGCACGGATCCGTTGCTCTGACATTAACCCCCAAAGAGTGCACGGGACGCGCCTTGTTGCCCGTTGATATATCTATTCTTGTCGATGCATCAGGAAGCATGCAAACGCTTGTCGATGCTGCCCGCAATTCCTTTCAAAAGTTGCTTTGGTATGTGTCCAGTAGCCCGAATGTCCATTACAACATCGCAATGGCTGGCGGATCTGGCCCGTACGCTTATAAACCAAATCCTGCTAATGCAAATTTGGCGTCTAGCTGCCACTATGGGTTTTTAAATTCTCTCGGCGATCATAATGTACCCATCATTACCGAAATGCTTAATGATACCGTTGCCGTCGGCAATACTCCCCTCGCGCTTACCTTGTCGCAGGCAGCATTAACCCTCAACAATCCCAGCCACAAGCGCGCTCTTGTTTTGCTTAGCGACGGAATAGAAACTTGTCAGAATTACGGTGCCGCGGAAAATATTGTGCCGACAATCATTGAACTTCAGTCACAAGGCTATCATGTGTACGGCGTTATGTTCATTCGCAACGGAAAAACCATAAACAGCGATAAAAAAGCGTTGGCAAATTTTGATTCCATGGACGCCTACAACGTCGTGTCAGAGAAAAATATGCTCATTGGACAGGACAGATTGACTCCCGCATTGGCGACCATTCTCAACGAAGCTCAAATGACGACATGCTCGGTTAAAGCAAGAATCTATTCAAGCGGCAAAAATGCCAAATACGTTGGGGAGCTTGACAGCGATTCAACGCTGTTCATTTTGCCCGGTAAATATACCGTTGTCTATTCTCTTTGCGGGCAGGTGGATATGTCTGTGTTCACCGCTACTTCCAACACCAATTTAACTACAATGCTGGATTGCCAATAAATGCCTACCAGTGCCAGCATTAATGCTTCTGCGTTTCTTTGAACATGACCACCTCCAGAAACCTATTCATCTGTAACCACTTGTAATCCCATGGGGTTACTCCTTTTGCCTTCCTGAATTATGCGTTGGCTAGCTGAATCCGCGTAACATTTCAGATCAAATCTTTCGCGCCGCCAATTTCGCCAGAAGCCCGCTCGTCGCCGCCTCGCCGCCGATATGCGGAATTGCAACCGGCGCCTGACCTTGCCACAGCGCAGGCAAACTAGCCCGTGTGCGGCCCTGCGGCACGCGGCGTCGCAGATCGGGAGCAAGCCTGTCGAGCGTCGCATGATCCTGCAACCCCAGAGGCTTGATGGTGAAGGTGGCCCCGGAAGATTCAGGCAATGAGAAACCCGTATCCATATAAACGTCCCACCGTCCATCCCACAGCAAACGCTCGCCCGGTTTGATAGGGGAATCATCGGAAATATCGGCAAACTCGCGAACAATCGAAATATGCGACGTGGCGCGACGGCACAAACATCCGTGCAGCGTACGTGGAGGCATTGCCTCCTTACCCCGCAAAGCCTCCAGCAGCCGCAACAAAGCGGCGCGTTCTGGCGCGTAAGCCCCCGCATGAACGGCGCGGAGCGCAGAGATAAGTACGCGCAAGGCAATCTCGCGTGGCACGTTGCGCAAGGCGTCAAGCTGAATCCGGGCCGCGCCATAGCTGTCAAAGCTCGCCGCCTCGCGTAGAACTTCGTCGCGGAAAGCGTCCAGCGCGTCGCGAGCGTCCTCAGCCCGCGCGGCCAGATCGGCCAGCCGCGCGACGGAAAGCCCCTCCTGCTCCAGATAGGGCATCACACGGCGCAACCGCCCCCGCGCATAGGCTTCGGAAACATTGCTGGGGTCGATCACATAGTCAATGCATTGCTCGGAACATGTGGCGACCAGCCGCGCGCGCGGCACGCTCAGAAACGGCCTCCAGATCGTCACGCCGTCTACCTCTCCCTTGCTGGGAATGCCCGCCAACCCGTCCACCCCGCTGCCCTTCGCAAGTCGCATCAAAACGGTTTCGGCTTGGTCCTCCATCTGATGGGCGACCAGAAGATGCGCAAGCCCATGCCGTTTACACGCCTCGGCCAGAAGGCGATAACGCGCATCGCGGGCCTGAACATGGAGCTGCGACCGAATGGGAGGATGGTCCCACCGCAGGATTTCCACGCGCAACCCAAGCTTGACAAGCCGATCGCGCACCGTCGCCGCCTCTGCCGAGGAGTTAGAGCGCAATCCATGATCGACGATAAAGGCAACAGCCCCCGAAGCGGCGGCAGGCTCAGGCTGGAACGGCATAAACAGACGCAAAGCCTGCGTCAGCATCTGCGCCGAGGGCCAACCCTCCGGCTCTTCATGCGCCTTGAACCACCTCTGTGCGCAAAACGCCAACGCCATGCTGTCCGGCCCACCTGAAACCGCCAGCCCCCACGGCCCCTGCGGGGGCAACCCCTCGCGCGCGGCAATCAGCGCGGCAAATTCGCCTTGGGTCAGAGAGAGGGCAATATCGGATGACATCCATAACGCGGGGAAGGAGGAGAGTGGAAAGCGCGGCCAAACAACAATCGATCCATCCTAACAAGCTTGGTGCCGCGCGCGCAATGAGACAAAAACCGTAATTTCCAAGCGGAAGCGCAATGTAAACGCGCTGATAGTCTGCCGAAAAGCATTTTTGGAGGAGGTCATGTTGTATACTCATAACAATTCAAGAGTTGGGAGTAGCCAAAACGTCAGCGCGGTCTGATTCCCTCCCCCTTGCGGGGAGGGAATCCAGCCTGTCTTGCGTCAATGTTTGCCAACTCTTCACATGCGATGGGCATGCCACTTAAAAAAAGCTTGGCATTGCAAAAAATGTGGAAAAATCCTAAAATCGGCATTGACACGTATCGTTCCCTTGTGATATGAATGCTCCCACTTCCCCTGTGGAGGGGGAAGGGTGATGAGGAGGAAGGCCCAAATGCGCTGCAGCCATGCAGGGAACCCCCGGAAACTTCGATCACAGGCGGCGCTCTCGCGGCTCCGGGGATGATAACCCGGCTCTGCGAAGAGGGATCGCGATCCCCACTTTTTTGAAGGGCAGTGCGGACAAGAAAGACAACGAAGTGACGAAGATGAAAGGATACGAAGCGATGAAAAAGAAGTAAAAGAATGCTGACGGAAAATAATCTGGGTATGCCCTATTTTTTCCGGCGGCGCGGTTTCTTGACCTTGGTTTTGCGGCGATGCTGTTTGCCTTTGGACGGAGACGGAAGCGCGCAAAGGGGCGCAGGGGCGCTTAATGCTGCCGCTTCTCCGCGCTCGATGGACGTGCCGAGATCCCAAAGCCTTTCGGCGGTTTCTCGCGCAAGCTCCTGCCATTTTTTTGCTTCGCTCGCGGTCGCGTCGAGCTTTCTTTCCAACTCCATCGCCTTACGCTGCCATTGGCGCAGGTTTTGATCCTGTTCATGCAGGCTCAGCCGCATATCCTCAGTCGTGGCGCGGGCTTCCTCCAATTGGATTTCCAGCTCAGACTGCTGCGCCGAGCGCAGAATTCCGAACGGCGTCTTCAGCGAGATGGCGGAAGCGCTTCCTGTGGCCACGCGGGCGAGATCTTCGAAAGATAGCCCCTCCTTCGCCAACATTTGCCGCGCCTTGCGCAAAGCGGTCAGAGCCTCGCCTTCCATATCGGAATCCACGAGGGCCAAAACCTTATCAAGGCGTTGCGCGCGGGCAGTGCTCATAGAATCTCCCTATACCTAGCAGAGACAGTATTCCATATCATTTTCGGCCGCAACGGCGCGTATGACGGTGGATGTAGACCTCTGTGGCAGGTCAATTCGGTCTATCGGAGCCCAGATATCGGCATTTTTCAGGTTCACGGGCGACATTTTTGCGCCAATAAGGTCGACGCAAAGCATTTTAGCCCCCCTAAAATCGCCGTGCGATAAATCCGTCCCCAGAAAGCATGCTCGCCGGATAGTTTTCTCAGATAGGTCGAGACGAATGCCCTGCGCCCCGAAACTAGTCGCGTACGCGTCGTTTAGATCGACGATCCAGTTCAGCAAGTGATGATATTTTGCGCAAGCAATAGTGCGGTCCGGAGCGAGGCATACCTCATTCGAAGCCTGCGTGAGGCTATAACGATTCTTCGTCTCGCGCTCAAAAGTAAGCCCATGTTCCGGGTCCCAGATATTGGCTCCGCGCAGTTTAACTTTCAGCAGCTTCGCTTCCCTAAAATCAGAATAATTAAAACTCGCAAAAGAAAATTCACCATGGCTTAGATCAGCATTAACGAACTTAGCCCCCCTCAAGCTTCTTGAGGTAAGGTTTAGGCGCACACCTTCCTTGCCGTCGGTCAGGACATACCGCTCGTTCAAAAAAAGAATCCAATTGACTGCGTCGTTGTGCTTTTTCAGGAAATTATAGCGAAAACGATCACTCATTATTTTCTATCGCCTCCCACGCTACCCTACACATTAACCCATTGTTTGATAAGATAACTTATCTTAGCCGCTAGCGTCATTCCGGCGAAAGCCGGAATCCAGCAGCGCCGCGTCTGCGGCGCGAAAGACTCTCAATCGCGCTAACAATCGGAGGCCGTGAATTCGTTCTGTTCCGCTCGCTGCCGCTCGCAAGCTGGATTGCGCCGGAATGACGCAGGTGGCTAATTTGTCCTACAATATCAATGCGCATCTCTGTAGGGTAGCATGATCGCCTCCTTCCCTTGCGTTAAGTGCGCGAGAAAACTATGGCGTTGCAGCGCGAAAGCAAAGAGAATATTCATGGTCAAACAGGCGCCCGACAGGCGTGGCCTGCGTCAAAGAAGCGCCATTGCATAACCAATTCCGGACTATTCCCCGATCACGGCGAGGCGCAAGACGTTGGTATTGCCGGGCTGGCCAAAAGGCACGCCAGCGGTGATGACCATGCGATCCCCTGTCTTGGCGATACCGTCATTCTGCGCGATTTGCGCGGCTTTCTGCACCATTTCGGGGAAGCTCGCGATATCGGCGGTGTGGACGGCATGGACGCCGAAAGACAGCGCCAGACGGCGGGCCGTCTGCAGGCTGGACGTTAGGCACAAGACGGGCACGCGGGGGCGTTCGCGCACCGCGCGCAGCGTTGTCGAGCCAGAGGTGGTATAGGTCGCAATCGCCACGGCTTGCACAGTGTCGGCGATCTGACGGGCCGCTGAGGTAATGGCATCGGCTTGGGTCGGTTGCAAGTCGGGGTGCTGGGCGGCGAGGCCGGTGTAGAAAGACGGGTCGGACTGGGTGTTGCGCGCGATGCGGTCCATCATCGCGACGGCTTCCAGAGGATATTTTCCGCTCGCGCTTTCCGCCGACAGCATGATGGCGTCCGCGCCTTCATAGACGGCGGTCGCGACATCCGAGGCCTCCGCGCGGGTGGGGGTCGCGTTGGTGATCATCGATTCCAGCATCTGCGTCGCGACGATGACGGGTTTGCCTTGACGCCGCGCTTCCGCGACGATCTGGCGCTGGAGCTGCGGCACCTGTTCGGGCGGCATTTCCACGCCAAGGTCTCCACGCGCGACCATGACGCCGTCGGCCTGTTCCATGATCGGTTTCAAGTATTGAATCGCCGATGGCTTTTCAAGCTTCGCCAGAATGGCGGCGCGGTCTCCTATCAGCTTGCGGGCTTCGGCGACGTCTTCGGGGCGTTGCACGAAGGACAGCGCGATCCAGTCCACGCCCATGTCCAGCGCGACTTCCAGATCGGCGCGGTCTTTCTTGGTCAACGGCGACAGAGGAAGCACCACGTCTGGGACATTGACGCCCTTGCGATCCGACAAGGCATAGCCTGTCACGACCTCGGTTTCGGCGAAATCCTTGCCGTGGTTGCGCACGACCAGCCTGACTTTACCGTCGTCAAGCAACAGCTCGCTGCCCTCCTTGATCGCGGAGAAAATCTCCGGATGTGGCAGTTGAACGCGCTTGTCGTCGCCGGGGGTTGGGTCAAGATCCAGCCTGAATTTTTGTCCCTGCTCCAGCTTAATCGGGCCTGCGCCGAAGACGCCAACGCGCAGTTTCGGGCCTTGCAAGTCGCCCAGCACGCCAACCAAGCGTCCGGTCTCCTTTTCCACTTCTCTCACGAGGCGGAGGCGGGCGCGATGATCGTCATGCGTGCCGTGGCTGAAGTTCAAGCGAAAGACGTTCGCTCCAGCCAGCACAAGCTTTCGGATCATTTCCTTATCTGACGTGGCAGGGCCTAAGGTAGCGACGATTTTTGTGCGACGCGCGGAAGACGATACAGCGGATGGTAGTGACATTGCCTGAAATAAACCTGTTAAATGTGTTGCCCGTTTTTGGTAAGCGTAATCTATAAGTCTACAGAGAATGGGGATGTTCCTCAAGAGGAGATTCTTCGACCTGCAGGGCAATGCCCATAAAATCCTAACGATAGATTAAGCGGGCGTGGTTCGTAACTTCCAAGCCGTCTTGTAGGGATGAGCAGAGGAACCTTGCGGGAAGGGCCGTCATTCCGCGCGTAGCGTCCGACAGGAGGTCGGAAAGCGGAGATGCGGAATCCAATGTGGCGCTGACCCGATGGAAACCATCAGATTCCGCATAAATTTTCCCTTCGTCTTGCTTCGCAAGCCAAAAGGAAAATTTTGCGGAATGACAGTCCTGTCTACAACATTTGCCCGGCTTTGGGCCCGAGAAGCGCTTAGCAGTTGCATGACAGAGCTTCCTTAATCAACGCTTCATAATTTATGGGCGTTGCCCTGTTCGACCTGCTCCTGCGCTTGATCCGGGTGCTCTTCGTCGAACAAAACCCTGTTGGCGGCTCCTTCGGGATCATCGAACTGTCCGGAGCGGAGCGCCCACATGAAAGCCGCAAGGCCCACGACGCCCAGTCCCAAAGCGATGGGAATGAGCAAGATCAGGATATCCATGGCGCGTTCCGTTCGTTCATCTAAGTATACCCATCGCGCATAAAGAGTTGGGCCAGAGGGTGCGGCAAGCGCGGCATAAAGCCCCTCGCCCTCCTTGGAAGGGAGAGGGGGTGGGGTGAGGGTGGAGTCTGTGTCTTAATCGGCTGACTCGCCCCCTCATCCCAGCCCTCTCCCCCTCGCGGGGACGAGGGAGTCATGCCTTGCTTGTGGCAATGTCACGCCAGTCTTCATGCGCGAGAAGCATATCTCGATTCAAATCGGACTTGAATACCGTTGCAGCAGCAGCGCATAAGTGTCGCGTGGATAGCTGTCTCCGTGCATCTCGGAGGGTTTCGCATCATGCAACTCCAAATGCAGGCAAAGTTCAGGTTCAAAGAAATTGAGCGCATGTTTGCGGGTGAACAAGATCGATTCGATGCCATTGCCGGGATCGATGACAAGATGCTCTTCTTCTCCGTCGATTTGGCGCTTTTCGACGACGTATTGACCATAATAACCATCGCCCACGCTCGCAAACGAAATCAAATATCGCCCGCGCGCGCGCAGGACGCGCAACAATTCGCGCTTGTAATGCTCACGCGCGGGGAAGGGTGTGATGTGCTTGAAGCAAAATGCGTCGATGACCAGATCCATGCTGGCGGCCTGAATCGGCCAAGGCTCAGTTACGTCATAAAGAATGGGCCTGATTTTGCCGGATAGCCCTTCTTTCTTGGCAGATTCCTCAAGCGCGCGGATGGCGTCTGGAACAAAATCGATAGCCGTAACCTCCACGCCCTGCCGGGCGAGAAACAGGCTGTTGCGGCCTTTGCCGCAGCCGATATCAAGAGCGGTTCGCATGGGCAGGTTATGCCTTTGCATGACGTTGACCGCCCAGTTCACGGCGCCGGACGGGGATGAGCGCGCAGAGGAGGGAATGCCGCCTTGCTCATATTCGAGGTTCCACTTAGCGACCAGCGCTTGCCGATCTGTCTCTGCGTCAGAACGCGCGCTCGACATGGCCTGCCCCCTTCCTTGCAACGAATGTGTGCTGCTTTCTCTCAGCCTACGGTTCCACGCTTCGCCCGTTAAGATATATTCCATCTTATCGCATAATATATCCTGTGATGAAGGGCTTTGGGAATTGCGTACGAATGCTATCCTAAATGAATTTTAATACATGACCGATACAACGAGAGGGTATAATCCAAATCCATTCTCGCAAGGGCCGTCATCGCGAGAACGGAAGGCGATTTAAGGCGGCCAAGAGTCCTAGGAGTCCTATAAGAAAGCCCGACCAACCCTGAATCGCCGCGTCGATTCCTGCCTTGCAAGTGGAATCTCCCAGCAATGACGGTTTTTTCCGCAATGTTCGACTTTATTAAGTCAGTAAAGAGCTAACTAGTTACGTTTTTTGAATATGTCTAATCCATAGGTTCTAGAAAGGTTTCTTGAATAATGGGGGTTTGAATGCGCACGACAACGCTAGCAGTTTGCTGGAAAACATTTTTGGAGGCAGTTATGCTACAAGAAAAAGAAAAGGGGATGCCCGCCTTCGCGGGCATGACGTTTTTATTAACGGAGAAACTTTTCTCAACAAGCGCAGACGCGCCGACGAAGGCGGGTGTCCCATTTGGTTTTTGTTCTTGCCCGATGTTTTTTTTGGCAGACTGCTAGGGCAAGCGCGGTATGTCGATGACACATTCACCACGATCCGACCTGTTTCGTGCCCTAACAAGGTTGCTCCTTGCGGCGGGTGGAGGCGCTGTTTGTATGCTCGCCTTGCTGACCACATTTGGCGGGTTTAGGAATTTTTCGCATCTACAAACTCTTATGGGCCCGTATACTGATATAATGGCGATAACTGGGGCTGGTTTTATTCTTGTCGGCTTGGCCATGATGTTTCTGGCGCTAGGCTGCTTTCGCATGGCAACCGCGAGCAGCCTTTTGGCAGTGACTCTGTCGATCATATCTTTGTGTGGAGAACTGCTTATATCCAATGCGACGATGCCGATCCTATATAATCTTGCCCAGTCCAGCGACTGGTTTGGCCGGGGCTATGCCGACATCATCACCTCGACCGCGCTTGGGCTTGCGGCTCTGTCCATTCTGACGGCTTGCCCGACAATAGTCCGACGGCTGTTAAAATGCCCGGCATTTCCTGAAGTTGACGATGTTCTGGGGGCTGCGCCGCGTTTCGCAAGCGCGCAAACCTCCATCTGCGATTTATTGGCCGTATTTCTTGCCAGCGTTGTGTTGGCGCTTGGCACCACGGCGCTGATTGGTTATTTGAGCGGTGTTGAGGCTGCGTTGTCGTGGCAACAGTCCAACATGGCGCTGCCGACAGCTATTGCCTCCACAATTTTTGGCGTTGGAATGATCGGCTATCTGTGGGGACAGGCCAGAACGCTCCCGCTGTGGTTTGCGATTCCATTCGGTGTCGGATTTATCGCAATTACGCTTTCGCTTGTTCACAGCGTTCAGCGTTATGAAGACCAGAGATTCCGGCAAAGCATTGGAACGGAAGCCAAATTTGTTGCGACTCAAATAGATCTTCGTCTGAGCGATTTGTTTTTGTCGCTGGACCGTATGGTTGACCGCTGGACGACGCTTGGGAACTATGCGGAACGCACATGGAAACGCGACGCGGAGGCCGAACTAAAGGCGTATCCTTTTGCGACTGCCGTGGAGTGGGTCGACTCGAACTCATATGTGCGCTGGATTGTTCCCGAAAGAGGTAACGAAGCGCTATTGGGGATCAAGCTCAACGCCGATTCGGAAAGATCTGCGGCGTTTCTACGCGCGAAAGAGACAAGGATTGCGCAGGTCACAAAAGCCCTGCCTTTGTTACAGGGAGGAACGGGGGTTATTCGGTTTACCCCCCTGCATGCGCGGAATCGCTTCGACGGCATGATCGCTTGCGTCGTCAATCCATCGCTCCTGCTTGAGCATATCACCGCCTTGCATCTTCCTCTGCGATACAGCCTGACATTAAGAGATGGCCCTGAAATCGTTTTCACGAGCCAGACTACGCATGACGCCAGCGAAGTGGAATTGCTGGAAGCTTGGAGCAAGACGGTTAAGATTGATCTGCCTGACCGCGACTGGACGCTTACCGTTACGCCAACGCTGGAGATTCTGGCGGACAAAAACTCCCTGTTGCCTCTTCTTGTTTTAGGCGCGGGATTGACCATTTCGTTTGTCGCGGCATTCCTTATCTTTCTGACGCTTAAATGGCGCGCCATGTCGGAAACGCTGCGCGAGCGCGGAGACCGTTTACGCAGCATCATGAACAACACCGTCGAAGGCATCATCACGATCAATTCCCAGGGCATTATGGAGACTTTCAATCCCGCCTGCGAAGCCATGTTCGGCATTTCTGCGCAGGCGGCGATTGGTCAAAATGTAAGCATTCTGATGCCGCATGCCTATGCCATCCATCACGATGAGCATTTGCGCCGTTACATGGAAACCGGGGAATCGCGGATTATCGGCAAAGGGCGTGAGGTCGAGGGACTTCGTCAAGATGGCTCCATATTCCCGCTGGATCTTTCCGTCAGCCGTTTCGAATCGCACGGCAAAGTGATGTTTTGCGGGATCGTGCGCGATATCAGCGAGCGTAAGCACTTCCAGCGGCTGCAGGAAGAATTCACCGCGATTGCCAGCCACGAATTGCGTACGCCGCTGACCTGCATTCGCGGAGCCATCGGCTTGATTGCGAACTCCTCCGTTCCTCACATGCAAGAGCGCGAGGTCAAACTTGTCAACATCGCGCTCAGGAACTCTGAGCGACTGGCCAAAATCGTCAACGACCTTCTGGATACCGAAAAGATCAAGAGCGGCAAGTTGCCGCTTGTCATCGAACCTATCAGTGCCGCGCATTTGCTTAAACAGGTGCTTGAAGACAACTCCCCAATAAGCGACTCGCTGAAAATCCCATTCGTGCTAACAAGCGATCCCTCGGAAGTCACAATCCTTGCGGATTACAACCGCATGCTGCAAGTCTTTTCCAACTTATTGTCGAACGCCGCGAAGTTCTCGCGCAGCGGAGGAGAGGTTCATATTTCGCTCGAACAGAAAAATGGTTCCGTGAAGTTCATGGTTCGCGATTTTGGCATTGGCATTCCGGAAGATTTCCGGCCGCATATCTTCAGCAAGTTCGCTCAATCCACCAGCAATGCTAAACAAGGTTACGAAGGTTCCGGGCTGGGGCTACTGATCACCAAGGCGCTTATCGAGAATATGGGCGGAACATTAAGCTACTCGAGCGCGCCGGGCAAAGGGACGACCTTCATTTTCGATCTTCCTTGCGCAAAGGATGCGGCGTAATTTTTGTCATGCGCATAGCACGTAGCCTTTTTGTCCGGGAGTCTATAGCCTCATGATCATTCCCCCAAAGCTGACCCCGCATGACAAGGTTGCTCTTCTGGCCCCTGCAAGATGGCCCAACGATAGCTATATTCAGGGATTAAGCGCTGCGCTCAACAAATATGGTTTCGAGCCTATGCCACACCCGCAATTACAGGCCAGAATGGAGCTGGGAAATGGGCGGGTTGGACAGTTGGCTGGTGAGGACGAGGTTCGCGCGGCGGCGCTTAACGAAGCCCTGAACGACGCCACCATCAAGGCGATTTTCTTTCCGCGCGGCGGCACCGGAACCTACCGGATTCTGGACAGGATCGACTATGACGCCGCCGCCCGGAATCCCAAGATCATTATGGGCTATTCCGACCTCGACTGCCTTTTGGCCGCGCTCAATCAGCGCAGCGGACTCGTGACGTTTCGAGGGCCGATGGGGGTTAACTTCGCCGATCCGGCGCGCGACCCAAGGACCGAGCGCGAATGCTTCGAACTGCTTACGGGCCTGCGCTCCGAATGGACGTGGGAAGGCGCGACCTGTCTAAGGCCGGGTGTTGCGGAGGGCGGGCTTGTGGGCGGCAATCTCGCGGTTCTCAACGCGCAGATCGGCACACCGTTCGAAGTCGATACCGAAGGCAAAATCGTCGTGGTCGAGGATTGCGACGAGCTGACTTACCGGATCGACCGTTTCCTTTATCAAGCGGCTGCGGCAGGCAAGTTCGCCAAGGCCAAAGCCGTGTTGTTCGGAACGCTGGAGAATATGGTGGATGGCGAACAGCATGACGGTTCCGGTCTGCCGTTCGGGATCGCCTTGCGTGACATGCTTTTGCGCTATGTGCCGGATCATGTGCCGCTGGCCAGCGGCCTTCCGCTAGGGCATGGCACCTATTTAAGCAGTCACCCCATCGGCGCTTCTGTCCGTGTCGAGATCGGCGAGTCTGTCACCAGAATGCAGCTACTCGCGCCCGTAGTGCGCTGACCGAAATTGCCTTATGAGAAAACTTCAAGCGCATAACCCAAGCCGCCAGAGTTTGAGCAAAATTGGCTAAGGACTCAACCGACTGTTCGCGCCTTCTTTGCCAGATACTCCCGGCCTTTTCCAACTTCGGTGTTAATGGGAATGTTCTTCGCGCACATTGGGCATTCCGCTTCGTCCCAAGCGTCGAACTTGACGTTGACGAGCGCGAAGAGCTGAGGCGGATTGGCGACATCCTGAGGCGTAATGCCGCCGCGATTGCACAAGACCCCCAGACCGACGACGTTACCGCCCATGGCGCGAGTGGATTCTACCACTTTCCGCGCCGATCCGCCGGTTGTCAGAACGTCTTCGACGACAAGGACTTTTCGGTCCGCGAGCAGCTTGTCATAGCCGCGCTTGATGACGAACCCGTCGCCGTCCTTTTCGGCGTAGGCTCCCAGAACCTCGCGGCCCGTGATCTCGCTGAGATGATGTGCGACCCATTGCGAAAGGATCACGCCGCCGATGACGGGCGCGATAACGACCTCGACGCCGTCTTGCGCGAAATGTTCAGCAATCGCGCGGCACAGCTGCGATGTTTCTTTTGTATGCGGGTAAAGGGCATCCTTGTTGATGTAAGCCGACCCGTGTTTTCCAGATGTATAGACGATATGGCTGTCAGTATACACGGCGTTAACACGCCCTAACACCTGCAAGATTTCTTGTTCGTTCATTGTGGATTCTCCCCGACCATGCGAAAATTGCACGATATCGACAGGTGGTCTATAGATCAATGCGTTAAATCACAAGAATAAGGTGTAACCCCAAGCCGTTTTTGAAGACTAAGGAAGACTTTTCAGTGAGTACGGCCAGATTCCCTCCCCCTTGCGGGGAGGGTTAGGGTGGGGGAGCTTCAGCAAGCAGAGA
>JBEOJY010000011.1:0-5591 GCA_040275305.1 Bdellovibrionales bacterium | reverse complement strand
ACCCATGACGCTAAAGGCGCAATAGTTTCCGATGTAATTTCGGTGTCGTCGTCCACGGTCGCGCGCGCGATGCTGGGGAGCGCGAGGAAGGCGACGGATAGCGTTAAAATGATAATTCGGTGCATAGCCTTAGCGCCTTATAAATTTATTGAACCAAGGCTCATCCTACCCGGTCGTGACTAATGGCTCTTTAATTGTCGTTTCAAATGTATGAAGATTTTCTTATAATTTTAGACAATTTTGCGATACACCCTCTGAATTCACAGAGTTTTCCATGATCCATCTCGCTAGTAGTTCGGTCGCCTCAAAAAAAATTACGCGACGCGACACGTTGTGCGCATTCGCGCGGGCTGCGGCGACTTTTCCTGTTCTGGGACTTCTGAATGCGTGTGGCGGATTCTCCATGTCACATGACAGGGCCTTTCGTCAATCCGGGCTTCGCGCTTTGGCTGCGCGGAGAGGCTGGCATTTTGGCGCTGCCGCGCAAAGCGGACAACTGGACGATCCTGCTTTCGCGCGTTCGCTTGCTCGTGAGGTCAACGCGCTGGTGCCGGAAAATGAATTGAAGTGGGATGCGTTGCGACCTTCGCCGGAGACGTTTGATTTTCGCGGTTTTGAGGAATTGGCGACGTTCGCGGATGAGCACGGCATGATTTTGCGTGGACATACTTTGGTCTGGCATGAATCTAATCCAGCATGGCTTGAGAGCCTGCTGAAGTCGGCGCCACGCGCGGACGCCGAAAAGATTTTGCGCGAGCATATCACGCGCGTTACGCAAGCGACGCAGACGCATATCCGGGAATGGGATGTCGTCAACGAGGCCATTGATCCACGTTCTTCCCGCAAGGATGGGTTGCGCGAGACGTTGTGGCTTCAGGCGCTGGGGGATTCCTATATCGCGCTGGCCTTTCGGGCGGCCAGCGAAGCCGATTCCGGCCTTAGGCTTGTTTATAACGATTTTGGTTTGGAGCGCGGCGACGGTTATGGCGAGGCTAAGCGCAAGGCGGCGTTGCGGCTGCTTGAGAATTTGCGCGCGCGCGGCGCACCGATACACGGTTTGGGCTTGCAAAGCCACTTGCGCGTGGACAGGCCGTTGGGCGGACGCGCGTTCACGGACTTTCTTGCTCGCGCGCGTTGTCTTGGGCTTGAGGTTTCGGTGACGGAGCTTGATATGCGGTATGGCAATTTGATGGGCGATGCCGAGGACAAAGACGCGCTCGCTCAGGATTATTTGCGCGCGTATTTGGAGCAAGTTCAGCAGAGCGCTCCGCTTAAGTCGTTGCTGACATGGGGGCTGAGCGACCGCTATTCGTGGTTGCGGCAGGACGACGATGCCGCGAGGGGGATGTTGCCGCTCGATGTCAATCTGGAGCGCGTTCCGATGTGGGAGACGTTGCGCGAGGCTTGGCTGGTGTAGGCGGGTATGCATAGGCGCATGTTTGCCGTGGACATAGGCGCGGTTCGCGTTATCATTCGCAGACGAGCTTTCCCAGCCTTATATCTTGGGCGTTCTGCCCGGAGTGTTCCGACATGACTTTTTGCCGAATTCGCGCATTGCGCGTGGCGGTTTTGCTGCCGTTGTGTTTTGCGACTGCTCTCTTTTTGGGAATGGGACTAGCTAACGCATCGGGAGGCGCTTCGTCCAGCGAAGGAAAGGAGGGCACGGTTGGGCATAAGGAAGGCGCGGAAGTGAAGAAGCAGGGCAAGTCGGATCAAGAAATCACCGGTGGACGATTCAGCGGCGATCCGATTTACGTGCATTTGCCTGTGCTGATTTTGCCCGTGATTTCTTCGAAGGGCGCGCAGCAGATCGTCACGCTTCTTATTAATGTGGAGGTGGATAACTTCGGCGTTGCCAACGATATTCACGATAAAATGCCGCATATGATGGATGCTTTGATGCGGGCGCTTTACGGCAAGCTCGGAGAAGGGGATTTGCTTGAGGGTAAGCTTGTCAATATCGATCGCGTCAAAGAGCAAGCGACCAAAGCCGTTACAGAAGTCACCGGGTCGGGGAAAGTGCGCAATATCTTGATACAGGGCGTCGCGCAGAGGATATACTAGTGGACTGTCTTTTTAAGTCACACAGACCACTAGGGCCTATGGCGTTCGCAGACGCCGTGTTTCAAGAGCCAGCCGAGCACGCGCCAGACACGTCCCTCGTCGAAGCCTGACTTTTGGCAGACTTCGAGGATGTCGCGCATGCGCAAAGGCCCGGCGTGGCGGATGGTTTCGGCTAGCTCGATCATGATCGGTTGAGGCAACAGCAAATCGGGCAGGAAGAAATTCATGTCATGGTGGAAGAGCGAGGCGATGCCGTCGGCGCTCATGACGGTCGCAACGATATCGTTCGGGGAGAGCGTGACGCTTGCGAAGCCGCCGAACATTTTCCAGGGGTTCGGGAAGGTGGGATGCGCGGCGGGCCAGTTGGCGGGGAGGGCCGAGGCCGGGTCGGCAAGTCCCTGTCTGCGTTGCGCGAGGTCGTTCCAGAGCGCTTCGTAGGCTTTGATGACATGGCTCCAGTCGAAGACGGATTGCGCCCTCGCGCGGCCATTTTGTCCCATCGTTTCGCGCAGACTGTCGTTGTCGGCGAGCGTGCGGAAGGCTTCGGCGCAACGCGCGATATCGACGGCGGTGGACTGTGATGCCCCCATCAGCGCGATGCCGTAGTTGCGTTCGTTGAAATAGGCTTCGGCGAGCGCTTGTCCCCCGGCGGCCGGCGGCGTCATGGTTGGTATTAGGAAGCCTTCCTGTCCGTCGCGGATGCTGCCGCGATAGCCGTCCCAGTCGGAGATGACTGCCGGTAGGCCGCTTGCCATCGCTTCGATGGGCGTGAGACCGAAGCTTTCCTGAATGTTGTCGGATAGCGACGTAAAGATGTCCGCGCCCGCCCAGAGGCCTTCGGGGAAGCGCGGATCGTTGTTCATGATGAATTCAATGGAGGCGGTCTGGCCTGTTTCCACAGCGAGGGCGCGGAAGCGCGGCTCCATATCCTGCGGCTTGAAATAGCCGAACATGACGAGGCGGATCTTGCGCTTTGTCGCTCGGGCGGCGCGTTCGGCGGCGAGCATGAGCGGGAGCGGGTGCGCCTTGGTGGCGAAGCTCAGGCGGCCTACGAACAGGATCACAATTTCATCGGCGCTTGCGCCAAGCGCAAGCCTTTGTTGCGCCCGTTTGTCCGGCGTCGCGCGTCTTGCGAATTTCTCTGTGTCGATGCCAAGCGGAATGATGGGGGTTTGGATTGGGCAGCGGAACTGGCTCTTGAAGCGGTGGTTGAGATAGTCGGCATGGATGGCCCACAGCTCCTGCACAGCATCGCGGATCGCTTCGGAGGGGCAGATCAGCGCATCGGTATGATCGCTGGGGGCTAGCATCAGGTCGTTGACGGCGCGGGCTATGCGGTCGCCACTCATGGTGTGGACAAGGCCGCAGGTCGCGTAGCCTGCGCCTTTCAGTTGATGGCGTCGCCAGATCAGGTCGGCGGTGAGCGGGTCGGCGCGGAACATGCAGCCGACGCCGTTGAGGTTGTGTTGTGGCGCGCGCGGATCGAAGCCGACGCAGCGTTCAGGGGGGATTCCTTGCTTGCCTGCCAGTTCGCGGAAATGGTCAAAGTCGCTTTCGGCGATGGGGCTGCAGAAATAGCGTTCCTGCGTACCATGTCGAAATAACGCCGACAGAAGGTTCGTGATGGCGACATCAAGGCCGAAGACTTCGTGTTCGGTCTGGCCGGAGGCGGGGCGAGAATAGCTGGTGCAGAGGCGCATTGTTGGCTTTGGTGCGAGATTGAGTCCGATAACCCGGCGTGATTCCCTCCCCCTTGCGGGGAGGGTTAGGGTGGGGGATCAGAGGCCATGTATCAGTTATCAGTTTTCAGAACAAGGCTGCGGCAAGGCTCTGATATCTGATCGCTGAACTCTGCTTTCTGAATCTCCCCCACCCTAACCCTCCCCGCAAGGGGGAGGGAATCAGGTTGCGCCGTATGGCGAGGCTTTTCCTGTATATCTTTGACGTTATGCTTCTTACAAGCCTTTGCTTGTTTTTGCACTTTCACGTGTTTTCGGCTACAAAGCAGCATGAGCGACGCGAATGACAAACGGCTGAAGGCCCAGCGCTATGTGGCGATGAACCGCAAGGCGCGGCATGACTATTTCATCGAGGACACGGTGGAGGCGGGGATCGTCTTGACCGGGACGGAAGTGAAAGTCTTGCGTTTGGGGCAGGCTAGCATTCAAGAATCCTTTGCGGGGCCGAAGGATGGCGGGCTTTATCTGCTGAACTCCTACATTGCCGAATACAAGCTTGCGGGGCCGCATCTCCAGCACGAAACGCACAGGCCGCGTAAACTCCTTTTGCACAAGCGCGAGGTGGCGAAGCTGATCGGCGCAGTGAAAAAGGCAGGCATGACGCTGGTTCCGCTTGGGATTTATTTCAACAAGCGCGGTATTGCCAAGGTCGAGCTGGGGTTAGCCAAAGGCAAGCACAAGGCCGACAAGCGCGAGGCGATCAAGCAGCGCGAATGGGACCGCACTAAGGCGCGGGTTATGCGGGAGAGGAATTGGTAGCGGCCATATTCGCGCCGCAGGCATCCTCAACCTCGCCGCAGGCTTCTGACAATCAAACCTAAGCGGGGCTAGGCCATGCCTCCACTCAGACCGCTACTTTTCCAACAAGTCTGTTAGCAACCATGTCTTGTGAAGAACAAGTTATTTATAAAAAAATGTTTTTATAAGGATAGTGGACTGGTTAATCAATGAAACCAATACCGCAAAGTATTATGGCAATTGATAACAAGGGCATCAATTTGCTATCATGTCCCGGTAATTACCGCCGCACTATATTGATTCTAAAATATATTTATGGACTTACGGAAGGGAACTATGCTGCGATTGGATCGTCCTCAAACTGATTCTCCGGTCTCCACTTTTCAGTGGGACACAACGAGGAGAAGCAACGTGCAACGCCCTGTTCCATATCTGCAGCCAGTTGCAACCATCCGGACTGGCGGAACTGGTCCTTATGGGGGAAGGCCGGAGGCTAGAATATATCCATTACCGAATGGGCAACTTGTTCGTCTTCGTCTTAAAGATGACAATACATACGATTATAAAAATGCAACATTTGTTCCTGAGACGCATCCCGTATATCAAGCACATCGGCAAAATCCCGATAAACACATTGATGTTTATCCTGCCCTAGATCTTTGGGACGATACCCCTCCCAATAAGGAGCACCCTGCCTATCGCGAATATGCAATGCATAATGTGCGTCTTGTCATCCTGTCATCAGAGGATAGGGAACGGGGGACTCCCCCCAACGACCGCGATATTGCTTGGCTGAAAAAAACACTTGAAGCGCAATACAAACGCGCTCGGATAGAAGCCAAGGCCCTAGGCCTTATTCCATAATCGTCACAATTTATATCGGATGAGTATGTGACGATGACTTATAGCTAGCTGACTGACATTATAGAAAGCTTGTCTATGATAGTAAAATTCATATAATAATTGATAAAATGCTAAAAATTGTGATACCATTTTGAGCTGCACCCCATCGTCTAGACCACAAACCGGGGTAAATTAAGGTCCTTGGAT
>JBEOJY010000010.1:0-143559 GCA_040275305.1 Bdellovibrionales bacterium | reverse complement strand
CCGTCGTTGCTACGCAACTATGGCGGACAGGTCGCCCCCAAGAGGGGGCTCGCAAAGACGGCGCTGTTTTCAACGTTTGTCTTTACGCCTCTCACGCGGCTTGGCAGTTACAAATCAGGTATCAATTGGCTTGGTTGTCCTTGATAACAAGTCCTGAACCAACACTCATCAACCTTGAAACAGCGACCATGGCTTCTTCATCCGCCAGCTTCAATCCGGAGCTTGCGCAGGTGCTCGACACTTTGCGCGAGCTGATGCTGGGCAGCGGGAGCGACACGGCGCGGATCGCAGCCGCCAAGATTTTACTGGAGCGGATCGCGTCGCCAGAGGACGAAGAAGCGAGGCGGCGCGAAGACGAGGAGCGACAGGCTGCGCTCACGGAGGCCTATGGACTGCTTGCCGAACTTGCCGTTGCCCAATCTGCTGGCGTTCACGAGCCGGGCGCGTTGGCTCAAGACCGCGCGGCCTTTGCAACTGACGCCGCCGAGTGAGCTTGACTGGCATATCTGGCTGATTTTGGCGGGGCGCGGCTGGGGCAAGACGCGGACGGGCGCGGAGGATATTGCGCACTACGTTTTGTGGAATCCGGGAGTCCGGATCGGCGTGGTCGCGCCGACCTATGCCGACGCGCGGGATACTTGCGTCGAGGGCGAGAGCGGGTTGCTTCGCGCGATACCGCCCGCTTGCGTCGTGAAGTGGAACCGCAGCCTCGGCGAGATGATTTTGTTCAACGACAGCCGTATCAAGCTGTTTTCCGCCGACAGGCCGGATCGTTTACGCGGTCCGCAACATCATCGCGTGTGGTGCGACGAGCTTGGCGCGTGGCCGGACCGCGAGGCGTTCGATCAGATGTGGTTCGGGTTGCGGCTGGGGCCTGATCCGAAAGTTATCATTACAACAACTCCGAGGAATACCGACGTGATCCGCGAGCTTTTTCAACGACAGGGCAAGGACGTGCTTCTGACCAAGGGGCGCACCTTCGACAACGCCGCGCATCTTGCGCCGCGCGTTTTAGAGCATCTGACAGATCGCTATGCCGGGACGCGGCTGGGAAGGCAGGAGCTTGAGGCGGAATTGCTGGATGACAGCGAGGACGCGTTGTGGCGGCGCGGACAACTCGATGGATGCCGCGTGCAAACCGTTCCGGAGCTTGTGCGGACGGTGGTGGCGATTGACCCGGCTTTGTCGAGCGGCGAGGGGGCCGACGAGACGGGCATCATCGCGGCGGCGCGAGGCGCGGACGGGATGTTTTACGTGCTGGCCGATTGGTCGGGGCGCTATACGCCCGACGCATGGGCCGAGCGCGCGGCGATGTTATATCAGGACATGCGCGCGCAGATGGTAGTGGCGGAGGTGAACGCGGGCGGCGAGCTGGTCGAGCGGATATTGAGGCAAGCCGCGCCGCATGTGCTGTTCAAGCCTGTTCGCGCGATGCGCGGCAAGGCCGAACGCGCGATTCCGGTTGCCGCTTTGTACGAGCAAGGGCGGGTGCGGCATGTCGGCAGGCTCGATCTTTTGGAAGACCAGATGTGCAGGTTTACGGCAAGGCTATCTGGCACGAATGCTCTGCGCAGCGGCCCGTCGCCTGATCGCGTCGACGCGCTTGTTTGGGCGTTGACGGAGCTTAGCGAACGGGCGCGGGGCGAACCTAAGGTGCGGGTGTTGTAAGGGGAATATCACTTAACACTCAAGCTGTTCTTGGTAGGAATATGGACAATAGCCGAAGAAATGGCCGTCATTGCGAGGAGATACCCGCAAAAAGCGGGGATCGACGCGGCAACCCAGAGCCACGGAGGGCAGTTCTTGACAATTCTGGATTGCCACGTCGCCTGCGGCTCCTCGCAATGACGGCCCTTTCTTGAATGTTTGACTGCTCATGCCCAGAAGTCGGTTTGGGCGTTACCATGATGATGTTCCTTTATCCAAGATTGCGCGTGGCGAAGTGTAGGGCGCGGGCGTTCATCATGTTGTAGTACCCGTCTCCTGCGTTAAATTTGTTGCTTTGCCCTTTGTTGCTTGTGATCGCAACGGTGTTGTCTGGGAAGATGTGGTGTGTATATGTTGTTCCATCTGGGTACTTATAAGTAAGTGTTATATCTTGTTCTGGCGTCACTGTTCCTTCTTCTGTGTGTGCGTTAAATTTTCCTGATGATGTGTGGTTAATAGAGTATTTCATTTTATTTTTATGAAACCTTGTTGTTGAGAATAAATAACGAGGCATGTTCTATCAGAGTTGTTTTATGGCGTAAATGCCTGTTGCGCCGTTTTTCTTAACCGTAACTTTACCCGGAGTTCCCATGAGACTGTCCGATCTCGTGAAGCCTTGGCTGCGTTCAAAAGACGGAGCCGGAGGAAGAGGCGGCGCGTCCTCTTTCCCGCCACATCTTGCGGCGAAGATGAGCGCGGCGGGGCCGATGATCGCGTGGAGCGGGGTGGGGCAGCCGCGCTGGACCTCGCGGAACTATGCGGGGCTGGCGGAGGAGGGGTTTCGCAAGAACGTCATTGCCTATCGCTGCGTGACGCAGATCGCGACGGCGTGCGCTTCGGTGCCGTGGCTGCTTTACGACGCGCGCGGGGCGGAGCTGGAGCGGCATCCTTTGCTTGATCTCCTGCGGCATCCGAATCCGACGCAGGACGGGGTGAGCTTTCTGGAAACCGTCTATGCGCATCTTCAGATTTCCGGCAACGCCTATGTCGAGGCGGTGCGTCCGCGCGACGGCGCGAAGCCGGTTGAGCTTTATGCGCTGAGGCCTGATCGGATGCAGGTGATTCCGGGGGCGACGGGTTTGCCGCAGGGCTATCGCTACAATGTGAATGGGCAGGCGACCACATGGCCTGCCGATCCGGTGACGGGCGAGAGCGCGATTTTGCATCTCAAATGTTTTCATCCGCTCGACGACTGGTATGGGTTGGCGCCGATGGAAGCAGCTTTGCTGTCGATCGATCAGCACAACGCGGCGGGCGCGTGGAACCAGTCCCTGCTTAACCATGGGGCGCGGCCATCGGGGGCTTTGGTCTATGCGCCCAAAGACGGGCCTGCGACGTTGACGGACGATCAGGTGCGCAGGCTGAAGGAAGAGCTTTCCCAGATGTATCAGGGAAGCCGCAATGCGGGCCGTCCGTTGCTTCTTGAAGGCGGGCTTGAGTGGCGCGAGATGAGCCTGTCGCCGCGCGACATGGACTGGCTCGCAGGAAGGAACGCGGCGGCGCGGGATATCGCCCTTGCGTTCGGCGTGCCCGCGCAGATGGTGGGGATTCCGGATTCGCAGACTTACGCGAATATGGAGCAGGCGCGGCTTGCCTTCTATGAAGAGACGGCGTTGCCTTTGTTGACGCGGGTGATCGCGGGGTTCGACCACTGGCTTGCGCCGATGTTCGGGGCGGGGCTGGAGCTTGATTATGATCCCGACGACATCAGCGCTTTGGCGGCGCGGCGCGAGGCGCAATGGAGCCGGATTGACGCGGCGGGGTTCCTGACGCGCAACGAAAAGCGCGAGGCGGCGGGGTATGGGCCGATCGCTGGCGGGGACGGCGAGGATTTAAAACATGCGCGGGCTTCCTCCCGCAAATACAACCCCGACCAGCCACGCGTTCCGGCGGGGGATTCCGACGGTGGGCAGTGGACGAGCGGGGGCGGGGGGTCAGGCAGCGACGGCGGTAGCGAAGAGGATTATGGTATCCACGATCCGCCGATCAATCCGGTTTATCCTGTGGAAGTCTTGCTGACTTCATTGGCTTCCTTGACCGCAGGCGGCGTTTCCGCCGTTGCGAGAACGCTTCTGGGATCGTTGGCAAGAGAGGCAGTTGATGACAAGATAGGAAACGCAGCCCAAGCGATTGAAGATTTTTTTGGGGGAAAACCGGATAGGACGTTCAGAAACGATGCGGGGGATCTCATCATGATGAAAGGCGACAAGAAAATAAGATTCGATATCAATAATTATTCTCCACACGATGAGCCTCATTTCCATATTCAAGAGTTGAATTCGGAGGGGAAATGGGTGTCTAGCGGTGATCGCCACTGGTATCCTTTTAGGAAGGAGTAACGTCTTATGAAATGGGAAGCTGATATTTCCAATCCCAAGACTATGCATCTTGAAATTCGACAGGATCGCGTGGCCGGATATTACTTGCTTGTCTGGGAAAACGGAAAAGGAGTTCGTGACGATTTGCAGGACACGCTCGAATGGGCCATGACAGTGGCTTTTAAAGATTATGGCGTTCCGAAAGATTCTTGGCGTCAGGTGGAGTAGCGGCGCTGTTTAGCCGCCGATGATGTACGCCCATGCGCCGAAGGGCGGTCAGGCGGCTGATCGCAAATACAATCCCGACCAGCCGCGCGTTCCGGCGGGCCGTTTTTGAGGCGGCGTTAAAAGAAAGGTAACCCCAAGCTGTTCCAACAAGGGATCGCGTCATCCCGGACGCTTGGCTTTCGCGGGAGCGCTTGCGCGAACGCGCAAGACAAGCGATCCGGGATCCAGATTCTTTCTTCGACCCGATAAGAAAGGACAACAAAGCTGGATTCCGGATAAATTTCCGAGTCGCCGCGCTTTGCGCGACTCCTCGAAAATTTTCCGGGATGACGGCCCTTTTTGCGAGTCTCGTCGCCATAACCAAGGGTGGGCTTGGCAGTTACAAAGAAAGACGACCTTTGCGATTTTTTAAGCCCTGCCGGGCTTTGCCGGGCGGGGTTTTTTGCGTTTACCAACCGAAAGGACAGCATGGACATTCAGCACAGGACCTGCGCGATGCAGGTTAAGGCGCTGGGCGGGGACGGAGTGTTTTCCGGCTACGCCAGCGTGTTCGGCGCGCTCGATCTTCAGAACGAGATCGTCGCGCCGGGGGCTTTCGCGCATTCGCTCAAAAGCTGGCGGCGGCAGAACCGTTCGCCCGCGATGTTGTGGATGCACGATCCGACCTTGCCCATCGGGTTGTGGCAATCCGTCCACGAGGACCAGAACGGATTGGCCGTGGAGGGGCGGCTTGCGCTGCGCACGCAGAAAGGGGCGGAGGCTTACGAGCTTTTGAAGATGGGGGCGCTCACGGGGCTTTCCATCGGCTATCGCGTGGTGGTGAGCCGGATCGATTCCAAGACCAAGGCGCGGGTTTTATCCGAGGTCGATTTGTTCGAGGTTTCGCTCGTGACGTTTCCGGCCAACGAAGCCGCGCGCGTCAGCGACGTGAAGTCGCCGCGCGAGATGGTGGACTTGCCGTTGGTCGCGCGGGATTTCAGCGCGGCGGCGGAGCGTCTGCGCGGCGCGGCGCGGCGGTTGCGAGATGGGGGCGGGGGCTAAACCAAGCAGACAATTGTTGTTACCTCTTAAGCGTTTCTTTGGGTTTATGGAAACAAGCGTTGCAGAAAGCGCGTCATTGCGAGGAGTTTCCCGCCTTCTGCGGGAAACGACGCGGCAATCCAGAGTCCCAAGCGACAGCTCTTGAAGACTCTGGATCGCCACGTCGATCCCCGCCAAAGGCGGCGGGGATCTCCTCGCGATGACGGTCCTTGTTGCATCCATAGGTTTTTCATAAGCGCATAAGGGCTTGAAATTACCATTTATCACAAAGCATTCAGGAGAGACCATGATTGAACAACAGGAATTCCGCTCGGCCACAGAGACTTTGGCGCGGGCGTTCGAGGAGTATAAGGGCGTCAACGACCGCAGGCTCGCGGAGATTGAGCGCCGAGGCAGCGCGGACGTTTTGCTTGACGAGAAGCTGGGCCGCATGGACGCCAGCCTCAACGACCTTCAGGACGAGGTGACGCGCTGCAAGACGGCGATGCGCCGTCCGGGGATGAGCGTCGCGGACGCGCGGTTGCCGGAAGGCGATTGCGCCTATCGCAAGGCGTTTCTCACCTATGTCGCAAAAGGCAACGACGCGGAACTTTCCTCGCTGCAAAGCAAGGCTTTGGAGGTTATTAACAACGCAGAAGGCGGCTATATGGTTCCGCCGGAAATATCCTCGCGGATCGTGACGCGCCAGTACGATACCACGCCGTTACGCCAGCTCGCGACGGTGATGAGCATTTCCTCGGACGCCGTCGAGATGTTGCGCGACACGGGCGACGCGGCGGCCTCGTGGATTTCCGAGCTTGGCGTTCCGGCGGACACCGCTGACGGCGGCATGGGGCGCATCCGCATTCCCGTTCACGAGCTGTACGCGCAGCCCAAGGCGACCCAGAAGTTGCTCGACGACGCCTTTCTCAACGTCGAAGACTGGCTCGTGAACAAAGTCGCGGCCAAGTTCGCGCGCGCGGAGAACAGCGCGTTCGTCGCGGGCGACGGGGTTGGGATGCCGCGCGGCTTCACGACTTATTCCGCGCAGACGGCGGACGACGACCAGCGCTCGTGGGGGGTGATGCAATATGTGCCAACGGGCTTAAGCGGCGGGTTCGCTTCGAGCAATCCGGCGGATTGCCTGTTCGATCTGATGCACAAGCTGCGCGTCGGCTATCACCCCAAGGCGGCGTGGATCATGCCGCGCGCGGTGGCGGATGCCATTCGCAAGTTCAAGGAAAACACGACGCAGGCCTATGTCTGGCAGCCGGGGTTGCAACAGGGAATCCCCGCGACGTTGCTTGGGTTTCCTGTCTATCTCGGCGAAGACATGCCCGCGATGGCGGCCAACAGCTTCTCGGTCGCGTTCGGCAATTTCGAGGAGGGCTATACCATCGTCGATCGTCAGGGCATCCAGATTCTGCGCGATCCCTATACGGGCGCTCCATTCGTCAAGTTCCGTTGCACCAAGCGCACGGGCGGCGATGTGGTGAATTTCGAGGCGATCAAGCTTCTGAAATTCTCGTCAACTTAGGCTGGACAGCGTTTGCGTGAAGGAAAAAATATGGGATGCCCGCCTTCGCGGGCATGACGGGATTTTGGCACAGTTTTCCATAAATCCAGACGTCACACCCGCTTGAGGCGGGTGTCCCATTTTTTTGCTCTGACTTTTGCGCAAGTCATATTTTGTTCCGCAATTGTTGGTTATATTCTTGAAAGGGAAATTCCTATGACTACTCGCGATCTTCTTCGCAATTCATTTGTGTATACAAGCCTTGCGCCTGCGGCGCGCGTCAACGGGACCGCGACCGGGGCCGCCGTCGATTTGCGCAACTACGACGGCGCAATGGTGGCGGTGGCGTTCGGTTCCTATACCGACGGCACGCATACGCCGTCGTTGCAGCATTCTGCGGACGGCGTGAGCTACGCGGCTGTGCCTGTCGCCGATCTCGACGGAGCGTTCACGGCGGTGAACAGCGGCGCGGGCGCGAACACGGTGCAGCAGGTCGGTTATGTCGGCGCGTTGCGTTTTCTGCAGGTCGTGATGACGGTGACCGGCGCGACGACGGGGGCCTTGAGCGCGGCTTCGGTGGTTCTTGGCTATCCGCGCATCGCGCCGACGCAGCAAGGCTAGGTATCAATCATATGGGATAGCCCGCCCCCCCGTCTTCGTTGCTTCGCAACTACGACGCGGCACGTCGCGAGCATGACGGGATTCCTGCGCAACATGTCCGTTTGCGCGGGCGTTCCCTTTGCTTGTTTCGGCTTTTGCACAAGCCTTCAAAAATTCGTAACTCCAAGCCCTTCTTCAAGAGGGTTAAACAAACGTCGAAAAATGGACCGTCATTGCGAGGAGTCGCCCGCCTTAAGGCGGGCGACGACGTGGCAATCCAGAGCAGCTCAGGACAGCCCTATCGACTCTGGATTGCTTCCGCCGTCGTTGCTACGCAACTATGGCGGACAGGTCGCCCCCAAGAGGGGGCTCGCAATGACGGCGCTGTTTTCGACGTTCGTCTTTATGCCTCCAACGAGGCTTTGCAGTTATAAAAATTCTCATGATTGGAACATATTATATGCGTTCTTTAAAACTGATCACGCCGCCTGCGGTCGAGCCTGTGACTTTGGCGGAGGCCAAGCAGCAGGCGCGGATCGATCTTGGCGACGACGACGCTTTCGTGACGGCCTTGATCGTCGCCGCGCGGCAATGGGCGGAGCATTACACGGGCCGCGCGTTCCTTGCGCAGGTCTGGCAGTTGTGGCTCGACGACGCGCCGGGGGCCGGAGACGAGATGGCCTTTGGCGTGTCGGATTTGTCCTGTGCCGATTGCGGATATGTCGCGTTGGCGCGCGCGCCGTTGATGGCGGTTAGCAGCGTTCAGACGTTCGACGATAACGACGTGGCCACGGTTTGGAACGCCGCCAATTATTACGTCGATACGGCCCACGAACCGGGGCGGCTTGCGTTGCGGCGCGGGGCCGTGTGGCCTGTGCCGACGCGGGCCGTGAACGGGTTGATGATCCAGTACATGGCGGGCTATGGCGCGGAGGCGGGCGCGGTTCCGGAGACGATCAGGATGGCGATCCGCCAATTGGTCGCGCATTGGTACGAGCATCGCGGCGAAGCTTCCTTGGACGCAGCGGCGATGGCTCCTTTGACGGTTCGGGCCTTGCTGGATCCTTATCGCCTGCGTTCGCTCGGAGGCGTTTGAGCATGAGCGGAATCGGGAGTTTGCGTCGTCGGGTGACGTTGCAGGCGGAGACGCATACCTCGGACGAGGCGGGCGGTTATACGGTCGGCTGGGCCGATATCGCGACGGTATGGGCGGAAATCGCGCCTTTGTCGGGGCGCGAATATTACGTGTCGCGGCAGCTTGAGGGGCATGTCACGCACCGCGTGCGCATGCGTTACCGCCCGGCGGTGACGCCTTCGATGCGCATCGCCTATGACGGGCGCGTGTTCAACATCCGCGCGGTGGTGGATCGCAGCGAGGCCGGGCGCTGGCTGGAGCTGATGGCGGAAGAGGGGGGCGCGACATGACGGGGTTGGTATTCAAGGCGCAGGAAGCGGTTTACGCCGCGCTTGCGGGCGACGCAGGCGTTCAGGCTTCGCTTGGCTCGCCGCCGCGACTTTACGATCACGTGCCGGAGGATGCGTCGTTTCCTTATATCGCGTTCGGCGTCGCGCATATCGCGCCGGATGACAGCAAGATGGGGTCCGCGTTCGAGCATACGCTGACGCTCGACATCTTCTCGCGCTATCGCGGCGCGAAGGAGGCGAAGGAGATTTTGCAGGCGGTCTATGCCGCGCTGCATCGCGCTGGGCTTGTCGCGGTGGGGGCTTCGTTTCCTTTGTGCGTATTCCACAGCGCCGAAATCGCGCCGCTCGACGACGGGCTGACGACGCATATCGCGGCGCGGTTCACGGTGCTGGAAGAATCCGCGTGAGGATCAGGCCGGTTCGGCTTCCGCTGTTGGCCAGTAATGGCGTTGGTCATGGCGGACGGGTGGTTGCTGCGAGGTGGGGGCGGGAATTCCCAGCGCATCGAACTTGCCGTGGATCGTTGCCGCCGCGAGCAACACATATGGGGTGGACTCGTCAAACAGGGTCACCAGTTCTTTCACATCATTCTGGTCGAACTGACGGATATCCTTATCCATGACTTTCGGGCCTGTCACCGATGACTTGGCCTCAAGGGCGCAGCGCGCGTTGATTAAGTTTACGATCTCGCCGTCTATCAGACGCATGCCTAACAGGGCGTTTAGAGACACGGGCTTGCCTTGCGTCGCGTGGACCAGAAGGTTTCCTGCCGTTTCCTTATGTTCGAAGGGGGCGAGGATCCGTTGCTTGCAGTCAGAGAATTCTTGATGAAAGGAAACTGCGTTCCAATCTTGCAGCCTGTACCATCTTTCGCCGATCAGCGGCGTCGCGAGATGAAAGAAGCGTTTGGATGCCTTGGTCGCATCGTTTTCTGGAATATGGGTTGTTTCCATGACACGTCCTGTAATATTGAAACAGCACTATGTGGCTTGACTATGCGGTTATGGTGCCTCTGAATCCATGAAAGTAATAATGGAATTTGTGGTTAATTGAGGCTTTTCTTGCGCATTGACCACTTTTCGGCGGTTGTTTGCTAGAGATGAAGGGTTTCGCGGAAGAAGCGTTTCAAATCGGCATAGCGGCGGCCCGTTGTTTGCTGGGGGGCTTTGTCTCTGGCCAGAGTATATCCTTGCATATTGTCGGGGCGGGGGTTTTGCAGACTGTCGAGGCAGGCGCCGGTTACGGCGATGGCTATCAATAGTTTTGATAGCGTTTGACGAAGAAATCTCAGGGTGGCGGGCGACATGAATTCGGGGTGTTTTGTGCAAACCTTGAAATGTTCTCCCGTCAGTTGCCGGACGTCGATATTTCTGGTGTTTTCCTGAAGCATGGGAAGGATGTATCTCATGGCGCTTGTGTCGGCGGCGCTTGTGATTATGGCGAAGGGTAGCCGTCGCATGGAAAACATATGGATGCTGCGTGGGGGATTCTTAAAGAGATTGCTTTCGGCGAGAGCGGCCAATTCTTTTTTGTTCCTCCATAACGGATTCTGCGTCAATGACGCTTTGAGATTTTCTTCGGAGATTGTCGGGAGGAAGCTGCCGGATTCGTCAAAGCCTTGGGCAAGTTGTTGGTAGCGGCTTTGGATCGAGGCCATCAGCGCCGTTTCGGGGCCATCAGGCAGTATAGGCGACGTGTCTGGCTGAGCGTTTTCCCATGTAGGGGGCACTCCGTTTCGCCATGTGGTTTCGTTTGTTGCGGCTTGTAATAAATGTTCGATATTTTGTGGCGCACTCATAGACGACCTGAAGCCTCCATGAACGCGAGGCTGAGAGATCCGACCGGAGCTCTGTGGGGCCTTCGCACTAGAAAGCGAGCATGGGCCTAATTTTAGGGAAGTAAAGTTGTATTATTGGTAATTTTATTGCGTGGCAAGCCGACTCCTCGCAAAGACGGCTTTGCCAATTCTTGGTAACCCCCCAGTCCTATATAGGGACTACGAGAACGATCTTTGTGGAAAGGGCTGTCCTTGCGAGGAGCCGCAGGCGACGCGGCAATCCAGAGCCTTCAAGCGCTGTTTCTTGTCGCTCTGGATCGCTTCCGCCGTCGTTGCTACGCAACTATGGCGGACAGGTCGCCCCCAAGGGGGGGGGCTCGCGATGACGGCCCTTCTTGCGGCTGTTGTCCCTATTCCTTCTGAGAATAGCTTGGTAGTTACAATTCTTGACATGCGATAGGTCTATTATACGAAGAGGCTATGCGGAGTCCGTCGTGGCGTCAGGCTTCCTATCATGCTTGTTGCGTGGCGGGGCCTTCTCGCGAAGGCGATGCCATTATTTTCCGCAACCTTTGGTGGTGGTTCTACGGCGAGGGGCTTCTGGTCTGGCGCGTATTTTGGAACATGAAAACGATTGAGGTAGTTTTCCGCGATACTTACGGCCATGAGTATTTTAACGGCGGATTCGTCGCCAAAAAATTGCTCCAAGGGTTGGGCGTCTGTTGCCGTGTAATCGCGAATGTCCTTGTTGCGGAACTCAGCTGGCATGTTTTGGTATTTGGTTATGAGCGTTTTTTTTTCGCTGTTTGAAGACCAGAAGGGGCTGTTCAGCAACAGAGGCAGGGAGATGGGGCAGTTTTCTCCGAATTTTTCCCACTTATTGATGGTTGGGACAATGCGCTTTGCGGGACTTGTTATGCCAAACATAAGACATGCGCTTTGCACTTCATGCTTTTGCAGGTGGTTCTTGTCGTTCCATTTTTGGGCCGCGAACCATGGTTGCTCCGAGAACGGAGCGGCCAGCGCGCTGAAGCGTTCTAAGATCAGATTGGTTTGTTGGTTCAGAAAGTCAAATGCGGAGTCTGATTTTTTCATTTTTGGTTTCGCGCTATGTCAGAGTTGTATTGGTTAACAAGATCATATTCTTGAGTTGTCAGTATTATCATATGAATTATGAAAGTAATCATTGAAATGGCACACCGTCGTCTCCTCCCCCAGCACTCATCTTTATCTTCCTTGCGCGCGGCGCAGGAGGCTGCGGAGCTTAAGGCCGCGCTGGGTCGGCTTAAAGCCGAGGCGGGGGGGCTGCATCGCGGCCTTAACGTTCCGGTGGTTCGGGAGGCGCGCGGCTATACCAAGACCAAGCGTTCCGGTCCGTCAGCTTTCGAGAAATTCTTGGTTAACAGCTTCGGATCGGCCGCTTCCGGCGGAATTTCGTCGTTGCTGGACGGCGATGGTTGGGGCGGCGCGGCGGAGGCGTTCGGCGGCAGCTTGCTCGATAGCGCGGAGCAGAAATCCTCGCAGTGGCTTGATCAAATTCTGCGCGGGCAGAGGGTCAGGTAGCTAAAATCGGGAATCATGGCGCACGCCCCCTCACCCAGCCCTCTCCCCCTTGCGGTGGCGAGGGAGTCGCGCCTTGCTTGCGGTGGGAACAAGCCTTCACAACAACTATGGAAATATCCTATGTCCTTTGACGATGTCGTTTTGCCGTTGCGGGTCGATTATGGCTCCGGCGGGGGGCCGAGCTTTTCGACCGATGTGGTCGTGATCGACAATGGCTTTGAGCGGCGCAACCAGAATTGGGCGCAGGCGCGGCGCGTGTTCGACGCGCGGACGGGGGTGCGGTCGGCGGCGGATGCGGCGGCTTTGCTCGCGTTCTTCCATGCGCGGGCTGGGCGGGCGAGGGGGTTTCGCTTACGCGACTGGAGCGATTATTCCAGCGCGGCGGACGGCGTGTCCTTGCCCGTTTTTTCGGATCAGGTTTTGGGAACCGGCGATGGCGTGGCGACGCAGTTCGCGTTGCGCAAGACGTATGCGAGCGGCGCGGTGGCGCATCGGAGAATCCTAACCAAACCGGTGAGCGGCAGCGTCGCGGTCGGCGTCGGCGGCGTTCAGCTGACAAGCGGTTTCAGCGTCGATACGGGGACGGGGGTTGTGACGTTCGCAGCGCCTCCGGCGAGCGGGCAGAGCGTGACGGCGGGATTCCTTTTTGACGTTCCGGCGCGGTTCGACACGGATCAGCTCGCGCTTACGGTCGAGAATTACAGCGCGTATACGGCGGCGATTCCGCTTGTCGAAGTGAGGGCGTGACATGAAGGCGATTACGGCGGAGTTGCAGGCGCATCTTGACGGCGAACTGACGACGTTGGCCACGCTGGTTAAAATCACGCGCGCGGACGGCGTCGCGATGGGTTTCGCGAGTTGCGATCAGGATGTTACGTATGCGGGCGTGACTTATAGGGCCGACGGCGCGTTCACGCCGAGCGCGATCCAGAGCACGTCCGGGCTTGCGACGGACAATCTTGAGCTGACCGGGATGCTTAGCAGCGGCGCGATTTCGGACGGCGACATTGCGGCGGGGCTGTACGATCACGCGCGGATCGACGTTTATATTTGCAACTGGGCTGATATTTCCCAAGGCGCGTTGCCGTTGCGGCGCGGATGGATCGGCGAGGTGACGCGGGCGGGAGACTCTTACGTCGCGGAATTGCGCGGGATGCACGATCTTTTGCAGAGGCCCGTCGGCGCGGTGTGCGCTCCGGAATGCCGCCACGATCTGGGCGACGCGATGTGCGGCGTCGCGCTTTCGGCGCTCACCGTTACGGGAAGCGTGACGGGCGTTGTGGACAGCATGACATTCTCGGACAGTTCCCGCACGGAGGATTCCGGAAGATTCGCCTATGGCAAGATGACATGGACGAGCGGCGCGAACGCTGGCGTGTCGCGCGATGTCAGAAGCTGGAATCTGGCGAGCTGGACTTTTGCGTTGAGGTTGCCTTTGCCGCATGGGATCGAGATTGGGGACGCTTACAGCGTTACGCCTGGCTGCGACAAGCGCTTTGCGACCTGCAAAGCGAAGTTCGCCAACGGAATCAATTTCGGAGGATTTCCCCATGTGCCGGGGGTCGGGAATATTCTCAAATACCCGGACGCGCATTGATGATCCGTTTGGGGAGCCGGATTGCGGACAGCCCCCTCCCTCGCCCTCCCCACGAGGGGGAGGGAATTAGGCCGCGTTTGTAGCTAAGATGATTCCCATAAGTTTTAAGGTCACGAACAGATGTCTGACGAAACGCAGATTGCCGCGATGATCGCGGCGGCGCGGGCGTGCCTTGGCACGCCCTTCCATCATCAGGGGCGCTTGCCGGGGCAGGGGTTGGATTGCGTCGGGTTGATCGTGGTGGCGGCGCGGGCGGCGGGGCTGGAGGTCGAGGATCGTCGCGATTACGCGCGGCGGCCCGACGGCGCAAGCCTTGTCGCGGCATTGCAGGCGCATGGGGCTGCGCTTGTTGTCGGGCGCGGGATCGCGGCGGGAGATATCCTTGTGTTCCGTTATGACGGCCAGCCGCAGCATGTCGCGTTGGCCACCGAGGCGGACGCGATGATCCACAGTTTCGCGCCAGCGGGCCGGGTGGTGGAAACGTCCCTTGGCGCTTACTGGCGGCGGAGGTTGACGGGGGTTTATTCTATCATGGCGCATGCGGAGGCTCCCCCACCCTAACCCTCCTCCGCCTACGCCCTGCGGGCTTCGGTGGACAGGCCGCAAGGGGGAGGGAATACGGTCGCGCTTGCGGCATGACTTGTTTTCAGGTGTTCTTTCATGGCTTCTATCGTTCTGCAATCGGTCGGGTCGGCGATCGGCAACGCTCTGATTCCGGGGCTGGGCGGGATTCTGCTCGGTTCGCTGGGGCGCAGCGTCGGCGGACTCATCGACGCCAAGCTGGGGCTTGGCACGCATATCGAAGGGCCGAGGCTGACCAATCTCGCGGCGCAGGATTCGCGCTATGGCGTCGGGATTCCTATCGTCTACGGCAATTTGCGCGTGGCGGGGAACGTCATTTGGGCCAGCGACTTGATTGAGACGCGGCATGAGGACAATTCCGGCGGCGGCAAGGGCGGCGGGTCGAGCGTCAGCGCGACGACCTATACTTATAGCGTTCACTGCGCGGTCGCGCTGGCGCTTGGGCCCATCGGCGGCATCGCGACGATCTGGGCCGATAGCAAGGTGATCTATCGCAACGGGGTTTGGAACAACGCCGCCGCGAGCGCCGACGCGCCTCTTATCCGCACGCTGCTTTATGAGAATGTCGGCGTGGCCGACGCTTTGACGATTTATACCGGAACGGCGACGCAGAATCCCGATCCGTTCATGGAGTCAATCCTTGGTGGCGGGAACGTTCCCGCTTATCGCGGACTTGCCTATGTCGTGTTCGAGAATTTGCAGCTTGCTAACTTTGGCAACCGAATTCCGAACTTGACGTTCGAGATTATTCCCGCGCCGGAGTCCTCCGCTCCCGCGTGGCTCGGCGGCATGGACGCCCATGTCAGCCAACGCACGCAGACAGTCGTTGGCGCGGGCATGATGCCGCTCGCGCTCGCAGGAGCCAATTCGGGAAGCGTCGCTTCGGTCGTGGCGGGCGGATATGTCGCTTCGGGAAGCGCGGCGCAATTCGCGGCCGTGACGCTGGACGTGTCGGGCAATGTTCCCGTCGAGACGGCGCGCGCGTTGAGCGCGAGTTTCGTCATATCGTCGCCGCCTAGCGATTGCGCTTGGGCGGCCTCGCCGGACGGTCGGTTCGTCGCTTGTTCTCTGCAAAGCTCGGCGTCGCCGACGCACAAGTTCGCGCTCTATGACGCCGCGACGAAAACATTCGGGCCGATTACCGCGCTTAATCTGGCCATGTCGGCGGGGATCAAGAAACTGGCGTGGCTCGATGCCCAGCATGTGGTCATCGACGATGTCAGCGGCGGCGCGAGAGGCTTGCGCGCGCTGGCGCGGGCGGGGATGGGGCTGGTCGATCTGGGGTTCTTCGATGTCTGGGGGGCGGGATCGGCGGCGACGCGGCTGCCTCTGTCGGGGGCGCAATTTACGCCGCTTGCGGACGGGTTGGTCGTTTACGCGACCGACAACGCGACGGGGACATACTTCTCCACTCTTTACGCCTGCCCGCTTGCTTGGCGCAACAACGCGCTGGCGGCGGGGGCGCCTTATACAGTGGTCAGCGGGATTTCAACGGGGAGCGGCAGCGGGCCGCATGCTTCGTTCGCGCAGACCAACTATGACGAATGGACTTTGTGCTTTGGAACGGTCACTGATTTCTCCTTGATGTCGTTCGCGCCGAGCGCAAGCGGCGCGGCGGTGACGCGGCCATGGCAGACGTTTACGCCGAGTTTCGGCGTCGGGACGACGCAGTTTCCGGTCGTGCTCGGAACGGGGCTGACGATCGCGCAGCGCGGGGTTTACGATAGCGCTTATCGGTTGTCGGAGGTGACGCTGGGGGCTGGTTCGTTCGCGCTGGCGCAGGACGGAGCGCTGGTGACGGGCGGGATCGCGCTGATGGACGCTTTCGCCGCGATGCCGCTCGACAACGCGCGGATCCTTTTGATGGGGGCTGGCGGATTTAATTCCAATCTTGGGCAAGTCGGCATTATCCAGAAAGGAAGCGGCGGGAACGGACTTGATCACATCGTGGCCGATATCCTGAACCGCGCCGGGTGCGCGGCTGGCGATTACGACGTGGCGGCTTTGGCGGGGATTGACGCGCGCGGTTACGCGCTGCAGGAACCGATGGCGGCACGCGCGGCGTTGGAGCCTTTGCAGGTCTACGCGCCGTTCGATTTGGTCGAGCGCGGCGGCAAGCTGGTCGCCGTGCCGCGCCATGCGGAGGCCGATCTTGCGTTGCCTTCGGGCGAGGGACGCGCCGCGCCGGAAGGGAAGGATCAGCCGCCAATACGGGCGGTTTTGCGCGCGCAAGAGATGGATTTGCCGCGCGAGGTCGATCTTGAATATATCGATCCATCGCGCAATTTCGAGGTCAACTGCCAACGGGCGCGGCTGGCTTCCGCGACGGCGGCGCGGAGCGCGCGTAAGATCAGTTTGCCGATGGCGTGCGAGGCCGGGACGGCCAAGCGGCTTGCCGAGGAGCGGCTCTACGCGGCTTGGGCCGAGCGCGAAATCGTGAAGGTGCGCGTCTCGCGGCGGTGGCTCGCGCTCGATCCCGGCGACGTGCTCGATGTCGGAGACGGCGGGCCTCTGTTGCGCGTCACCGGGGTCAATGCGGGGCGCGGCGTCGTCGAGGTCGAAGGCTATCCGGTGGGGGCCGCGTCGTTGCCGGACACGTCAGGGGCGGCGCGCGCGGCGGATGCCGGGTCTTCGCCGTCTTCTTCCGCAAGTTCGGACGCTGTGGCGGAGATCGGCGCTTTGGCGTTGATCGACGCGCCGCTTTTGCATACGGGGGACGATCAGCCGGGCGTTTACGCGGCGGTGATCGGGGCTGCGGGTTGGAAGGGCGCGAGCTTGTGGCGGTCGGCTGATGGCGTGAGCTTTTCGAGCGTGGCGGCGTTGCCTGTGGCGGCGACGGGGGGGATCGCCGCGAGCGTTTTGGCGGCCGGCTCTGCGGATTACATGGATCGCGCGAGTTTTGTGCAGGCGCAGCTTGCGTATGGGGAGCTTGCGAGCTGTTCGGAAAGCGAGCTGCTTTCCGGCGCGAACGCGGCGTGGCTGGGCGGCGAGATCATCCAGTTCCAGACGGCGACGCTCGCCGGGCCGGGGCTTTATACGTTGAGCAATCTCTTGCGCGGGCGACGCGGGACGGAGGGGGCCGCCTTCGGGCATGTTCTGGGTGAGCCGTTCGTTTTGTTGCAATCCGCCAGCGTCGCGTTTGTCCCGGCGCAGATGACGGCGCGTGGCGCTGCGTTCGCCTTCAGGGCGCTCGCGGCGGGGCAGTCCTTGGGCGACGCGCAAGACACGTCCTTCACGTATGGATTCGCGACGTTGCGGCCATTGTCGCCCGCCAATGTCGCGGGCGCGCGCGCGAGCGGCGCGGGGAGCGATTTGACGTTCACGTGGAAACGGCGCGCGCGACTGAATGCCGAGTGGGTCGACTATGTCGATGTGCCGCTCGACGAACCATTGGAGCTTTACGATGTCGAGATCATGAACGGCGCGATCGTTGCGCGGACTTTTTCCTCTTTGGCAAGCGCCAGCGCGACTTACACGGCGGCGCAGCAGGCGGCGGACTGGCCGTCCGGCATTCCGGCGAGCTTTACCGTGAGGGTTTATCAGATCAGCTCGCGCTACGGGCGCGGGAAGGCGGCGGAGGCGGTGGTGTGAGTTTTTGGAGGAGTGGCTGGGATTGCGGGCGGCCCCCCTCCCTACCCCTCCCCACGAGGGGGAGGGAATCAGATCGCGCTTGTTTTATAGGGTTTTCGCAACATAAAAGGATATTTCTTGCATGACGACGACGCCCAATCTTGCGATGAGCTATATCGCGTCTTCTCAGGCGCAGAAGGAAGTCACGCACAACGACGCGCTGAACGACCTTGATTTTCTGGCGCAGACTTCCGTGATGGATCACACTTTGGCGACGCCGCCTGCGTCGCCCGCGACGGGGGACACTTATATCGTCGCTTCGTCGCCCACGGGCGCGTGGTCCGGGTTCGCGAACGCGATTGCCGCATGGTATGCGGGATGGAAGTTGAAGATGCCAGAGCCGGGATGGATCGCGTGGACGCGCAACGGGAGTCGGTTGCTGTATTACGGCGGGTCGGCTTGGGGGCTTTTGACGACGCCCAAGCTCGACGCGACGACGGCGTGGAATCCGGGGGTTATCAGTTCCGGTTCCGGCGTTTTGTCGTCCGCGATTACCGTGACGGGGGCCGCGTTCGGCGATTTTGTGATGGTCGCCGCACCGTATGAGCTGCAAGGGATCGACGCGACGGCTTATGTTTCCGCCGCGAATACCGTGAAAATCAGGCTCAGCAATCTGACCGGGAGCGCGGTGACCTTGGCATCCGGCACGTGGCGCGCGCGGGTCATTAAACAGTAATCAGCCATCAATGATCAGGGGATATTTCATGGACGACGGAATCGTTTCCGCCGCGACGCTTGTCGCGCGTCGCATCAACGCCGAGGGGCTTGCGATTATCAAGGAGTTCGAGGGGCTGCATCTGACGCCGTATCTGTGTCCTGCGAAAGTCTGGACGATCGGCTATGGGCATACGCGCACGGTGCGGGCCGGGATGGTCCTGACGCGCGAGGAGGCTCAGGATTTGCTCGACGAGGATTTGCGCCTGTTCGAACGCGCGGCGCAGAGGCTCGTCAAGGTTCCGCTCAACGACAACCAGTTTTCCGCTTTGGTGAGTTTCGTCTTCAATGTCGGGATCGCTAATTTCGAGCGCTCGACGTTGCTCAAGCTTTTGAATCGCACGTGGTATGAGCAAGTTCCCGCGCAATTGACGCGCTGGAGCCGGGCGGGGGGAGAAATCCTTGGCGGGTTGGCGCGACGCCGCGCGGCGGAGGCGCGGTTGTGGAACACCGCTCCCTCTTCTTCTGACGCGCCGATGCCAAACTTTGCCGACGCGCGCGCGCAGGCGGACACCGCGACCAAGAGCATCGCGGCGGCGTGGTCCGCGCCGTTTGAGAGCAAGGGCAGGCGCAGGGGGAACGCATGGTCCGCTTTCTGAAAGCGCTTCTGACAGGGCGCGACAACGCGACGTATGACGTGGCGAGGGTTCTGTTGTTTTGTGGTGGATTGGTATTCCTTGCCTGCACCTTGATCGATGTCGCGAAGGGTGCGGCGTTCGAGATGGACAAGTTCGGCTATGGATTTGGCGCGTTGCTTGGCGGCGGCAGCGCGGGGATTGGCCTTAAAGGGCACACGGAACCGGAGCAATCGCCATGACATTGCAGGGCAAGATTATTGCGGCGTTTTTCGCGTTGATGGCGCTTGCGTTCGCGGCGCTGGGCGTGGCGAACGCCTCGTTGCGGGCGCGGTTGGCCGAGGCGCAGGCGTCGGTCGTGGCGCTGCGGGTCGGCCATGAGAGCTTGAAGGCCGCGCTGGATCGGCAGAACGCGGCGCTCGCGGTTCTGCGGGAGGAGTCCGAGGCGCGGGCGCGGAAGGCCGAAGCGATGATCGACGCGGCGCGGCGCAAGAGTTCGGCGTTACGGCGCGAGGCGGAGCGGTTGGCGGCGAGCGTTCCGTCGGGGGCGGATGATTGCGGCGCGGCGATGGGGTTGTTGCGCGGATATACTGAGGCGCGGACGAAGGGCGCGGGAGGCGGGAATCCATGAAAAATTGTGCAGAAGGGCAGGCGCGACTCCCTTGCCTACGCGAGGGGGAGAGGGGGCGAGCCTATCGCTTGAATCCAGACTCCACCCTCACCCCAAACCCCTCTCCCTCCCAGGGAGGGCGAGGGGCTTTGCTCCACGCTTGTCGCAAGTCTTGTCTCTCGGTTGCGTTGTTCGCGCTTGCGGCGTGCGCGTCGGGGGAGCCGATCGTGACGGCGATGCCTGTGGCGATGCCGGTTGCGCAGCCTTGCAAGGTCGCGATGCCGGAGGCGCCCGCGTGGCCGATGCTACAGATTCAGCGCGACGCCACGATGTTCACGGCGGTTCGCGCGACGCTTGCCGAGATCGAATTGCGCCGGGCCTATGAGCTTGAGCTTGAGGCGGCGGTTAAGGCCTGCCATTAAGGATATCCGTGGACTCTTCCGCGTTCATTTTCTTGCGGTAGGGGCTGGCGGGATAGACGCCAAGGACCGTCACTTCGTTCGCGAAGTAGCAAAGTTCGTTCAACGCCCGCATCATCGACGGTTCTTTCGGATGGCCTTCGGCGTCGAGGTAGAATTGCGCGGCGATGAAGCTGCCGTTGACCAGATAGCTTTCGATTTTGGTGATGTTGATCCCATTGGTCGCGAAGCCGCCCAGAGCTTTGTAGAGCGCGGCGGGGACGCTGCGCACGCGGAAAATCGCGGAGGTGATGGTCGGCGCAGCGCTGACTTCCGGCCAGTTCTCGTCGCGCGAGAGGATCAGGAAGCGCGTGGTGTTGTTCGGCAGGTTCGCGATGTCGGCGGCGAGGCTTTGCAGTCCGTAAAGCTGTCCCGCGAGTTCCGACGCGATGGCGGCGACGGATTTATCCCCGCGTTTAGCCACGTCCGCCGCGCCGCCAGCGGTATCCGCATGCACGACGGGTTTGATGCCGTGTTTTTGCAGGAAGTCGCGGCATTGCGCCAGCGCCTGCACATGGCTGTGGACTTCGCGGATATCCTCAAGGCGCGCGCCGGGGATGGCTAGCAGGTGGTGGCAGATCGGTTGAAAATGTTCGCCATTGATCGACAGGTTCGCGGTCGGGAGGAGATGGTGCACATCCGCGACGCGGCCCGCGATGGCGTTTTCCACCGCGATCATGCCGTAATCGGCTTTGCCGAATTTCACGGCCGTGAAGGCTTCGTCGAAGCTTAGGCAGGGCAGGGTCACGTCGCCCGGAAACACGGTGCGGCAGGCGAGGTCGGAGTAGGCTCCGGGGGCGCCTTGGAAAGCGATGGTTTTAGGCATTTCTTCTCTGTTTCTTTAGAGGCCAGCATGAACGCTTCTTGTCCTTCACCTTCTACCGCAGTTGCCGTGAAATCGGCAAGGAAAGGCAGGAGGCAGAGAAAAGGCGGGTTGTTCCGGAGGTTTTGCGCGTGGTTGGGGTTGGTTTTTATGCACGCATTTGTGAAAAACAGAAAAATGGGATGCCCGCCTGCGCGGGCATGACGGGACTGCATCGTGTCCTGCTCGCGAATTCCGGTGGCGCACAGGCCTTGAGAAGGCCTAGAAATTTTGGGGGCAAGTCTTTGCCGCTTTCCAGTAAGTCGATGCCTTTGGCCGCGCGGCGCGAGAAGGCGCGGCTGTCGCTGGGGCGCAGCATCGTGCAGGCCTATTGCGCCGCGATTTTGCTGTTCGTCTTGGCGGGCTGCTGGCTCGCGGCGGTTCCGGGAGGGGAGGAGCGGCTTAAGGCGTTGCTGGCGTTCGCGCAGGCGCTCGGCGCGGTGTTCAATCCGGTCGTTGGGTTCGTGGTCGGGTATTATTTTGCGCGACGGGAGGGGTGAGGGTTGCTTTCAACTAACTGATAGTTATTGATTATTTGTATTTATTGATTTAGGGTTAACTTGACGCTGGTTGTAAAATGCCTTGACAAAAACAGGATATTGATTTATATGTCAATATGCGATGAGGTTCGGAACAGAAGGACGGAGGGGCGGCTTTTTTTGTACAGTCCCGTGTTTCCGAGCGATCTTTGTGAAAGAACGATCTTGTTGTCTTGTGAGTTGCATGGATTGGTTCAGGGAGGAGGGGCCACGGAAAGGGACGCCAGTCGGTGGTCTCGTGTCCGAGCTGATTTGGACATGTTTGTCATGGGGCAGTTTATAAGCGTTGGGCAAAAAACTTGTTGTTATATGTCTCGACTTGAGAAGCCTGAAGATGAGGTTTGGGAGGTTCGTTGCCGAGATCCTCGTCCGGGCATCAGGTTGTTTGGTTCATTCGCTAAGACCGATACTCTTGTGCTGTTGACGTATGAACAAAGGGCGCTACTGGGCGATAAAAATTCTGTGAATTGGAAGCATCAGATTCAAAAATGTCGATCAGAATGGCGGAAGCTTTTTCCAACCTATTCGCCATTTACAGGGAGATTTCCCCATGACTACATTTCAGAAAACGCCGATGTTGTCTGAACTTATGGACATGGCGAAGACCAACCAATTATCCGCCTCGACTTTGGCGTATCTGGCAGAACGTCAACGCAACAATCTCTACCACAAGATTATGAGCGAATTCCAGAAACGCAAGGAGACAGAGGGGCTTACTAAAGCGCAAGTGGCGAAGCGGATGAACAAAACTCCGGATATCGTTTCGCGCCTTTTAGGGGCTCCCGGAAATTGGACTTTGGATACGGTGAGTCATCTTGTCGCGGCGATAGGGTGCGCGGAACTGACGTTTGAGTTTTCTTCTCTTTTGGACCGCGCGCCGAGGAATTTTAGAGAGCCGGAGTGGATGGCGGGAACCGCCTCTGAGGTTCGGGCCACCGGGGATAGTCCGGTCTTTTTATCCGCGTCGGGTCATTCCCCTCATCATCTTGTTTCCTCGGCCATTTTGGGCAACCAGCTCCGCATAAGGGGGTAGGCGATGGAGGAACAAAAACCGCGTTTGCAGCCAATCCAGCAAATTCTTTGCGATGACGTCAGGGTTGAGGCCAATGGCAAGTTTATTCTTATCGGGGTTTATGCCGATGGATTGTTGGTTCCTTCATTTCCGACGCAACTTCTTTTATCGTTGTGGATGACATTCCGGTGTGTCGGCATAGGCAAGGTTCCTGTCGGATTGCAAGTTCGTGGACCTGGACAAGAAGATAAAATCGAGATGCAAACGGAAACAGATCTCCGGCAAGATGGTCGCGTGAATTCATTGGTTGTTGGCGGACTCTCTTTTCGAGCGACGGAGCCTTCTGAAATCAAGGTTTTGTTTCGGCAATACCAAGAGGAATGGGAATTGTTGTCAAAGTTTACGATTGGGAAGTTGGATGTGCCTGCCTCCGCTTATGGCGAATCCAAATCCTGAAGACGAGATTCCGCTTGATTGTTTTCGTCATCGCGATTGCTTGCCCTTGATTTGCCGCGTCAGCGCTTTTCTTACTCTCTCCAGATCCTCCGGGGTGTCGATCCCGGCGTGGGCTTCGGCGACGATGGCGGCGTCGATGCGCAAGCCCAGCGAGAGGGCGCGGAGCTGTTCGAGCTTTTCGCGCCGTTCCAACGGCGACGGTGGCGCGGCGACGAACTTCGCCAGCGCGTCGCGGCGATAGGCGTACAGCCCTATATGATGAAAGATCGGCCCGTCGCCCGATGGGATGATTTGGCGCGAGAAATAAAGCGCCCGGCCTTTGCCCCCCACCTTGGCCGCGTCCGGCGGCACGTCGAGCGCCACCTTGACCATCGAGGGCAGCGCTTTTCTTTGCTCGTCGTGGAATTCGTCCACCAAGGTCGCGATGTCCGTTTCCGGATTGCGCAAGAGTTCCCAAGCCGCGCGGATCGTGGCGGGGTCGAGCATCGGCTCGTCGCCTTGCACGTTCACGACGGCGTCGTAAGCCTCGTTTCCTTCCAGCGCGTTCAGCGCTTCCCAAATGCGGTCGGAGCCGGACGGATGATCCGGCTTCGTCAGCACCGCCTTTCCTCCCGCTTTTTCCACCGCCGCTTTGACTTGCGCATCGTCGCAGGCGACTATGACCGGCCCCACCTTGCTTGCTTCGGCTTGTTTCAGCACACGCGCGATCATCGGCAGGCCGTTGATGTCGGCCAAAGGCTTGCCCGGCAGCCGCGTCGAGGCCATGCGCGAGGGGATGATGATGACGGGGCGAGAGGGGGCGGGGCGGTGCGAGGGCATGCGATGTCCTTTATGCTTTTGTTTTTTGTATACCTGTTGCGCTTGAAGAGTTGGGATAACATCTCGGCAAGCGTGGCGCAAAGCCCCTCGCCCTCCACAGGAGGGAGAGGGGGGTGTGAGGGGGAGTTTGGATTCAAGAGACAAACTCGCCCCCTCACCCCACCCCTCTCCCCCTCACGGGGGCGAGGGAGTCGCGCCTGTCTCTTGGAAATGACTCGCCAACTCTTGAAGTGTGAGGGGTATACCTAATTCCGCTTCAAAGGTTGGGAACAATTTCGAGAGTCATGAGTATAGAGGGTTCTTCTGTGGTCTTAATCCCGTTTTAACGCCTATGGCCAACAATAGCGGCTATGAGCTTCTTCGTCGATATTCTGCCTGCGATGGCAGACAATTATATTTACCTCGTGGGCGACAGCGATCTGGGGCTGGCGATGGTCGTCGATCCGGGCGACGTGGAGCCGGTCAGACGCGCGCTTAAAAGCCGGGACGTGAATCTGGAGCTTATTTTGCTCACGCATCATCACAAGGATCACACGGCGGGCGCGATGGCGCTTGCGGAGGAATTTGGCGCCCCTATTTTAGGACCCGCCAAGGAAAAGACGTTGCTTGAGGGCTTGTCGCGCGGCGTTTCCGGCGGCGAGGTCGTGGCGTTTTCGACCTTGCGCGGGCAGGTGCTTGACACGTCGGGCCATACGATTGGCCATGTCGCGTATTACTTTCCGCAGATTAAAGCGCTGTTTTGCGGCGATGCTTTGTTTTCGCTCGGCTGCGGGAGGCTTTTCGAAGGGACTGCCGCGCAGATGTGGGAGGCGTTGAAGCTTATGCGCGGTTTGCCGGACGATACGCAGGTTTATTTCGGGCACGAATATACTGAAGCGAATGCGCGGTTTGCTTTGGCGGTGGACAAAACCAATGAAGCGATTCTGGCGCGGCTTGCCGAAGTCGTTGCGTTGCGGGCCGAGAAAAAGCCTGCGGTTCCGGTGGCTCTTAAGGTCGAGAAGGCGGCTAATCCTTTCCTGCGCATTGATCAGCCCGATTTCCATAAGGCGATAGCCCGCAGCGGGCTGCCCTTGCAGGGGACCGATCCTGCCGCTTTGTTCGGTTGTCTGCGGGCGGCCAAGGATCGCTTTGACAGCCAGCAGGCGCCAATGGGGCGCAAGTGAGGGTAGCGGTTAAATTGCCCCAAAAAGGAAATTAATAATCCAATTTTCGTTTCTATCAAGGAATAAATTATTTGTTTTGATCTCGTTTTAACCACTTCGTGGTTGGTGCCGGAAGCGCATAGCGTTATAACTTCGCTATGAGCGCAAAGCATGGTTTCATGGCAGGCTGCAGTTGGCGATGGGGAATGATCGCTGCGGTGGGCGCGTTCACTTTGACGCTTGGCGGCGCGCAGGCGGTCGACACCGCCAGTAGCGGCGTCGCCAAGGAGCGGCTTCATCATATTGAGACGCAGCTTGACGCGCGCAAAAAGGAACAATTCGAAATCGACGCGCAGACGAGGGATGCGAGCGAGAGCTTGCGCGATTTGCGGCAAAAGCTGGTTTCCGCCACCGAGGCGATGGAGCGCAAGCAGGACGAGGCGACGCGACTTGAGGACAAACTGGCGGAACTGACCAAGGACAGCGCGTCGCGCAGCGCCGCTTTGGCTGAAGAGCAGCGCAGCCTTAAAGCCATGACGAGCGCCCTGATCGAGCTGGGACGGCAGCCGCCGGAGAGCTATCTGCTGCGTTCGGGCTTGACAACCGCCTATGTGCATCGCGCGGTGTTGCTCCGCGCGATTTTGCCGAAGCTTAAAGAGCGCGTCGAGATCGTCGCGCGCGATTTGCTTGCGCTTAACTCGGTCGCGGACGAAATTACGGAACAGAAGAGGCTGATTGTGTCGGCGCAGAGAAATCTGGACGAGCAGCGCCGGAATTTCGATCAGCTTATCAAGGCGCGGCAGGGTTTGTTGCAGCACTCCGAGGAGCAGAAAGAAGCCATCGCGCGGCAGCTTGCGTCTTTGTCGAGCGAGGCTAAGGATTTAAGGCAGTTGATGGAGAAGTTGGAGACTCGCCGTCTGTCGCCAAAGACGCATGCGCAGGCGCTGTCGGCGGCGTTGCGGGCGCCGATCGCGGGCAAGGCGCTGCAACGCTATGGCGAGCGCGACGAAGACGGCGTGGTCAGCACCGGCGTGATGTTCGCGGGGCTTCCCGGCGCTCCTGTGGTTGCGCCCGCAGCGGGGCGCGTCGCGTTCGCTGGGCCGTTCAAGGGCTATGGCCAGATCATGATCCTTCAGCATGACGGCGGTTATCACAGCTTTTTGGCCGGGTTTGGGCGCATTGATGCCGAGATGGGGCAGGAGGTTTCGGCGGGCGAGCCTTTGGGCGTGATGCCTACGTTTGCGGCGGCGGACAAGGATGGCGGCAAGCCGGAGCTTTATTTCGAGTGGCGGCGCAACAACGAGCCGGTCGATCCAGCGACCGCGAAGGCGCGGTTTTGAGGTTGGATCATATCATCCCGTTCGGGGCTATCTGGTAGCGGGAGCGGTTCTGGGTATATAAAAAGCCCCGTTCGGGGCGAATTTACTCTTTTTTAGGTGGACTTGCCCTATAATGATCCCGAAAGGGGTTGTTTTATGGATATCTTCGATGCGGGCATGGATGTTTCCGATGTTGACGAACTAGGACTCATTATCAAGGCTGTTCGCAAGGCGCAAAAGCTGACGCAGGAGCAACTTGCTGCGCAAAGCGGGGTTGGAATCCGTTTTTTGCGCGAGCTGGAAAGCGGCAAGCCGAGCTGTCAGGTTGGAAAAGCTCTGCAGGTTCTTACTATGCTGGGTTTGAACATGCGGATTGTGCCGCGTCTTTCGGGGGCAGGCAATCCTGATTTTGGGGCAGGGTTTGGCGATGGGAGTGGCGATGGGCGAGGGTCGGGATCAGGCGCTGGCTCTGGCGATGGATCGGGATACGGGTGAGGCATGAAGTTTTGCAATCTTGATGTTTACCTTCATAACCGACTGGCGGGCAAGCTGCGGCAGGGCGAGGGCGGGCGGTTAGATTTTGCATATGATTCCGCTTATGTGATCGACAAAGCGGCTCATCCCCTGTCCGTTTCGATGCCTTTGTCTGGCGCTGTTTACGACGATGCGGTTGCTCGGCCTTATTTTTCAGGTTTTTTACCAGACGATCTTATTCGCCACAGGCTTGCGGAATTTTTTGGCGTCTCGGAGAAAAATGAGTTTGCGCTTTTGCGCGAGGTTGGCGGCGAGTGCGCTGGCGCGGTCGCGCTTTATCCGGAAGGAGAGAAGCCGCTTGATGTCGCGTCGGATGATTTCGAGATTCTGGACGAGCGGAAGCTTGCAAAATATCTGGACGCTCTTCATTCCCGTCCCTTGCTGGCTGGAAGCGAAGGCCTACGTTTGTCTTTGGCGGGGGCGCAGGACAAGCTTCCTGTTGCGCTGAAGGATGGACACATCGCGTTAGCGAAGGGGGGCTCTCCGACAACGCATATCATTAAACCTCCCATCGAGCGCGTTTCCGACAGCGTTTATAATGAGCTGTTTTGTCTCAAGTTGGCTGCGCGGTTGCGTTTGCCTGTTGTTCGCGCAGAGCTTGGCTTTGCGGACGGGAATCCCTATTTGCTTGTTGAGCGTTATGATCGGGCGCTTGATGGAAACGGGCGTATTCGTCGTCTTCATCAGGAAGATTTTTGTCAGGCCCTTTCGATTGCGCCGGAACAGAAATATGAGCGCGAGGGCGGTCCGGGCGTTGCGCGGTGTCTGGAACTTCTGGAACGAAGCAGCGCGCAACCTGCCGTAGACAAACTTTTTTTTCTCAAAATGCTTATTTTCAACTATTTGATCGGCAATGCCGATTGCCATGGCAAGAATTTTTCCTTGTTGCACAACAACGGCAACTCCCGTCTTGCCCCTGCTTACGATCTCATGTGTACGGCGGCTTATCCCGGGGCGCAGAAGAAGCTGGCTATGAAAATCGGCGGCACATACGATCCTGACCTTATCTTTCGTCGGCACTGGCATCGCTTGGTCGCCGATACGGCGGTTGCCCGCAGGTCGATGGAGCGGAATTTGAATGACATGGCGGCGGAAGTCGGGAGGGGATATGCGGAGCTTGTTCGCGATTTTGCGGCGCAGGGTGTCGTTTCGGGAATTTTCGACGATATAGGCCGCGTCATCGAACTGCGGACTCGTCAGTTGCTTGAGGCCTATTAGCGGTCTGCTGAAAAAACCATCAGAAGGGCACAAGAGCGAGATGGGACAACGGACTGAAAATCTTTCGTCGCGGCGAGATTTTGAACAGGTTATTAAAAGGGTCGCGTTTGAAATCCGTCATGGCGTTGGGGGCGGGGATTCTGTATAAGCGGTGAGGCGGCGGAGCGAATCGCATGGCCGGGCGTAAGTAAGCGCGGCGGCGGTGATGATTTTGCGCCGTTGTTTTGCCATATTCATGCTCTTCTGTCGTTCCATGTCCAAAAATCTGCTTCGCATTCTTTTCATCGGAACCGCGCTCGCGTTGATCGCAGCCGCACCGATATTCGCCAAATCGCCGGATCGTCCCGCTGCGTCGACGCCTTCCATTACGTTCACGGCTCCGCAGGCCGAGATCAAGAAGGATGGCGACGCCGCTGACACGTTCAAGCAGCTCGCGTTATTCTCCGATGTTCTGGAGCGCGTGCGGGCCGATTATGTCGATCCGGTCACAGATGAAAAACTGATCGAGACGGCGTTGAACGGCATGTTGTCGTCGCTTGATCCGCATTCCGGCTACCTCAACAAGAAAAGCTTTCAGGAAATGAAGACGCAGACGAGCGGCGAGTTCGGCGGGCTTGGCATCGAAGTCACGATGGATAACGGGCTTGTGAAAGTCATTTCCCCTATCGACGATACGCCCGCCGCCAAGGCCGGGATTCAGTCCTCCGATCTCATCACGCATATCGACAGCAAACCGGTGATGGAGCTGACTTTGTCCGATGCGGTTGATCGCATGCGCGGCACGCCGGGAACCAAGGTCGTGCTGACGATCCGTCGCGGCGGCTTGTCGGGCCAACCGTTCGACGTGTCGCTGACACGCGCCGTCATTCACATTCAATCCGTCAAGTGGGAGACGAAAGATAACGTCGCTTATATCCGCATTACGACTTTCAATGAACAGACGCAGCCGGGGCTCGACAAGGCGCTGGCCGAGGCCGATGACAAGATCGGCGCAAAACTCGAAGGCTATGTGATAGATCTACGCAACGATCCGGGCGGGTTGCTTGAGCAGGCGATTTCGGTCGCCGGGTCGTTCCTTCCGCCCGGAGTCGATGTCGTGTCGACGCGCGGACGGCACAAGGAAGATGATCAAACCTTTATCGCCAAGGGAGGCGACAAAGCGCACGGCAAGCCTATCGTCGTGTTGATCAACGGCGGGTCGGCTTCGGCGTCGGAGATCGTCGCGGGCGCATTGCAGGACCATAAGCGCGCTCTGCTGGTCGGCACCAAGAGCTTCGGCAAGGGTTCCGTGCAGACGATTATCCCTGCTTCGGGCGGCGGGGCGATGAGGCTGACCACCGCGCGGTATTACACGCCGTCGGGGCGTTCGATTCAGGCGCTCGGCATCGAGCCGGATATCGCGGTTCAGCCTGCGAAGCTTGAGAAGATCGCGCAGGGCCACGGGTTGCGCGAGGCCGATTTGAAGGGCGCTTTGCAGAACGATACGGTCAAAGCAGGCAAGGATGACGGAAAGTCCCAGAAGTCTTCAACCGTCGATCCCGCTGATGACGAAGGCGCTGTCGCGGAGGGTTCTTCCGCTCCAAGCGGCAAGGGCAAGCCATCCGGCAAGAACGACAAACCCGACGCGCCGTACGATTATCAGCTTGCGCGAGCGCTGGATCTCATTCGAGGGATTCACGTGTTCGAATCGCGGCGTGGCGGAGGGTAGGATGCCTCCATGACGGGCTTTCCGCTCAGCATGGTTGCTTCTTTCAGCGCGGGGGAGAGGGGGGCTTGCGGAGCGTCCTGGCTTGCGCGGTTGCCGCGCAAATTTAAGCTGGCCGTTGTCGGTGGCGCGTTTGCGTTAGCCCTGCTGTTCGGGTTGCTTCCTTACGCGATGAGGGGAACTTCCGATCAGATCGAGAAGATAGCGGTCGGGACGGAGCAGGGGGGGGCCGAAGTTGGCGCCGGGGGGCATCACGCGGGACAGGATTCTGCTCGCTCTTCGTCCTATTCTTTCGACCCACGCGCGGAGGCGCTCAACGCGCAGGACGATCACAGCATTCACCTGACGCCCGCTCCCGATCCTACCGTCACGGAAGACACGCCTTTGGGGAGCCTTCCCCGCATCAGCGAAAACGGACGTTATCCTTGGCAGGTTTATGCGCGTCCTTTCAATACTTTCGACAGAAGGCCGCGAGTCGCGATCATCGTCGGGGATATTGGATCGTCGCGCGTCTCAAGCGACATGGCGATCGCCCGTTTGCCGACCAATGTCACGTTGGCGTTCGACGCGCTCAGCCCAGTCGCGGCGGCTTGGTGCGCGCGAGCTCGGCAGGAAGGCCATGAAGCTTTGTTGCAGGTTCCTATGGAGCCGTTCGACTATCCGCGCAGCGATCCCGGTCCCGATACGTTGCTTACGCATCTTCCCAACACCGACAATCTGCAACGCCTAGCGCGCGCCTTGCGGCAAGGCTCCGGTTATGTCGGGGTTACGACCCTGACGGGGTCCAAGTTCACGTCCGATCCGGAGAAGCTGAAACCAATTCTCACAGAACTTCAACGGCGCGGGTTGCTGGTTTTCGATGCGCATCTGACTCCTCATAGCGTCGTCGAGGATTTGGCGCGCGGCATGCGGCTTCCGGTGGTCGTCAACACGTCGCGGATCGATGTCGATTTGGCGCCAGATCAAATAGACGAATCCCTTATGCAACTTGAAAAGACGGCGAAGCTTACGGGGCGCGCGGTCGGGATCGTCGCTCCGCTTCCGATCGTGATTGAGCGGCTGCAATTATGGCTTAAGGATTTGCCGTCGCGCGGCGTCGCGCTGGCCCCGATTTCCGCGATGGTCGAGTAGTTTTTTTGTTGGCTTTATCCGTCTTGCGACTTGAAGGCGGTTATGGTGAGGGCGTAGAACGTGTTCTGAGATAAAATCATTCAAAGTTTGCGAGATTTATATGCGCGTCGATCCCCTGCAGCTTCCTTACCGTCACGGCGTTGGGTTATGTTTGTTCAATACGCGCGGCCTTGTTTTGCTGGCCGAACGCAGCGGACGCAGCGGCGCGTGGCAGATGCCGCAGGGCGGCGTGCAGAAGGGCGAGACGATCGAGGTCGCTGCCTTGCGCGAGCTTAAGGAGGAGATCGGCACGGACCATGCGGATATTCTGACGCGCGTTCCGGAGAAGCTGCGCTACGAATTTCCCGATTATATGCAATATCGCGACGGAGTCTTTCATGGCAAATACAGGGGCCAGGAGCAGGACTGGTTCGCGCTCCAATTCCTTGGGCAGGATTCCGAGATTGATTTGCGCAATCCGTTCGAGCCGGAGCATCCAGAATTTTCTACATGGCGTTGGGCGACGCTGGCCGAGGCGGTCGAGTTGGTCGTCGATTTCAAGCGTCCGGTCTATGTGCGCGTCGCGCAGGCGTTCCAGCCGATCGCGGAGAAGCTGGGGCGGAGCGCGTGACGAACTGGCATGCTTTGCATTGTTTTTGATCATCCCGGCGGGCCAGAGGTTTTGCGGGTGGGCGAGGCCGAGAGGCCGGAGCCGGGGCCGGGCGAGATTTTGATCCGCGTCGCGGCGGCTGGGGTTAATCGCGCCGACATTCTGCAACGCAAAGGGCTTTATCCACCGCCCGCAGGGGCCAGCCCGATTTTGGGGCTGGAGGTCGCGGGGATTGTGGAAAAGGTCGGGGCAGGCGCGGGGCGCTGGCAGGAGGGCGACAGGGTGTGCGCTTTGCTCGCGGGCGGGGGATATGCCGAATATGTCTGCATCCGTTCCGATCATGCGTTGCCGATTCCGGAAGGGATGGGGTTTGCCGAAGCGGCTGCGTTGCCTGAGGCGGTGGCGACGGTTTGGGCCAATCTTTTCGAGGCGGGGGCGCTTCGGGCGGGCGAGGTTGTCCTTATTCACGGCGGGGCTGGGGGCATCGGCTCGATGGCGATCCAGATGGCAAGGCAAGCGGGCGCTCGCGTCTTCGCCACCGCAGGAAGCGATGAAAAGATTAATTATTGCCGTGACTTAGGGGCTGATTTAGCGGTTCATTATGAACGCGAAGATTTTGGGCGGGCTTGTCTTGCGGCGACGGGCGGGCGCGGCGTGGACGTGGTCGTTGATATTCTCGGCGGAGACTATGTCGCGCGCAACTTGGCGGCGCTCGCGGAAGGGGGGCGGCATGTCAGCATCGCCTTTATGAAAGGCCGTGAAGCCCTTGTAGACATTAGTCTTTTGATGGGCAAGAGGCTGGTTTTGATGGGGTCGGTCTTGAGGGGGAGGACGGATCTTGAGAAGGCCCGCTTGATGCGGGAGGTCGAGGTTCGGGTTTGGCCTTGGGTGGTTTCCGGGGCGATCAGGCCTCAGCTTCGGGATATTTTTTCGCTCGAAAACGCTTCCGAGGCTCATAAAAAGGTGGAATCCGGCGCGAATATGGGTAAAATAGCGCTTGAAGTAGCTTCCTGAACGACTGGTTTTGGCCCGTGGCCAAGTTTTGGGTTTGTTCTCAAAAATCAGAGGAAGCGGCTTTAATCGATCCCTGAAATAGTTCGCTTTTCGCGTTCGAGGATCGTCCGGGGGCATGGCGCGTCCGGATAACGGGAAGTCGCGCCTGCTGTCAGGCTTTTTGATTCTGTGACAGGACGCGCGGCGGAACGTATAATGACGTTTCGCGAGAAAGTTTTTGCTGGAGTTTGACGATGTCGCAATTGCCCTTAATGCCTAAAGCGACCGCCGTATGGCTGATCGACAAGACCAATCTGACGTTCGAGCAGATTGCGGATTTCTGTGGCTTGCACAAGCTTGAGGTGCAGGCTATCGCCGATGGCGAGGTGGCCGCTGGGATCGTCGGACTTGATCCGGTGCTTCACCATCAGCTGACTGCGGATGAGGTCAAGCGTTGCGAGGACGATCCGCGCGCGCGGCTTAAGATGATGAAGAGCGAGTTGCCGCAACCGGTCGCGCGCACCAAGGGACCGCGTTATACGCCGGTGTCCAAGCGCGCCGATAAGCCGGATGCCATCGCGTTCCTTATCAAGAATTATCCGGATCTTCTGGATGCGCAGATCGCGCGGCTTCTGGGCACGACTAAGGACACGATCGCCAAGGTGCGCGATCGTTCGCACTGGAACGCCACCAACATCAAGCCCCATGATCCAATCGTTTTGGGGCTGTGCAAGAAGGTCGATCTCGATGCCGCCGTCGCGAAGGCTCAGCGCCGCGTCGCGCGCGAACGCCGGAAGGAAGGACTTCCGGAAGTCGATGAGGAGGGGGGGCAGCCAGAGACGGGCGATACTTCCCTTGGCGCTTTCAATAAGCCTGTCGCGCATGACCCTAGCGCGCAAGAACAGCCGGATATTGATCCCGATGAGATGTTTAAGGGCATGGGGTAGACGGGGAGACTGGCGGCGATGAATCCCGACGAGCTTGATCCGCCGCGTTTTGTCGTTGCGAAACCGCTTGATCTGACGCCGATGGGCGTCGAGGAATTGCGCGATTACATCGCGTCTCTGGAGGCGGAAATCGCGCGGGCCGAGGAGATGATCGCGAAGAAGGAAGCCCATAAGCGCGGCGTCGATGCCTTGTTTGGCGGCAAGCGTAGGCCGGACGAGTAACGACGGGATTTTATGGCCCGCAGGACAGCGCTCCCGACTCTGGATCGCCACGTCGCCTGCGGCTCCTCGCGATGACGGCCCTTGTTGCTTTTTCGGGTTTCCAATCGCACGGAGTCTATATGCAATGCGGGGCGTTGTCTTCGCTATTCTTCCTTGAGGTTCTTCAGAACATAAAGGCGCAGGGCGCTTGAGAGGTTGCCGGAGCGCTGGGCGTCGATACGGCTGACAAGCGCATTCAGAGAAGATTTTTCTTCTTGGGCAAGGCGTTTCAGCTCTTCCCAGAACTCGGTTTCGAGCGAGACGCTGGTGCTGTGGCCTTTGAGGCTGAGGGAGCGTTTTGGCATGTTCTATACTCATCGCACTTGAAGAGTTGGAAAAATATCGCAGCAAAACAAGCGTCACACCCGCGAAGGCGGGTGGCCATCTCCAAAGGCTGAGAACAAGCAAAAAAACATGCGAATGAAGCGCTTACATCGAGAACAGGAGATGGACACCCGCCTTCGCGGGTGTGACGCTGCGCTAACGGATGCTTTTTGCCAACTCTCGAACCGTTAGAGGTATATCGCAAGAAAACCGGATCCCGGAGAAAATTTATCCGGGATGACGATGCGGAGAAGGTCACTCCATCGGTCTTGTCATGTCTTCCGGCTTGATGAGGCGGTCGAAGTCTTCGGCGGCGAGGAGATTTAGCGCTACGGCGGCTTCTTTTAGCGACGTGCCTTCGCTGTGGGCCTTTTTGGCGATTTTGGCAGCGTTGTCGTAGCCGACATGGGGGTTCAGCGCGGTCACGAGCATCAGGGAGTCGCCGACCAGCTTCTTGATGCGTGGGAGGTTCGGCTCGATGCCGTTGACGCAATTGTCGGTGAAGCTGCGGGCGGCATCGCTGAGCAAGCGGATGGATTGCAAGACGTTGTGGACGATGACGGGCTTGAAGACATTGAGTTCAAAGTGGCCGTTGGAGCCTGCTATGGTCACAGTCACGTGGTTGCCCATGACTTGTGCGGCCACCATGGTCATCGCTTCGCATTGCGTCGGGTTGACTTTGCCCGGCATGATCGAGGAGCCGGGTTCGTTTTCCGGCAGGTTGATTTCTCCGATGCCGCAGCGCGGGCCGGACCCCAGAAGGCGCAGGTCGTTGGCGATTTTCATGAAGCTTACGGCGATGGTGTTGAGCGCGCCGGAGGCTTCGACCATGGCGTCGTGCGTCGCGAGCGCTTCGAACTTGTTTGCGGCGGAGGCGAAGGGGCGGCCCGTCATCGCGGCGATTTGTCTGGCGAATTCCTCGGCGAAGCCTTTTTTAGCGTTGAGGCCTGTGCCGACGGCGGTTCCTCCTTGCGCGAGCGGGTAGAGGCGCGGGAGAACGTCCTTCGCGCGGGCGATGGAGAATTTCAGTTGCGTCGCGTAGGCGGAAAATTCCTGCCCCAGCGTGAGGGGCACGGCGTCTTGAAGATGCGTGCGGCCTATTTTCACGATGCTGGCGAAGGCTTCGGTTTTTTTGGCGAGCGCCGCGTAGAGATGCTCCAGCGCGGGGATCAGCGCGTCGTGAATCTGCATCGCCGTTGCTATGTGCATGGCGGTCGGGAAGCTGTCGTTCGAGCTTTGGCCCATGTTGACGTGGTCGTTGGGATGGACGGGTTTTTTGCTGCCTTTCGCGCCGCCCATGATCTCGATCGCGCGGTTCGAGATGACTTCGTTCACGTTCATGTTGGTCTGGGTGCCCGATCCAGTTTGCCAGACGACGAGCGGAAATTCGTTGTCCATCTTGCCTTCAATGATTTCGTCGCAGGCGGCGATGAGGGCCTTGCCGATGGCCGTGTCCAGCATGCCGAGCTTCAAATTCGCGAGCGCGGCGGCTTTCTTGAGTTGCGCGAAGGCGTGGATCAGGGGCAGAGGCATGGTCTGGCCGCCGATGCGGAAATTTTGCAGGCTTCTTTGCGTTTGCGCGCCCCAGTAATGTTCGGCGGGCACGTCGATGGGGCCGAAGGAATCCGTTTCTGCGCGCGTGGCGGGATGCGACATGGGACAATCCTTTCAAACAATCCGAGGCATGCGCCTAACTGGCGCGGAATAGCGTCCGGTCAGGCTAACGTAGTTGCCATGCGCTGGGAAGGGGATGCTTGCGGTCTGAATTGCTGGAGTTTTGGCGGCGCGGCGGGAGGCTTGTTGTTGAAGTCGGTTATCGGATCTCTGGATGGGGTGGATTGGCGACTTGCCTCTTGCGACAAAAGGTAAAAGTCGTGACTTGCCATGCAGTCGCGTTCCTCTGGCGTGAGCGGTTTGATGATTTCCGCGAGCACGTCTCGGTCCAATATGTTCGCGTGGTTGCCGTAGGCGTTTGCGGCAACCAATTGCGCCGATCGGCAGGCGCTTGACAAGATTACGGGGTGCAGGGATTTTCTTGCATTCAACGATTCTAGCCAAATTTTGTCGTCTTCTCGCGCCCACAACAGCGCAGATACGCCGGTCTCAATGTAGAAGGCCGCATTGGCCATACGCAGCAGCCGATAGGTTGGAGAATTCATATTGTGGTTGGTCAAGGATTCGGCCACAAGCCCAAATAATTCCCGTGTTTTCCGATCCCTATCGGTCAGGATGTTTGCCGAAATCCAGATGAGGTTGCGTTGTTCCTTGATGCGCACATTTTCCGTTACGCGATCTACCAGAACGTTTTGATGCCCTAACTGTCGCGCAACATAAGCTAGCGAAATGATTGCAGCGTCGCGCCAGTTGAAGCTGTGGCGGAGCGAAAAACGCTGACACCAATTTTTTAAACCATTATATTGTTGACGCAGGTTTCCATCTTGATCGAGCGGTATAAAGAGCGGTTGTTTTTTGGTCTGGTAATCCAGAGATCTTAAGCCTTCCCACCTTCTTAATCCATTCGGTGCCGATGCTTTGTCGATTAACCGTAGAATTTTCCGACCGCTGCAGGAGAGTTCGTATTTTTTTTCTGTCATGGCATGATAATATGATGATAGGTAATGTTTGGCAGTTGAAGCATACTTTTATTGCGATATTGTCTATTGCGCGAAAGGTATTTATGCAAGCCTAATATATACTTTCATTAGCTTTTTTGCCATGCCCTAGACGCACGCACTTTATTTGCATTTTTTTCTATAGTATCTTTCATCGGCGGATGGAGGCGGCCTTCTTAGGCGGGCATGGCGCTTGCGGGCCTTGCTGTTTTGCCGCGCGAAGGTTCCTGCGCCGTGGCTGCGGCGAGGTTGCGCGAGTAGATATAGTTGTCCGGGAGGCTTATCACTATCTTTTCATCGTCGGTTAGTGGCAATAGCAATGTTTCAAGCGTTCTCTGGTCTATCTTGTTCGCATTGTTGCCGTAGGCGTTGGAGGCGAGCAGCTCGGCGGTTCGCGTGGCTTCTTGCGTGATGTTTTTCCGATCTTTTTTCCTGCTTGCAACTAGTTTTGCCCACTCCTTCGCGTGGGTTCTGGCCCACACCATGGCGGATACGCCTGTTTCAACGTAGAAGGCGGCGTTGGCTTTGGCGAGCAAGCCTTCGGCTTGTTCTATTTTCTTTAAGCTCTCCGTGGACAGTCCTTGTCGATGATCGGGGGTCGTCAGAACGCATGCGACAAGATGGAACATGTCTTTTGCGGATTGTTCGGCGGCGCTTTGTTTGCCGAAACCCCATTGAGAGTCGCGAATACATCCGAGGTTTTCGCTGTCGCCTTGCTTTGTTTCGGCGGTCTGATTGTTAAGAAGGTGGTTTTCGTGCCGTAATTGTCTGGCGACATAGGCCAGCGCGATGAGCGAGGCTTCCTTATTTTTAAATCCAAAATCTTTCGCGAATGCGCGGGACCATTTTTCGAGGCCTTTAAACTGCTGGAGCAAAGTTCCGTCGTTGCCGAGCGGGATGTACAGCTTTTGTCCAGCCGGTTCGATGCCGAGGCGGCGCAGCCCTTGCCAGCGCATGACGCCGCCTTCCGCAGAAGCTTCTTTGATCAGTTGAAGGATCTTTTGCGCGCCTTTGGAAAGTTGTGCATGGTTGGTGGGCATGGGACCTCGCTGAAATTGTTTTGACTATACCTGTCGCACTTCAAAAGTTGTCAAAACCATTAAATTAGATCGGCATGATTCCCTCCCTCTTGCGGGGAGGGAATCAGGTCGCGCTCTTTTCTAAGATCTTCCCAACTCTTGAGCTGTTATGAGTATAGTGCGACGATGTTTTTCGTTTCAATATGACGCTTTTGTTTCTATGACAAGGGACGTTGTGTGAAGGAGCCTTTATGTCCGACGATTTTCTTCTCCATGAGCGGTTGGCGGCGGATAGCGCGTTCGTGTGCAAGCTTGGGTTGTGCCAGCTGCGATTGCAGAATGTCAGGGCCGTGCCATGGCTGATCCTTGTGCCGCGCCGGGCGGAGGTGAGCGAGATTCATCAGCTTGGGGCGGCGGATCGTGGGGCGCTGATGGACGAGATCGTTCTGGCGTCGCGGGTTTTGGACGTTTTGTTCAAGCCGGACAAGATCAATGTCGGGGCGTTGGGCAACATCGTGCCGCAGTTGCATATCCATGTCATTGCGCGGTTCAAAAGCGACCCGGCGTGGCCCGCGCCTGTGTGGGGGCGGGTCGATCCTACGCCTTATGCGGCGGAGGAACTGGCGGCGCTGGCGGCGCGGGTCAAAGAGGCGACAAGCAAAATATAGGGATCAGGGATTCCGGTAGCGTGACTTCCTGACTCTTGCGTTCTGGTTTGCGATTTTCCCTCATTCTTAGCCTTCTTCACGAGGGGAGGGGGATTCGGTTGCGTTCTTGCGGATTTGCAGGACGGTCGGGAACGGAATCGTGATGTTTTCTTTGTCAAAGGCCTGTTTGAGTAGAAAAAGGTAGTGGCGGCGGATGTCGTTGTGTTTGCGTGGGCGGGTGCGGATGCGCGCGCGCAGGTCGATGGACGACGCCGAGAAGTTCTGGACGCCAAAGATTTCAATTGGGTCGAGGATCATGTGGCCATAGACAGGGTCTTGTTGCAGTTCATCGCCGACTTTGCGCATGGTTTCCATCGCGCTTTGCAGGTCGGTGTCGTAGGACACGCCGACATCGATCAGCGCGTAGGTGAAGCCGCGTGAGAGGTTTACGACTTGACTGACTTCGCTGAAGGGCAGGATATGCAAGGCTCCATCGTTGAATTGGTCGCGCAGGCGAAGCGTGCGTATGCTTAAGCCCTCGATGACGCCTTCATGGTCGCCGATGCGGACAAAGTCGCCTACTGTGACGGTGTTTTCCGCGACGATGAATAGTCCGGTCAGGAAGTCCTTGACCAGCGTTTGCGAGCCGAAGCCCAGCGCGACGCCTAGGATTCCCGCGCCCGCGAGCAGCGGCCCGACATTGACCCCCGCTTCGGACAACAGCACGAATCCCGCAATGGCCGCGAAGACGATGAAGGCGCCGTTGCGCATCATGGGCAGAAGGGTTCGCGCGCGGGCGCTGGCCTTCATTTTGCCGTCGGCGCGGCGCGCGTTCAGCGCACGAGCAATGGAAGCGTTTATGGTTTCGTACAGGAACGCCAGCGCGAAAATCGTCGTTCCGATCGATAGCACCGAGCCCATGATACGATGGCCCCAGGGCGTCGCGAACAAGGTCGGCACATCGGCTCCCCATGACGCCACGATGCCTATGGCGGCGAGGATGCCTATCGCCGCGCGCAGGATCAAGCGCAGGATGGCGTGATGCATTTTGGATTCTTCGGCGGTGTCGCGCGCGCCCCACTGGTTGCTGAGGCGAAAGGCGAAGCGCATGCCGATGAGAATCGAAAGAGTCAGGAGCGTGCCGCGCAGCATCAGCGCGAATCCATCCGCCACGCCGATCACGACCACGCAATAGACGACGATGAGGTAGGCGATCGCGAGGCGATGCCAATGACGCGCCAGCCACAGCCGCGTTTGGTCGAACCATGAGGATTCTTCTTGCGCGCCGGGAAGACTGCCGCGCAGCAACCCCGCGACGAACGCGCGAGACCTTAGAATCGCGATGGCGGTCATCGCCGTGAGGGCGAGGCCAAAAATATCTCCGGACGCCGCAATGACGGTTTCCGGCACGCGGGCCGTACGCGCGATGTCGGCGCAGAAATAGCCGCTCACCATAGGGATGACGAAGGCCGCAATCCAGCGTTGAGCCAGAATGGCTTGTTCCGTTGCCATCGGTATCAGTCTTAGAGAAGGATTTCGCGGCGCGAGCAAGCCGCGCGTGATGGCCAGAACGGTTCGGATCAGGGCGATGGCGTAGACGACGTTAAGCACGATGAAGCGCGCGAGCTTCTGCGCGTTGTCCATGTCGAGCAGCAACAGGGAGCAGCCGATAAAAGCGATGATCGGCATAGCGCGCAGGATCAACAGCAGACCGATGGCGGCGGCGCGGGCCGAGAATGCGCTCGGATGGCGGCGACGTAGGATCAGGCGCGCAGGAAAAAGCAGAAATTCCAAGGCGAACATGACGATGAGCGCCGCGCCGACCGCGCGGGTTAGATCATCGCCGACGACTTCCCATCGCGCGAGGGCTTTGGGGTCGCTGCGCTGTTGGGCGAGCCATGCGGTGAGTTGCGGCATGGCGGCGATGTTGTCGAGGAAGGGGCGGACATGGTCGCTCAGCACGTTCGCCACGGCAACGAGCACATTCAGAGCCTTGGTTCCATAGGTTGGGGTGATGTCGGCGCCTTGTTCCTGATTCTGGTCGTCGGCGGCAGCTTTCACATCGCTGACGATCGACTGGATTTGCTCGCCGAGCTCGGCGGCGGTTGGAATTGTCCGGGGCGATTCTGTCGAGGCGGGCGGCTTGAGGATGGCGACGTTCGGGGTCGCTGCGCGCGAGGGGGTTGGATGGTTGCCGATGGTCAGCGCGATAGCGAGGATCAGGAACGCGCGGGCGCAGGCGCAAAAAAACTTGTTCATGGTTCTTGATGAGCGTGTCATAGACATTTGAGGTTAATCGGCGGTTCCGTAACTTTCAAGCCATTCTCAGGCTTGTTATGGACAACAGCCGCAAAAAAGCGCGTCATTGCGAGCCCCTTTCTTGGAGCGAAGCAATCCAGAGTCGTAGGAAAAAACCCTGACGACTCTGGATTGCCGCGTCGATCTCCGCCTTCGGCGGAAATCTCCTCGCAATGACTGCTTTTTTTGCGGCACTTGTTTTGATAGTCATCAAGAATGGCTTGTCAGTTACGCAGTTTCACTTGCAACGCAGTAACGCTTATTCTATGGCGAAAATGAGACTTCGTATGGTGAAAATAGTGAAACATCGGCAAGATTCGCAGGATTGGCGCTTTGATGTCACGATTATCGGGGCCGGGCCATCGGGCTTGAGCCTTGCTTGCGCTTTGGGGACGGCGGGCCACAGGGCTGTTTGCCTTGAGAAGGCTCCGGCGGCGCAGGCGTTGCACCCGCGTCCCGATGGGAGGACGCTTGCGTTGTCGGTGAGGTCCGCGCGGATATTGCGCCAGACTAAGGTCTGGCCTTTGATGGAACGCGATTGCTGTCCGATCCGGCATATTCATGTCGCCGATCAGGAGTCACCCCGGACTTTGGCGTTTCGGCAGGAAGACGGCGGTGGCGGGCCGTTCGGTTGGATCGTCGAGACGCAGGTGTTTCAGAACGCGCTTTTGAAGCGAGCCCGGCAGTTGACCAAGGCGGGGCTGCTTGAGGTTGTGTATGACGCCAGAATTGAGCGTATCGAGCACTCCATCGCGCAGGCTTTCTCGGCTGTGGAGCTTCAGGATGGGCGGATATTTCTCGCCCCACTTTTGGTGGCGGCTGATGGGCGGCGTTCCCACACGCGCGACAAGGCGGGCATTCCGGTGTATGGGTGGGGCTATCGCCAGTCGGCGGTTGTGTGCGTCGTGCGCCATGAACTGCCGCATGACAATATCGCGGTTGAACATTTCCAGCCGGGAGGGCCGTTCGCCGTGTTGCCGATGGCGGATGACCGGGCGCGTAGCAAGGGATCGCGCGGGAAATTTTTTCATCGCTCGTCGATCGTATGGACGGAGACGACCGAGGCGGCCAGATTTTTGATGCAGATGGAAGCGCGGCGTTTTGTGGCGCAGCTTCAGGAGCGCGTGCGGGATTACCTTGGGGACATTGAGTTGGTCGGGGAGCGGTTTTCGTACCCTTTGAGCTTGCAACATGCGCGGCGCTATGTGGAGGGGCGGCTTGTATTGGTCGGCGATGCGGCGCACGGCATTCATCCGATCGCGGGGCAGGGGTTCAATCTCGGCATGGGCGATATCGGGGATCTTGTGGATCTTGTTTCGGAGGCGACTTCGCTGGGGCTTGACGTTGCGGAGGCAGATGCCTTGCAGCGCTATGAGAGGGGCCGGATCATCGATAATGAGGCGATGGTCGTCATGACGGATGGGCTTGTGAAATTGTTTTCCAATGCCATTCCCCCTGCGCAGGCGCTGCGACGATTTGGTTTAGGGGCGGTTGATCGTTTGCCGCGCGTTCGGCGCGCGTTCGCGCGGCATGCGTCGGGGGCGTAAACGCATATGGCGCGGCGAGGGCTTATTTGCCGCCGCGCAGCAACCTTGCGCTTGACAGGCGAAATGCGTTGTTCCAAGGTCCTGTCCAAACCTTGTCGTTTCTGATCTCAATTCCTTCAATCATTCTGGAGCGTTCTCATGAAGAAGCTATTGCTCTCGACGGCGGTATTGTGCGCATTCTTGTCCCAGTCGGCGCTTGCGGCGACTGTTACGCTTGATAATTCGCCTGCCGATGACTCTGTTTCAGACTTTGGCGTTCCGGACTCGCAAACTTATGGCGAGGTGATTACCGCCCCTCTTACCGGATACCTTACATCCTTTACTTTATACACGGAAGGCGGCGTCGGTTCCCTTTATGGAGGAGTCGCGGGGTGGAGCGGCGGTTCTAACTATGGGACCGGGTATGGCAGCACCGGCCTTCTCTACACAAGCGGCGTTGTTTCTTCGGTGAACACTTCCGTCGATGGCTATACGTTCAGCCCGAATATTCCCGTTGTGGCGGGTCAGCAATATGTTTTGTTTTTGAGCGTGAATCTAGCGGACGGGACGTCCAACAGCGTTCAGGGAGCCGCAGGCACAACCTCGATGCCCCTGTCTTCCGTGACTGTGCCTGGACTTAACTACTTTGTCTGGAACAACTCCGCCGATGGCTCCGGCCCGCAGAACAATAGCTGGAACTATTTTTGGGACTATGGCAATGCGTTGACGCAGGCGACATTTTCGGATGTCGCTCCGGTGCCGTTGCCTGCTGCTTTGCCCTTGCTAGGGATAGCTTTGGGGGGGATAGGCGTTGCCGGGGCTGTGGGCAAGAAGCGGAGATCTGCGGCCTGAATCCATTTCGGTCTGTTCAAATCGCATGAAGTCGCGTAGAGAATGCCTTGTTCTATTTCATTTTTTTGAGAGCGATGCTTCTTCATGCGACATGCTAACCGATCTTTTGATGCCTTGCGGCCCGTTTCGATTGAGCCGGGTTTTTCCCCTTATGCCGAAGGGTCGTGCCTGATCAAATTCGGCAACACCCATGTGCTTTGCGCCGCCAGCGTCGATGCCAAGGTTCCTCCGTTTTTGCGCAATACGGGCTTGGGCTGGGTGACGGCGGAATATGGGATGCTGCCGAGGGCTACGCATGAGCGGACGGACCGCGAAGCGGCCAAGGGCAAGCAATCGGGACGCACACAGGAGATTCAGCGCTTGATCGGGCGGGCGTTGCGGGCGGTGGTCGATCGTTCGAAGCTTGGCGAACTGCAGATCCGTCTTGATTGCGACGTGATTCAGGCCGATGGCGGGACGCGCACGGCGGCGATTACGGGCAGCTATGTCGCGTTGGCGTTGGCTTGTCGGTTCCTACAAAAGACGGGCAAGATCAAGGACAACCCTTTGACGGGGTCTATCGCCGCTGTGTCGTGCGGTCTTTACGAGGGGCAGGCTTTGCTCGATCTCGATTATTCCGAAGATTCTCGCGCCCAAGCCGATGCCAATTTCGTCATCACCGGCGATGGCGGCTTGGTCGAGATTCAGGCGACCGCCGAGCAGATGCCGTTTTCAGAGACGCAGTTTCAGGAGTTGCTGAAGCTGGCGCGTAAAGGGGCTGGGGATCTGGCCGAATTACAGCGCAAGGCTTTGGGGGCGTGATTTATAGTCATCGCACTTGAAGAGTTGGGAACAACTCTGAAGAAAGCGTAGCCTGATTCCCTGCCCCTCGTGGGGAGGGGACTGCGACACGACTCCTTCATGGTTTTGCCAACTCTTGAAGTGTGATGGGCATATAGTCTTTATTTTTTATTTTCTCTAAGCGCTACGACCTCTTTGATTTTTTGTATAATCGTTTCCTGCGACGCGGGTTTCGGGATGAAGGCGATGACGCCTGCGCGGACGGCTTGCAGCATTTCGCCTTTTTCCGAGGCGGCCGTGAACATGATAAAAGAGGTATTCGCGTGTTCGGGTTTGTCCTGAAAATGGCGCAGAATATCAATGCCTTCAAGCGACGGCATGCTCCAGTCGAGGAACACGAGGTCGTACGGTTTGCCGATGCGCTGGGCTTGTTCGATCATCGTTTGTCCTTGCAAGGGGTCGGGGGCTTCGTCGATGATGCCGACTTGCAGGCTTTCGAGCGCGTTCGTGACGATGCGGCGGGCGAGGGCGTGGTCGTCGACGGTCAGGGCTTTGAGGTTCGAAAAGTCGTTCTTATTTTTCATTGGTTTGCTGATTGAATGAGGGTGGGGACGCATTTGTTCGCTACGAATTCAAGCGCTTGCCTATGCTTTGGGTTAAAGGGGGGGCAGTGTCAACCACTATATCGTCTTCTGAGACGTTTGTAATCGCGACGCACAATGCGGGGAAGCTTGCGGAGTTTTCGGCGATGTTGCGGCCTTATGTCGATCATGTGACATCGGCGGGAGCGCTGGGGCTGGACGAACCGGAGGAAACTGGCGCGACGTTTGCCGAGAACGCTTTGATCAAGGCGCGGGCTGCCGCGCAGGCTTCTGGCCATGTGGCTCTGGCGGACGATAGCGGTCTTTGCGTGACGGCGCTTGGCGGCAAGCCCGGTCTTTACTCGGCGCGGTGGGCGGGACCTCAGCGGGATTTCGGCGCGGCGATGAAACGTCTGTGGAACGAACTTGGCGATAGCGCTGATCATTCCGCCACCTTTATTTCCGTTTTGGCTTTGGCTTGGCCGGATGGGCGGTCGATGCTGTTCGAGGGGCGGGCGGATGGCGCGCTGATAGGGACCGGACGCGGAACAAACGGCCATGGGTATGATCCATGGTTTGTTCCTGACGGCTACAACCTGACCTATGCCGAAATGGGCGCGGAGGAGAAGAACGCCATCAGCCATAGGGCCGAGGCGTTGAGGAAGTTGGCGGCGTTCCTAGCGGTGGGCGCTTGAAAAGGTCGATTGCCTGTGAGGCAAGGCGATCCAGAGACGGAAGCGCAGTCCTTTAGTGACTCTGGATTGCCACGTCGCCTGCGGCTCCTCGCAATGACTCCATCATCATTTGTTCTCATTTCTGGATTAGGCAGTGATCCAGCCGCCGCCGAGTAGGCGGTCGCCTTGATAGACGACCCCGGCTTGTCCGGGCGCGATGCCGAAAGTGGCTTCGTTCAAGAGGATGCGGCCTTTTTCTGGTTCGGAAACTGAGCGGAAGAAAAGCGCAGGGAGGGGGGGCTGGGCCGAGCGCAGTTTGACGGTGACAGGTAATCCATTTTCTGGAACATCGTCGCCCAACCAATTGATCTCTCGCAAAAAGACTTCCTGTCGCGCGAGGGAGGAGCGGGGGCCGACGACGACGTGTCGTCTGGCGGCGTCGATGCGCAGGACATAGAGCGGCGCGTTATTTTCGCCCGCGCGCGCGCTTAAGTCGAGGCCACGGCGTTGGCCGACTGTGTAATGGACGATGCCTTCGTGGCGACCCAGCACATGGCCTTGCGCGTCCACGATATCTCCCGCTTCGCAAGCTTCGGGGCGCAAGCGCTTGACGACGCTGGCGTAATCGCCGTCCGGAACAAAGCAGATGTCCTGACTGTCGGGTTTGGCGGCGACGGCGAGGCCGAAGCGTTCGGCCAGCGCTCGGGTTTCCGGCTTGCTTAAGGCCCCCAAGGGAAAACGCAGAAAATCAAGTTGTTGCTTGGTCGTTGTGAAAAGGAAATAACTTTGGTCGCGGGTGGGATCGGTTCCGCGATGCAGTTCTGGACCTTGGGGGCCATCGTGGCGGCGCACATAATGGCCGGTGGCGAGGGCTTCGGCGCCGAGATCCTTTGCGGCGGCCAGCATGTCTTGGAACTTCACACGCTGGTTGCAGCGGACGCAGGGAATTGGCGTTTCGCCGCGCATGTAGGAGGCGGCGAAGTCCTCCATCACGCTTTGCGAGAACCTGCTTTCGTAATCAAGGACATAGTGCGGGATGTTGAGGCGATCCGCGACCTGCCGCGCGTCGTAGATATCCTGTCCGGCGCAGCAGGCTCCCTTGCGACCCGTTGCGGCTCCGTAATCATAGAGTTGCAGCGTCAGCCCCACCACGTCATAGCCTTGCTCGGCCAGTAGCGCGGCGGTTACGGAGCTGTCCACCCCGCCGGACATGGCGACCGCGATGCGGGTTTGGGAGGGCGGCTTGCTGGAGGTGGTTGGGGTGTTCATGTATACCCATAACAGTTCAAGAGTTGGCAAAAAGCCTCCGATAGCGCAGCGTCACACCCGCGCAGGCGGGTGTCCATCATCTCATCTCGATGCAGGCGCTTCACTTGCATATTGGCGCTTGTTCTCAACATCGGGTGATGGACACCCGCCTGCGCGGGTGTGACGCTTGTTTTGCCGCAACATTTTTCCAATTCTTCACATGCAGTGAGTATAGTGTATATATCAAATAATATAAGTAAGAATAATCATTTTATTTTTCTAAATCATGTGTTACCTCGAGTTTTTGGTGATGGAGTTGTTGTTAGATCATTTTTATTGGGGGGAATGTATATGTCGTTATGGGATAAGCCAATTTTTCGCGAATTTGCGGCGGCGGGCCGATTGGTTAATGAGTGGCGGGATACTCTATATTATTCTGGAGCCGTAGCTTTTGCGGGGCGGGCGGCGTATCCGCAGATTGGCTTTAGTGGAGCAGCAGTTGTGGCGGGTACGGCGGTGGCAGTCCGCGAAGTGCTCCGTGCCAAAATGTGGCATGTTGAAGAGAAGAGAATGTCAGAATTCAATGATATGAATAGTTTATATCATGAAGAAATTTATTCGCTTCGGAAAAGATCGGCTTTGTGCATAGGAACGGTTATGCTAGGCGCTCTTGGGCCATGTCTTGGTTTTCCCGTTCATGGTGGGCTAGCAATTGCTGCTTGTATTTTTCTAACTCCTTCAGGTGGTCTTCGTACGATTAGGGATATGTATGTGGGTAGGCCAAATTTTCCGGGTATGTGGGATTATCCACGTCACGATCCTACGCGAGGTCCGACGCAAACAAGCAAAATCAAACAGTGGCTTAAACAGAAGATGCATTAAATCTCTTGCATAACTGTTGAAATCAAGAACATGGGAGCATACTGCCCTACACGTTAACACATTGTTTGATAACAAAACTTATCTTGGCTGAAAGCGTCATTCCGGCGAAAAGCCGGAATCCAGCTTGCGAGCGGCAGCGAGCGGAACAGACCAGATTCTCGGCCTGCGATCAAGGGCGTGTTTTTGATTCTTTCGCGCCGCAGACGCGGCGTTGCTGGATTCCGGCTTTTCGCCGGAATGACGCTGGCGGTCACAACGAATCTTGTTCTGAAGCAATGAGTTAAGGTGTAGGGTGGTGTGGTCCGTATCTCTTATCTGTCATCATGAACTCAATGAGGCGCATTTCATGAATATTCTCGTCATCGGTTCCGGGGCGCGGGAGCATGCGCTGTGCTGGGCTATGCGCAAGTCGCCGCTTTGCGGCAAGCTTTATTGCGCCCCCGGAAATGCCGGGATTGCCGAGGTGGCGGAATGTCTTCCGGTCGGGGTCGAGGATCTTGGCGGCATGGTTAAAGTATGCCGCGAACATGGCGTTGAGTTTGTCGTTGTCGGTCCGGAATTACCTTTGTCGCTGGGGATGGTCGATGCCATACGCGCGGCGGGGATTCCATGTTTTGGGCCTAATCAGGCTGCCGCAGAGATCGAAAGTTCCAAGACGTTCATGAAGGAGGTTTGCGCGAAGGCTGGCGTGCCGACGGCGGCTTATCGGCGGTTCGCGGAGGGAGAGGTTGCGGCGGCTCAGGCTTATGTGAGAGAGCAAGGCGCTCCGATCGTGGTGAAGGCGGACGGGCTGGCGGCAGGCAAGGGCGTGACGGTCGCGCGAACGGTTGAGGAGGCAATTGCCGCGATTGATGACGCGATGGTCAAGAAAGTGTTCGGCGCGGCGGGGTGTTCGCTTGTGATCGAGGAATTTATGGAGGGCGAGGAGGCGAGTTTCTTCGCAATTTGCGATGGCAAGGATTCGGTTCCTTTAGTTGCGGCACAGGACCACAAGGCTGTTTTCGATGGCGACAAGGGGCCGAATACGGGCGGGATGGGCGCTTATTCGCCGACGCCTGCGGTCGATGCCGCGATGGAAAAGCGCTTGATGCGCGAGGTGATGGAGCCGATCTTTAAGACGATGCGCGAGATGGGGCGGCCTTTTACCGGCGTGCTTTACGCCGGGTTGATGATGACGAAGGAGGGGCCGAAGATCGTGGAATTCAACGCGCGGTTCGGCGATCCGGAAGCGGAAGTGTTGTTTCCGCGTTTGAAGTCGGACGTGGTTCCGTTGCTGCTGGCGGCTAGCCAGGGCGAAGGCAAGCTGAAGGGCGTTGAGGTCGCATGGCGCGACGATGCGGCGCTGTGCGTCGTCATGGCGGCCAAAGGGTATCCGGGCGCTTACGAGAAAGGCAGCGCGATCCGTGGGTTGGAGCGCGTTTCTCAGGTTCCAAACGCGGTCGTGTTCCATGCCGCGACTAAGCGCGACGCGCTGGAGCAGGTTGTTTCGAATGGCGGGCGCGTGCTGGGCGTGACGGCCACAGGCGCGACCATCGTCGAGGCGCAGAGGCAAGCTTATGCCGCCGTCGATGTCATTGACTGGCGCGAGAGCCATTGCCGGAGGGATATTGGGTGGCGGGCCATCAAAAGGCAGTAGGCGGGGATGGCGTTTTCTGACTGTGGATTCTTGGTATACCTACCGCACGTGAAGAGTTGGCGTGGCTTTGCCATAAGCAAGGCGTGACTCCCTCGCTCCCGTGAGGAGGAGAGGGTTAGGGTGAGGGGGCGATTCTATCGCTTAAATTCAGACTCCACCCTCACCTCCCGCCTTCGCGGGGGCAGGCTCCAACCCCTCTCCCTCCCAAGGAGGGCGAGGGGCTTTACGTCGCGCTTTCGTCAAAACCTTGCCAATTCTTGTGGGATATGGAGCGCTTGGTTAATTGATTGTAAATGCCCGGTTGTTAAGTGTCCTTTTATTATTTTCGTGTCTAATGGGATCGATTGAACAAGGTTTATTTTCGCTAAGTATTTTTGAAGTTGTTTGACAGGAGGCTTCGGACATGACCTCAACTTCTTCCACCAGACTGGTCGATGTGGCCGGGACCATCAAAGATTTTGTCAAAAGCGGGATCAAGAAAACGGTCGTGGTCACTGGGGAAAAGATAGGTCAGGCGTTTGTGCGCGTGTTTGGTCCCTGTTTTGGCGCTCAACAGAATGCCGCGACTTACACGGCGGCTCCGACGGTTGCGCCGGGGCTTAGTCCGGGGGGGATGGGGGCGACAGGGCCTCCGGCGCACCGCCATTCCTCTGATAAAAAATAGGCATCATGGCGTTTGCGACCGTTCCGTTCGTGGAAACGGTCGCGCGCTTTCTTTTATATGGCGGGTTTTTCGCGCCAGTTCTTAAGCCAGACATTAAACTCGTGCGGCGGCATGGCTTTGGCGATGAAGTAGCCTTGCGCGTAGTCGCAGCCTTTGTCGGCCAGCATGCGCCAGACGCGCACGTCTTCCACGCCCTCCGCGATGATTTTAAGCCCCAGATTGTGCCCTAAGTCGATGATCGAGTTGACGATCACAGCGCAGTCCCGGCTGTTGGCCATGTCGGTGACGAAGCTTTTGTCGATTTTCATTTCGCTGAACGGCATGCGCTGCAACTCACGCAGCGAGGAATGTCCGGTTCCAAAATCGTCGATCGAAACGCCTATGTTACGGATGCGCATGCGCAACAAAACGTCCATGGTGCGCATGGTATCGCGCATCGCTTCGGTTTCCGTCACTTCGAGGATCAGGCGGTCGGGCGGCAGATCGCGGTGCTTGCAAAGTTCGGCCATGCGGTCCGGGAAGGTGAGATCCAGCAGCGCCGAGGCCGTTATGTTTAGCGACAGGATTAGGTCTTCGCCTGAGCGATGCCATGAGGTTGCCTGTGTGATCGAGGCTTGAATGGCGACGTCGGTTACGGCCTGCATGAGGCCGTCGTTGACGGCTTGGTCGAGAAAGATATCTGGCAAGAGCAAGCCGCGTTGTGGGTGCTGCCAGCGCAATAGCCCTTCCGCGCCTTTGACGCGGCGCGTCGCAATTTCGACGATGGGTTGGAAGTGCAGCGCTAACTGGCCGTCGTCGATGGCTTGCTTGATGTTCAAAGGGGCTTCGTTTTTGCCGTTTCCGGCGGCGAGCTTCTCGAACAGCGATGTCAGCATCGGCATGCTGAGCGGCTTTTCCATCGCGGCGACGACTTCCAGCCCATGCGCGCTGCCTAGCCGTCGGGCGCTGTTGAGCACGCGCGTGTCGCTGCCACTGATGAGACAGACTTGCGCATTCTTCGCGTGTTCGGCCAGTAGACGGAGCAGTTCCACTCCGTCGGTGCCCGGCATCATGAGATCAAGCACTACGAGATCCGGATGGAATTCTTCGAGCGTCGAGACGGTCTTTTCTGGCGCGCTGATAGTTCTGACTTCAAGGCCGTGACGCTCGCCCAATTCGCAGATCAGCTCGCAGATATCTTCTTCGTCATCGATGACCAGCATGCGCATGGGAAACGGATCCAATTGGGGCGTGAGAGAGTTCTTGTCGTCAGGTCTGACCTGTCGTCTGGCCAGATTCGTTTGGTTTGCCCATATTGCTCCGTTCTGGCGCCAGCTTCAACAAGGTCGCAATCGCTTGTCTCACATCGCTGAGCCGATAGGGTTTTTCAATGACGGGCACGGGGTATTTCGCCAGAAAGCTTTGCACGTGCGACGAAAGCGTATCGCCAGTGACGTAGATGATTTTGTCGATGTATTCAGGTTTTTCCGTCCGGATGGATTCGTAGAGTTGCGGCCCGTCCATGACAGGCATGCGCAGGTCGCTGACGACCACATCGAAATTCGCTTTGCGCAGCTTGTCGAACGCGATGGCGCCGTTGGCGGCAAAGTCGATCTGGTGGCCTTCCGGTTCCAGAAGGTCGGCGAGCGTTTGGATAAGTTCTAATTCATCGTCGACCAGCAGAATGCGTAACGCAGGCAGCATGGCTGCGAGCGATTCGCCTTCCGCGCTTCCGTTCCTGGCCGCGCTCGTGGCGACCGGGAGGCGGATCAGGAACGTCGCGCCGCCGCCTTGCGTGTCTTGCACCTGCAATTGGCCGCCGTGCGAGGCCACGATGTTGAGGCAGAGCGATAATCCGACGCCGGTTCCACCCTTGCCGCTTTTGGTCGTGAAGAAGGGTTCAAAGATGCGCGAGCGGATCTCCGGCGGCACGCCGGGTCCAGTATCGGCGATTTCCACGATCAGAGAGGGGGACGAGTCGGCGTCGTTGACGGCGCGCGTCGCGATGGTCATGCGGCGTTCGCCTTTCCAATCTTCCATGGCTTGCGAGGCGTTGATGACGAGGTTAGTGATGACTTGCGTCATTTGGTCGCTGTCGCCCATGATGTCCGGAAGTTCCTGCGCGAGATTCAGCGTCACGCCGATTCCTCCCGTGCGGATTTGATAGCCCAGAAGGTCCATGGCGGTGTTGACGACGCTGTTGACGGAAACCGGTTTGCGTTCGGGCGGTTTGCGACGCGCCAGCGCGAGGAAGCTTTTGACGATGCGCGAGCAGCGGTCGGCGGCTTTGTAGATTTTTTCGGCGCGGCTAACGACTTTTGGTTCCGAGGACCCGTCCATCAGCAGGGTCGCTTGCCCTACTACGACCGAGAGCGGGTTGTTCAATTCGTGCGCGACGCCAGCCAGAAGGCCGCCTAGCGCCGCCATCTTTTCGCTTTGTTGCAAGGCTTCTTGTTGCCGCGAGATTTGCGCTTCGGCCTCCTTGCGTTGCGTCAGGTCGTAGAGGCCGATCACCATCGCGTCTTCGTTTTGGTAACTGATGCGCCGCGCCGATAGGGCGGCATCGAGCGGCGTGGCTTCCTTGCCTTTCATCAGGCGAACTTCGCGCAGGTTGACTTCGCGGCCTTCGCGCATGGCGGCCCAAAGTTCGGACTTTGTGACATCGCAGGTCAAGAATTGGTCGAAGTAGCTGTGTAACAGACGCTCTTGCGGAAAGCCCAATAGCTGTTCGGCGCCGGGGCTCGCGTATAAAATGTTCGCGCCGCGCAGCCCCACGATCAACACGGGGACCGGGTGCGCTTCGGTGATGCTGCGGAAGCGAGCTTCGCTTGCCCTTAAGGCGACTTCGCCTTGCTTGCGCGAGGTGACATCGTTGGTCGATCCCACAAGACGCACGATCCTCTTGGTCGCGGGATCGCGCACCGCGACGGCTTTGGAATAGAGCCAGCGTTTGGTGTTTTTTGGCCCATATATCCTGTATTCGACATTCAGCGTGTTGACGTTCTGGTTGTGGCGGAATCTGCGTAACGCTTCGCGCACAATGCGGCGGTCATGCGGTTCCAGCAGGCGAATCCATGCCTTCAGCAGTTCAATGGTGCCCGGCAGGCGCAGGCCGAGAATTTTGCGCATTTGTTCGGAGAAGAATATTTCTCCTGACGCGAGATTCCAGTCGAACAGGCCTTCATTCGCGCCGCGCGTGGCCAACGTGAAGCGTTCATTGCTGATGGCGAGAGCCTTTTCTTTTTCGTCTTGTCGCGCCGCGAACTGGCTGGCGATCACGATGGCGAACATGAGCGCGGCGAGCGAGAAGGAGATATAGGCGACTTCGTGGCTTCTTTCCGCGCTTCCGAGATAACCGAGGTCACGTAGGGGGTCCGCCAGATGGCCGCACAGGAGGAACGTGAACGCGACCATGTGCGTGAGGCTTCCGGTCAATCCTCGGTTGAAACTGAGCACTCCGGTGATCATGATGACGGCGATCGCGAGTTCGCTCAGCAGTGGAAGCGCGAAGGGCACCAGCGCTTGGTCGAAAATCGACAGAATCAGGAGCAGGCACAAAAGGCCGCCGACGATGTAAAGCGGCAAGATCAGCGAAGGAATATGCGCTTCGACATCGAGGAAGTAGTAGGTGAAGGCGACGCCGCAGATACAGGACATGATCAGGCTGTAATTGGCCACGATGTGCCGAAGGTCGCTGCTGGTTACGCCAATCTGGCCCATGAGCACATTGTTGGTGCTGGCGATGTAGACGCTTAGGCAAAACAGCAAGCTTAAGAGAAATGCTTGGCCTTTTTCGCGCATCACGATCCAGATGAAGAACAAATAGGCCGACGCGGTCAGCATCACTCCCATGAAGGTACCGAACAAGAGGTCGCCCATGCGCACGGCATTGGATGAGGTTACGTTCGTGAAAGGCGCGCTGGGAGCAACGCCGAAGTCGCCAAGACTATCGGCTTGTCCGGCGGACGCGGTCAAGAAAGCGACGAAGAAAGCCAGCAGGCTCGCATAGAGGGGGGGGGATTTTTGTTTGCAAGTTGACGGCAACTTGCGCGTGCGTTCGGCGACGCGGCGGCATCTCGCAGCTGCGAAAAAAGGTTTGTTAGCATTTGGCGCGGGCATTTTGTGGGTCACAAGCGGCTCTCTTCACGAGGAAGTCCCGGAATGGCATGCGGGATAGGGCATGAAAAGAAAAAAGACTTAACTAAGGGTTGATTTTAGGAGGCAGAGGCTAAAATATGGTCAACAGAAAAGAACGCAAATGAAATTCGCATTCTTTTGCAGGGGCAGGGGACGAAATTTTCCGTAACAAAGTCGTTTGTTTGCGCGCCTGTTATTTCGGCAAAGAACAGTTTTTGGAGATGATCAGATGACCGAGCCCCAGTCCAAGAAGCGCGTGTCCGATGAGGAGGCGCTTGCTTACCATATGCTTAATGGCCGTCCCGGTAAGATAGAAATCGTGCCGACGAAGCCGATGGTCGGTCAGCACGATCTGGCTTTGGCTTATTCTCCGGGAGTCGCCGCGCCGTGCCTGCGTATCGAAAAAGAGCCCGCGACGGCGTATGACTACACTGCCAAGGGAAATCTTGTCGCTGTCATTTCGAACGGAACTGCTGTGTTGGGTCTCGGCGATCTTGGCGCGTTGGCGTCCAAGCCCGTGATGGAAGGCAAGGCGGTTTTGTTCAAGCGCTTCGCGGGCGTGGACAGCATCGATCTTGAGGTGGATACGCATGACATAGAAGAGTTCATCAATTGCGTGCGTTTCCTTGGCCCTTCGTTCGGCGGGATCAATCTTGAGGATATCAAGGCGCCGGAGTGCTTTATCATCGAGCAGCGCTTACGCGAGATCATGGACATTCCTGTTTTCCACGACGATCAACATGGCACGGCGATTATCGCGACGGCGGGTTTGATCAATGCGCTGGAGCTGACGGGGCGTTCGATCAAGGATGCGCGCGTCGTGGTCAACGGGGCGGGGGCTTCGGCCATCGCCTGCGTCGAGCTGTTTAAGCTTTCCGGCGTGGCGCACGACCATGTCATTATGTGCGACACCAAGGGGGTCATCTACGAGGGCCGCACGGAGCATATGAATCAATGGAAATCGGCGCATGCGGCCAAGACCGAGGCGCGGACGTTGAAAGAGGCCTTGAAGGGGGCCGACGTGTTTCTTGGCTTGTCGGCCAAGGGGGCGGTGACGCCGGACATGGTCAAGGACATGGCCAAGAGTCCGATTATTTTCGCAATGGCCAATCCCGATCCGGAAATTACGCCTGAAGACGCTAAGGCAGTGCGTCCCGACGCGATCGTTGCGACGGGGCGTTCGGATTATCCGAACCAGATCAACAACGTGCTTGGGTTTCCTTATATCTTTCGCGGCGCTTTGGATGTGCAGGCGCGGGCGATCAACGAAGAGATGAAATTGGCGGCGTCGCGCGCCATCGCGGCTCTGGCGCGGCAGGATGTGCCGGACGAAGTCGCAGCGGCTTATGGCGGGCGTCGTCTTAGTTATGGACCTGAATACATCATTCCGGCTCCCTTCGACCCGCGCTTGATCGTCGAGGTTCCTTCGGCGGTGGCCGAGGCGGCGATGCGGACAGGCGTCGCGCGCAAACCTTTCAAGGATATCGAGGATTACCGCAAGATTTTGCGCGGGAAGCTGAACCCGACGGCGGATCGTCTTGAGTTGATCTTCGGCGCGGTCAAGCGCAATCCGCGTCGCGTCGTGTTCGCGGAAGGCGAGGAAGATCGCGTGATCCGCGCGGCCATTCAGTTCAAGCTTCAGGGGCTTGGCACGCCAGTGCTGGTCGGGCGCGAGGACGTGGTGCGCGAGAAAATCGCGGCGCTGGGCTTGACCGAAGGGGCCGATCTGGAAATCCACAACGCGCGGCTTGAGCGTAAGGGGGAAAAATATATCGAGTCCTTGTACAACAGGCTGCAACGCAAGGGATATGTGCAGCGCGATTGTCAGCGCATGGTCAATCAGAACCGCAACATCTTCGCGATGTCGATGGTCGAGGCGGGCGATGCCGACGCGATGGTGACGGGTCTTTCGCGCGGGTTTATCGTCAGCTACGACGATATTCGCAAGGTGGTCGATCCGGAATCTTGCGGCGCTTTGGGGATCTCGATGGCTCTCTCCAAGGAGCGGACCGTGTTTCTGTCGGATACGGCGGTGCATGTCGATCCGTCGCCGGAGCGGTTGGCCAATATCGCGATCCGTTCGGCGCGCTGGGCGCAGCATATGGGACACACGCCGCGCGTCGCGCTTTTGTCCTTTACGAGCTTCGGGCAGCCGCAGAGGAATCATAACGCCCATGTTCAAGAGGCGGCGCGCATTTTGGATTCGCGCGGCGTCGATTTCGAATATGACGGCGAGATTTCGGCTGATGTCGCGCTCGATTACGACCTGATGCAGCGGCTTTATCCGTTTTGTCGCCTTACGGGTCCGGCCAACGTGTTGATCATGCCCAATTTGCAAGCGGCGCACATTACGGCCAAGGTGCTGCAAGGCATTGGCGGCGCCACCATGATTGGGCCGATTTTGACGGGGTTGCAGAAGTCCGCGCAGATCGTGCGTCCGAACGCTACGGTGTCCGATATCGTCATGATGGCGGTTTTGGCGGCGTATCAGACGGTGGAATGATTTTTTGGTTGTTGGCAGACATGACGGCCATGAGGGCTTTTCCCTTGTGGCCGTTTTTCTTTTTCGCTCCTTATCGTTGCGCGGCTGGTCGAATCTCCCTATATCGGGCGGATACTGTTCTAACAGTCTGCTGAAAAATGTTTTTTTGAGGCGCACATGCTTATAGAAAAAGAAAATGGGATGCCCGCCGGAGCCTGTCCTCGCGAAGGCGGGGACGGGCATGACGCTTGTTTTGATTGAGAAATTCACCTCAACAAGCGCCGTCACACCCGCGAAGGCGGGTGTCCCATTTGTTTGTTGTGCCTTCTTGATAGGTTTTTCAGCAGACTGCTAAGGGGATGTTTCCATGACTCAGTCGAAGCCTTTTGTTCTGATCGCCACGCCCTGCTACGGCGGACTTGTGGCGCAAGGGTATATGGAGTCCGTGATCCGGCTGATGGTGCATGCGGCGGGGCAGGGGGTCGAGGTGACGCTGGCGATGAACGGGCACGACTCGCTGGTCACGCGCAGCCGCAATACGCTGGTTGCGGCGTTCCTCGATATGCAACAGGCGACGCATCTGATGTTCATCGACGCGGATATTTGTTTTAGGCCCGAGGATGTCATGCGTCTTTTGCGGTTCGACGACGAGGTCGTGGCGGGGATGTATCCGGTCAAGAACATCGACTGGCCGTTGTTGCGTCAGCGCGTGGTTGGAGCGCAAGGCGCGGCTTCCGTCGCGTCCTGGCAGGAGATGGGGCTTAATTTTGTCGGCACGCCGCTCCCTGCGGGCGCGGCGGGGCGCGAGGATCGGGAAGGGTTCGTGACGGGTTCTTATGCCGGGACTGGGTTTATGCTGATCCGGCGCAGCGCGTTCGAGCGTATGATCGCGGCTTATCCGGAAACGCGCTATGACGTGGCGCATTTGTATCCGCGCCCATCTTCTCCGAGCAAAAACCAGTATGCCTTGTTCGATTGCATGATCGAGCCGGAGAGCCGCACCTATTTGAGCGAGGATTTCGCGTTTTGCCGCAGGTGGCGAAAAATTGGCGGCAAAATCTGGCTCGATACGCAGTGCAGACTGACGCATATCGGCGTGTATAATTATGAGGGAACGCCAGCCAACATGCCTGCGTAAGGCGGTACTTGCAAGGGTTCATCGGGGCCGGAACGCCGCTCATGACCGGGGAGGTCTTGAGCCTTTGCGTTCCGGCGGCCAATGCCTTCAAGGCGAACGGGAGGCTACTCTGGTTCGCCTTGCTCTCTACTCTAGGCCAGACGAGGCTAAGACGTTCTGGGATCGGACGTCAATCTAAAGTTCTTGTTTTGTTCGAAAAAGATTCTTGCGGATTTGGCGGCGGGCGTTTTGGAGTCTGGCGGAGGATTGCGCGATTTGCCATCCTTTGGGGCGCAAGGTTTTTTGTTTCCTTCCTTAGGAGAATTTCGCTACAAAACTCTGCAAGGCCTGATGGGCCGGATGGACGGAGCGTCTCCTTGCGCGCAGTGCTTGATTTTTTGCATTCACTTTTAAGGGGACGCCATGAAAAACGTTGCGGTGGTCGGGGTACAATGGGGCGACGAGGGCAAGGGCAAGATCGTCGATTGGTTGTCCAACCGCGCCGATATGGTGGTGAGGTTTCAAGGCGGTCATAATGCGGGCCATACCCTTGTTATAGACGGCGTCGAATACAAGCTTAGCCTGCTGCCGTCCGGCGTTGTGCGTCCTGAAAAATTTTCCATTATCGGCAACGGCGTGGTTGTCGATCCGTGGGCGCTGATGAAGGAGATCGACGGGATTGCCGATAAGGGCATTTCGGTTACGCCTGCCAATCTGATGGTTGCCGAGAACTGCCCGTTGATTTTGCCGCTGCATGGCGAGCTTGACCGCGCGCGCGAAGAGGCGCGGGGCGAGCACAAGATCGGAACGACAGGGCGAGGCATTGGCCCTGCTTATGAAGACAAGGTCGGGCGCAGAGCTATCAGGTTGTGCGATCTTGCGGATCATGCGGCGTTGCGCTCGAAAATCGAAGTCATGCTGATGCATCACAACGTGTTGCGCCATGGGTTCGAATTACCTGAAATCGATTCTGCCACTTTGCGCGACGATTTGCTCAAGATCGGCCAGCGCGTGCTGCCCTATATGGGCGTGCCGTGGAGGAAGCTTGAGATTATCCGCAAATCCGGGAAGTTGGTTTTGTTCGAGGGCGCGCAGGCGGCGATGCTCGATGTCGATCATGGGACTTATCCTTTTGTCACGTCAAGCAATACGCTGGCGGCGGCGGCGGCGACAGGTTCCGGTGTCGGAATCAAGCAGGTCGGGCGTGTGATCGGCATTTGCAAGGCTTACACCACGCGCGTCGGCTCCGGGCCGTTCCCGACCGAGGACAAGACGGATGTCGGGATGTTGCTTGGCGACAGGGGGCGCGAGTTCGGCACGAATACCGGGCGTCGTCGGCGTTGCGGGTGGTTCGATGCCGTTCAGGTGCGGCAGGCGGTCAAGGTCGGCGGCGTTGATGGGATTGCGCTTACGAAGCTCGACATTCTCGACGGGTTGCGCGAAATCAAGGTGTGCCGAGCCTATAAACTTCATGGCAAGGAGATCGACTATATGCCTGCCTCTCAGAGCGAGCAGGCGGAGCTGAAGCCGATTTACGATATTTGTCAGGGGTGGGACGACAGCACGCGCGGGGCGCGGACGTGGGCGGCGTTGCCTGCGCGGGCGATCAAGTATATCCGCAGGCTTGAAGAGTTGATCGAAGCGCCGGTGACGTTGCTCTCCACGAGTCCAGAACGCGAGGACACGATTTTGATGCGCGACCCGTTTGCGGATTAGCCTTTCGCTTATTGCTTTGTGTTCAAGAGGGTGGCGCATGATGAAAACAGTTCTGGCGTTGTTGTGTGGGAGTTTTGGGGCCTTGGCGTTTATGGAGTGTCAGGCTAACGAAGTCTTTCCTGACGCTTTCGAACAAAAGCCTGTTGGCCGTTTTTGCCTTCCTCACATGCATCTTTTGGTTCTTTGGAAGTCGCGGCTCGGTATCTTGTTGCAAGCCAGAAGGAAAACGGGTCGCGCCAGCATTTTTGCGCTATTGGCTATAAGTATGCCGATGGCAATATGCATGCTTGGGTTCATTGGCGGGAAAATCAGCGCTTGATCCTTTGGTCGGGGAGTTCTGATGGGAGTATGCGCGCGAACGCGTTGGCCGTTTCCAATCGCAATCTCCGGCTTGGGAAAGACACTGTTGAGCGGCAAGAGGAAACGAACGGCAGCACATACACGGTCACCGAAGCATGGTGGGATGCCGTTGTTAAAGACTGCGCTGCGTATGGAGAGAAGCTGGAATTGGCTTCTTTCTCCGGCAAATAACCTAGTCGTTGGGCATCATGTTTTTGGCTTCATTGCGGTCACGGCCCATGCGCCTGCCGCGAGCATGACAGCTCCAAGAAAGACGTGGGTGTAGCGCAGATCGGCGAGGTCTACGAGTCGCCCGGCAGCGACAGACAGGATCACGAAAGTTAGGCGTTCCGCGACGCTTATGGCGGAGAGCGTCGTGGCGCGTCTGGAGGTTGGCGCGTTGCGGTGAACCATGTCGAGCTTCAGGGGCGTGAAATATCCCCACAAAAACTCGTTGAGCAGGATAAACGGAATGGCCCAGAGATTTTGGAGCGCGGCGATTGCGAAGAATCCGGGGGCTATGAGCATCGGGAGGGCGTAGGCGGCGCGCTGGCCCACTCGTTTTTCGATGGCGTGGGCGAAGTGTCCGCCGAGGCCGCAACAGATTCCGCACCCTGCTGTGAGCAATCCAAAATGTTCCACGCCTAGCCCCATTTTTCCGTAGAGCAGGAAGTAAGACCAGAAACCCGCGAGGCTCGTTGCCGTGATGAACGCCGAATAGACGGCAAGCGCTCGGATTTTTGGGTCTTGCGCGGCGTTGTGGACGGCCTTTGCCATATTCCGCAGGTGCTTTGGGATCGTTTTGCGCTCGGTCTTCGTTCTTGCGGGTTCTCGCATGATAAGCGTGAGCGGCAGCAGCATCGCGAAGACGGCGGCGCTTACGTAAAAGGGAGCATTCAGAGATATCGTCGCGATCAGGCCGCCGAGTATGGCGGCAACGGCTGAGCTGAACTGTTTGAGGAAATGTCCGTTCCCTTCTATTTTCTTGTGTTCGTTCTCGCGTTTAAGCTCACGTAGCGTATCGTAAAGCAGGGATGAATCCGTGCCGGAGCGCAGGCTGTTGCCGAGCGCGATGACGATTTCCGCCGCGATAAAACCCCAGAAACAAGGGAAGAGGACATAAATCAAGATTCCAGTCGGCAATATGATGCTTGCGGCGACGAGCGTTTTCTTGCGGCCCCATAAATCCGAGATGTAGCCGGTGGGGATTTCGAGCAAGCACAGCGCTGCGCTGTAGACGGCCTGAATGACGAACACTTCCGTCGCATTGAGGCCGCTTGCTTGATAGTAGGGGACCAGCAGCGGAGCGAAGATGTAGAAATTCGCGATGAGCCTGTCCGCGTAAAGCTTCCAGATGTTGGAGGACAGGGAATGGCTCGCGTTCATTTTTGCTCTTTCAAGACCATCATTTGCGCCGGATGGGTCAGCTCGATCATCGGGCCGAAATTGTGCTTGATCCAGCCGCGCACGAGGATGGTCTGGCCTTTGAGGGCGAGCGGGTCGAGGCCAGACTTGCGGAACGCCTTCAGGTTACGGGCGGCGATTATGACGGTGAAGTCTTTGCGCCAGTCGGGGCCGAAATTCAGGTAGACTTTGTTCTTGATGCGGACGGCTTCCACAATCTGGCCGCGCACGAAGGCGTAGCGGCCTTCGTCCTTTGAGGTCAATTCGGTCGCGGGTATTCCGATATAGAACGGGTCGCTCCAGATGCCGCGCCGGGCGCGGCGGGCTTCGGTTTCGGCGGCTAGCAGGTCGTCGAGGTTCGGTTCGTTTCCGGTCGGCGGGTAGACGAAGGCCAGCCCTTCGCGCAGCAATGCGCCTTGTACCCAAACCGGGGGGGATGCCGGAGCGTAGGCTTGGGCTGTGAGTTGGCCATAGCGGTTGCTGGGGGGGGCGAGGGGATCAAGCCGCAGTTTCGATGCGGCTTCAGGCGGGATCAGTTGTTCCAGCCGTTTTTGCGCTTGTTCCTTAAGGTTCGGCGTACTGGCGAGCGGGGCGTGGATACCGTTCAGGCGCAGCGTTTGTCCGTTGCCGAATGCCAGGCTGTCGCCCGTGTTCGTTTCCGCTGCGCAAACGCTCAACGGGATAGTCAGTATTATCGCTAACACCCCCCAAAAGGCTATCTGTCTGGCGGGGCGGGGAACCGTTATCTTCATCGGAATCGCCTGTTGGATACGGGAAATGTCCTGTTCGATGGCCTATTTTAGGCGTTCGGTGGCGGGATTTCGATAGGAATATCGGGGTTTCTGTTGTTCCATAGTGTGAATTAACCAGATTTTATAGGGCTATTTAGCTTTTGCGGGGTGATTCGCCCTCGTCAAAAGGGTGATTCGGCCTTCCTTGGCCGCGATTCGGATCGTTCGTTAGCCTTCAGGTCTGTTGCGACTCTCATCAATTACTTGCGAGATGCTTTCTAACAGGTTGAAATAAAAGTATACACATTACGGCTCTTCTGTGCTACGAAGACTGGCCTTTGTCCTGTCTAGCGTGGATATTCCCAAGTAAAAGGCAGGGCCGTGGGCGTTCGAGAGGGTATTTGGCCTTCTTTGCCGAGGGAAACGAGCCGATGGCTGCCGCAAAAAAGAAATCTAAACCGTCAAGCGCCGCGCGCAAGGCTTTGCCGCGCAAAACTTCTTCGCTTGTGTCGAAAACTTCCGTGAAGCAAGTCGCGCGTCCGGCGTTCGTCGTTGGCGAGAAACTCCCGGCGCGGTTGCAGACGTTGGTCGATACGCAGGAGATTGAACAGGTGCTTGCGACTTTCGCGCACGGGCTTGATCGGCTGGAAGAGAACACGCTGCGTGGGGCTATTCATTCCGATGCCTCGTTCGATCTGGGGCCGGGCTTGTTTCAGGGGACGGCGAGCGACTATATTGGCTGGATTCTTGGCGTTCTGCATGGCGTTAAGTCGTCGCATCATCTGCTGGGGCAATCGCGCATCGAGATTTCCGGGGACGCGGCGCTGGTCGAGACTTATTTCCACACGCATTACCGCATTGAAAAGCCGATTGGCCGCGAGGACGTTTTTCTGGGTGGGCGGCTTTTGGATCGTTTCGAGCGGCGTCCTTCGGGGGGCGCGTGGAAAATCGCGCATCGCAAGCAGATCCAAGATTGGGCGCGCACCGAGGCGGTTTCGGATATCTTTTATCTTCAGAACCCGGACGCGCTGTGGAGCAATCGTTCGAAGGTCGATCCTTCGCTTCAGATGGCGCAATTTCCCGGCAGCCAGAAGGACGGCAAGATGCCGTCTTTCGTCGGGCGCCGCTATGAGAGCCGCAGCGTGAAGTTTTAGGGAGTGAAGCAGAGGATTGGGATAAACCCCTGTCCGTGGATCGCGGCGGAGCTTTGTTTGGGCTGCGATGAAACTATTATTTTGAGATTCTTTATTTATTATTTTGGTCAATAAAAATGGATAAGATCAACATTGACGATTTGAAGGCTTATATTCTAAAACTTACTTTTGAAGATCAAGCGGAAGTTCTAGATCTATTGGCAGAAGGAAATTTTGTAAAGAATGAAAAATGGATCGCAATATTCGCGTGCGGTGGGACGATTCAATCGGCTTATCTCCCTGAAGCTGAAAGCATATGGGCAGTGCCTTTCAATCCTGCCTTAACAAGATTGGATCAGCTTAAACTGGCCTTCGGTATTGCAGAAGAAGAAGTGACTGGGGCTATCATCTGCTCTCGGGATAGCAGAGATCTTTCGCTAAGACATGGCACAAGGTTGCTGAATACCATCAGTATGATTCCCAACAGGCGGGTTATTGTCACTTGTGGGACATACAAACTGCCCATTATCGCGGAGGCGCTTGACCACCATTTCGGTCGCGGCAGATCAAACAAGATTATTGGCGTGACGGGAGCTATGTTGCCTCCGGCCATTTCAACACAAGATGGCGATTTTAATGTGGGAGGGGTTCTGGCTGCTGTGAACGCATTGCAGGCGTTTGGGCATGCAGGGGTTGTTTTCGCCCATTTCCATGGCCGCATTTATCATGGAGATCGGATTAAAGAGATGAATTTACACCCTGAAAGATCGGCTGTCGGTTTTGCGGCGATGACGCCAAGCGTCATAAGGAACTGATTTCTGTGATCAGTTAGGGGGCGGCGTTGCGCCTTTTCCCCTCAAAGAACCGTTTGAGCATCTCCGCGCTGCGGCATTCGTCGGCGGGGGAGAGGCCGCCGAGGGTTTCGGGGGCGTGGTGGCAGGTGGGTTGCTCGAAGAAGCGGGGGCCGTGGTCGATGGCGCCGCCTTTGGGGTCGTAGGCCGCGTAGATCACGCGCCGGATACGGGCGAAGCTGATGGCGGCGGCGCACATGGCGCAAGGCTCCAGCGTCACATAGAGATCGCAATCGGGCAGGCGTGGCGAGGCGAGCTTGTGGCAGGTTTCGCGGAGGACGAGCATTTCGGCATGGGCGGTGGGGTCGCTGAGTTCTTCGGCGTGGTTGCCCGCGCGGGCGAGGATTTCTCCGTTTGCGGCGACAAGCACCGCGCCCACGGGGACTTCTCCGCGCGCGCTTGCGGCTTCGGCTTGCGAGAAGGCCAGTTCCATGAAGTTTGTCATGGCGGGCATTATGCGTAATTTGGTATGATTATGGCAAGGGATTGGGGGGCTTGTGGCGCAGGACGATACAGAGAAGGCCGAGACGCCTAAAGGCGAGCGTATCGCGAAGAGGCTTGCGCGGGCTGGGATTTGCTCGCGGCGCGACGCCGAAAAGCTGATCGCGGATGGGCGCGTGCGGGTGGACGGCAAGGTTTTGGGCTCTCCGGCGTTCAACGTGACGGAGGCAAGCCGCATCGAGGTGGATCGCGTTCTTGTGGAGGCTCCGGAGGAACCGAAGCTGTGGCGCTATCACAAGCCTTCTGGCGTTATCACGACCAACCGCGATCCGCAGGGGCGTCCGACGGTGTTCGAAAAGTTGCCGCCAGAAATGCCGCGCGTGGTCACGGTGGGGCGGCTTGACTTCACGACCGAGGGGCTGTTGCTGCTCACCAATGACGGCGGGTTGGCGCGGCATTTGGAGCTTCCGTCCAATGCGTGGTTGAGGCATTACCGCGCGAGGGTGCATGGGCGGCCTGATCCCCGGAAGCTTAAGGCGCTGGCGGAAGGCGTCACGATTTCCGGTATCCATTACGAGCCGATGAAGGTCGAGGTCGAGGCGAGGCCTGCGCGGATTGCCAGCGAGGATGGAGCGGAACGTCCCGATCCCGCGAATGTCTGGCTATCGGTCAGCATTCGCGAGGGCAAGAACCGTGAAGTGCGCAAGGTTATGGAGCATCTTGGGCTTACCGTTACGCGCCTGATCCGCGTGTCGTTCGGGCCGTTCCAGCTCGGCAAGCTTTCGCGCGGCGGGGTCGAGGAAGTTCCGCACAGAATTCTCCGCGCTTCGCTGGGCGGGTATTTCGAGGGCAAATAAGGGCGCTGTGCGTTATTTCGGCGCGGCGACAGAGGGGAGCCAGCGTCTGGAGACATAAGCTTTTAAGTCTTTTACATTTTCAGGTAGTTGTCTCACGTCTAAATAGGAACGCATGTTCATGCTTGTCGCGCGATCTCCGGCGAGCATGGTGAGGGCTATCGCGGCCATTCCACGCGATGCGGCGACCCAAGGATGTCCGGAGGCCACGGCTTCATATGCGGTTATTCCCGCCATTGCGAGCATGTCCGCATAGAGAAGATCGGGGTGGATATTCAGGTTCAGGCCGCATTGTTTGGTTCGGGCGGCCACCATAGCCACGTTCGTCATGATGCCGGCGCCAACTTCCCATGTCGGCGCGCCGGAATAGGCGAGCAGGCAGGCAAAGCCTCCCGTCATGCAGAGTTCGCAGGCGGTGAGCGCGAAGTTTCTGGCGTTGTCTTTGAGCTTTAGGACATTTCCGAAAATCGCCGATTGGACTCCATTGGCCGTTCCAAAACAGACCATGGCAGACGCAAGCAGTGTTGGGCCTCCGGTTGCATGCGCGTAGAAGCCTGCGCTGAGAGTCAGTCCGGCATTCATGGCCAGACAGCCGGGAGGACTGGCCGCAAATTGGAGCATGTGGTTGTCCGGGCGGTTGCTGGCGCCGATTTTCGCCAGAATATGCGCGGCCAGCCCGATGCCGTAGGCTGTCGCGATATCGGGATGATGCTCCCGGTTAATCAGCATATTGCCGACCAAGAAAAATGTTCCTGCGCTTTTGAAGGCGCTAGTTGTCGCCTGCGCGATTCTTGAGCATGCATTCCGCATTTCGTAATCATTCAGCTGATTATGGTTCTTTTTCTTGTATTAGGTTGGCAGCTATTATGATTTTTGTGTCATTAGAGCAATAAATTTCTTGGCGTCCATTATTTTCATGCGCCTTAATCATGGGAATGGACTGTCTTTTCGTTGCGCTTTGAACGCGCAAGCCTCCGCAAAGGAAGTGATTGTTCGCGCATTGGCCACCCCCGCTTACCCAGCAATTTTCGATCCGGATGATCGCTTACCCCGTCGCGCCGTGGCAGTGCTTGTACTTCTTGCCGGAGCCGCAGGGGCAGGGAGCATTGCGAGGCGTTTGGCTCCATGTCTCCGGGTTGTTTTGGTCGAACTCGTGATGGACGACTGGGACTTGCTGCATGGGGCGGCCACTAGCTTCGCCACGACGACGCATAACCATGCCTTCGGGCAAGGGGCCGTCGGGGATGGGGCCGTTTTCTCCGAGCGCGTCGGGGGCTTGCGCGTGCAGTTCCTGCATCATCGCGGCGCGGCGGCGCTCCATGATCTCTTCCAACGACGGCAGGCCCATTTCGGTATGCATCAGCGATTTCGTCACCTGCTCGCGCACAGTGGCGAGCATGATCTGGTAGAGGCCGAAGGCTTCGTTGCTGTATTCGTTCAGCGGATCGCGCTGGCCGTAGCCACGCAGATGGATGCCTTGCCGCAACTGGTCGAGCGCGAGCAAGTGATCTTTCCACGATTGGTCGAGCACGCCAAGAAGCGCGGCTTTTTCCGCGCGGCGCAGGGCTTCATCGTTGAGGATCGAGGTTTTTTCCGCGACTTTCTCTTCGGTGGCCTTTACGATACGTTGTTCGATTTCTTCCTCGGCGATGCCATTCTGTGCCCCCCATTCCACGATGGGCAGGTCGAGCGCGAGGATTTCCTTGATCCGTTCCTGCAATCCCTGCAAATCCCATTGTTCAGCATAGGAATGCGGCGGGATCGCCTTGGCCACGAGGTTGTGGATGACTTCGCTGCGCAGCTCCTTGATCGTCGCCGACACGTCGTTCGCGGCCATGAATTCGCGGCGCTGCTCGTAGATCACCTTGCGCTGGTTGTTCATAATGTTGTCGAACTTCAGCAGGTTCTTGCGAATATCGAAGTTGCGCGCTTCGACTTTCTGTTGCGCTTTGGCGAGCGCGGTGGTGATCCACGGGTGCGCGATTTTTTCGCCGTCGCGCAGGCCCAGTTTGGCCAAAATCGCTTGCGTTTGGTTGTGCGCTCCGAAGATGCGCATGAGATCGTCTTCGAGCGAGAGGTAGAAGATCGACGCGCCGGGGTCGCCTTGACGCCCTGAGCGTCCGCGCAGCTGGTTGTCGATGCGGCGCGATTCATGGCGTTCGGTGCCGATGACGAACAGACCGCCCGCCTTTTTCGCTTCTTCGCTGGCTATCTTGATTTCTTCGCGGATTTGCTCTTCGCGGCGCGCGCGTTCGTTTTCATCCGTGATGTCCTTCAGCTCTTGCGCCACGCGCATTTCGAAGCTGCCGCCCAGCTTGATGTCGGTGCCGCGTCCCGCCATGTTGGTCGCGATGGTCACGCCGCCGGGGCGCCCAGCCTGCGCGATGATGAAAGCTTCGTGCTCGTGATAGCGCGCGTTGAGCACGTTGTGCGGGATGCCTTTTTTCTTCAGTTCCGCCGCAAGCAGTTCCGACTTCTCGATCGACACGGTCCCGACGAGCACAGGCTGGCCACGCTCGCGGCAATCCTTGATGCGCGCGATGATAGCGCCAATTTTTTCGGCCATCGTGCCATAAACTTCGTCGTTCATGTCGTCGCGGCTGACGGGCACGTTGGTCGGAATTTCGACGACTTCGAGGCCGTAGATTTCCGCGAATTCCGCAGCTTCGGTCAGCGCGGTGCCGGTCATGCCCGCGAGCTTCGGATAGAGGCGGAAGTAGTTCTGGAACGTGATCGTGGCGAGGGTCTGGTTTTCTCGTTGGATTTCGACATGCTCCTTGGCCTCAAGCGCCTGATGCAGACCGTCGGAGTATCGGCGGCCTTCCATGGCGCGGCCGGTGAATTCGTCAATGATGACAACATGACCGTTGCGCACCATGTAATCCACGTCGCGCGTGAAGAGTTTGTGCGCGCGTAACGCTTGGTTGACGTGATGCACGACCTGAATGTTCTGGGCGTCGTAAAGGCCGCCTCCGGGCGTGAGCAATCCTGCTTCGCCGAGCAGACGCTCAATCGTCTCGTTGCCGGACTCGGTCAGGACGGCCGTGCGGGCTTTCTCATCCTTTTCGTAGTCGCTTTCGGCCAGCTGCGGAATCAGCACATCGACGCGCATATAGAGGTCTGAAGAGTCTTCGGCGGGGCCGGAGATAATCAACGGCGTGCGCGCTTCGTCGATCAAAATGCTGTCAACTTCGTCGACAATCGCGTAGTTGAAGGCGCGTTGCGCCAGATCCTCTTGCGCGAATTTCATGTTGTCGCGCAGGTAATCGAAGCCGAATTCGTTGTTGGTGCCGTAGGTGATGTCGGCGGCGTAGGCTTCGCGGCGTTCGTCGTCGTCGAGGCCATGCACGATGCAGCCGACCGTTAGACCAAGAAAGTTATAGATCTGCCCCATCCATTCGCTGTCGCGTTTGGCCAGATAGTCGTTGACGGTCACGACATGGACGCCCTTGCCTGAGATCGCGTTAAGGTAGACGGGCAAGGTCGCGACGAGGGTTTTGCCTTCGCCGGTTTTCATTTCCGCAATTTTGCCCTGATGCAAGACGATGCCGCCGCGTAGCTGCACATCGAAGGGCCTTTGTCCCAGCACACGTCTGGCCGCTTCGCGGACGGTGGCGAAGGCTTCGGGCAGAAGGTTGTCCAGCGATTCGCCGTTGGCGATGCGCGCGCGGAACTGCTCTGTGCGCGCCTTCAGGTCTTCATCGGAAAGCTTTTCCGTCGCAGGTTCTAGCGCGTTGATTTTCGCGACAAGCGCATCCTGAGCGTGCAGCATGCGGTCGTTGTGGGAACCGAAAACTTTGCGGGCGAGAGCTGTAATCATCGATATTCCTTAGCGGTCGTATGTTAGCAAGGCTTTTAGATGGTTATGGATGGACAAAAAAGCAAGAAAAATTAACGGGGCTGGTTTTCGGGGGGCAAGAAAGTCTTTGGGCGAGCTTGTCGTTCAGGCGGGGCAATCTGGATAGTTCTTGGTTGACAATGGCTTGACGGCGTTCTTTCCCTTGCTACCATAAGTAGCAGCTAGACTTGGCTAGGCGCCGAATTATTGGGGTTGGGCAGCGCGGCTTCACGCAGACAGCGGCGCATGAAGAAGGCCTGAAATCGAGAAGGGGTTCGTCCTTCGGCGGCCCCTTTTGTTTGAATTTTCCGCTGTATCTGGCGTGGCGTTTGCGGTGACGGAGGTTGGTCGTTCAGCACCATAATCCTGCCGCATTCAGAAGGCTTGATGTTCTTTATCGAGGGCCTTAAAACCTGTCCACGATAGACACTCGCCCTCCTCTAAACTTTACTCTTGAACCGGAAGGAACCCAGATTATGCGCAATCGTTTATTGTTGGCTACTGCGGCGTTATTGCTCAGCGGCGCTTCGTTTTCTGCCATGGCGGCAGCGACGGGCGGCGCTCCGGCGGGCGCGACGGGCGGCGATCCTGTCGTCGCGCGCGTCAATGGCGAGGAGATGCGTCGTTCCGATGTGATTCGTGAGATCCAACTGTTGGGGCCACAGGCGCAGCAGGTTCCTCCGCAGATGTTATATCCCCAACTTTTGCAGAAGATGATCGCGACGAAGCTTGTGGCGACGCAGGGCTATGCGCAGAAGTTGCAGAACGATCCAGAAGTCAAGGATAAGATGAAGGATGCCGAGGCTCATATCGTGGCCGAAACCTATGTTCATCGCACGGTGAAGCCCAAGATCACCGAGGACAAAGTCAAGCAGCGCTATGACGAGCTGGCTGCCAAATTCAAGCCGCAGGACGAGGTGAAGGCGCGCCACATTTTGGTGAGCAGCGAAGAGGAAGCCAACGAGCTGGTCAAGCAGATCAAGGGTGGCGCAGATTTCGCTAAGCTGGCCGAGGAGAAGTCGAAAGACACAGGGTCGGCCAAACAGGGCGGCGATCTTGGCTTCTTCGCGCGCGAGGCTATGGTTAAGCCTTTCTCCGAGGCCGCGTTCGGGATGAAGGACGGCGATGTGAGCGACAAGCCGGTTAAGACCGAGTTTGGCTGGCATATCATCAAGGTCGAAGGGCGCAAGAAGTCTTCACCGCCGCCTATGTCCGAAGTGCATGACCAGATTGCCAACCAACTGGGACAGGAATTGACCAACGATCTTGTTAAAGGCATGGAAGCCAAAGCTAAGATCGAGAAGTTCAATCTTGACGGCACGCCGATGAAGACGGCAGAAGAGTCCAAGGGCGCGGCGAGTTCGGCCAAGCCGTAAGTTCTTTTTTTGGAAAAAACAGGAAAGCCCGGGGCGCAAGTTCCGGGCTTTTTTGCGTTTTGGAATGCTGATAGCTTTGTGGAATGATCCATGCCACGACACAACGTCTGATTTTGCGCGATTTGGAAAGACCCGACTTGCTTCAACATGCAAGGCTGGTCGGCGATTGGAGCGTATCTCAATGGCTTTCGGTGGTGCCGCATCCCTATGGCTTGCAGGACTCGGAGGCCTTTTTCGCCAAGCTTCAAAGCGAGATAGGGACGATAGGATGCGAGCGATTTTATGCCATCGCTCTGGCTGACACCAACGCGTTGATCGGTGGCGTAGGGGTGAGGGGAGAGAGGTCGTCTACCCCCGATCCGGGCACAACCGTGGTCGGTTACTGGATTGGCAAACCCTATTGGGGCCTTGGCTATATGAGCGAGGCGCTGGATGAGGCGATCAAGGTCGCGTTCGCGCCTTCGCACGTCGCTCAGGTTAAGGCGACCACGCATCCCGATAACAAGGCCTCTATGAACGTTTTGCGCAAGGCAGGCTTTGCGTATCTTGGCGCGCATCCGGTCAGCGAGCCCAACCTGTGGGGCCGCACCGAGGAGACGAGGTGGGTCTTGCGGCGCGAGGATTATGCGCGAACGAAGAATGTATCTTCGTAATTCCCAAGGAAGGGGTGGGGAAGCATGCCGCAGCATTATGGAAGACTGATTCAGGAAAACGTTGCCACAAGCGTCATGTGTGGACGACCTGCGTGAGTCATTGCGAGGAGCTTCCCGCCGAAGGCGGAAAGCAACGTGGCAATCCAGAGTCGGAGGCAAAGTGCTGTAGGACTCTGGATTGCTTCCGCCGTCGTTGCTACGCAACTATGACGGACAGGTCGTCGCCTAAAGAAGGCTCCTCGCAATGACGTTCCTTGTTGCAAGGGTCGTCTTCGTAAGGCCAAAGAAGAGCTTGGTCGTTACGGTTTGACGGCGATATTCTGCTGCAAGCGTTTGCGCCTGACGACTATCCCTTCGCCTCTTTCGCGTCTTTGCGCATGATGAACCATTGCTGGACAATCGAGAGCAGGTTGCTCCAAGTCCAGTAGATGACGAGTCCTGACGGCATGTGCGCGAACATGTAGGTGAACAGGATCGGCATGAGCAGAAATATTCTTGCCTGAGTTTTGTCGGGCGGCTGGGGCGAGAGTTTCTGTTGCAGAAACATGGTCGCGCCCATGAGCAGTGGCCAGGCTCCGATTTGCAGGGCTTGCGGCGGGGTCCACGGGATAAGGCCGAAGAGGTTGAAGAGGGTGGTCGGATCGGGCATCGACATGTCCTTGATCCAGCCATAGAAGGGCGCCTGACGCATCGCGATATCGACGTTAAGCACGGCGTAGAGCGCGAAGAAGATGGGAATCTGGACAAGAACCGGAAGACAGCCCGACATGGGATTTACGCGTTCGCGCTTGTACAGTTCCATGAGTTCCTGGTTGAGGCGCAGCTTGTCGTCGGCGAAGCGTTCCTGCAGACGTTTGGTTTCCGGCTGGAGCGCTTTCATGCGCGCCATCGAGTGGTAGGATTTGAGCGAGAGCGGCAGCGTGACGAGCTTGAGCAACACGGTGAACGCCAGAATCGCCAGGCCGATGTTGCCGAACATCTTGACCATTCCGTCAAGCAGGTAGAGGAAGGGCTTGGCGAGAAAATAGATCGGGAGCCAGAAGACGCGGCCATAATCGATGGCGCGGTCGAAGTTCTTGATGCCGAAAGTTTCGCGATAGGAATCGAGCCATTCCGCGTTCTTGACTCCGGCGAAAAGGCGCGTGGAACGGGTGGCGCTTGCGCCGGGTTCGATTGTGATCGGCGGGCCTCGGAAATCGACTTGATAATGGCCGGTATTGTTGTCCGTTCCGACAGGATCGTTCGCGTTGTAAGCGAAACTTGCCGTCAGTTTTTGGTCCGTCGGGGGGATCAGCGCGACAAGCCAGTATTTGGCCGCGATGCCGACCCAGCCGCTTTCTTCGCTTTCCACGGCCAGACGCTTGAGTTCTTGCATCTTGTCGTAGGCATGTTCGTTCAGCACGCCGTTGAGGACTCCGAGCGGGCCTTCGTGCGAGATTTTTGAGCTATCGTGATCGTCGGGGATGCCTTGCCTCGCTGCGAGGCCGAAGGGGTACAGCTTGACCGCCGTTTTCCCTGTATTGCGGACGCGGTCCGTGATCGTGAACATGGCCTTGTCGTCCACGGCGATTTCGCGTTCAAACACGAGTCCCTGCTCGTTAGCCCAGATCAGCTTGACTGGGTGGGAGGGTGTGAGCTCTTTGCCGTCGGCGCGCCAGAGGCTTTGCGAGGTTGGCAAGGGGGTCGATTCGTCTTCGGCGAGCCAGCTGAATTCCGCATAGGCGGCCTTGTGCGGCGAGGCCGAACCTGAGGGCGAGAGAAGAACGACGGGCGGCGCGTCGGGGGCTACGCTGGCCTTATGGCGGGTCATGGACAGGTCGTCGAGGCGCGCGCCCTTCAGGTTGAGGGAGCCGTTCAGCTCCGGCGTCGCGATGGGCAGGCGCGGGGAATCCTTCAGCACGAGGCTGCGGTCGCGCAAGCTCGCGGGGGAGGTCGCGGCGGCGGTCGGCGCGGCGACTTGCTTGATCAGGCGTTCGGTTTGGGCTTGTTGCTGGATCGTGTCCTGCTGCGGCTTGACGTAGAAAAACTGAAAGCCGACCAAGATCGCTATCGACAGGACAATGGCCAAGGGTAAGTTGCTGTTATTCATCGCACCGGTCATTTACGTCTGGTTGTTTGTGGCGGGACGCTTGCCCGCAGGGACTGGTAACAGATATAGGCCGCTTAAGGAAGTAGGCTTTGAAGGGGGTAAAATGGGGGAAGATTGCAATCTCTTGCTGGTCGTCGCGGTGGCCTTGGTGGACATGCAGGGGCGGGTTTTGCTCGCGCGGCGGCCTCAAGGCAAGTCGATGGCGGGTTTGTGGGAGTTTCCGGGCGGCAAGGTTCATGAGGGCGAGACGCCGGAAACGGCTTTGGTTCGCGAATTGCGCGAGGAGCTGGGGATCGAGGTTATGGCGGGCGATTTGGAAGCTTTTACTTTCGCCTCGCACGCTTACGAGGGGTTTCACCTGTTGATGCCGCTTTATCTCTGCCGCGCGTGGCGGGGCGAGCCGCAGGCGCTGGAGGCGCAGGAACTGGCGTGGGTCGCGCGGGAGCGCTTATGCGATTATCCGATGCCTCCGGCGGATGTCGGGCTGGTGGACAGGTTGGTCGCGGGAGGTTAAACTTCTCTGCATGCCGATTTTTGCGCCAAATTTGATGATTTTGCCTCCGGCGCAGCGGGAGTTGTGGCTTGAATTGGGAGAGACTCCTGCCGGATTTGCGCTTTACGGAGGCACGGCCATCGCTTTGCGGATTGCGCATCGCGTTTCCGTCGATTTCGATTTTTTCACGATAGAACCATTCGATCCCCGCGAGCTTGTCGAGAATCTTTCTTATTTGCGCGGCGCAGAGGTCGTTCAGGTTGCTCCGAATACCTTGACGTGCCGTGTGCAGCGTGATGGGCCTGTGCTGGTTTCATTCTTCGGTGGCTTGCGGTTGAGGCAGGTTGCAGCTCATGACATTGCGCAGGATACGGGGTTGCGCGTGGCGTCTTTGCTTGATCTCGCGGGAACCAAGGTAGATATCGTGCAGAAGCGGGCTGAGGCTAAGGATTATCTGGATTTGGACGCTCTCTTGCGGAACGGGATAGACCTTTCCATGGCTTTGGCTGCGGCAAAGATTGTCTATGGCGCGGTTTTCAACCCGCTCGTGACGCTCAAGGCGCTGGCCTATTTCGGCGACGTGCCGGAGGTTTCTTCCGATGTTCAGGAGAGATTGCGCAGGGCCGTCGGGTCGGTCGATGTGAATGCGCTGCCTGCGCTTGCGGCGTTGAGAGGGCACCCGGAACACGGGGCTTCGCGATGAAAGCTTTGCCCTCGACGCCTGAGCTTTTGGCCGTGGCGCGGCGCGTGGTGTGGTTCAAGCCGCCTGCGGAGACGCTCGCCGATCCGGTCTATTTCCTTGCGCATGTGATGACTTACGGAACACTTGAGGATTTGCGGGCGCTGGAGAGTATCGTCGTGCTTGCGGATTATCGCGAGGCGCTTCGTCGCGCTCCTTCGGGCGTGATGGATGCGCGGTCGTGGGCGTACTGGAATCTTGTGTGCGGGTTCGATCCTGCGTTGCCGATGCCTGCGCGGCGTGGCTTTTTATGATTCCGGCGGGTGTGGTTGCGGGTGCAGGGATGCCAGCTTCTCGAACTCCTCCACGCTTAAGTCTTCGGCGCGGAGGTTGGGGGCGATCCTGGCGCTTCGGAGGAGGTCTTCGCCGCCGAGGGGTTTCAGGCTTGAGCGCAGCATTTTGCGGCGCTGGCCGAAGGCGGCGGCGGTGATTTTTTCCAGAGATTCAAAAGCGACATGCGCGGGGCGGTCGCGGCGCGGGGTCAGGCGCACGACGGCGGAGTCGATCTTGGGCGGCGGCGTGAAGGCGCGGGCGGGGAGCGTCATGACGCGCTCGATCTTGCAGACATGTTGCGCGATGACGGAAAGGCGGCCATAGGCTTTGCTGCGCGGCGCTGCGGTTAGGCGCTCGGCGACTTCGGCTTGAAACATCAAGGTCAGGCTGGAGAAGGCGGGAGGGGTTGCGTCCGGCGGGTCTTGCGCGAGGCGGCGCAGCCAGTTCAGCAACATCGGCGTGCCGACATTATAGGGCAGGTTGGCGACAATCGCGCGCGGAGCGGGGGCGAGAGCCGTAAGGTCTGCTTCAAGCGCGTCGGCTTCGATGATCTCCAGCCTGCCTTGCGCGGCATCTTTGAGGCTTTGGAGGACTTCGACGCAGCGGCGATCTTTTTCGATCGTGACGACTTTGCTTGCGGAGGTTCCGAGCAGGGCGCGGGTGAGACCGCCGGGGCCGGGGCCGATCTCGAAGACTGCGTGGCCCGCGAGGTCGCCCGCTGCCGCCGCGATTTTGCGCGTGAGGTTGAGGTCGAGCAGGAAATGCTGGCCGAGCGCTTTGTGGGCGTCGAGGCCGTGTTGCGCGATGATTTCGCGCAGAGGCGGGAGCGCGTCGAGGGAAGAGGGGGCGGAGCGCGTGTTGTCGTTACTGGTCATGGGGAGAACTTGCGTGGGAAGATACCACATGGGATGCCCGCCTTCGCGGGCATGACGGGATTTCGGCGTGGTTTTTCCATAAGTTCCAGCGTCACGCGATTCCCACGCGGAGCAGGTCGTGGATATGCAGGAGGCCTACGGGGTTTCCGTTCTCGACGACGAAGAGCTGCGTGCGCTTGTGCTCGTTGAGGATTTTAAGGGCTTCCGCCGCCAATATGGTTGGCGCGACCGTCAGCGGCGCTTTGGTCATGATGGACGAGGCGGGTTCTTTGAGCAGGTCGGCATGCTTGAGGTTGCGGCGCAAGTCGCCGTCGGTGATGATGCCCGTGAGGTTGCCTTGGTCGTCGACGATGCCTGCGCAACCGAAGCTTTTGGCGGTCATCACGACGAGCACATCGGCCATGGATGCGGTTTCCGGCGCGAGCGGCAGTTCGTCGCCTTTATGCATTAATTCTCCGACGCGGGCGAGCAGTTTGCCGAGCTTGCCGCCGGGATGGAAATTGTGGAAGTCGTCCGCCGTGAAGCCTTTGCATTCGAGCACGGCCACGGCCAGAGCATCGCCGAGCGCGAGCATCATGGTGGTGGAGGTGGTGGGGGCGAGGCCCATGGGGCAGACTTCGGATTCATAGGGCGTGACGAGCGCCGCGTCCGCCGCTTTTGCCAGCGTGCTGGTCGCGTTGCGTGTCATCGAGATGAGCGGGATCGAGAAGCGGCGCGTGTAGGCGATAAGGTCGCGCAGTTCGGCGGTTTCTCCGGAATTTGAAAGCGCGAGCACGACATCCTGCGGCGTGATCATGCCGAGGTCGCCGTGGCTGGCTTCGCCGGGATGGACAAAATGCGCGGGCGTTCCGGTCGAGGCCATGGTCGCCGCGATCTTGCGCGCGATATGGCCGCTTTTGCCCATGCCGCTGACGATGGCGCGGCCTTCGCACGCCACGAGCAGGCGAACGGCTTTGGCGAAATCGGGGCCAAGCAGACTTGCCAGACGTTCCAGAGCTTTTCCTTCTTCGGTCAGAACATGTCTTGCCGAGGCGATTATATCCTCGTCGCTCTTGGCCATGTTATGGCTCCTGTCCGGCACTATGCGTAATGCTGATGGTTTCATAGCGCCGGACTATAGCTAATTGCGAAAAGAGCTGGCAAGTCCTGCTTTTGGGGCCGTTAACGGAAGTAGAGCGGCACGATGAGCGACAATCCCGATGGTGGCGGCGGGGGCTGCGTGATGATCACGGGGGCTGGCTCGTAGTAATAATGCGTGACGGGAGGTCTCAAGATCACAACCCGGGGGGCACGGTGAGTATTATAGCGCTTCCAGTGTGGTCTGTTGTGGTGACGATCTTCATGATACCCGTAGGCGTGGCCCTGAGGCGGGTAGGGGGGGTAATCGGCCTTTGCTGCGCCGGAGGTGGTTACCAGAACGGCGACCAAGAGGGCTGCCGCTAAGGGTTTGCTTGATATCCGCGCAAAGCCATGAAGGCTTTGCCGGAAGGTGGTTGCTGTGGCGTTTTTCATGGCTTCACCTCAATATTGTTTGTCGCATATGGATGGGGCTTACTGGGCAACGGCTGGCGCTGTCGCGGGGGCGGCTGCGGCAGGCATTGGGGCTGCTGCGGCAGGAGCAGCGTTTTTAGCTTCGCTCGCGGGGCCTTCGTGTCCATGTTGGGCCTGACGCTTGCTCTTATGCTTCTGCGCGTGTTTCTCGTGATGGCCGTGGCGATGCAAGCCGCCCATGCCACGGAATTCCTTGAAGACGGCGTCGGCGTTCTTACGTTGGCTTTCCGGCATCGCGTCGTAGAGATTCTTGAAGGGAACTATGACGTTCGCAAGGTTGTCGGCGTGCGTTTGGGCAAAGCTTTGTTGCATTTTAAGGGCTTCAACCGCGTTGCGTTCGTCCGCGCGCGCGCGTTTCTCCGTAATCATGGCGCGCATAGTCGATTCATTCGCGCGCATGGCTTGTTCGACTTTTTGCCATACAGGCTCTTGCTCTGGTGTTATGCCTAGCTTTGCATGCAGGCTCCCAATCCGGTCTTCCAGCATTTTGTGGGCATCGGGGGGCAGGGGGGCATCGGTTCTGCGCATGGGCTTCATGCAGGGGCAATGTTCTGACATTTGACGCGGTGACGCGCTCTTATCGCAGCCTTCTCCCATGACTGGGGAGGGGGGGCGCTGCTGTGGGTGTTCCGGATTGTTGATGGTTGCCCAGCGGTTTTGATGTTTTTGCCCGCTTTGCGAGTCAAGGTTCCACTCGGTTGAGGGCGGTCCGGCGCGTCTTGTCGTGTCTATGGGCGCGGCTTCGGCAGCGCCTGCGAGGATTGTGCTTGTCAGCAGCAGGGTTAGCGCGAAGGCGCGGGAGGCGGGGATCAGCGATGGCAACATAGGTCACTCCATGGTTAGCGTGAACGGAATCTCTGGCCTGAGGGCGGTATAATTTTGGTTTCTGGCCCTTGAGGCTTTGTGGGACTAGTCATATCTTGGCTTTGAGGCAAGATTATGGAGGAACAAGGGATTTGTTGTTGCGGGAAGCGGTTTAGGGGCTACGAAAAAAAAGGGACGGTTCATGAAGAACCGCCCCTTCTTGTCTGGCGCTAGAAACTGGGGCCAACGCTTTATTGGATGTACAGAATCTGATAGAAAAAGAACTTGGAATCAGAGCTTTGGAGGCAACCTATGGGTTTACCCTGCAAGGCGGCAGGCCACCCACTTAAGTCGGCAATAGCCGTGTTGACTTGTAGCGCAGCCGCTGTGACGTTGATCGATGGTTCGTTGCTATACCCGTTGGCTTTGTTATTGACTTCGGTGCACACGACCTCGGAGACCGGCAAAACAACGATTTGGTCGTCGTTGGTGCTGCCAAAACCGGGAACGTCGCCTGTCGGGTAGTTCCAATTGTCTCCGTTAGCCGGGTCGTTGGACAGAGACGGGGAAGGCGAGGCAATGCCGCCGCCCGCAGGCGAGAAAAGATCGTTCACGTTCGCCGTCTTTGTCGTGTCTATGGTGTAATCGCCCCAAGCTATTGAATTTTCTATGACAAGGCGGTCCATTCCGATTTTAAGGTTTTCGCCAACTTGAATGAGCGCCGCCGCTTTTGTTTTCGCGCCTTCCGACGATGTCGATGCCGTGAAGGAGCCGCTTCCGGCGGCGATGGCAGAGGCCAGAATGCCAAGGATGGCAATGATGAACAATATGGGGCCGATGGCGATGCCTTGCTCTGCTTTTCTGCGCACTGTGATGATTCCACGCATGGCGATGACGATTTCCTTTTGCGATAAATGCGTGGCGAGGACTGGAGGTCTGCCACATATGACTGAATTGACAGAATATGCCGATCTCACGCAGTCATTAGAACCTGTTTCAAGATGGCATATTTAGTCGTGGGTTCGATTGATGATGCAACTACCTCTTACAGAGGTTTACTAAAGTTTGTTTCAGCGAAAAAGTCAATCCGTTTTTATCGATGGGCTTGCTCATCATTTATACCTGTGACTTTGAAGTTAGTTGAGCTTGGGGGCTTCGTAGGAAATCTTTTCTCCGGACAACGCAGCGCGCATCAAATCTTTTCCGCCACATTTTCCGGCGCATAGTTCGTATAGCGACCAGTGGAATTGGGGCGTGACGGAGTCGATGTAGCTGAGCGCCGTGAGCCACTCGCGGAATTTTGAGCCGTCGTTCGTCGCTATCGTCAGGGTTTTTCCAGCTGTTTGGGTGAATTCCAGTCCGGGGTAGAGGCGCTTCAAGCGGTCGATCAGGGCCTGAATCTCTTTCGCGTCGATGTTGCTGCGAATCGTTTTGGGCAGATGCGGTTCGGCGACCATTTCCTTCGTCGCGTCGCGCCGCGCCGCGATGGCCATGTGCATGGTATAGATCGTCAGCGACATCGTCACGATCATGACGAGCCAGGTCGCGCCAGACAGCAGTAGCGTCGAGCGGTCAAAGGCCGTGATGACCTTTGCGACGATCTTTGGCGTCATGGCTTTAAGAATTAGCTTCGCGTCGAACAGCATGGCGTGGTTGCTCCGCTATTTATTTCTTTTTGTTTTTCAGGTTGGCCTCGTATTCGATCTGGGCCGCGTTGCCGATGATGGCGCCGTCGTTTGAGGTTTCCATGGTTTTGCCTCCGAGCGCGCTGATTCTGTCGGCGGTGACGTTGGCGGGGACGATGGCTTTCCATCTGGCCTTGCCGTTCTTGGCGATATCATAGACTTCCAGAAACCCGTTGATGGCCAGAAGACCGTCGTTGAGGTCGGCGAATTTTGCCAATTGCTCGCGCACGGGGCTGGCGCGCATTTTGTCTACGGTAGCCATTAGTTCCGTGGTCTTGTCTTTGGTGCGCGCGATGGCGCTGCTGAGGTCGTGGCGCGCCGCGATCAGCGTAAGTCCTGTCAGCAACCAGAAAAAGAGGCATATTCCGGTAAAGCCCAGCGCGACAAGGACCGAGGCGGTGGACAGAATGCGTCGCGCGCGATCTTCGAAGAGCGACAGCGAATACCATGGAACAGGCGTGAAGGACAGGATGCGATCGGGCACCAGTTCGATGATTTCCGCGCCTCCGAGTTCTTGCGCGGTTCTTTCCGCTTTGGCTTTGACGACGAGGTTGTTGCCACGGAAAATCTGGAGACTGTCGGCGGAAACGGTCATCATCGTCGCCATTTCGTCGCCGTAGAACGTGTAACAGGCCGGGAGTTTCGTCGTGGCGTTCTTCATGCCCGGCAGCAGCGCCGCGAATGGACTCCAGCTGTTAGGATGCGTGGCCAGATCGGCTGAACGGGTCGCCAGATACCATATCTTGTTTTCCGATGACTGCCACACGATGTGGATGCGTTCGCTGTCGCAGGCTTCGGCGGCGGCGTGCCAGACGATGTCTTCTTCTTCGCCTACGATGCGCGGGCAGGTGCCGCCGATCAGCTCCGGGGGGAAGTAGTATTCGGTGGGGACGTTCGAGGCGCTTCCCATGAGCACACGCGAGAGGGAATTTGATTCCTCTACACGCGCTTTACGGTCGCGCGGCGACCCACGGCGATTATGGCTCAGGGGAGCTGGTTTAGCCTTTTTGTCTCCTAGTCCCAGATGTTTTGCGTATCTTGTAAGATCGGAGATATCCATGGTGATGCTCTGGCAGGTTGTTCGGCAGATTACTCGGACATGGACTTGAGGCTGTCAAGGAAACCTTGATTTTGAATCGTCAGGAGGTAAATCATCGTCAACACCGTTGAGCCGAATAGGACCATCATGGTGATGATGCCGAAAATCGTAATGCGGCGCTGGTCGCCCTTGGCCATTAGCCCGCGTTCTTCCGCAATCGCGCCGTAGACTTCGGCGAGCTGATCGACGGATTGAATGGTCGCGATCTGGTCGCGTTCGGGTTTGGTCAACGGCCATCGGCACAGCGCGCGCGTGGGTTCTACGCCAGCCATGATGCGGCTGCGGCTTTCGGACCAGTAAGAGCGCGTGGAGGGTTCGTAGCAGCTTTCCATGATGATTTCCATAGCTTCCGCCAGAGGCACTTTGCCTCGCAGAAGGCGCTTCATGAGTTTGCCGCTATCCTGAAGCGTGACGTTGCGCATGTAGCTTGAGATGACTGGCGCGTTCATCATCAGGCGCGAGGTGAAGTGGTCCGGGCGGTGCCGATTGAACCAGTAGAGCGCCACGAGGACGCATGCAGCGATCATGAGCACCATGACGGCGAAGAGCAGCGAGCCGTTGACCCAGCTCGCCATTTCAATCGATTTATTGAACTTATCGATCATGGCGAGATCCGTGCTCTTGGTCCCCTGATTTTTTAGGTACGGGATAAATCCGAACTGGGCGCCCCACAACGCGCCGACGATGTTGATGATGTCGAAGGCCAGCCAGCTTAGACCCGCCATGATGGTCTTGGTGTGCTTGCCTTTTTCTTCCGAATGTTCGATGGCGTGTTGGATGACGCCTTTGAGGTCGCCCGCGCGTTCGCCTGCGACGATGATGGCCATGGTCGCTGCGTCGAGCAGTTTAAGCGCGCGTAGGGCTTCCGAGAAGGAACCGCCGCCTTTAAGCACGGTGCGAGAGGGAAGGAAGGCCAGACGGCGGCGCGGATCCTCCTCGCCTTCGATGATGTTGAGCAGCGCGGTGCCAGCCGAGGCTGAGGCGCTTTGAAATCGCAAAGCCCGCAGGAGCTGGATTTGCCAGGCGCGTGAACGCACGTCCATCCATTCGAAGAAATCCGGTTTTTGTTCATGGATTGCGATGGGCCACAATCCTTTTCCGCGCAGTTGGCGGCGCACCGCGTGCTCGTCGGGAAGGTAGAAATCGTCTTCTATAATCGTGACGCCACCTTGATGGGTTTGGGCATAACGCGCGTGGTACAGCTTCATATCGGGCCTCCGCGACTCTGGCGCGAGGCGGCTTCCTCGATCAGGAGGGCCGCGCCCATGTTGGCGTCGATGGCGTTGCGGCGGATTAGGTCGATCAGCGATTGGCGGCGCGGGATGTAGATGGTTCCTTGCACTTCCACGATGGAGGATGTCACGTTCGAGACCATCATTTCTGTGATCGCGCGGCGGCTGGCCTGATCTTCGGGCGGGAACATCGCTTCGAGCGCGAGGGTTCGTCCGAGGAAGCCGGTGTGGTTGCATAGATCGCAGCCGCCTTTGTTGACAAGCGCGACTTTGCTGTCCGGGTCGAGACCGATTTCCGCGCAGCGGTTCTTATCCTTGAAAACTTCATGCGCGGCGCTTGTTTTGTGGCAGGCCGGGCAAATGGTTTTGACGAGGCGTTGCGACAGGCTGGCGACAAGCGCGTGGCCGAGAATGTAAAGACCGCTGGTGCGGTAGGCGGAACTTAAGAATCCGTCGATGCGGTCGAGCGTGTGCAGGGCGTCGACCGAGTGGACGGTGGTGATGACAAGGTGGCCTGATTCGGTGGCACGCAAGGCGGCTTCGACGGTGTCGTTGTCGCGCATTTCTCCGACGATGATCACGTCTGGATCGTGGCGCATGAGGGCGCGGATGATGTCGGCGATATTGTTGGCTGAATTGTCGGTGACGGAGGTTTGATCCACGAGTGGCATGTCGTATTCAACCGGGGCTTCGACCGAATAGACGGCGCGTTGCGCGCGGTCGATTTCCTGAATGATGCCGTAGAGCGTCGTCGATTTACCGGAGCCGGTGGGGCCGCTCACGACGATTAGTCCGCCGTCTTTGGTATGGCCATGGATGGTTTTGCGCAGACGGCTGGCCACGATGGGAGCGTGCAGGAACAGTTCGTCGAAGCTGCGGAGATTTTCGCGGTCGAGCAGGCGGAGGGTAAGCTTTTCGCCGGCTGGGGCGACCGGGAGAGCGGCGCAGCGCACGTCGATCATACGGCCTTGCCATTCGAAGGCGAGACGGCCGTCTTGCGGATGTTGGCGGTCGGCAGCGTCCATCTTGGCGTCGGTCTTTATGCGCGTGACGATGGGGGCCATCACCCGATGGGGGATCAGGTGCTTGTACATTAAGTCGCCGTCGATGCGGTACCGGATCCAGCAACGCGCGTCGTCGTCTTGAAGGGTTAGGTGGATATCCGAGGTGCGGCTTTCGAGCGCTTCGGCCAGAATGTTGTTCACCGCTTCTTCGACCAGCATCGCGTCGTCGGAGTCGCGCGCAAGCGCTGCGAGGATACGCAAGAGGCGTTCGCCCGCCATTTCGCTTTGCGCGCGCATGAGGCGTACCAGCTCGGCGCGGTCCCAAGGCTCGACGTCGACTTTTCGCACCGCGTGATTGGCGCGTTGCAGCGCGTTGGAGATGCGGACCAGATCGGCGTCGTCAAGGCGGTCGCCGACGGCTATTTTGAGCACCCCGTCGCGCAGTTCCAGCAGGCAGATGCCCATGGCGGCTTGATTGGCGGACGAGACGTAGAGGCGCAGGGCCTGCGTCGTCATGTCTTCGTTGGTGGCTGTGCGCGATTTGCCGGGTTCGTTGCGGACTTCCGCCACAAAGCCGTTGCGGCGCAGGATTTCTTCTATGGACAGGTAGCGCCCACCTGCGCGGCGCATGGTCTGCTCGGCCAGCGCAAGGTCGTAGTGCCGTGGGCTTATGTTTAAGGCTTCGGCTTTCGTCGCGCGCTCGCTTGGGGATGCGAATTCGGTCATTTGCCTCTCCCGGCGACTTCAGGGCCGGTCCGATATGCATTGGACGACGAGGATGTTTTGGTCGTTTGGCGGGAGGAATTCTTGTCGCTTTTTTCTCCGATTTGGATGTCATAATTTACGCTAGGCGCGTTGGCGATCAGTTCCGGCGCGGCTTCGAGCGGCAGCGTGAGGCGCTTGCCATCGTAGGAAATGTCCACCGATTTGGCGGTCACCATCATCAGGGTCGCCTTGCCTTCGCCGGTTTCAAAGTCGTTGCCCATTTCGACCACAGCCGTGGTGCTGTCGGGTTTCAGGATCACGGCGCGGTGGCCCACGGTGCCGATCAGGCGCAGCATGATACTTTCAGGGGTTTTGATGGTTGTGGATAGAGACGCTGCGTGGCCAAGATCGTTGTTCGAGATGGCCGAGCTGAGCGCTTTTTCGACATCATTTGCGCTGAGCGGCGGCGCCAAGGACGATAACTTGCCTTCTCCGCTTGATCTTAAGGAACCAGAGCCTCTTCCTGATGAGGATGAAGACGTTGCCATTTCGCCTTTGGCCGCGCCGCGAATGGGGATGACGGCGAAGCCGAGGCGACCGCTGTGCCGGATGATGAGGTCGGTCGAGATCAATCCTTCGCTGGCGGGAGTCCAGACCAGCGTGACGGGGCAGGATTCGCCCGATTTGAGTTCCATATCGACGGCGCAGCCCTGATCGAGCCTTTGCAGGCCGTTTTCGGCCTCGATGACGTCAATGGAGTAAATGGTAATTGGGTCCGGACTGTCGTTGACCATGAGGGCTGAGCGCACGACCTTGCCTTGGCCTACGTCGATTGAGCTGAAGTCGACGGGTTTGATGTCCTTGGTGCTGAGCGAGAGGCCGTTGTCTTTTTTCTCGGCGGTGGTTCCTGAGGTTTTCCCGGTTAGTTTCGCGCGCGCGATGCGGCCAGCGCCGCTGTGAGTCATGAGGGTTTCGACGCTCCAGGTGCCGGGGCTGTTTGGCGTGATCGCGACTTCGACGGAACAGCGGACAGTGGGGCCGAGGCTTCCTTGTTTGGAACAATCGTCGGCGGTGATTTCCGCCGTGACGTTGCCGTCGCTGTTCAGAGAGATTTTCTCAATCTGGAGCAATGTGCCGCTTTGATTTACGAAGAAGAGTGTGGTGCGCCGCGCGACGGTGAGGATGGATTCTCCGGTGTCGATTTCGCTTTTCGGTTCTACGCGCACGGCGCCTTCCGTCGATGACGCGCTGGTGGAGGTTGCCGCCGCGCCGGGGGTCACAAAGGCGGCATCGCGCGCAAAGGTCGTTTTTGATTCAGGAAGATAGGCGAATATCGTCACAAGCGTGACGAGGCATATCGCGCGTATGACGTTGCGCGGCCTTGCGAGAATTACCGTCATGAAGGAAGCGAGGCGAGATTTTTGACGGGCAGACGGCTTCATGGCATCGCTCCTCTGGAAAGCGGGGCATGGGTCGTAGCGGGCTGCATTGTTTGCGCCACGGAGTCGAAGGCGTTGGCGAGGCCTCTTTGCATCATGTTGGTTCCGACTGGAGCGCCGTCGTCCCCCTTTAACACGGCTGTGGTGGATTGGTTTGGCGTTGGCCTTGCCAGCAGGCGCGTGCCGCGCGGCAAGGGCGGAATATCCTCGACCACTGGTTGGGGGTTTTGCCGTTGTGGCGCGGGGAGTTGCGGTAGCGCGATGCTGCGCGCGCCTTCTTGATCGATCAGCATGGGGGTCGGCAAGGAGGTGTGTTCCGCTGCCTTTCTGGCTTTGCGCGCGTTGGCGTCCGAGAACAGGATCACGGAAGGCTTGACGATGATGACAAGCTCATGATTTTCCAGCTTGTCGCTGCCGTAGGTTGGGATGCGGCTGTTCATGCCGATGGGGACGCCTTCGCGGTCGTTGGTGTCGCGCGACGACACAAGTCCTGCCATGACCAGATTGTCGCCGGGACGGACGCGGATAACGGTGCTGATTTTCTGGTCGGTGGTTTCAGGCAGATCAATGGTGCTGCCGCCACTCGATGTCGGGTTGAGGCTAACGAGGTTTGTCAGGTTGATGCCAAGATTCGCGAAGACGATGCCGCTTTCGTATGCGCCAGATACGGCGACCGAGAGGCCGGTATCAATGCTGTCGGTGCTAACGGTATTGTTGCTGGCGTTGCCTGCGGTGGCACCGGAAGTGCCGCTGGTGTTGTTGCTGGTAACGAGTTGGCCTACCTGCGAGATGTAGCGCTGCTTGCCGCCCACTTTCAGTTCCGCGCTGGAGCCTGACACGAAGGTAACTTGTGGGCTGCTGATGGTCTGGACGCGGCCTTGTGTGGACAGGAAGCTGATGACCGAGGAGGTATCAATGTTGCCCGTGGTGACGGCGCCTACGCTCATGCTGCCCGACGTTCCGGAAATCGAGGCGAAAGACGATGCGCCGCTTAGGGCCAATTTGGTCAGGCCAAGGCCGATATCCTTTGGTTTGAATTGTGACCAATTGATGCCTGCCGCGTTCTCCTTATTCAATGTGACTTCCCAGATATAGAGTTGGAGCACCACGAGCGGGCGTCCGTTGCGGAGCTGTTCGAGATAGCGGCTGACGCGGGACTGGCTTTCGACATCGGCGGTATAGATGATGTTGCCGCCCTGTTCGTCCACTTGCGATTTCCCGCCGATCAGTTGGTCGATCGCGTCGACCATGCTGTTGGCGCTCGATCCCGACGAAGATGAGGAAGAGGAGGAGGATGAGGAGGTAGATGTGCCTGCCGCGCTGGCGCTGAGCGTTTTGGCTAACGGGGGCAGACTTACGACGAAGGTTTCTTTTTCATGCAGATCTAACGATCCGTTGCGATAGGAGCAGAAGACTTTCGCGGCGGCGCAGATACGGTCGACCACTCTGGGAAGCGGGCCGCTGAGGTTCACGACCGTGACGAGGCGGTTGCCCAGCGTGCCGGTATCCCATGATAGGGCGATGTCGGTGCCTGCCAGAACGGCCTGCAGCGCGGCTGTGATCGGGACGGCGTTGAGGTTGGTCGTGGGGATGATGATTTTGGAGGGTAGATCGTCGCTGTTCGATAGGCGGCGTTCGGACAGCGCATCGCCGATGTCGAGCGTGACGACGGCGGGTTCGCTTTCGCCGCGCACGGTTTCGTCTTGCGACGGCACTTCGGCGACTTGTGGGTTGCGGCCCGTCGTGGATTTGGCGGCGGGGATGTTTGACCCCGCGCAGGCTCCTATGCACAATGACAGCGTCAGGACCGTGGTCTTGAAGAGTATGTTGCGGTTCACTGAAGCGTCTCCTTGAGGTCTATGGCGCGGTTGTTTGTTCTTTCAAGCAACCTTTGAGATAAGGCGAAACTGTTCCCAAGACGGTGCTTCGGGACGTTGAACGCAATTCTGGCTGAGTATATTTAAGGAAGTCTGTGGTTTATATTTGGTTAACCTGAGTTCCGGTAAGCGGAACGGATGGATTTCGGATTGGACGTTTCGTTTTCGTTATCATCGTTCTTGGTATGCTTCCTGATTTTGTTGTCGGTGGGTTTTTGCCAACTCTTCAGGCGCAATAAGTATACATGCTATTGAAATTAATCGACACAACTATATTCTCGCGCGGTGAGAGTTTATGCTGGTATTCTCATGATCAAGCTTTGAAGGAAAAGAAGGTCTTATGTCTTCATCACATCTAATGTTTTTGACTGGCGCGACGGGATTCGTCGGGTCGGCGGTCGCGCGATTGCTATTGGCTAAGGGGCATTCTTTGCGCGCGTTGGCGCGGCGCGGGAGCGATCGGCGCAATCTTGCCGGATTGCAAGGGGCGCTGGAGGTGGTCGAGGGCGATCTTGGGCAGCCGGAAAGCTATGCAGCGGCGCTTGAAGGGTGTCAGGCTCTTTTCCATGTCGCGGCGGATTACAGAATCTGGGTGCCTGACGCGGCGGCGATGAACAAGATCAATGTTGAGGGCACGAAAGCGTTGATGTCGAGGGCGCTGGAGGCCGGGGTTGAGCGGATCGTTTACACAAGCTCGGTCGCGGCGCTTGGGATCAACAAGGATGGGACGCCTTCACGCGAAGATACGCCGGTCAGGTTTACCGATATGGTGGGGACGTACAAACGTTCGAAGTTTTTGGCCGAGGAAGAGGTGCGGCGCATGATTCGCGAGGAGGCGCTTCCGGCGGTGATTGTCAATCCTTCGACGCCGATAGGGCCGCGCGATATCAAGCCGACGCCGACGGGGCGCGTGATCGTCGAGGCGGCGCTGGGGCGCATGCCTGCCTATGTTGATACGGGGCTTAACATCGCGCATGTGGACGATGTGGCGATGGGCCACTTGTTGGCCTATGAGCGCGGGCAGGTGGGGGAGCGCTATATTCTCGGCGGCGAAAATCTAGGGCTCGGCGAGATTCTGGCGCTGGTGGCGTCGCAGACTGGGCGGAAGGCTCCGACGGTCAAGCTGCCGCGCGAATTGATTTACCCCATGGCGTTTGTGGCGGAGCTTGTCGCGCGCGTGACGGGCCGGGAGCCATTCGTCACGCTCGACGGTTTGAAGATGGCGAAGAAAAAGATGTATTTCTCTTCGGCCAAGGCGCACAAGGCGCTTGGTTATCAGGCGCGGCCAGCGCGGCTTGCCATCGCGGACGCGCTCGCATGGTTTCGCGCGAACGGGTATTGTTGAGTGTTGGGCCAATCGGTGTTGCGCGATCTAGCCATTTATGTCCACTGGCCGTTTTGTCAGGCCAAATGCCCTTATTGCGATTTCAACTCCTTTGCGCGGGATGGCGCGGCGTTGGGAGCTATGGACGAGGGCGACTGGCGCGAGGCCTATCGGCGCGAGCTTGAGCATTATGCGAGGCTGTTGCCGTATCGGCGCGTTAGTTCCGTTTTTTTTGGCGGCGGGACTCCCTCGCTGATGGAGGTTGAAACCGTCGGGCATGTTCTTGAAACCATTGCGCGGTTGTGGGGGATCGGGTCGGATGTCGAAGTGACGCTGGAGGCCAATCCGGGGTCTGCGGAGGCCGGGAAATTCGCGGGGTTCCGCGCGGCGGGAGTCGACCGTTTATCGCTCGGCGTTCAGTCTTTGCGCGAGGAAGATTTGCGTTTCTTAGGGCGCGTTCACAGCGTCAAGGAAGCGTTGCAGGCGATTGATCTTGCTCGGCAAATCTTTCCGCGCTTCTCGTTCGATCTGATCTATGCGCGGCGCGGGCAAACTCTGGCGGCATGGGAGCTGGAATTGCGCGAGGCTTTGGCGCTCGCGGGGGATCATTTGTCGCTTTATCAACTCACCATCGAGCTGAACACGGTTTTCCATACGCGGGTTAGGCGTGGGGAGGTTCTGACGGCGGAGGAGATTCCTTCGGTCGAGATGTATGAGTTGACGCAGGGCATGATGACGGAGGCGGGGCTTCCTCCTTATGAGATTTCCAATCATGCGCGGGCAGGGCAGGAAAGCAGGCACAATCTTACCTATTGGCGCTATGGCGACTATGTGGGGATCGGGCCGGGGGCGCATGGGCGTTATGTCGGCGAGGATAGTAACATATGGGATGCCCGCCTTCGCGGGCATGACGGGGTTTTGGGGAAGTTCGTTCCGAAATACAGTCGTCCCACCCGCCTAGGCGGGTGTCCCATTGGTAGTTGGGAGAACCATGAAGCGAAAAGTAATCATCGTGTAGCGATTGACAATCACCGCGCGCCGGAAATCTGGATGCGGCAGGCGCGCGAGCAGGGGCAGGGGGCGCGGTTGGTTCAGCCTCTGGATCTCGATATGGCGATGCGCGAGGCGCTTATGATGGGGTTACGGCTTGCGCGGGGGATTGATCTCGCTCGTTGGCGGGGGATGTTTGGGATGCCTTTAGGCGAGTATTTGCCTGCCGGGAAAAGGGCGAGGCTTGCGCAGGAAGGTTATTGGCGCGAGGACGACAAGGCCATGGGGCTTACCTCGGCAGGATTGCAGAGGCTCAACGCGATTTTGGGGTATTTGTTGGCGTGATTGTGGTATGTTGGCCTGAGTTTGGATAGATTGTGCCGTAAGCAATGCGTAGTTCCCTCCCCCGTGTTCGGAACTCCGGTATCCAATCCTTGCCGCAATGTTTTCCTGATAATTGGTTGCCGATGCCTGCCTTCTGGTTCCCCCACCCTAACCCTCCCCGCAAGGGGGAGGGAATCAGACTGCGCCGTCTTTCCCGCCTTTCGGATCGTTCCCATGTATGGTCGTCGTATTCTCATTCTGGTTCCCCATCCCGATGACGAAGTGGTGGGATGTTGCGCCGCGATCGGGCGCGCGCGTTCGCGCGGCGCGGAGATTTTCGCGTTTTATTTGACGCATGGCTGCGTCGCGCGTTCCGTGATGTGGCCGTGGATGAAGTGGCGTTATGGACGCGCCGTGATGCGCAGGCGCGTTGAGGCGCAGCGCGTGTCCGTTCAGTTGGGAATTATGCCAGTCGGTTGGTCGGAGCGTCCGGCGCGGCATATCTGGCGCGAGATGCGGCAGACTTATGCCGAAATTCGCGAGGCCGCGACGAAAAACGCTATCGATCAGATATGGGTTCCGGCTTATGAAGGAGGGAACGCCGATCACGACGCGACCAACGCGCTGGCGGCAAGGCTGCGGCTGGAATCCTCAAGCGCGATGACGGTTCTGGAGTTCGCCGAATACAATTATGCCGGGGCCAAGGCGCACAGCCAGACTTTTCCAGAATTGTCGGGGCGCGAGCAGGCGCTGATCCTGACGCCGGAAGAGCGGGCTTTTAAGGCGAAGATGTTGGCGGAATATGAATCCGAGCAGGATAATTTGAACTATGTCGAGTTGGAGCGCGAGACTTGCCGTTCGCTCGCGCATTACGATTACAATGCGCCGGCGCATGACGGGACGCAGTGGTATGCGCGGTTCCATTGGGTGCCGTTTCGCCATCCGCGCGTCGATTTCACGCAGCCGCAGGAAGTTTGCGCGGCGATTGCGGCGTTTATGAAGGAGAAGGTATAGGGGGTTGTCCTTCTGCGTCAATAAAGTCTGTGTCGATGATCTTTTGTGAATCTGCTGAGACAAACGTCACAAAAAGGGCCGTCATGTGTGGAGTTTCCCGCTCGCAAGGCGGGAGACGACGCGGCAATCCAGAGTCGATAGAGAGGCCTTTGCGACTCTGGATCGCCACGTCAACCTCCGCCTTACAGGCGGAGGTTTCCTCGCGATGACGGCTCTTTTTGCGATGATTTTTTTTGCGCAAAGAGAAGGCTGTTTATTGGCGCAGCAGGATCAGCCGAATTCGCCGGGCGGTGGGTCGATGGGCACGTTCAGGTCTTCAAGCAGAAGATCCTCGTTCACGAGTTTCATCTGGCCGATGGTGAAATGCTCCGGCGCGTTGATGTCGGGATCGAACACGTCCATTTCATAAGGCGCTATCTTGATGTCGGTTTTGAACAGCGCGTTCTTGAACACGACGGTCGCTTGCAGCGTGTAGAGATTATCGCGGCCAATGCCTTTGTAAGTGACGGGCATGAGCCTTGCGTTGACGTCGGCCTTTTCCTTGGCGTTGGCGCTTGAGAGCCAGACGACTTCTTCGGGTTTCTCGACGATGATGAAGCGCCCCAATTGTCCGCGCACGAAGTGGAAGAAGAACTTGGCGTAGATCACGGCTGAATTTTTGTCCAGCTTGATGGGCGCGCGTTCGTTGACGCTGTAGATCGCCTCGTTGGTCCAGTTCAATAAGCTTGCGTCGCCGGGTTTGTAGAGCATGTAGCGCGTGTTCGGCATGGGAATCGTCATGTCCGACAGCGCGTAAAGCCTGAAATCGTCATAGAAGGGCAGGGAGGCGACCTGCACATTCGTTTTATCTCTCGTCAGCGTGATCGGCTTGATGTCCGACGCGATAGCGTCGACCAGCTTCTGCGCTTCGGTGGCGGGGAGCGTTTCGAATTTTAGGTCGATCATGGGGCCTCTGCGTTAGCCTTTGGGGGTCCGTTGCGCATTTTTCTATGCGACCACGTTATCCTAAGGACGCTTGTCCAGACAAGGGAAGAATGGCGACCGTTTTAAACAAAAAAGCCACAGGGCCTTGTAGGCGCTGTGGCTTTGCGTTTGTTTCTGGATGGCCTAGCTCGATGCGGTTGACTTTTCCACCGAAACGTAGGTGCGACCGGAGGTTTCGCGGAAGGCGACGATGCCTTCGCAGGTGGCGAAGATGGTGTGGTCCTTGCCCATGCCGACATTCGCGCCGGGGTAATATTTGGTGCCGCGCTGGCGGATGATGATGGCTCCGCCGCGAGCCTGCTGGCCGCCGAACAGTTTCACGCCAAGACGTCGTCCGGCGCTGTCGCGCCCGTTGCGGGATGAACCGCCTGCTTTTTTATGTGCCATAGTTCCTTCTCCTTCAAATCAGCCCTTGATGCCGGTGATCTTCAGCACGGTGAAGAACTGGCGGTGATGGTTTTTGCGGCGATAGTTTTGACGGCGCTTCTTTTTGAAGATGATCAGCTTGCCGGTGCGGTCCTGCGCTTCGACGGTCGCGGTGACCTTCGCGCCGGATACCGTGGGGGTCCCTACGGTGACCTTGTCGCCGTCGCACAGCATGAGAACTTCGGACAGATCGACCGATTTTCCGGTTTCGGCGGGGAGCTTTTCCACCTGAATGACGTCGCCTTCAGCAACCTTGTATTGCTTGCCGCCGGTCTTGATGACTGCGAACATGTTGATATTCCTTAATTTATCTTGAAACGCGCCCAGCCATGCGTCGCCGCCCATGGCTTACGTTCGCATCTGGAAGGATGCGTTTTTGACGAAAAACGTGGTGAAAGTCAAGGGGAACGTTGTCGGTTATCTTCGTTTCCGTTAACCTTGAGAGCGGTTTTTGCTCAGGGCTTGTTTCGGTTCACCATTGCTGTTGCCATTTTTCTTGCTTCCTCGTCGGCGTTAAGCAGCACATCAAGGTCGGTAAGGGGGGTGGCAGGGCTTGCGTTCATGACGGTTTCGTTGATGCGTTCGATGTCGAGAAAGCCGATGCGGTGGTCGAGGAAAGCCTGAACCGCGATCTCGTTGGCGGCGTTGAGCGCGGCGGGCGCTGTGCCGCCTTTTTGCATGGCTTCGCGGGCGAGGCGCAGGGCGGGGAATTTCACAGGATCCGGCGCTTCGAAGGTTAGTTGCCCGATTTTGGCGAGGTCGAGCTTGGCCACGGGCGCTGGCATGCGGTTGGGCCAGGCGAGCGTGGTGCTGATCGGCGTGCGCATGTCGGGCGAACCCAACTGCGCCAGCGTCGAGCCGTCGACATACTCCACCATGCTGTGGATGACGGATTGCGGGTGCACGAGCACGTCGATTTTTTCGGACGGCATTTGAAACAGGAAATGCGCTTCGATGATTTCCAGCGCTTTGTTCATCAGGGTCGCGCTGTCGATGGAGATTTTCGCGCCCATGCTCCAGACCGGGTGTTTGATCGCTTGTTCCGGAGTCATCTTTGCCATTTCTTCGCGCGTTTTCGTGCGGAAGGGGCCGCCTGAGGCGGTCAGGATGATTTTGGCGATGCTTTCGCGGCGTTCTTCGTCGAAGACCTGCCAGATCGCGTTATGTTCGCTGTCCACGGGCAGGAGCTTCGCGCCATGTTTTTTGACCAGCTCCATCATCAAGGGGCCAGCGCAAACGAGCGTTTCCTTGTTGGCGAAGGCCAGTTCCGCGCCGCGCCTTGCGGCGGCCAAGGTGGGGGGAAGGCCGGCAGCGCCGACGATGGCGGACATGACCCAGTCGCTTGCCATGGTGGCGGCTTCTTCGACCGCTTTGGCTCCGGCGGAGACGGCGATGTTGGTGCCGCGCAGGGCGTCTTTAAGCTCCTGATACAGGCTTTCGTCGGCGATCACGGCGCTTTTCGCTTTCAGATTTTTGGCTTGTTCCGCGAGTTTCGCGACGTTCTTGCGGGCGGTTAATGCGACAACTTCGTATTGCTCCGGCGCGCGTTCGATCAGGTCAATCGTTTGGCAGCCCACCGATCCGGTCGAGCCGAGAATGGTGACGCTTTTGGGGCGCGAGGCGGTTGCGCTGCGGGGTTTTATGGTTTGGGCTTGTTGGGCGGACATGGGGATTCCTTTGTTCAAATCTTTGTAGAGTGGGATTGGCGGATGGCCCCCCTCCCTATCCCTCCCCACGAGGGGGAGGGGATTAGGTTGCGCTTGTTGGTTGATTGCGCTGTCATGTTCTTCAAGGCCAGCCGATAAGCTGGCGGATTGGGTCTTCACATAGCGCAAAAAGGATGCTGGCGAAAGCAAGACCGTCGATGCGGTCGAGCACGCCGCCATGGCCGGGGATCAGGTCGCCGCTGTCCTTCATGTTCGCGCGGCGCTTGAACCATGACTTGAACAAATCGCCAAGTTGGGACGCGATGGAAAGAACGATGGCGAAGACTATGGCCATCATCAGGTTTTGGGCCTTGAATCCCGCCGCGACGGAGGCGCCGAGCAGGATGGCCAGCGTGATGCCGCCGAGCGATCCGGCCAGCGTTTTCTTGGGGCTGATGCTGGGGGCGAGCTTAGGCCCGCCGATGATCTTGCCTGCGAGATAGGCTCCGGTGTCGGTTCCCCAGACGATGGCCAGAAGATAGCTGACTTGCGCCAAGCCATGGTCGCAGGCGCGCAGCGCGACGATGGCGAGGCCGCCGCCCGCCATATAGGGCAGACCGATGGCGATCCATGCGGGATGTGGACGCTTGGCCAGCATGGCCGCAATCAGCAGCGAGGCCGTTAATATACCGAGCGCAGCAAGGCCGGAGGCGGGCGTTAGCCCCGTCGCCAGAGACAAGGTGGCGAGCAGGCTAAGACCTGCGAGGATTTCGAGCGGGCGTGGTAGCGTGCCGTCCACGATCTTGAGCCATTCGCGCAGGCCCATGAGGGTGAATACGGCGACCGTCGCGGTGAACCACCAGTCGCCGAAAAAGACGGTGGCGAAGAAGGCGGGGGCCATGATGGCCGCCGAAATCACGCGTTGCCGGAAGTTTTTGGATTTCAAGAACCGCATTATGCCTGTCTGTCCTAGTTGGTTAAGGCAAGTTCTTGCGGAATGACGAACGCGATTCCCTCCCCCCTGCGGGGAGGGTTAGGGTGGGGGATGAGAAGACTGGTGTCAATCATCAGTTATCAGAACCACGTTGTGGCAAGATTCTGTCCTTATAATTTTTATATTCTGTTTGCTGAAGCTCCCCCACTCTAACCCTCCCCGCAGGGGGGAGGGAATTAGGTTGCGCCATTACGCTAGATTTACAACAGCTCTCTCTCATTTTCTGTTTCCGGCCGTGTCGCCATAGCGGCGTTCGCGGCGTTGGTATTCTTCAATCGCGGCGGAAAGATGTTCGGCGGAGAAGTCGGGCCACAGCGTGTCGAGGAAGACGAACTCGGCATAGGCCGATTGCCACAGCAGGAAGTTCGAGATGCGCTTTTCGCCGCTGGTGCGGATCACGAGGTCGGGGTCCGGCATGCCGCCGGTGAAGAGGAAGGATTGCATGACGTGCTCGTCGATGGCGTCGGCGGCGAGTTCTCCGCGCGCGACGGCTTTGGCGAGGCCTCTTGCCGCCGAGGTGATTTCTTGCCTTCCGCCGTAACTTAACGCCAAAGTGAGGGTCAGCGCCTTGTTGTCTTGGGTCAGCTCTTCAGCATGCTCGATCATGTCGGCGATGTCGGCGGGGAGCTTGCGGCGCTCGCCGATGATCCTGATGCGCACGCCTTCCTTATGCAACGTCGCAAGCTCGCTGCGCAGGTAGAAGCGCAAGAGCTGCATCAATTCGTTGATCTCCGTCAGGGGTCTGCGCCAGTTTTCTGAGGAAAAGCTGTAGAGCGTGAGGTGGCTGACGGGCAATTCGCGCGCGGCCTTGAGCGTTCTTCGCACGGCCTCGATGCCTGCGCGGTGGCCCATGGTGCGCGGCAGACCACGAGCCGCAGCCCAGCGTCCGTTGCCATCCATGATGATGGCGACGTGAAGCTTCTGGGGCGAGTGGTCTGTCTTTGGTTCCATAGGTTAGACCTGCATGATTTCCTTTTCTTTGGCGGCGAGCGCGTCGTCGATTTTTTTGACGATTTCATCGGTCAGTTTCTGGACCTTGTCGCTTTGCGTCTTGTGTTCGTCTTCCGAGAGCTTGCCGTCCTTTTGCTCTTTCTTCAGCGCGTCCATCGCGTCGCGGCGCACATTGCGGACGGAGATGCGGGCGGATTCGGTGTATTTGCCCGCGATCTTGGAAAGCTCCTGGCGGCGCTCCTGACTCAGTTCCGGCAGCGGCACGCGGATCAGTTGGCCGTCCGGTTGAGGGTTGAGGCCCAACCCCGCGTCGCGGATGGCTTTTTCGACGGATTTGGCGAGGCCTTTGTCCCAGACCTGAACGGTCAGGAGGCGCGGTTCCGGCACGCCCACCGTGCCGACCTGATTGAGCGGCATCATGCTGCCGTAGGCATCGACATGGATGTTGTCCAAAAGGCTGGTCGAGGCGCGGCCCGTGCGCAGGCCGCCGAATTCCTTGCGCAGGGCGTCGAGCGCGCTTTCCATGCGTTGTTTGGTCTGGTCGATGTTCATGGTTCGAGGCTCCAATTTTTCGGTCAAATGCGGGCGGAGATTAGCATAAGGAAGAGGGGGAGGGGTAGGGGGAAGAGAGGGAAATAATGGGACTGTATTATTGCGTTTTCTTTACTATAAGCGTTGCTGGGCGGAATGGAGTTGTCAAAGTATCCAGAGATCGGAACCTCATGAAAGATGTAGTTACTGGAAAAATATCGAAGGCGCGTAAGGCGAAAGGCACGGACTGGAGGGCTTTGCGTAGCAAGCCTGATTCTGAAATCCGTTCGGGAATCGTGAATGATCCCGATGCGCGGCTAACCGACGAGGCTTTCTGGAAAAAGGCCAAAGTCGTCATGCCGAAGCCCAAACAGACGGTGACTATGCGCATCGACGAAGACTTGCTGCGCTGGTTTCGCGCGCAGAGCGGCTATCAGACGCGCATCAATGCTATTCTCCGCGCCTATATGGAGGCAGAGAAAGGGCGGGATGCGAGGGATTATAGGTGAAAATCGCCATACTCCCCTACAGATAAAGCCATTGATCATGTAGAGAAAACAAGCAGCAAACGTCATGCCCGCGAAGGCATCCATCGCCAGCCCTCAATGTAGGCGCTTCACGTGTACGTTTTTCTTTTGTTTCAACATCGGGAGATGGATGCCCGCCTTCGCGGGCATGACGTTTGCGGTAACAACGAATCTTGTTCTGGAACAATATGTTAATATGCGGGGCAGTTTGTATCCGTGGTTAATATTTAGGCTTCCATCCCAGCCAGTTCCTCCAGCGTTTTTCTTGCTCCGTTCAGGCGTTGGGCGTCGGTGTCCCAGAGGCGGAGGAGGACGAGTTTTTGGTCGGGGCGGACTTTGACGGTTCCGGATTGTTTGGCGATCCAAGCGATGAGTTTATCGGGGTTGGCGAATTTGTTGTCGCGGAAGGCGATGACGGCTCCTTTGGGACCTGCGTCGATTTTCTCCACGCCCGCCTTGCGGCATAGAAGCTTGATCTTGACGATCTGCGTGAGGTTCTCGACTTCGGGCGGCAGCGGGCCGAAGCGGTCGATCATTTCGACGGCCAGCGCCTCGATGTCGGCTTCGGTTTCGATGTCGGCCAAGCGGCGGTAGAGGCCGAGGCGCAGATTGAGGTCGCGCACATAGTCTTCGGGGATCAGGACAGACAGGCCGAGATTGATTTGCGGCGTCCAGCGTTCCTGCCCGCCGTTTCTTAAGTCTCCGCCTGCGCGGGCGATGGCTACGGCGTCTTGCAGCATTTGCTGGTACAGCTCGATGCCGACTTCGCGGACATGGCCCGATTGCTCCTCGCCCAACAGATTGCCTGCGCCGCGAATGTCCATGTCGTGGCTTGCGAGCTGGAAGCCCGCGCCGAGTTCTTCGAGCGTTTGGATGACTTCGAGACGTTGCAGCGCCGTTTTCGACAAGGGCGCTTCCGCTGGATAGGTCAGATAGGCGTAGCCGCGAAGCTTGGCGCGGCCCACGCGCCCGCGAAGCTGGTAGAGTTGCGCGAGGCCGAACATATCGGCGCGGTGGATGACGATGGTGTTGGCGTTCGGGATGTCGAGGCCGGACTCGACGATGTTGGTCGCCAGAAGAATGTCGTATTGCTTGGCGTCGAAGGCGGTCATGATGTCGTCGAGCTGCGTCGGCGTCATGCGACCATGGGCGGTGACGAGCTTGGCTTCCGGCACCAGTTCGCGCAGGGCTTCCTCGACTCCGGCGAGGTCTTCGATGCGCGGGCAGACATAGAAGCTTTGGCCGCCGCGAAAATGCTCGCGCATCAGCGCGTCGCGGAGCGCGATCGGATCGTAGGGCAGCACGAAGGTGCGGACGGCGAGGCGGTCGAGCGGCGGCGTGGCGATGAGGCTCAATTCGCGTACGCCCGACATCGCGAGTTGCAGCGTGCGTGGGATCGGCGTGGCGGTCAGGGTGAGGACGTGGACTTCGGCGCGAAGCTCCTTGAGTTTTTCCTTTTGCTTGACGCCGAAATGCTGTTCCTCGTCGATGATGAGAAGGCCGAGGTTTTGGAATCCTACTTCCTTGCCTAACAGCGCATGCGTGCCGACGACGATCTCCACGCGGCCTGCTTTTAGTTCTTCTTTGGTCTGTTTCGCTTCTTGCGCCGTCACCATGCGCGAGAGTTGCGCGATGCGGACGGGGAATCCGGCGAAGCGGCGGACGAAGTTGTTGTAATGTTGACGGGCGAGCAAGGTGGTCGGGACGACCACGGCGACTTGCAATCCGGCCTGCACGGCGGCGAAGGCCGAGCGCAGCGCGACTTCGGTTTTGCCGAAACCGACATCGCCGCAGACGAGGCGGTCCATCGGTTTGCCGCTGAGTAAATCCTCGCGCACTTGCTCGATGGCGCGGGCTTGATCTTCAGTTTCCGGATAGGGGAATCTGGCCGCGAATTCCTGCCACGCGCTTTCCTCGACGCCGACGATCTCGCCTTTGCGAACCTCGCGCGCGGCGGCGATTTTCATCAGCTCGTCGGCCATGTCTTTCAAGCGGTTCTTGACGCGGGCTTTGCGTTGCTGCCAGCCTGCGCCGCCGAGCTTGTCGAGAGACGCGCCGCTGTCTGCGGCTCCATAGCGCGTCAGGACTTCGAGATTCTCCACCGGCACATAGAGCTTGTCGCCGCCGTCGTAGATCAGCTTGACGCAATCGTGCTGAAGCCCCATCACGGTCAGCGTTTCAAGCCCTTCGTAGCGCCCGATGCCGTGTTCGGCGTGCACGACGAAATCGCCTGTGTTGAGCGAACCTAACTCAAGCTGGAATTTTGCGCTGGCGCGACGCTTTTGCGTCGGGCGCACGAGGCGGTCGCCCAGCAAATCCTGCTCGGTGACGAGGGCGAGGTCGGGCGCGACGAAGCCATGTTCGAGGCCGAGCACGATCAGCGAAAGCGCGGCGCGGTCGGTTTTGCGCAACGAGTCGAAGTCTTTAAGGACGGTCAGCGCCGTGAGGTTATGATTGCGCAGAAGATTGGCGAGGCGTTCGGCGGAGCCTTGGCTCGCGCAGGCTATCGCGACATGCTGGTTGCGCGACTGGCGTTCGGCGGCGTAGGCGCGGAGCGCGTCGTAAAGCGCGGCGGGGTTCGCGGCGCTCTGCGCTCTTGCATCCGCGAAGTCGCGGCCACGGCGGCCCTGCGCGTCGATGGAAAGCGTATGGCCAGATGCATCATCTTTGAAGTTAGCACGATCTGATTCCCTCCCCCTTGCGGGGAGGGTTAGGGTGGGGGAACCGGAAGCCAGAGAGTGGTTATTAGTTGTTGGAGAGAGGCTGCTGCATGACTCTGCTTTTTGATTCCTATTACCTGCTTGCTGAAGCTCCCCCACCCTAGCCCTCCCCGCAAGGGGGAGGGAATCAGGTTGCGCCGTTGTCACGGATTTTTCTGACTCTTCTAATGCAGGGGACTCCGTCGCGCTGTTGGCAAAGGGCGAGAGCCAGCAGGTTGCGCGTCCGGATTTGATATCGTCGACGGCCTTTTTGTCCAGATAAAGCGACGCGACAGGGGCGGGCTTGTAAACGGCGGCGAGCGTGTTGGCGGAGCGTTCGCCGTTGTCCTTGCGCGGCTTGTTGCGTCGGGAAGCTTCGTAGAGCGAAAGTCTTGCGCGGTAGAAATCCTCGATCTGGGCGAAGCGGGAGGCGATGGATTCTTCCGCCTGAGGGTCGAAGGCGACGGGCGCTGCGGGCAGGTAGTCGAACAGGCTGCACAGGCGCGGGTAGAGAAGGCCCAACCAGTGCTCAAGGCCGGGAAACTTGCGGCCTGCGCTGACGGATTCATAGAGCGGGTCCTTGTCGTTCACCGCGCCGAACAGCTCGCGATAGCCCGCGCGGAACTTCGCGATGGAGCGTTCGTCGAGCAGGGCTTCCGTGACGGGGCCTAAGCGGAATTCGTTGATCTTGTCGGTCGTGGTCTGCGTCAGCGGGTCGAAGACGCGGATCGCCTCGATTTCGTCGCCGAAGAAGTCGATGCGCAACGGCGCGTCGTGGCCTGATGGATAGATATCGACGATGCCGCCGCGCACGGCGAATTCGCCGGGTTCGCGCACGGCGCTGGCGGCGGCGTAGCCGTTGGCGGCGAGGAAGGCGCGGAGTTTTTCGATGGGGAGTTCGTCGCCGATGGCGGCGGCGAGGCTTGCTTCGCCTAGAATTTCCGGCGGCAAGGTTTTCTGCACGGCGGCGTTGACGGTGGTGAGGACGACGCAGGGCCGTTTGAACGGCTTGCCGAAGCGCGTGAGCGCGGCGAGCCGTGCGCCCGCGATGTCGGGATGGGGGGAGATGCGGTCGTAGGGTAGGCAGTCCCATGCCGGAAACTGCACGATCTCGCATTGCGGGGCGAAGAAGGCGAAGGCGTCGGCCATGATCGCCGCTCGCACGTCGTCGAGCGCGACATGGATCAGCGGCGCGCCATGCGTTTTACCAGCGATTTCCGCCAGCACGCGCACATCGTGCCCGGCGGGCATGCCATAGAGCGTCGCGCGTCCGGGGCGGGTGGGGTCGAAGGCGGAGGAGAACATGGGGCAAACTTTCTATATAACTTGCATGTTAATTATGTGCGCAACGGTATGAGAGATCTAATTACGCGAGATTCTGGGTTTGATATTGATAGTGTGCGCAATTTTGTAGTAAATGCTTCAAATAATTGGTCCGTGTATTGCGATGGCCCAATGATAATCCTGTCTATCAATCGCGACGGCTCTAACTGGTTGATTAATTGTAGCTTGTATATCATTTGTGGAACGCTATTTATTGTTATAATTTCATACTCTAATGTATTGCCGAATATCTTTGGCGAATGTACGATTCTCCATTCCTTTTCTTCTTTAAATCCTGGGTGTTTTAAACAGGATGCGGCAGCGACAAAAGTATTTATAAGATATTGTTTTACTGTTTTCGGTGAAATAGTGCAAAGAAATTGTTGATTTATTTCTATATTATTTATTATTTCGTTTATGGATTTATGTATTTCTTCTTTTTTTAGGTATGCTACTGGGCTAAAAAATACATCAGGTATATGTATGGGATCTGAGTTGGATGTTTTGAAGACTATTGCGATCCCTGTGGATGTTCCGCTATATGCGCGCCACATGGACAGGCGTCCATGAATATCTTCATCTTCTTTATTGTGTTCTGATATAGATGTGATATAGGTGTGCTTTCTTATTTTTTCTTTTATTGCAATAAATTCGCTAATAGCCTGCGATGCTTCATTTTGTTGGCATGCCTGCAGTGCTGATATTAATTTTTTACAGTCTGCACTATTTAGAAATCCTTCTATAAATTCTATTCCGTGATGAATTTCTCTATAATCTGACATGCAATTTGTATTTCTCATCCAAAGACATTTCTTGTCTAAGATATTTATGGCGGCTTCTGCAGATGTGTAGTGTACAAAATATGAAAATCCGTCTTTATATTTGTTTTCATAATTATTCATATGTTTTGTTGCTACAGGCATAAATATTTCCTGAAGCTTTGTTTGTGATTGTTCTGGTGTCATTGGTTACCGGAAGGTTATGTTTGAAAATTCCACTGTTAGGATTGCGGATGGCCCCCCTCCCTATCCCTCCCCACGAGGGGGAGGGGACTGCGCCGTTCATGCCGAGAGGTTTTTTCTTCCTTTCCAGACATAATAAGGGAAAATCGCGCGTTTGGCGAGGGTATCGCAGAGTTTCGTCCAGCGGCGGCGGAAGCGCCAGATTGGGCGGTCGGCGTCGGGGTAGCGGGGGCGGTCGGCGGGGCGGTCTTGGCCGCGCGTTTCGTCGATATAGGAATGGCCGTTGTCTTGTTGCTTGGCCACGGGTTGCGAGAGGCCGTAGAAGTCGAGGCCGTTGGCCCAGTAACGGTGCATGTCCTTGTCGATGGCGTGGGCGGCTTTTGGCGTCGAGGCGAGGGTTTTTTCTGCGCCTTTGCGCGTGACGACGTAGCCGGTCGCGTTCATATGCGTGGTGCCGATGCGCCCCAGATCGTAGCCGTCCGTCAGCTTGCGGCAGAAGGCGAAGATTTCATTGCGCTTGAAATTGCGGTGCAGGTCGATCACGTCGAAGGAGGATTCCGGCAGGCTTTTTATGGCGGCGAGCACGCGCGGAAAATCGGGTGAGAGCGCGGCATCGTCTTCGAGGATCGCGCACATGGTCTCCCCGCTGTCGAGCAGCGCCTGCATCGCGCGGCGGTGGCTTAACCAGCAGCCAAGCTCGTTGTCGGTCAGGGGATAGGGCGAGATGGCTTTGCGTTTGTCGTGGTCGATCAGGGCGCGGTCAGTATCGGCGAGCGTCTTGCCGTCGGTCGCTTCGAGGAAGTCGAAAGCGAGGCCAAGCGTTTGCGCTTGCCGCTCCATGAATTGGCGACGGTCGGTCGCGCGGGCAAGGTTGATGACGGTGATACGCATGGGGCGGTCCTTGATTTTATGTTGCGGTTACTTGCGGCGTGCCCCCCTTCCTAACCCTCCCCACGTGGGGGAGGGAATCAGGCTGCGCTTTCGGTTAGGTTAATCATCCCCCCGATTCCTTATAAGGTTTGCAGTCGAAGAAGGCGATGAGGTTACGCAAGACTTCGCTGTCGCGTTCAGCGGGGACGGGGGTTTTCTTGGTGATCCAGTCGAACAGGTCGGGGTCGCCGCAGAGCAGGAGGTCTTCGTAGGCGTCGAGCTCTTGCGGCGAAAATTCCGCAAGGTGCGCGTCGGCGAAGCGGCCCAAGAGGGTGTCTAATTCGCGTGTGCCGCGATGCCAACTGCGGAAGCGCAGGCGCTCGCGGCGGCGGTCGTTCGGGTCATTTTTCATAGTAATCCAGATCGCGCTCCGCTGTTTCTTCGACAATCCATAGACCAATCAGGGCAAGAGCGTAAGCAAGAAAGGCGATGATCAAGGCCGCTTGATTAAGCGGCATGTGGGGTTTGAGGAGCATGCAGAGTCCGGTTATTGGAATGGTCGAAGCGCGCACGAAATTCAGAACGCTGGTTGAGACGGTCGCTCGCAGGTTCGTGCCGAAATGCTCCGCAGACAACCCAACAAGCATGATTGAGTATCCACCGCAGAAACCTATGAGCACAGATAGCGCGTAATACCAGTTGACGGGCATGCCCTTGGGCGAAAACAGATAGAGGCAAGTCACGGAGAAATGTAGAGCCAAAAATACGAGCAGCGCGCGGCGGCGGCTTTTCAGTTTTTGGCTCAAGATCGCGCAGGCGATGTCGCCCAAGGGGATGCCTGCATACATGCACACGACGACAATTGCCGCTGATAACGTTCCGTCGATTTCCAGCGATTTGGCCAGTTCGGGCGCGAAGACCATGAAGACGACGACGACAAAGTAAACAGGGATGCCGATCAGGATGCAGGCGAGGTATGTCATGGCGCGGCGCGGAGGCCATAACAGCATTCGTAGCTTTCCGCGTTTGACGCTGCGGTCGGCTAAGGATTTTTTGAACATATCCGAATCGAACACCCGCCAGCGCAGCGCGAGCAAGGACAGGCCCAGAACTCCGCCGATGATGTAGGCTGTTTTCCAGTCCAGAAATTCAGCGGCAAGTCCGGACGCAACTCCGCCTGACAAGCCGATTGCTCCGAACACGGCGACGCCGTAGATTCTGATGCGCTTGGGCAGGATCTCGCTTATCAGGGTCACGCCGCCGCCAATCTCGCCCGCCAACCCTAGTCCTGACAGAAATCGCAGGCATGCGTACTGGTCTACCGTTTGTACCCAGGCATTCAGGATGTTTGCGACGGAATAGAGGAAGATCGAGCCGAAAAGCGCTGTCGTTCTGCTTTTCTTGTCCCCGACTATGCCCCAGAGAAGGCCACCCAACAGCATGCCGACCATTTGGGCGTTCAACAGCCACGCTCCGGTTTTGAATATTTCTTCTTTGGGGATTCCTATCGCGCTCAGGCTCGTTCCGCGTACGGCGCTGAAGATGACGATGTCGTACACGTCGACGAAGTAGCCAAGGGCGCAGACGATGACGGGCAGGCTGAAGATCTCGCGCGGGATGGAGGCGATCAAGCCTTTTGGCGCTGGCTTGCGTGCGGAAAGCCTCATGGTGGGGTCCTTATGCGGTTCATCGCGCGACGCCGAACTTATAGGCAGGCGTGACAGCGCGGTCAATGGGTTGCGGGCTTTTGGCCTTCTTGGCGTTTCCCGTTCCCTTCTCCGCCCGGATTTTTGGTCCTACCGCCTTGGTTTCATTGTCATCCTTTCTTGTGTCATGTCGATCCTTCCATCCTTCTCGTTCCTTGCCTCTTGCTTTAACAAGAGGAGAGAGGCCTCTCCCTCTTCACGCTGTCGGACCCACTGTCCGATGGCGCGAGAGGCGCCGCTTGTCTTGAGGTTTCCGGTTTTTCTCCCGCTTACCGCGCGGACCACGGGACCTTCTTTCCTCAAAACATCCTTCCGTTCCACGGGATGGATGGGAACTATCTAACATATGGGAAAATGACGTGTCAATAGGAATTTTTGGGAATTTTCTATTTTTTCAGTTTCCCTTTTTGACTCTTGATCGCGTCGCTGCGCTCGCGATGACGGCGCTTGCGGCGCGTTCTGGACATGAGATGAACGACTGTAAATGCGCGGGGATTGCCGCTATATAGTCTATATGCGTCCGTCGATCCTCTTTCCCTTGTTTGCGCCCCTCACCTCGCTGCGCGGGGTGGGGCCGAAGTTTTTGCCGCTGTACAAGCGTTTGTGCGGGGGCGAGCAGGTGGCGGATTTGCTGTGGCATTTGCCGTCCGGCGTGATCGACAGGGGCTATTGCCCGCAGTTACGCTATGCCGACAAGGATCGCGTGGCGACGCTGACTTTGGCGATCGTTGAGCATAATCCGCCGCGCAAACATGGGCTGCCTTACCGCATCGTCGGGGTGGACGAAACGGAGCAGATCGTCATCACCTATTTCAATGCCAAGGGAGAGTATCTCGCGCAGCTTTATCCGACCAACGCCAAGGTGGTGGTGAGCGGGCTGTTGGAGCGCTATCGCGGCGGGTGGGCGATGAACCATCCCGATTATGTGGTTCCGGTCGAACGCGCGGCGGAGATTCCGCGCGCCGAGCCGGTTTATCCGTTGACGGAAGGCCTGAGTAACAAGATGTTGCGCAAGACGGTTGAGCAGGCGCTTGCCTGCGTTCCCGATCTGCCGGAGTGGCTCGATCCCGCGTTGAAGGCGCGGGAGCGCTGGCCGGATTGGAAGACCGCGCTGATGGCGGCGCATCATCCGCAGCCGGAAAGCGCGGCGTTGTTGCCGGGGATGGAAGATTCCTCTTTGCCGATTTTGCCTCCGGACGCGGCGCGGCGCAGGATCGCCTATGACGAGGTGCTGGCCGATCAACTCGCGCTTTCGGTCATCCGCAAGCATCATCGTGCGAGCGCGGGACGAGCCTTGGCGGCGGACGGCGGGTTGCGGCGGAAACTTGAGGAGGCTTTGCCGTTCGCTTTGACGCAGGGGCAACAGAAAGCGGTGGCGGAGATCGTGTCCGACATGCAGGAGCCTAAGCGTATGCTGCGGCTGTTGCAGGGCGATGTGGGGGCGGGCAAGACGGTCGTGGCTTTGATGGCGATGCTGCAGGCGGTCGAGGCGGGGGCGCAGGCGGCCTTGATGGTTCCCACCGAAATTCTGGCGCGGCAACATCATGCGACGCTGAACAGGATGCTGGCTCCCTTGGGGATCGAGGTCGGGGTTCTGGTGGGAAAAAGCCGCGCGGCGGGGCGGGCCGAGACTCTGCAGAAACTAGCGGATGGGGCGTTGAAGATTGTCGTTGGCACGCATGCGTTGTTTCAGGACGGCGTCGCGTTTCAGGATTTGGGGCTTGCGATTATCGACGAGCAGCATCGGTTTGGCGTGCATCAGAGGCTGGCGCTGTCCGGCAAGGGGCGCGGCGTGGATATCCTTGTCATGACCGCGACGCCTATTCCGCGCACGCTGACGCTAACGGCCTATGGCGACATGGACGTGTCGCGGTTGCTCGAAAAACCGGCGGGGCGCAAGCCTGTGGATACGCGCGTGGTCGATCTCAAGCGGCTTGACGAGGTGATTGAGGCGGTGGGGCGCAAGCTTCAAGAGGGCGCTCAAGTTTACTGGGTTTGCCCGTTGGTGGAGGAATCCGAAATGAGCGATCTCGCTGCGGCGACTGAGCGCGCGCGAATTTTGGGTGAGAGGTTTCCGGGACAGGTTGGGCTGGCGCACGGTCGGCTCGCGGCGGAAGAGAAAGACAAGGCGATGGAGGCGTTTAGTTCCGGCGCGACGCGGTTGCTGGTGGCCACGACGGTGATCGAGGTGGGAGTCGACGTACCGAACGCAAGCTTGATGGTGATCGAGCATGCCGAGCGGTTCGGGCTTGCGCAATTGCATCAGCTGCGCGGGCGCGTCGGGCGCGGGCAGGTGAGTTCCAATTGTTTGTTGCTGGCGCAGATGCCTTTGGGCGGGACGGCCAAGGCGCGGCTGAAGCTGATGCGCGAAACTGAGGACGGGTTTCGCATCGCGGAGGAGGATTTGCGCCTGCGCGGTCCGGGGGAGTTGCTGGGGTTGCGGCAAAGCGGCTTGCAGCAATTCCGCATGGCGGATTTATCCAGGGATCAGGATTTGCTCGAGATTGCCCATGACGACGCGGCGCTGGTTTTATCGCGCGATCCTAACCTTGAAAGCGAACGCGGGAAGGCTTTGCGGACGTTGCTTTATCTGTTCGCAAGGGATGCGGCGGTGCCGTTGTTAAGGGCGGGGTAGGGGATAAGATTAAGAATTATTATTTTCATGCCCATGTGATATGTTGTCTATTATTATTAATTTTTTTATTGATTAATCAATTATGGTTGATTGCGTTCATTTATCAGTTGATCTTGATGAATCTAATCTGTGCCATGTGCGCGAGACTCGCCGCAAGCAGTTGATTTCAGACGCAAGATGTTTTGCAGACGTTTTGAGAAAACGTGGCGTTCCGACGATCTGGGTTGCTTTTCCGAAAGGGAACGCGAACTTCATTCTGATGGAGTCCGTGGTTAGTTGGCCATCCGGCGCAGGTTGTCCATACCCGCAGAAGCATTTGCGTTCATCTGGGGTTGCGGGCATCAACATCAAAAAAGACGAGGACGTATTCGTTAAGGGAGCTGAAGACGCCTTTCAGGATGGATTTCTAGCGCATTTCATTCGCGAAAAATATGGGGCTTGCTCCGTCGTTGTAACCGGCGGAACCACGACGATTTGCGTGTTGGCGACGCTTCGCGGCGCGCAGAAAGCAGGATTTAGCTGCCATGTCCTATATGATCGGCTTTATACTTTGGCGCCATGGGATCTTGATCCCTGTCAGCATCGAGATTATCTTCTACAAAGCGTTTCTTTGAAAGACAGATCGCGGTTTCTTATTGGTTCTTCGCGCCAATTTCTGCAATCATTGCCTGAGTCCTCAGGGGGACGCGGGGAGAGGAGTTCTTCCGTAGCTTTGTCGTTCCATCCATAGGGTGCATACATGATCGCAGTTCCTCAAACTCCCATCTTTCAGGACGCAGGCGGCGTAATTCCTGATTTTTCCATGCCGGCGACGGTGATCGGGAGGGCGGAGAGCGCGAAGCTTAGGGGCAAGCCGTTCGTACTGTACTTCTATCCGAAGGACGATACGTCTGGCTGCACGACCGAATCTTGCGGATTTCGCGACGCTTTGCCGGATTTTTCCAAGCTTGGCGTCATGGTGATCGGCGTTTCGAAGGACAGTGTTGCGAGCCACGAGAAGTTCGCTCGCAAGTTCGATTTGACTTTTCCTTTGGCTTTCGACGAGGACGGTTCGGCGTGCGAGGCGTTCGGGGTTTGGGTCGAAAAGAGCATGTATGGGAAGAAGTATATGGGGATCGAGCGTTCGACGTTCTTGATTGACGCCAAGGGAATTGTTCGGGCTGTGTGGCGCAAGGTCAAGGTTCCTGGGCATGTCGAAGAAGTTGCGAAGGCGGTCAGGGACGTGATGGATAAGTAGGGATTGCGGATGGCCCCCCTCCCTTACCCTCCCCACAGGGGGGGAGGGAATTAGACTGCGCCAGCGGCGAGGTATCTTTTTATGAATCATAGTTCCCTGATCTTGCAATGTGATCCTGAATCGCTGGCGCGGGCGGCTTCGATGCTGCGCGAGGGGAAACTGGTCGCGTTTCCGACCGAGACGGTTTACGGGCTTGGTGCGGACGCGACGAATGATCGCGCGGTGGCGGCTATTTACGCCGCCAAGGGCAGGCCGCAGTTCAATCCGCTGATCGTTCATGTTGCGAAGATTGAGGCTTTGGATAGTTTGATTGTCTGGAACGCCGCAGCGCGGATGCTGGCTGAAGCGGTTTGGCCGGGGCCGTTGACGCTGGTGCTGCCGCGCCATCCGCATTGTCCGGTTTCAAGGCTGGCGAGCGCGGGGACGGAGACTCTCGCGGTGCGAATGCCTTCGCATCCGGTCGCGCAGGCGCTGATCGAGCGGGCGGGCGTTCCCGTCGCTGCGCCCAGCGCGAACGCTTCCGGCAAGCTTAGCCCGACCGAGGCCGCGCATGTCGCGGAATCTTTGGTCGGCGCAGTCGATGCGATTATCGACGGCGGGCGTTGCGCCGTGGGGGTCGAGTCCACGGTCGTGTCGTGGCTGCGGCATGCGCCGGAGATTCTGCGTCCTGGCGGCGTGCCGCGTGAGCAGATCGAAAAAATTCTGGGGCGCCCTGTCGCGGTTGCGGAGCTTTCTGCGGGCGAAGATTCTCCGGCTCCGTCGCCGGGGTTGCTATCTTCGCATTATGCGCCGCGCGCGGCGTTGCGGTTGAACGCGCTTTTCGCCGAAGGAGACGAGGCGCTGTTGACGTTCGGCGAGGATATGCATGTGAAGGGCGGAACGCTGCGGCTTAATCTTAGCCCTTCCGGCGATGTTCATGAGGCTGCGGCTAATTTGTTCGCGATGCTGCATCGGCTCGACGCCGCCGGGGTTTCGCGCATCGCGGTGATGCCGATACCGGAAGAGGGGCTGGGGATCGCGATTAACGACAGGTTGCGTCGCGGGGCGGTTAGGTGAGGAGAGAGGCGTTCAGGTATTTGGCGCGAAAGAGCGCGCTTGGTTTTTGTGGTTTCGAATTGTCTCTCTTTATTGCGTAAGGTCTAAGCTGGCCACAGCGCCCAGACGCATGTGCTGACCCAGAGGACAATTGTGGCGAGAAGCTGTTTGTCTTCGAGTAGGGCGTCGGTTGGGGATTCTGCGTTCTGGCGTTGATCGGCAATTAGCCAGTAGCGGAACATTCCGAACACAACGAGTGGGAAGGTGACGATGAGTTGTGGCTTTTCTAATATGACAAATAGGCCGTAGAAGACGAGTGCTCCGGTCGCAGACATCTCGGCATAGCGGTCGAGCAGATCCGCAGAGTACTTTTTTAAGGATTCGCGTGTTTTCGTAGGGCTGTCGATGATTTCTTGTCGCCGATTGATTGACACCAGAAAGAGCGCAAGGGCAAGAGTTGTGACGAACATCCATGGCGATGGTGGCGCGGAGATTGCGAGAGCGCCTGCATAGACCCTGATGAGGTAGCTTGTTGCGACTGTGAAGATATCGAGCGGTGGGGCGTTCTTGAGGTAATAGGTGTAGGCAAGATTTAGAAGGATGTAGCCCAGAAGAATTGGCATGATCGCAGGTATTAGCAGAAAGCCGGATAGCAGAACGGCGTAAAGCGCGATCAGAAAGAGCCACGCCGCGCGGACAGGAATTTGCCCGCTGGCGAGAGGGCGTGTTTTTGATTTCTTGCGATGGATGTGGTCGCGATTGTGGTCATAGAGGTCATTGACGATGTATGTCGTTGAGGTGGCGAGGCAGAACAGCGCTGCGCCGATGCAGGCTTCGCGGACCGCGTTCGCGCGCAGGAAGTACCCTGAGAAGACTAGCGGCGCAAGGACGAAGCTGTTCTGGATCCAGTGGCGCGGACGCAGTAGTGCCATGAGGCCAGGTAGGGGTTTCATTCGTAAGAACCAGTTCACGATCTCTCACTGCGGCTTTGGCTTTTCAGCGTTTTCTGCTCCCCGCCTTCCGTCTTCGTTGCTCCGCAACTACGACGCGACAAGTCGCGGGGGCTAAAGGCCGCTACGCATGTACCCTTAAGTACGCTTGCGTTTCGGTTCTCGGAAAAGTTAATAACTCCGTGTTTCGGCGAGATGCTTGGCGCGACTTCTCTAAACAGGCGCGGCGCTTGTCCGGTTGTTTGACTTTGCCATGCATGGTTTATTGGTCGGGATGACAAGATTTGAACTTGCGACCCCCAGTCCCCCAGACTGATGCGCTACCAGGCTGCGCTACATCCCGACCGTACGAAGAGGGCGAACTATAGGGAGTTTTTGGCCATTCCGCAATTGCTATTACGCGCCTCCAGATGGCTAGATTCCGCTCTGGCGCAGCATTTCCCGCAAGGATTTCAGCTCGTTTAGCACGCCTTCGAGTTGTTGGCGCTTTTCAGCGGACAATCCACGCGTTTCATCTCGTTGCGTGGTTGCGATGGGGGTTCGGAGGATCGGCAGCGAGTTTGGCACTTGCGGGTCGGGGACCATTAAACGCGCGGCCCGCGAAGCCGGGTGTCCGTTTTCTTTCAGCAGTTTTTGAACGCCACGGATGGTAAAGCCTTGATTGTAGAGCAGGTCTTTGATGACGCTGATGATCTGCACGTCCTCAGGACGGTAGTAACGCCGTCCACCGCCGCGTTTTAAGGGTTTGATCTGCTGGAACTTGCTTTCCCAGAAGCGCAGAACATGTTGTGGGATGTCGAGATCGGTCGCGACTTCGCTGATGGTGCGGAAGGCGGTCGGCGATTTCATGTCGATCGCGCGCGATGTCGGCATGGGTACAGGGGCCGTTGTGGCGGCGCGTTGGGGTATGACGGATGTATCAATAGCCAGCATGCTTTGGGCGATGTCCGGGTTCATGCGTCCTCCTCGTCTTCGTCGGGCGGTTCGTTCGATGCCACGCCTGTCAGCGCGCGGTTGATCTTGTCCTTGAGCACGTGGCTCGCGCGGAACATCAGGACGCGGCGCGGAAGAATCGGAACTTCCTCGCCCGTTTTGGGGTTGCGGCCTATGCGCTCGCCCTTGCTGCGGACCTGAAATGTGCCGAACGACGACAGCTTTACCGCTTCGTCGCGGATCAGCGCTTGGCTGATTTCTTCTAGTATCTTGTCAACGATTTGCGCGGAATCATTCCGCGACAATCCGACTTCTTGATAAACGGTTTCAGCGAGCTGCGCGCGCGTGACAGTATTTTCGGTCATGGGGAAAACTCATCATTACGTAGAAACGATTCGGAATGGTAATACGCAAGCAATGACTCGTCAAAGGGTTAATCGAGGATGTTTATGCGGCATCGCGCAGGTTTTCTGGTTTCAATGGCATGCATCGAAGATGTTTGCTACTCAGCTGCGGCTTGCAACCCATAGAGTCGCGCGTAGGGGCCTTTGCGTTCGAGCAGTTCCTTGTGCGTGCCGCTTTCCGCGACGCGACCATGTTCCAGAACCACGATGAGGTCGGAGTCGACGATGGTGGACAGGCGGTGCGCGACGATCAACGTGGTGCGGCCTTGCTGGAGGCGTTTGAGGGCGGCTTGCACGGCGCGTTCGGATTCGTTGTCGAGCGCGGAGGTCGCTTCGTCGAGTAGCAGGATCGGCGCGTTGCGCAGCATGGCGCGGGCGATGGCGATGCGTTGGCGCTGGCCGCCGGAGAGCTTGACGCCGTGCTCGCCTACGACCGTATCATAGCCTTGGGGCAGGGCGCGGATGAAGGTGTCGGCGTAAGCGTTTGTCGCGGCGGCGATAATCTCGTCTTCGGTCGCGCTTTCGCGGCCATAGACGATGTTGGCGCGAATGGTGTCGTCGAAGAGGGCGGTTTCCTGACTGACGAGTGCCAGTTTGCTTCGCAGGCTTTGTGTTGTGACGTCGCGAATGTCTTTGCCGCCGACGAGGATGCGTCCATCCTGCACGTCATAAAAGCGTGGTATCAGGTTGATGATGGTCGATTTTCCTGCGCCGGAAGAGCCGACCAGCGCGACGGTTTTTCCGGGTGGGACGCGGATCGAGAGATGGTCGAGCGCTCGGGTGCCGTCGGGGTAGTCGAAGACGACATGGTCGAGTTCGATGCCATATTGGAGGGCTTCGAGCGGTTGCGCGCCCGGTTTGTCCAAGATGGCGGGTTTGAGGTCGAGTAGCGCGAAGACGCGCTCAGCCGCTGCGAGACCTGCTTGAAGTTGAGTGTTTACTTTAGCCATGCGCTTGATTGGCGTGTAAGCAAAGCCTAATGCTGCGATGAACGAGGCCAGTCCGCCGGGGGTCATGAGACCGGAATCGATACGCCATCCGCCGTACATGATGGCGGCGCCGAAGGCGAGGCCGTTGAGCAGTTCCGTGATGGGGCTTGTCAGGGCGCTTTGGCGGTAGCCACGCACCGCGAGGTCGAAGATCGCTTCGGTGACGCCTTTGATGCGCGAGGCTTCATGATCTTCCATGCCGTAGGCTTTGACGTGGCGCATGCCTTGAAAGGACTGGCTCAAGAGCGAGGCGAAGCGTCCGGTTTGTTCCTGCGTTCCGGTCGAGAGTTTGCGCATGCGGCGTCCGATCCGCGCGACGAAGGTTGCGGAGATCGGGAAAATGACGAAGGTGGCGAGGGATAGACGCCAGTCCTGATAGAACATCAGGCCGATGAGAAAGGCGAGCGTGAGGCCGCCTTTGAATGCGTTGGTGAGGCATTCGCCCATGGCCTGACGCATGACGCCAACATCGTTGGTCAGGCGCGAGATCAGGGAGCCGGAGGGGTTGGCGTGGAAGAAGGCGAGGTCGTTCGCGAGCAGGTGGCGGAACATTTGCTGCTGCACATCGGTGATGATGCGCTGGCCGATCCGGTTCATGATGACGGTGTGAAAATAGGTCGCGAGGCCTCCGGTCGCGAAGATGGCGACGATCTGCATCGAAACCTGCGCGTGATAGCCTGCGCCGTGCGTCGAGGAGAAACCGTTCACTAACGGTTCGATCATGCGGGCCAAAAGTCCGGTCGCGCCGGCGCCCAGAAGCATAAACAGCATCGCGGCGGCGAAGCCTTTGGCATGGGGCCAGAGGTAGCCCTGAAACAGCCTTTTGATCAGCGCAAGCGAGCTTTGGGGTTTGTCGCACTGCAACATAGAGGCGGATTCTATCAGGGAAGACGGGGGGTTGGACACGTTCGCGCCGCAGCTAAAGGAAAAGGTAAGGCTAAGCCTTTATAGTAGTGAATTGCGGAGAGTTTTATCGCAGTTTTCTGCAAAAGGCGAGCGAAGACAGCGGATGGGGGCTCGATATGTGGGATCAGCAGGCGGGACGACCGGGGGCGGGCAAACGCAAGATTGGGCTAGCGTTGAGCGCGGGCATGGCGCGCGGGTGGGCGCATATCGGCGTCATTCGGGCCTTGAAGAAACTTGGCTTTGAGTTTGATGTGATTGCGGGATGCTCGATAGGCGCGTTGGTCAGCGGGTGTTTGCTGGCCGACAAGCTTGACGCGCTGGAGGACTGGACGCGGTCGCTGACCAAACGCAAGATCGTGGGTTATCTCGATATGCGCCTGCGCACGGGGGGGCTGATCGGTGGCGAGCGCATTATGGAGGAGATGCGCGGGCATTTCGGCCATAGCCGCATTGAGGATTACAAGAAGCCTTTCGCGACTGTCGCGACCGATCTTGTGACGGGGCATGAAATTTGGCTGCAGAAAGGGGATCTGGCCGAGGCGATGCAGGCTTCGTTCTCGCTGCCGGGGGTATTTCCTCCGATCAAGGTCGAGGGGCGGTGGTTGGCGGACGGCGCTTTGGTGTGTCCGTTGCCTGTGGCCGTGTGTCGCGCTTTGGGGGCCGACATGGTGATCGCGGTGAACCTCAACGCCGACATTATCGGCAAGGCGCGGCGGCCGGGGGCGAACATTCCTACGGCGGCGGGGTTCGATTTGTTGCAGATGCTGGAGGAAACCGACAATCATGAGAAATTATCGCTGATGGACAGTCTCGCGCGGCGGGTGTTTCGACGCGATTATGACGGGCCGAGCTTGTTCGGCGTCATGACATCTTCGCTGAATATCATGCAGGACCGCATTACGCGGGCGAGGCTCGCGGGCGATCCGCCGGATGTGCATATCGCGCCGAGGCTTGGGCATATCGGGTTGCTGGAGTTCGACCGCGCGGAAGAGGCAATCCGCGAGGGCGAGGCTGCCGTCATGCGTAAGCGGCCTGAACTGGCTGACGCGCTGCAGGTGCTGGCGCAGAGCGGGGGGTGAAAGGCAGTATGGCAGCTTTATGCGATGTGTCAGATATCTTTGTTCTGGATAAGCTGGCAAAACGCTTCGTCGGCTAGCGCTTCTTGCAAAATGATATCGTCTTGTTCCAGACGCAGGATGGTGGAATGTGCTGGATTTTCACGGCTAGGGGCGTGCACGATCCTCACTTGTTTGCTTCTTGATCGGCAGACTTCCTTGATTTTTTTGACTTGCCCAATGCCGAACGCATCGTGGGGACCGATGTTTCTTGTGTTGCGAAGGACGTGTATGGAGACTTTGATGTTGTCGTTTTCAGTTGGCTTTCGAAACCACTCCAGCCAGTTGACGGAAAGCGCTCCGTTGTCGGTTGGTCTTGTCCTGAAGGCTTGAGAATTTATTCCGACTACGTGCCCTGAAGCGTCTCTTCTTATTCTGTTCTTTGCGATATGGCGCATAACATGATCATCTTCAGGCAGATTCTGTTGTGGCGTTTCTGCTGTCATGTACGAACCAGCGTTGAAGATCATTATTTGACAGGCGTTCTCTCAATCTGGAGACGGCTACTTTTCCACCAAGGCGTTCCGCTTCGTTTTCAGCGCAGATTGACATAACCCATTGCACATGTCCATTTGGCAAGAATTCCAGCGTCAGGCGATCCTTGCCGGTTGTCCATGCGGCTATGATGTTGCCTTCGTAGGTCAGGCCAAGTCCGGGCAGGAGGTGCGGTTTGATGTCAAGCAAGGCTTTCAAAAAATTGGCGAAAGATTCCGTGTTTGCGGGGGCATCTTCTTCTTGCCAGTCTTCTGGGGTATGCAAGAAGTCAATTTGACGGAAGAGATTGCTTCGCCATTCCTGCTCCATGTGCATGGAAAGCTTGGCTATCAGAATTTTGATTCTGGCTGTGGCCTCGTACAGGCGTTCGTTCAACGAACAATTTTTGTTTAGCGGTTTGGTTTGTTCAGCGCTTATCGTGTTTATGGCTGTGCTATTGAACGCGGATGAGACATTATCGTTGTGTAGTTTTGTCAGTTGAGAAAACACACAGGAATGATATGGCTGTGGATTGATGAGTTGTTGCATGTCAGTCATGGTTGAAAAGATCCCGTGCTTGTTGGGTGATGCAAGACTCGAAACATTGATTTTTGATTTCTCTTATGTTGTTGAGCAACTCTAATATTGCTTTGTCATTTTGCGGCGGATTGGTTTCTTTACCGATGTCTATGTCCATAATGTAGGATTTATGGTTTAACAGCGGCGCCATGGTTGTCGGAAGCAGGGAGGAACTTATGGTAAGCGTCAGATTGTCTTGCGCCAAAGGGATTTGAGTTTGGATGGCGTAATGAGCTGATGAGCCTAATGTTTCCGGTATGTTGGGGAATATGCTGAGGTATCGAGATATTGGCTGTTCGATATCGCTTGATGGGATGTCGATCCTGTTAATGTATCTGATGCCGATGCGTGAGATATTTTTATATCCGGCTGTTTTTTTCCATATTGACCAGCCTTGCTCGAATCTTCCGATGAACGTTTCCCATCCTGGGTAGGGGGCAAGCTGGGAGACAATGAAGCTGTTTTTCCACAAAAGAATAACCTCGTCGGCGTTTGTGGATGATCTTCGCAAACCTTTTTCAATTTGCGCGCTGGTTGTCGCGTTGTCCGCATTGCCGTCTATTTTTATTTCCACATCTTTTGCGGCAATGACCATATCTTCCAAAGGGTATTCGTCAATAAAATCGCGCCATATTTTGTTTTTATCACTATCAGATATTTCTTCGCTCAGTCGAATTTCGATGACGGCTTCCGTAATGGGGGGATGCTTGTAGTTCATTGGCATGCGCCTGAATTCATATTTCGTTATCGTAACTATATGGGGATCGTAGGGGGGTTTTCAAGCACTATGAAGGCTATCTGATACACGTTAACTATTAACTAATGGCGTTTACACAGGCAGCCATATCTTCGCTCTTAGCCCTCCAAGAGGGCTTTCTTCTAGAGTTACGTCGCCGCCGTGGGCGCGGGCGATGTCGCGGGCGATGGTGAGGCCGAGGCCGATGCCGCCCGTCGCGGGGTTGCGCGAGGCTTCGAGGCGCGTGAAGGGGCGGAACATCTCTTCGCGTTTGTCCGGCGCGATGCCGGGGCCGTCGTCGTCGATCGTGATTTCAATCGTATTTCCAGTTTGGCGCATGGCGATTTCCGCGCGTTTTCCGTAACGCAGCGCGTTGCCGATCAGGTTCGACAGGCAACGGCGGATGGCGCCGCGCCGGAGATTTAAGCTGGCGTTGTGTTCGATGGTCAGGGTTATGTTCGGGTTTTGCCTACGCGCCGTTTGCACGACATCGTCAATCAGTTCGGCAAGATCGGTCTCGACGATCGGTTCGGATTCCTCCCCTCGCGCAAAGGCGAGGTAGGCGTTCAGCATCGCTTCCATTTCCGCGATGTCGTTTGCCAGTTCTCTGGTGTCGGCGGTATCGCCCATCATTTCGATCTGGAGCCTCATGCGCGTCAAGGGCGTGCGCAGGTCGTGCGAGACTCCGGCCAGCATGGCGGTGCGCTGCGTCATTTGGCGGCGCAGGCGGTCGCGCATGACCATCAGGGCGGCTCCGGCTTGGCGTACTTCGGAGGCCCCCTCGATCTTGAACCACGGGACTTCCTGTCCTTTGCCCATGGCGTCAGCCGCGTCGGCTAGTCGGCGAATTGGGCGGATCTGGTTGCGCATGAACAATAACGCGATGGCTGACAGCAGGATCGAGCTTCCGACCATCCAGGCGATGAAGACCTCGGTCGTCGGCGTGTAGATGCGGCGCTGCGGCGAGAGGAACGTGTAAATTCCGTTCGGCGTGTCGACGCGAACCGCGATGGTTTCAGGCGCGTGTCGCATGTCAATCTGGAATGGGTAACGCAAGCGGTCTTTCAGCGCTATGTTCAACAGCGTACGCAACGGGTTGAAGATCACGCGCGGCGGGCGCGGCATGGCTGCGCCGGGCGCGAACGCGACTTTGATGTCCATCTTGTCGTTCGCGAGCTTGACGATGTCGCTGGCGTTCTCCGGCGCTGCGGTCTTCTCCATCAGGTCGACGATGGCCGCAATATCCCCTGCGACGGCGTAGGTGAGGCGCGTGCTGACGGTGTACCAATGGCGATTGAAGAAGACGAAAGTCGCGGCGGCAAGCGTGATCAGCGTCGGTACGACGATAATCAGCAAGGCGCGTCCGTAGAGGCTGCGTGGGAGGATGCGCTTGGCGCGCCAGTTGTGCGGGGCGCGGCGCGAAGCGAGGGAGGGGGGGGCTGGAGCATTCTCGGTCATGGGGATTCCGGCAGCAACATATAGCCTTCGCCGCGCATGGTGACGAGGTAGCGCGGATTTTTGGGGTCGCTCTCGATTTTGCGGCGCAGGCGCGTGACTTGCACGTCGATGGTGCGTTCGTTGATCTCGCCTTTGCCGCGCTCGGCTAGCGTTTCGCGGCTTAAAGCTATGCCGGGTTCGGCGGCCAGCAGGCGCATGAGGTTGGCTTCCATGCCCGACAGGCGGATGACGGAGCCGCCGTTGCGCAGTTCGTCGCGCGAGGGATCGTAACGCCATGGTCCGAAGACAAGCGTTGTTTGCTGGGCTGGCATCGTTTTTCGCACCCGGCGCAGAATGGCGTTGATGCGCAACAGAAGCTCGCGTGGCTCGAAGGGTTTGAGCAGGTAATCGTCTGCGCCAAGCTCGAAGCCTTCGATGCGGTCATCCGCTTCGCCGCGCGCGGTCAGCAGCAGGATCGGAAGCTGGCGTGGCGATTTGTCTTTCGATGTTTCGCGTAAGGAGCGGGTTAGGTCCAGTCCGTTTTCGCCCGGCATCATGATGTCGAGCACCATCAGGTCGCAGTCGAGCGTTTGCAGTTTGGCCCTTGCATTGGCGGCATTGCCCGCCGTTGTGACGACGTAGCCTTGTTCGCTTAGGTAGCGGCGCAAAAGGCCGCGCAGACGCTCGTCGTCGTCCACGACGAGGATATGGGGGCGCAGGGCGAGGGGTTGCTGCGTGTCGATCATGCGGCAAAAGCGTAGCAGACTCCGCGAGACTGCAACAGGCTTTACAAATCTCGCTTGTCAGGAGACGGGGGATCGTCCGATATTTGGTTTTTCCGTTACTCTGGTACTTTTATGTTTCCTTCCGAAGTTCATGATTTGGCGCGGGCTATCATTTCGTCTTATGCGCGGAGACGGTGGCGAATCGCGACTGCGGAGTCGTGCACGGGCGGGTTGGTTGCGGCGGCCTTGACGCAGATTCCGGGGGCGTCCGAGGTTTTCGAGCGTGGGTTTGTCACGTATAGCAACGAAGCCAAAACGGAGGTTCTTGGCGTGATGCTGGAGATTCTTGACAATTTTGGGGCGGTTAGCTCCCAGACTGCTGAAGCGATGGCGCGGGGGGCGTTGGCTTTCTCGCTGGCTGATGTGGCTGTTTCAGTGACTGGCATTGCGGGGCCCTCTGGCGCGATGCCGGGTAAGCCTGTCGGGTTGGTCTATCTCGGGCTGGCTACGCGCGCCGGGGTTTTGTTTCACGAGCGCTGCGAATTTCGCGGCGACCGCGATGCTGTACGCGCGCAAGCGGTTGCGGAGGCGTTGCGTTTGTTGGAGGCGCAGGGGGAATCCGAAGGATAACGGAAGTGGCTTTGCGCGGCGCGATGGTGTAGGGTTCAGAGGCGGAAAATAGGTATCAGGTATCAGGCAACGCTGCGGCAAGATTCTGATCGCTGATCCCTGTATTCTGCTTGCTGAATCTCCCCCACCCTAGCCCTCCCCGCAAGGGAGAGGGAATCACGCCGTCCTCAATGGATGCCATGAACGAAGCTGAAGTCATCGAAATTTGCCGCGAGTCGATTCTCGTGATGCTCAAGGTGGTAGGTCCGATCCTTCTGGCGGGCCTTGTCGTTGGCATTATCGTGTCGTTGATCCAGACTGTGACGCAGATTCAGGAGATGACGTTGACTTTCATTCCCAAGATGCTGGTGATTTTTGGGCTGACGATCTGGCTTCTGCCGTTCATGATGTCCACGCTTGGAGGATTTACGAACATGATTTCCGATCGCATCGTGCAGATCGGCATGGCGAATTGAGTCGGGCGCCATGACGAGCTTCAATCTCGATCATGCGCTTTCTGGACATGTCTTCGCCTATCTTCTCGTGTTCACGCGGCTTGGCACGATGCTGATGCTGTTTCCGGGGATCGGCGAAGCTTATGTCCCGTCCCGCGTACGCATGATGTTCGCGATGGCGATGTGTTTTTTGCTGGTGGGGCCTTTGCTGCCGCGTCTTCCGTCGCTTCCGGCCCAGATGCCGGATCTCGCGACGCTTTTGGTGGTCGAGGCGGCGATAGGGATTTTTTTCGGGACGTTGTTGCGCCTTGTCGTCAGCTCGCTTGAAGCTACCGGTTCGATCATCGGATTGCAGACAGGGCTTTCAAACGCCACTGCGCTGAATCCTGCGCTTGCCACGCAAAGTCCTTTACCGAGCGCGTTTCTGAGCGTCGCGGGCGTTACGCTCCTGTTCGTGACGGGGCTTGATCATCTTTTGATGCGTAGCCTTGTTTCCATTTACGACGTTTTTCCGCCCGGCGAGATTCCCCTGCTTGGCGATATGATTCAGGCCATTATTCAGGCGGTGAACACGAGCTTTGTCCTTGGCGTGCAGATGGCTATGCCGTTTTTCGTGATGGGGCTGTTGATGTACGTGTCGATGGGCATTATGCAGAAACTTTTGCCGCAAGTGCAGCTTTTTCTCGTAACCATGCCGGCCCAGATTTGGGGCGGTCTGGTTCTTCTGATGTTCACTATCACAGGAATTTTATCCGTGTGGTTGAGGTATATGGACGACACGCTGAAGCCGTTTGTCCGGTAGCCGCTTTCGTCACCATCTTAAGATAACAGCCCCCCAAGTAAAGCCGCCGCCCATCGCGTCGAGCAATAGGATTTGTCCCTGTTTTACTCGTCCATCCTTGACGGCGACGGAGAGCGCGAGCGGGATCGACGCTGCCGAGGTGTTGGCGTGGTCGGCCACGGTCACAATTACGCGCTCCGGCGGCATGGCGAGTTTTTGCGCGGTGCTGTCGATAATGCGGATATTGGCTTGATGCGGCACAAGCCAATCGATTTGTTCGGCCTTGAGGCCTGTCGCGGTGAGCGCTTCGTCCACGACCGAAGACAGGCAGGCGACGGCATTACGGAAGACTTCCTGTCCGTCCATGCGCATATGGCCGATGGCGCCAGTCGAACCAGGGCCTCCGTCGGTGCATAGCGCGTCATAGTGGCTGCCGTCGGTGTGGAGGTGGGTTGACAGAACTCCGCGATCCGTGAGGTCGCCGCTTCCTTCTTCGGTTTGTAACACGACTGCGCCCGCGCCGTCGCCGAACAGCACGCAGGTTGAGCGGTCGTCCCAGTCGATGAGACGCGAGAGCGTTTCCGCGCCGATGACGAGCGCAGTTTTGGCTTGACCTAGACGTAGAAAGTTATCGGCCACCGTCATGGCGTAGACGAAGCCGGAGCACACGGCTTGCACATCGAAGGCGAAGCCCTTTGTAATTCCAAGCTTGGCTTGCACGCGCGCGGCGGTGGCCGGGAAGGTGGTATCGGGCGTGGTCGTCGCGACAATAATCAGGTCGATCGCGTCGATGCCGATTCCAGCTTGCGTGATCGCGGCGCGAGCGGCGTTGACGGCGAGATCCGAGGTGAACTGGCCGGGCGCTGCGATGTGGCGGCGGCGGATGCCCGTGCGGCGCATGATCCATTCATCGGAGGTTTCGACACGTTTGGCCAGTTCGTCGTTGGTGACGACCCTGTCTGGAAGATAACCTCCGCAGCCCTTAATGACGGAACGCAGTGTACGCGGCGGGGCTGTCATTCACGGGCCTTTCGATTCCACGGACAAGAATGTCGCATCATTGTCGTTTGGCATCATGTCGGGAGACGCTCCGTAGTGCCGTGCCAGCTCTTCGCCAATGCGTTCGTTAAAGCGGCGCTCGACAAGATCGTAGGCGACGTCGATGGCGTTGGCAAAGCCGTCCCGGTCCGCTCCGCCATGGCTTTTGACGCAGACGCCTTGAAGTCCCAGAAACATCGCGCCGTTGTAACGACGCGGATCAATGCGCATTTTCAGGCGGCGGATCGCACCACGCGCGAACAGGTAGCCAACTTGCGCCCAAAACGAGGAGCGGAAGGCCTGTTGCGTGAAATAGGCCATCAATTGCGCGGTTCCTTCGAGCGTTTTGAGCGCGATGTTGCCACTGAAGCCGTCGGCTACGACCACATCGACTGTTCCGGCTGGGATGTCGTTACCTTCGATAAACCCGTAAAAGCTGCCGGGGAGTTGGCGCTCGCGCAGAATCGAGGCGGCTGCGCGCAATTCGTCGTGGCCTTTCAGCTCCTCCGTGCCGATGTTCAGGAGGCCGATCGTGGGGTCGCTGATGCCCAGAACCGCGCGGCAGAAGATGGCCCCCATTAGGGCGAATTGCACGAGGTTTTCAGCATCGCATTCGACGTTGCCGCCAAGGTCGAGCATGACGCTTTCGCCGACGCGCGACGGGAGAAGCGAGGCGATGGCGGGGCGGTCGATGCCGGGCAAGGTCTTGAGCACGAATTTCGCGAGCGCCATCAGCGCTCCGGTATTGCCAGCCGATACGACGCTTGAGGCGTCTCCCTTGGCGACGGCGTTGATGGCAAGCCGCATACTGGAGTTACGGCCCTGACGCAGCGCGAGCGACGGTTTGAGGTTGCCGTCGATGACTTCCGGCGTGTGGCACAGTTCCGTGACGGCGCGCAGCGCGGCATGGCGGTCAAGTAAGGGGATGATCCTTTGTTCGTCTCCGAACATGAGGAACTTCACGCCGGGATGGCGTTCGCGCGCAACCGCCGCGCCTTCCACGACAGAATCCGGCGCGTGGTCACCGCCCATCGCATCCAAGGCGATTACGGCGCTTGCAGTCATGCTATTGGCTCCCGGGACGGGATCGGACGGAACTTTACCTCAGAGTATGCTATTCGCTCTTTGCCGAGATTTTTGTGGCACGACCGTTATAGTGGCCGCATGCGCCACAGACGTTGTGCGGCATTTTAGGCTCGCCGCAATTGGGGCATTCAATGGAGTTCTTCGCCTTGAGCGCATGGTGCGCACGACGCATATTGCGAACGGATTTGGAGGTTTTTCTTTTGGGGACGGCCATGGTCAATCTCTCACAATAAACTAAAGCGGCTTTCCTTTGAGTGTCTAGGACGCCACACATTCGGGGGTTCTTTTGAGGGAAATCCGGGGAAAATGCAAGGGAAAAAGGGAATGGCCCAAAACATAGGGTGGTTCGTTGGCGCAACATATGGTTAATGTTGTGTTTTTGCTAGGTCTGGGAGGGAAAAGATGTTGTTTCATGACGTTATGGAGGCGGCGGCGCAGTTGGGCCGGAAGGTCAAAGATGACGGATTTTTTCCTGACTTTCTGGTGGGGCTGGCGCGGGGCGGATGGATTCCTTCGAGGCTGTTATCGGATGTTTTGGGCGTCAAGCGGTTGCTGAGCGTCGGGATGGCTTACGAAGACGCAGAAAGGACCAGACTGGTCGCCTATGACAGGCCGGAGCCGATGCCTTGCGGGAAAAAGCTTCTGCTGGTTGAGGACTGCCTTGAAAGCGGGCGCAGCACGCGGGGAGCCAAGGCTATGCTTGAGGCTTTCGGCAATGAGGTGCGGACGGCGGCTTTGTATGTCACTGAAGCGTCACGGTTTGAACCTGATTATTATGCGCAGAAAAACGTTGCGTGCGCGCCGGAATTCCCTTGGGAAAAAGAATGCCGGCGTGTCGACAACCGCTTGACGCGCTCTAGAATCTGACGAACCATCTTAGTCCTGTAGCATCGGTCGCTGTGGGACGCATGAAGGCTTTGATCGCCATGTTTCCGCGATCCTGCGTTCCGGCTGGAACGGCCATGATGTTGCCGTTCACTCTGTTTCCATCCGATCGTCTTACCGCGGCTCCCAGGTAGTAGGCAGGGTCTACGCCGTTGCTTCCTACCTTGTTCGTTCCGTCAAAGTTGTACATGACTTCTCCCGCCATGCGAAAGCCGCCGAAGCATGACGCCATGTTGTTTTGCCATGAAACTACTTCGCAGTGGTGTATGCCCCCTGCGTCGGCGTTCTTCACATCGGCTCCGTTTTGCACGTATTCGATGAATTCCTTGTAGTTCCCAAAGGTGGTTTTGCCGTTTGCGTCGTTGACATAGACAAGATGCCATTTGCCATCTGTGATGCAGTTATATTTGTTTTCGAATCCAGATTCTTCCCAGTCTTCGCAGGTTAGTGAGAAAACGCGAGTTCCTCCCCATCCCTTCCATATTTGTTTCGACTTGTCGTCTGTTTTAAGACAGCCAATAATGCCTTGATGGTTATCGTCAATTTCTGTTTTCCCAATTTCTGACTGGTCGCATGGCATTCCTGCGACGGCGGCGTGGGCCTGGTTTGGCTGCGCTGCCGCGATCATGAGGATTGCGGCAAATACTGATCCAACTATGGCATTGCGTATATCGATCATAGGAGATCCTGACAAAAAGAGGGGGGCAGCATGTTAAGGGAGGGGTATGCGGCAGTCTGGAGGGAGTATGCCGTCTCTGATGCGATGTGGCAAGGATGATTGTTACAGTTATGCGGCTGTATGAAGAAATATTCGGTCTGTTGCGCGAAAAAAAACGCCGCTATAGTCAGAGCTGGCGAGACGTGATTTTTTGTTCTTATGAGGTTATCAACTATGTTCGATCCTAGCTCACTCCTTATTTCAGTTGTCCATGCGCAGGAGGCTGTCGCGACGGGGCCTGTCAGTCCACCGGGGGGCGGGGGGGGCGGCTATGCCAGCCTGATGAATTTTCTGCCGCTTTTTTTAATCTTTGCAGTTTTTTACGTCCTGTTGATCCGTCCGCAGCAGAAGCAATTGGCTCAGCACGACACCATGCTTAAAAGTTTGCGGCGCGGGGATCGCGTGGTGACGGGTGGCGGTATTGTCGGGACCATTCACAAGCTTGACGGCGATGATTATCTGATTGTCGAAATTGCAGACAATGTGCGCGTGAAGGTCAGGCGTTCGACCATCACAAGCCTTGAGGCCAAGACCGAACCGGTGGTTGCCAATGACGGCGAGGCACCACGCGCGGGTTCGGGCAAGGAGGCGAAGTAGGTTGTCATGATTTATATCGAACGCTGGAAAGTTATTCTGATTGTCGCGCTTTGCGCACTTGGCGTGTTGTACGCCGCGCCCAACGCTTTGGATCGTTCCTCGCGCGAGTGGCTCGCGCAGCATGTTCCGTCCTTTCTTCCGACGCAGGGGGTTAATCTTGGGCTTGATCTGCGCGGCGGGTCGCATTTGCTGTTGGAGGTCGCGACGGAGGTCGTGATCGACGAAAAGCGTCAGGCTTTGGTGGATCAGATCAGGACGGAGCTGCGTGCTGCGAAGGGCGACAAGATCGGCTATACCGGGCTCGCTCTTGTGGGCGATGCCGTGAAATTCAAACTTTTAGATGTTTCGCAGGTTCAGCGCGTGAAGGACGTGTTGCGCAACATGGATCACGAACTGGAGGTTGTCGAGGAACAGGGCACGTTTACCGCGCGTATGACACCTGAGAAAATCGTTGAACGCAAGCGTTCCGCGATGGATCAATCGGTCGAGATCGTGCGTCGCCGCATCGACGAGAGCGGTACGCGCGAACCGTCGATCCAGCGTCAGGGCGAAAACAGGATACTTGTGCAATTGCCGGGCCTTGACGATCCTGAGCATATCAAGAAGCTTTTGGGCCAGACCGCCAAGCTGACTTTCCGGCTTGTTGACGAGACGGCGAGCGCGATGCCGGATTCTGGACGCTTGCCGCCGGGGACGGAACTGTTGCCTTCCGCCGAAGCGGATGGGCGTTCGCTGGTTGTGCAGAAGCGCATCATGGTGTCGGGCGATACGCTGGTCGATGCGCAACCTTCGTTCCATGAGGGCGCTGCGGTCGTGAGCTTCCGGTTCGATGCGGCGGGCGCGCGGCGTTTCGGCGATGCCACGCGACAGAATGTCGGGCATTTGTTCGCTATCGTGCTTGATAACAAGGTGATTTCCGCGCCGGTGATCCGCGAGCCGATTCTGGGCGGCAGCGGCCAGATTTCCGGGCATTTTACCACGCAGTCTGCGCAGGATCTCGCGCTGTTGCTTCGCGCGGGCGCGCTGCCCGCGCCGATCAAGGTGCTGGAGGAAAGGACGGTCGGGCCGGGGCTTGGCGCGGATTCGATCAAGGCGGGCGCGATGGCGAGCCTTGTCGGCCTTGCTCTGGTGGTCGTGTTTTTCGTGCTGAGTTATGGGCTTCTGGGGATCTTTGGCGTTGTCGCCTTGATGTTCAATATCGCTATGATGTTCGCGGTGCTGTCGATTCTGCAGGCGACGCTGACGTTGCCTGGCATTGCGGGCATCGTGCTGACCATCGCGACGGCGTTGGATGCCAACGTGCTTGTGTTTGAGCGCATTCGCGAGGAGCAGGCGGCGGGACGCTCGCCAGTTCCGTCAATCGACGCTGGCTATAGCCGCGCGTTGTCGGCCATCATCGACGCGAATATGACGACGCTCATTGCCTCTGCGCTGTTGTTTATGTTTGGCTCTGGCCCTGTGAAAGGATTTGCGGTGACGCTGGCCATCGGCATCGTCACTTCGATCTTTTCGGCCATCATGGTCACGCGCTTGATCGTTATCTGGTGGTTGCGGGCGACCAAGCCGAAGGCGGTGCCGATTTGAACTATATACCCATCGCGTATGAAGAATTGGCATGGCCTTGCCACAAGCAAGGCGCGACCTCCTCGCCCCCGCGAGGGGAAGAGGGCTGGGGTGAGGGGGTGAGTCAGCCGCTTAAATCCAGACTCTACCCTCACCCCAACCCCTCTCCCTCCTATGGAGGGAGAGGGGCTTTATGGCGCGCTTACCGCAATGTTATCCCAACTCTTCACGCGCGATAGGTATAGATTAACATAAGGTTGAGGCACCATGTCTGAAACTCGCATTCCGTTTCGCGCCGAGGTTAGCCGGTTGCTGGAGATTGTCGTCCACTCGTTGTACAGCGAGAAGGAGATTTTCTTGCGCGAGCTGATTTCGAACGCTTCGGACGCTTGCGACAAATTGCGTTACGAGGCTCTGACTCAACCGGAATTGATCGACGACGACAGCGGATTTCGCATCGACATCGCGCTCGACAAAAAGGCGCGGACGCTCACGGTGTCCGACAACGGCCTTGGCATGACGCGCGACGAGATGGTGGAAAATCTCGGCACGATTGCACGGTCGGGAACGGGGGCGTTTCTTGATAGGCTCGCGGAATCCGTCGCGGCGGGAAGCGAGGCGAAGAAAGACGACGCTTCGCGCGGGCTTAGCCTGATCGGGCAATTCGGCGTCGGGTTCTATGCCGCGTTCATGGTCGCGCAGATGGTCGAGGTTAAGTCGCGCAAGGCGGGGACCGACGAAACTTGGTGCTGGCGTTCGGACGGTAAGGGCGAGTTCGCGGTCGAGGAGGAAGACAATCGCGCCGCGCGCGGAACCGATGTCATCGTGTATCTCAGACAGGGGGAGGACGAGTTCCTCGACGTTGATCGCGCGCGGACGATCATCGGAAAATATTCCGATCACATCGCCATTCCTATTCATCTTGATGGCGAGGACAAGCCTGCCAACCGCGCGAGCGCTTTGTGGATGCGCTCGAAGGCGGAGGCGACTCCTGATCAATACAAAGAGTTTTATCACCATGTCGCGCATGCGTTTGATGAAGCCGCTTTGACGATCCATTGGAAGGCGGAAGGAAGGCTTGAGTATGCGGGACTGTTGTTTGTTCCCGGCGCTAAGCCCTATGATTTGTTCGATCCGCAGAGGCGTCATGGCGTGAAGCTTTATGTGCGGCGCGTGTTTATTACGGATCATGCGGAAGGGTTGGTTCCATCGTGGCTACGTTTCTTACGCGGCGTGGTGGACAGCGAGGATCTTCCGCTCAATGTCAGTCGTGAGATGTTGCAGAACAACCCGATGATCTCGCATATTCGGCGTGGCGTGACGCGCAAGGTTTTGGGCGAACTTGGCAAGCTCATGGCAGACGAGAAAGCCTATGCCGCGTTTTGGGGCAATTTCGGCGCTGTGATGAAAGAGGGGCTGTACGAGGATGCCGACAATCGCGAGGAGTTGTTGAAGCTGTTGCGATGCGCGAGTTCTGCGGAGTCCGCTTTCGGCGCTCTTGTGTCGCTTGACGCCTATGTCGGACGCATGAAGGAAGGACAGGAGGCTATTTATTATATTTGCGGCGAGAGCGCCGAGAAGCTTTCGCGCAGCCCGCATCTTGAAGGATTCCGCGCTAAGGGCGTGGAGGTTTTGCTTTTGACCGACACGGTGGACGATTTTTGGCCTGCCGCAGTGGGGACTTATGACGGCAAGTCGTTCAAGTCGATCACGCGGGCCAGCGCTGAGCTTGACAAGATTCGTGGCGCGGCTGGAGAGGGCGATAAGGCGGCGGACAAGAAGGACGAGGAGTCCAAGGTTGCGGCAGGCGACATGGCTTCGCTGGTCGCCTTGGTGAAACTGACGTTGGGCGAGGAGGTCAAGGATGTGCGGGTTTCGGCAAGACTCACGGAAAGTCCGGTTTGCCTTGCTGCGGATGAGGGCGATCTTGACATTCATCTTGAGCGGTTCTTGAAACAGCACAATCAGGTTCGCGTTCCAATCAAGCGCATTCTGGAAATGAATTCCAAGCACCCCTTGATTGCGCGACTGGCCGAGCGCGCCAAGGCCAAAGGCGCATCGGAGACGCTGCAGGATGTCGTGTGGTTGCTGCTTGATCAGGCAAGGCTGGCGGATGGCGAGGCTCCTCCGGATACAGCCGCCTTCGCGCGGAGGCTGGGCGAAGCGCTTTTGAAGGTTGTGTAACGCGGCGGCGCGGGGGCTTTAGCAGTCTGCTGAAAAACTTATCAGGAAGGCACAAAAAACAAATGGGACACCCGCCTTCGCGGGTGTGACGGCGCTTGTTGATGGTAATTTCTCAATAAAAACAAGCGTTATGCCTGTCATCGCCTCCACGAGGACAGGCTTCGGTGGGCATCATCTCATTTTCTTTTTTCTTTGAGCATGACACCTCCAGAAACTTTTTTCAGCAGACTGTTAGGTTTTTTTTCTGATGGTTTTGGCCTTTTTCCTGATAACGGGCCGACGTTTGCCCATGGCCGCCTTTATCTGGAAGGCCATGGCCTTTTTTTCTTCCGGCGAGAGAGGCTTTAAGCCTAGGCAGTCGCGCGTGATCGTCACCGCCGCCATGTCGCAGGTTTCGCCTCTGGCCGGGGACAGCGTTTCAAGCCAGCTTGCCACATGCCGTTTTACAATGGGGCGGATGTCAAAATTCTTGCGCTTTCGTTCCGCAAGCTCGCCGAGTTCGTCAAAAATCGCGTCGCTTCCTGCAAGACCATACAGGTAGGGAGCTTCCCAATTCGCTCGTTGCGGCTTTTTTTTGAGCGATGACAGGATTTGGGCCGCCGTTGCGTCTTCCGGCGCCTTGTTGTCTTCGTTTAGGTCGGGGACCATGACAACGTGCGCAATCCAAGGATCCGCCATCATTTTGGCAAAGAGACAGGCTTGCTGAACATTATTGTATGGCACGGACCAAGTTCCCATAGGGACGCTCCTTAGCAGAGGGTGGAAGCATTCTTATGTCTGAGCTGTTTGTAATTTCCAAGAAGAATCGTGATGAAGCAGCAAGCAGATAAGAGAATTGTAACTCCCAAGCTATTCTTAGAAGGAATAGAGACAACAGCCGCAACATAAGCCGTCATCGCGAGCCCCCCCCTTGGGGCGAAGCGGCGATCCAGAGTCCTGAGAGACAGCGCTTGAAGACTCTGGATTGCCGCGTCGCCTACGGCTCCTCGCAATGACAGTCCTTTCCACAAAGATCGTTCTCGTAGTCCCTGTATAGGACTTGGGAGTTACAGAAAATTTATGCGTTGGCTAGTTGAATCCGCGATGAGATTAGCAGCACATCGGATTCCGCATCTCCGCTTCCCGACCTCCGGTCGGGAGCTTCGTGCGGAATGACGCCGACCTGCACCAAAATTATTTGAAACGACTATAAATCAAGAAAAGCGTAAAAATTAGGGGCATTGCGAGGATAGAAGGAGGGCTTGGGAGACATACTCATCAGGCATGGCTAAGGACGGCTTCATGAGTTGGCCGCTTTCTGTTTTTCAATCACGCCAGATTCCTGATTCGAATCGGCGATGACTGTGGCCAACGCTGCGTCTGCGCGATTGGCGTCATATGCATAAGGCTTGTTCGGCATTGCCGTTTCTCTCTCTACGCCACGCACACGCGCGACAAACGAATATTTCTTTCTTAATCCCAGAATGGGTTTTTCAATCAAATGCCATGAGCAACAGGCCACGGCGATGACGATTGGCAAGCCAAGCGACAGCGTTAATGCGGCTCCCCAGAGTCCTGCAGCTGTCCAAACGGGGAGCAGGCTGATGATCACTTGCAGAAATGGATCGTGGTAGAGATAGATGCCGTATGAGTAATCCCCTTGTTTGAAGAATTTTGGGATGGGAATGTTCGATACGCCGAGAAACACGGTTATATAGGTTATGGCTGGAAGTAGGATGGCGCGAGAAAGCACTTCGTCAATCATTGATACATTGAAGAGTAACGAGGCTGCGAGGCATAGCGCCAGGCAGAACGCGAACAATTTTTTGCTGTATGGGATTTTGTCTTTAAGTTGGTAGGCCAGAATGCCAAACAGGAATGCCGTTACAATTTGAGAATTTCTGCTAACCAATGCGAAATGCGCTATCTTTCCGAATATAGCAGGCAGGGATGCGAGGGCTGCTCCGCCGAATTCGAGCGCTACGCCGCCTGTGATCATCGCCGCGGCGAGCAACGCTACGCTGCGCGAGCTTTTTAACAGCTTGAAAACGATCATGAACGATATCAGCACGTAGCATAATAGTTCGTATGGAACCGTCCAGAGCGCGCCGTTTACCCGGGTGTTGATGTGCGTTTCAAAAACGCCGGGCAGTTGATAATGGATGTAGCCGAATATGTTCAGAAAATAGGACCAGAAACGGTGATCGGTGTAGTAGTCCTTTAGCGGGACTGTCGTCATTAATGGGCCAATGACAAGAGCGCAGATAAAGATGTCGACAGCCAACGCCGGGACGATGCGCATGCCTCTGTTGATCAGGAAATTTTTCAGCGAGAGGCGCATGCCGCTTGCCGTAATGAGAAAGCCACTGAGCGCAAAAAACATCGGAACGAGCGCATATTCAGCAAACCACAAGGGCGTGTCACGGATGCTTTCGTTTCCGGTCAGTAACGTCGCGTGGAATGCGACTATGAGGATCGCAAGCGCGACGCGCAGGAAGTCAAAGCCACGGCCTATACCTTTGCTTTTCTCAAGAACTGTTTCAATTGTTGTCATTTATAATTCCGCCAAAGGTTGCTGTCAGGGTTTTAAACATATCATGACTTGGTAGTATTATGTTGCGTCTTGTCGCAGTTCGGTAAATCACGCTGCCGCATCGCATGCACAGCAGCGACCATGGCGTTAATATTTGAATTTGAAATAATATTACTGGGGGAAGTAACTTGCTTGACGAGGCAAGTCAAGGCTTTCCATCGTTAATCATGCGTCATTGCAGGGGATTCATGTCGTAATCTGTTTGTTTTATAGATGGTTAGGGGTTCTTGATGCGGTTCAGGCCAGAGGGTTAGTCCAGCGTTTCGCGGTAACGGCGCATGGCGACGAAGCTGATGGCTGCGAGGAACAGGATCATTGGCCAGATATCGGGCCAGATGTCGCCGGGGCCGATGCCTTTGAGGACGATGCCGCGAATGATGCGCAGCGCATGGGTGATGGGGAACACGTCGCCCAGCGCTTGCGCCCAGGCGGGCATGCCGCGAAACGGGAACATGAAGCCGGACAACAGCAACGAGGGCAGAAAGTAGAACATGGTCATCTGCATGGCTTGCAGTTGGTTGCGCGCGAAGGTCGAGATGGTGAATCCTATGGCGAGGTTGGCCGCGATGAAGATGCTAAGCGCGGCGGCGAGCAAAAGCGTGTTGCCGAGGATTGGCAACCCAAATAGTAGCCATGCGGTAAATAGGATCACGAAAGTTTGCAAATAGGCGATGATGATGAATGGGGCGATTTTGCCGATCATGACTTCGATTGGGCGGGCGGGCATGGCCAAGAGATTTTCGAGCGTGCCGCGTTCGCGTTCGCGCGTCATGGCGACTGCCGTCATCGAAATCAGCGTCATGTTCAGCAGCAGCGCGATGAGGCCCGGCACGATGTTGTAGGAGGTCAATCCTTCCGGGTTGTAACGGTTATGCGTACGGAAGGAGAAAGGCGGCGCGCGGGGTTTCAGTTTTTCCGGCGCGTTGGACAGGTCGCGGGTCAGCGCGTCTTGATTGACACGGCCCAGCGAGGCCATCGCGTTGCCGATGGCGACGGGGTCGGTTCCGTCGGCTACGATGAGAATGGATGGGTTTTCTTCGCGCAAGAGTCGGCGCGAGAAATCGGGGGGGACCTCGACGATGAACTGCACCTTACCTTTAGCCATCATGTCTTCGGCTTCTGCTATGGTTTCTGGTTGCGCGGCGATGCGAAAATACCCAGTGTTCTGCAGGGCGCTTGAAATGGCGTTGACATAGGTCGAGCGGTCGGCGCTCACGAACGCGGTCGGCAGCATTTTGGGATTGGTGTTGATCGCGTAGCCGTAGAGCAGAAGCTGCATAATCGGCATCATGAAGATCATGCCGAAGGTCGATTTGTCGCGCAGAATCTGGATAAATTCTTTAACGACGAGCGCGTGGATACGATTGAGGGAGAGGTCGCGCGGGTTCATGGCGTTTCTCCGGCTTGCGCGCGCGCTTTGGTCATTGTGTGGATGAAAATGTCTTCGAGCGTCGGCGGCACGTTGGTCGCCGATAGCGATGGATAGCGTTCGGCAACCTTGTCTATCGTGGCTTTGACGCCGTCGGTGTCGGTTCCCGCGACGTGCAGCAAGGCTCCGAAACTGGTCGCCATTTCAATTTCTGGCTGCGCTTGCAGGGCTTTCATCACCGCAGGAGAGTCGGGACTTGAAATGCGCCAGGTCGAGAGATGCGAATGCGCGATGACGTCGGGAACGGAGCCGTCCACAAGCAACGTTCCGTCCAGTAAATATCCGATGCGGTGGCAGCGTTCGGCTTCATCCATGTAGTGCGTGCTTACGAGCACTGTGATTCCTTGCGCGGCGAAGCCATGAATTTCGTCCCAGAACTCCCGCCGCGCTTTGGGGTCTACGCCCGCAGTCGGCTCGTCGAGCAGCAGTAGGCGCGGGCGGTGAAGGATGCAGGCCGCGAGCGCAAGACGTTGTTTCCATCCGCCCGATAATTCTCCCGCGAGTTGATTGCTGCGGCGCTCAAGGCCCAAGCGGGCCAACGCTTCCGCAGTGGATTTTGCCGGGTCAGACATTTCGTAGAGCCTTGCTACGAATTCAAGATTCTCGCGGATGGTCAGGTCTTCGTAAAGTCCGAAGCGTTGCGGCATATATCCCGCCTGACGTTTGATAAGCGCGGCTTGGGTGCGGATATCGAAGCCGAGGCAGGTCCCTTCTCCGGAGTCCGGCGTCAACAGTCCGCACAGCATGCGGATCGTCGTGGTCTTTCCGGTGCCGTTGGGGCCAAGGAATCCATAGATCGCGCCGTAGGGAACGTCGATCGAGCAGTTGCGCACGACAGGCTTTCCGTTAAACGACTTGCAAAGATTTCGCACTGAAATTGCTGGTCCTGTGGAGGCGGCGACTGTCGCTTTCGCGCCTGTCATGAGGCGCGGCTTTGCTTGTCGATGCGGACATCCACGGGCAAGCCGGGATGGATGCGCTCAGGGGATCGGTCAGGCGTGGCTTCAATCATGAACAGAAGCTTGTCGCGGTTGTCGCGGTTGTAGAGTTCAGGGGGCGAGTATTCGGCTTGCGGCGCGATGTAGGAAATGCGCGCGGCAAGTTTCTCATCGGCAGATTGTCCGGTTCCGTCCTTTCCTGTCATCAAAATTGTCACAGGCATTCCGATGGACAGGTTGGGCAAAGCGGTCGCGGGCACGAAGAATCGAACTTTGAGATTCGTGGGCGGGAGAAGCGAAACCACGGCTTTACCGGGATCGACGAATTCTCCCGGTCTATATAGCGTGTCGAAGATCAAGCCATCGGCTGGCGCCGTTACGGTTTTGCGGTCGAGTTTCCATTGCGCCTGCGCGAGAGCGGCATTGCTGGCCGCAACATCGGCTTGCGCGGCGCGTATGGCGTCGCTACGTCCTGTTGAGAGTTTTCCGCTTGCGAGACTGGCTTCCGTTTCAGCTAGACGCGCGCGCGTTTGCGCGAGAGTCGCATTATCGGCGTCGACGACCGCTTGGCTGATAGCCTGCGCCTTGAGCTGATGTTTGTCGCGCTCAAGATTGATTTCAGCGATGCGCACGGCGGCGGCGGCTTCGTTGCGTTGCGCCATGAGCGCGTCGAGTTCCGGTTGGCGTCGCGCTTTCAAAAGGTCCGCCAGCAAAGCTTCGGCGCGTTCGGCTTCGGCGCGCGCCTGATCCACGGCTGCTTGTTCCGCTCTATGTTCTAGCGTGAAAAGCGCATCGTTTTTTTTTACGCTTTGGCCACGAATGACTTCAACGCTTTCAATCGTTCCGGCGAGTTGGGATGAGACAAGGACATATTCGCCTTCGCCGTAGCCTTGATAGGTCGCGCCGTCTTGAGACAGCGAGAGGCCAAACATGGCGAGGAGCGAGAACAGCGTGGCGCGGAGGGGTTCCATCATGGCTGATTAGTCCGGATTTTTTGACGAGATCGAGGCGAAGAAAGCGTTCAGACAAGAAGGGGCGGTGGTTCGCAGGTCGAAGACTTTGCGACCTTCAAGGCCGCTCATGATCAAGCCCCCCATCAGCGCGTGCAGAGTCGTTGCGGCCAGATGAGGAGGCCAGCCGGGCCGGAGTTCGTTTTGGTTGTTGGCCTGTTCGAAAAGTCTTTTGCAACGCTGCAACATGCGGTCCTTGCATTCGCGGCGGCGTTTCATCGCGTCCGCCATCTGCTCAACGTATTCGCAGCGGAACATCAGGATTGTCACGACGCGCTGGCGTCGTTTGTCTTTTGCCAGCAACGAAAGGGATTCTAGGCAAGCCGATCTGAGATCCGTCAGAGGCGATGCGCTGGGGCTTGTGGCGAGGCGTTCGAGCATGTCTTCCTGCGGCAGGAAGACGCGCTCGAACATGGCTTGGCATAGTTCTATCTTATCCTTGAAATGCCAATAAACCGCGCCGCGCGTGACCTTGGCGGCGGCGGCGATTTGTTCCAGCGATGTGCGCACCACCCCGTGCGCGTAGAAGACTTTTTCCGCCGCGTCGAGAATCGCGTTGCGCGTTTGTTCGGCCTCGTCTTTGGTCCGTCTTACCATAGCGTTTCAATACCTAATCGTTATGAGCGGGTTGGGCTTCTTCAATATTTTATGGCTTTCCGGCGTTTCTTGTAACTCCAGTGGCTCAGGCTTAAGTTTGAGCGCCTCCGTTCCGCGCGTTGAAAAGCCCTTATTGAGAAACCTGTTTACATTCACCCATGAATGTATTTATAATCTCGTTTCAAATAACTGTAAATGGGTATTGCGTCGTGCGCTTGCGATTTTCTCTTCTGGCCGCTCCATTGTCCTTTATGATTATCGGATGCGCTGTTGGGCCGGATTTCGTTCGTCCAACCGCGCCTTCGGCGTCCTCATACGATTCGGAAAAATTACCGGACCAGATTGGAGCTTTGGGATCGCCTAACGGCGCAACTCAGACGTTTGTTCACGGGCGGGATATTCCTGCCGAGTGGTGGACGCTTTTCCGTTCTCCAGCTTTGAATAAGCTTCTTGAACTGGCGCTGGCAAATAATCCTGACTTGCAAGCTGCGGAGGCTGCGCTGCGGGCCGCTCAGGAAAACAGCGCTGCGGGCGGAGGCTCTTTTTATCCTTCGCTTTCGGCAAGCTATTCGTCGTCGCGTCAGCAGACTGCGGCGGCTGCTTCGGGCGGGATGGCGCCTTCCTCGACTTATTCCTTGCATAACGCTTCGGTCGGCGTGTCGTTTGTTCCGGATGTGTTCGGAGGCACGCGACGGACGGTCGAGGCGCTTGACGCGCAGCGCGATGCGCGCAAGTTCCAGATGGATGCTGCGTGGTTGGCCATCAGCGCTAATGTTGTGACGGCCGCTATACACGAAGCTTCGTTGCGTGGCCAAATTGAGGCTATTCGCGCGATTATCGCGGACGAAGAGAAGCAGCTTGAGGTCGCGAAGCAGCAATTCGATCTCGGCGCGGTGGATCGCACGGCGGTGCTTGCGCAAGAAGCGACGTTGGCGCAGACGCGCACATCCTTACCTGCGCTTGACAGGCAACTCGCGCAGGTGAGGCATGCGCTGTCGGCGCTGACAGGGAGGTTACCCAATGAAGCGCCCGGAGCTTCGTTCGAATTGGCGAGTTTGACGTTGCCTACGGAACTTCCGGTTAGTTTACCGTCCAGTCTGGTTGAGCAACGTCCAGATATTCGCGCGGCAGAAGCGAGCTTGCATGCCGCGAGCGCTGCGATAGGCGTCGCGACGGCTAACCGCTTGCCGCAGATCACGTTGAGCGCCGATGTTGGAACCAGCGCCAACACGTTGGCGAACCTGTTTGGCGCTGGCACAGGGTTTTGGAGCCTCGGCGCCGGGTTAGCGCAGAAAATTTTTGACGCGGGTTCACTTGAACATAGACAACGCGCAGCGGAAGCCGAATATGACGCAGCGGCGGCGATGTATCGCAAGACGGTGCTGACGGCGTTCCAGAATGTCGCGGACACATTGCGCGCCTTGCAATCCGATGCGGTCGCGTTGCAGGCTAGCTCAGCGTCCGAGCGCGTTGCCACCGATAATCTCAATCTTACGCGCGAGAAGTTCAAGGCCGGGGCCGTCAGCTATCTTGCGTTGTTGGACGCTCAAAGATTGCAGCAGCAGTCGAAAGTCGCGCTCGTTCAGGCGCAGGCGCAGAGGTTTGCCGATACGGCTGCGCTGTTTCAAGCGCTCGGCGGCGGTTGGTGGAATAAGGGCCGTTCCTTGCCACAGTCAGCGGCGCAGCCCGTTTTGGGGACGCCTGAGCCAGCTGTTCCAGCTTTCCATTCCAAGACTTTATCACCTTCTCAGACGCGAGCGAGAAAACAATGATTAAGCGCTTTATTCTTATGTTTCTTGTCGTCGGGCTGGTCTTGGGCGGCGTGTTCGGCTTTAAGTTTTTCGTCGCCGTCAAGACGAAAGAGTTTATGGCCAAGATGCCAGAGCCAGCGCAAACCGTGTCGAGCGTCAAAGTCGGCATGGAAAGCTGGCAACCGAACATAGAGGCTGTCGGTAGTTTGAGGGCCGTTCAGGGCGCCGATCTGTCGTCGGAAGTGGCGGGGATTGTGAAAGCCGTTTCGTTCGAGTCTGGCGGCGATGTCGAAAAGGGCGCGGCGCTCATTCAGTTGCGCGCCGAGGAAGATATCGCAAGGCTAGAGGCTTTGACGGCGGCGGAAAAGCTGGCCGTTATCACGTTGCAACGCGACCAAAAACAACTGCGAAATCAGGCCGTCAGTCAGGCGACGATCGACAATGATCAGGCTAATCTTGACGGCTCTCGCGCTGCTCTGGCGGCGCAAAAGGCGGTGGTGGAGAAGAAGACTATTCGCGCTCCGTTTTCCGGGCATTTAGGCATTCGCGCCGTCGATGTCGGGCAGTATGTCACGCCGGGAATGACTTTGGTGACGTTGCAGCAACTTGATCCGATCTATGTCGATTTTAATTTGCCTGAGAGATCTTTGACGCAAATCGCGAAGGGGCAGAAAGTCGCAGCCAAGGTGGAGGCCTATCCCGATGTTGTGTTCGAGGGGGAGATTTCCGCGATCAATGTCAAGGTCGATGAAGCCACGCGCAATATTCAGGCGCGCGCTGTGTTTAAGAACGCTGCCCAGTTGCTATTGCCGGGCATGTTCGCGGCGGTGACTATTGAGACCGGGACGGCGGAAAGGCGTCTGACTCTTCCGCAGACGGCAGTGACCTACAATCCCTATGGCAATACCGTCTATGTGATCGAACGTGGTGAAGGCGAAACTCTGACGGCCAGACAGACTTTTGTGACGCTTGGCTCTGTGCGCGGGGATCAAGTCGCTATCTTGAAGGGGCTTAAAGAGGGTGACGAGGTGGTGACCAGCGGCCAGCTCAAGTTGCGCAATGGCGCGCCGGTTGTCGTTAATAATGAGATCCAGCCCAGCAACGAGGCCCAGCCGAAGGTTAAGGACAAGTAACGGCTTGCTCTTCGCTCGGAAGGTTGAATATGGCTGGTCGCAGGTTAGCGAGAAAGAACTGACATGAATGTAACCGACCTTTTTATACGCCGCCCTGTGCTTGCGAGCGTGGTCAGCCTGATGATGCTGGTGATCGGGCTGCGCGCGTTTTTTTCGCTGCCAATCCTTCAGTTTCCGCGCACGGAAAACGCCATCGTTACGGTGAGCACGGTTTATTACGGCGCGTCCGCAGATGTGGTGGCGGGATTCATCACGACTCCTTTGGAGAACGCGATCGCGCAGGCGAACGGCATTGATTACATGACGTCAAGCAGTTCGGATAGCGTCAGCACTATCTCGGTCAATTTGCGGCTAAATTACGATGCCAACAAAGCTCTTACAGAGATCAACACCAAAATTTCTTCGGTTCTTAATCAGCTTCCGGCTGCGGCGCAGAGGCCCACGCTCAATATTCGCGTGGGACAGACAATTGACGCCATGTATATTGGTTTCAATAGCGATGTTTTGCCGCAGAACAGCATCACAGATTATCTTGTGCGCGTCGTGCAGCCACGTTTGCAGTCGGTCGAGGGCGTGCAGACGGCTGAAATTCTAGGCGCACAGAATTTCGCGCTGCGCGCGTGGCTTAACCCGTCTAAGCTAGCGGCTTATGGACTGACGGCGGCGGATATCAACACCGCCATTGCGCATAACAATTATATTTCTGGTCTTGGCAACACCAAAGGCCAGATGGTTCAGATCAATCTGACGGCGTCCACGGATTTGCGCTCGCTAGAGGAATTTCGCGAGTTGATTGTTAAGGAGAAGGATGGCGCGATTGTCAGGCTTAAGGATGTCGCGAATGTCACGCTTGGCGCTGAAGATTACGAGACACAGGTCGGATTTGACGGCAAGCAGGCCGTGTATGTAGGCATTCAGGTCGCGCCTGCAGCCAATCTTCTCGATGTAACGCGGCGCATTCGGGCGGCGATGCCGGATATTGTCGCGCAACTTCCTCAGGGGATGCATGGCTCAATTATTTACGATTCTACCGATTTCGTTGAAAGCGCGATTTCTGAGGTCGAACGTACTCTGATCGAGGCGGGGTTAATTGTTACGCTTGTGGTGTTCGCGTTTTTGGGTTCGCCGCGTTCGGTTCTTATTCCGGTCATCGCGATTCCGTTATCGCTGATCGGCGCGTTCGCGTTTATGCTGGCGATGAATTTTTCGATCAATCTACTGACATTACTGGCGCTGGTTTTGGCTATTGGGCTGGTGGTTGACGACGCCATCATTGTGGTTGAGAACGTGAATCGCCATATCGAGGAAGGGCTATCTCCGCGCGAGGCGGCGATGCGTGGCGCCCATGAGCTGGCGGGGCCGATTATCGCGATGACGATCGTTCTGATCGCCGTATATGTGCCTATCGGATTCCAGAGCGGCTTGACCGGCGCTTTATTTACAGAGTTCGCGTTTACATTGGTTGCGGCGGTGGTAGCCTCGGCCATTGTGGCGTTGACTTTATCGCCCATGATGTGCGCGACGTTTTTTAGAACGCATGAGGAGACCAGCAAGAGCTGGGAAGGGAAGCTGGTTTCATTGATTGATCGGCGGTTTGAGGTCATTCGCAAGTGGTATGAGAAGAGTCTTCGCGGAAGCTTGAGCTATGTGCCTGTCACGATGCTGTTTTCAGTCATCATTCTTGCGAGCATCGGGCCTCTTTATATGACTGCCAAAGCTGAGCTTGCGCCGCAGGAGGATCAGGGCATTATTTTGTCGTTCTTGAGTTCCGCGCCGAATTCGACTTTGCAGCAGCGGCAACTTTACAATCAAAAAGTTTTCGAGATTAACGCTGCCTATCCAGAAAGCGGCCATGTGTTTCAGATTGACGCGGCTGGCCATTATATCGCTGGCATGCGAATGAAGCCTTGGAATGAGCGCGAACGCACTGCCAACGATATTCAGCCTTTGTTGCAGAACGATTTGAACGCCATTGCGGGTCTGCGCGCCGCCGTGTTCCAACCGCCGTCGCTTCCCGGCGCGAGCGGTCTTCCTGTGCAGTTCGTGATTACGACGACGCAGCCGTTTGAGCAGCTGTACGAAGTTTCGCAGGCTTTCATGCAGGCTGCACAGAAGAGCGGGCTGTTTATCTATATGGATAACGATCTTAAGATTGATCGGCCTCAGGCGACGCTTGAGATCAATCGTGAGAAGGCTGCGCAGTTTGGCCTTACGATGGACGATATCGGTGGCGCGATGTCGGCGATGCTGGGAGGCGGCTACGTCAATTACTTTTCGCTTAGCGGGCGTTCCTACAAGGTGATTCCGCAGGTCGAGCAGAATGCCCGGCTTAATGTCGATCAGCTTGATAACTATTATGTTCGAACCTCGAGCGGTAAGCCAATCTCGCTTTCGACTGTGGCTAGCATCAAGACTTCGACGGTTCCGCAGTCGCTCAATCACTTTCAGCAACTTAATTCCGCTACGGTTTCTGGCGTGCCGTTTCCGGGCGTTTCTGCGGGCGACGCGTTGTCGTCTCTTATAAGCTTGTCTCAGAATTTGCCGGAGGGCTATTCAGTCGATTATGCTGGTCCTTCGCGCCAATATATGCAGGAGTCGACCGGGTTTATTGTGACATTTGTTTTTGCTTTGATCATTATTTTCCTGACTCTGGCGGCGCAGTTCGAGAGTTTCCGCGATCCGCTTATCATTCTGATTTCGGTGCCAATGTCGATTGCAGGAGCCTTGATTTTCGTGAGTTTGGGCATCAATGGCGCGACGGTTAATATTTACTCTCAGGTTGGGCTGGTGACGCTCATGGGGCTTATCAGCAAACATGGCATTTTAATTACTGAGTTTGCCAACAAACTTCAGCTTGAGGGGCGCAGCAAGCGCGAGGCTATTATTGAAGCTTCTTCTATTCGGTTGCGTCCGATTCTGATGACGACAGCGGCAATGGTTCTGGGCGTTATTCCGCTTGTGACGGCGGCAGGCGCGGGGGCTTTGTCGCGGTTTAACATGGGACTGGTGATATCGACGGGTTTGTCGGTCGGGACGTTGTTCACTTTGTTTGTTGTGCCGGCTTTCTATATGGCGTTGGCAGCTGATCACCAGCATGATGACGGGGCTAAACCGATCAAGGCATGATAAAAAAATTATTATTTTCAATACGTTACTAATTATTCAGTTTTTAGGCAAATAATCGTTACATAAGCGGAAAAGATTGCTTAAGTTTGGTTTGAAGACGAAACATATTTTATGGGGATTTATCATGTTGTCGAAGATTTCCATCGAGACTTTGAGCGATTTGATCGCCAATCGTCTTTCGATGATGACTATTTCTGACCAGAATGATTTGCGCGAGAAACTCGTGCTGGAGCGGGCGTTAACGGAACTGCGTTGCGCGCAGGATGTCGGCGGGTTTGTTGAAACGCCTCCGGCTTATCTTGATATTCCTCGTCGAGGCCGTCGCCGCAAGGTAAGAGAAATGATGGGGGAAGCGTAGCCGCATTTTTGTTGCCGAAGCAAGATACCTTTCGCGCCATTTCCGTAGACATGATAGGGTGCGCTGCGCTTTGATTGCGTGGGCGACAAAGCTTGTCGATGATCGGGGGCCGCAGACGCGATGGCACAAATCACAAGATTGTTATCTTTGGCGATGGCCGGGGTCTTATTGTTTGCGGCATCTTCTGCGTTCGCGCAGGATGTTCAGGTGGCGTGCGATTCTTTTCCGGATGTCGATGTCAATATTGAGGCATTGTTTCCCGATCCTTATATCGTGGATTCTTCGCCGTTGTTCGAGCTTCAGAATCTTTCCAGAAGTGGACAACATTCTATCCGCGAAGGGTGGACGCTGGGGCTGGCAACCTATAAGCCGGTTATCGAGATTCGTCTTCCCGTTACGCTTGTGCAGACGGAAGGCGGCCTTGCCTGCGCGGCGATCAATAAACTTGACGCGCGGCTCGGATATAAGGATGTTGTTGTCTATGTCGCGCGGGAAATTCCACGCAACACATGCGGTTTCGATGAAGTGTTTCGTCATGAAATGAAGCATATCGAGGCCAATCGCGCCGTGCTAGACGCGTATGTGCCGATAGTGTCAGATCGGTTGCGCGAGCATCTGAAATTCAATGGCGTTATCCGTCAGGAGAATCCTGATTATGCCGTTGAGGTTCTTCGGGACAAGCTGCGGGACATTGTCGAAAAAACCATGCAGGAAATGGATCGGGATAATGCGGCGCGTCAAGAAGCAATCGACTCGCCGGAAGAATATGCGCGCATCGGAAATGTGTGCGATGGGCAGCTGCAGAAAGTTTTGGGGCAAGTTCTGAGGGCGAATGGGCGCTGAGGCTGTTTCGTAGCGCTTGGTTTTTCATGGGATCACGAAAACAAGCAGGATCTCCCGTTGCCTTTGGTTTCTTGCGATGATGTCTCCTAATTTTTCTGGGTTTGGGGAGAACATGGCAAGATATACTCCGTTTCCTCGAAAACCCGAAAAAAGGACCGTCATTCCGCATCTCCGCTTTCCGACCTTCGGTCGGAAGCTACGTGCGGAATGACAGCTCTTTTTGCTTTTTCTGTTTTCAATCGTACAGAGTATAGTCTTCAGGTCTGGCTAGTTCGATTGCGTTGGCATTTTAGGGGATTATGGCCGTGAGTCAGGGATGCGAAAGTCTGGGATTGCTTGGGGTCGGCGCATTTGGAAAGCTTGCAGCTCCTTATCTTGCAAAGCATTTTAATGTCGTTTTTTTTGATCCCATTCAGGATCTTAGGTTGTTAGCTGAGGAAATGGGGGCGCGCGCAGGCACGCTTGCAGAAGCGGCTTCTTGCGATGTCGTTGTTCTTGCCATGCCTATTCAGAAGCTGGATGCCGCGCTGCGCGATGTCGCACCCCATCTTTTGTCTGGAGCCGTGGTGATCGATGTCGTTTCCGTCAAGGTAAAACCGAAGCGGATGATGGAATTGGCGCTGCCTACGTATGTCGATATTGTTGGGACTCATCCTTTGTTTGGGCCTCAGAGCGGAAAAAATGGCATTGCCGGGCTGACTATTGCCGTTTGCAATGCGCGGGGCGACAGGGGCGAGGCCGTCGCGAAGTTTTGCGCGGAGAAACTTGGGCTTAATGTTGTCACTACCACGGCGGAGGAACATGATCGGCAAATGGCCTATGTGCAGGGCTTGACGCATTTGTTGGCGAAGATCGTTGTGTCGCTTAATCTTCCGGATTTTTCTTTGAAGACTAAAACCTATGCCTATCTTCAAAGCATGGTGGATATGGTACGCTACGATTCTGAGGAGCTTTTCAAGGCCATAGAACGGGAAAACCCTTATGTCGCTGAGGCCAAGAATGAATTTTTTGAGGCAGCGCGCAGTTTGGAAGCTAGATTGTCCAAGGATTAAGCCTGTTTTTATTGCTATTGGAACCTTGCTTTCTAGTCAAGACAGGCCGTCAGGAGCGCCCCCATGGCAGATGCTTCGGATAATTTAACTCAGCAACCTGTTTTTTCCGATACTCGATCCCACAAAATTCTGGTTGTCGATGACGAGCCTCATGTGCGGCAGTTCTTGCGTTTATCGCTTCAGGCCGAGGGGTTTGAGGTTCACGAAGCCGCAACAGCTGCTGATGCGCTAAATAAGGTTCAGTCGGATTGTCCTGATTTCATCATTCTTGATCTAGGGTTGCCAGACCTTGATGGTCGAGAGGTCATTCGCGAGGTGAGGTCGAAGCTTGAAACTCCTATTCTGGTTCTTTCAGGGCGCACGGAAGATGCCGAGAAGATCGCCGCGCTTGAGCGCGGAGCGGACGATTATATGACGAAGCCGTTTGCCATTCACGAACTGGTCACGCGTGTGCGCGCGTTGCTTGATCATGAGAGGCTAAAGCTTGAGCAAGTTGCGACCGAAGAAGTGCGCACTGGGCGGTTGAGGATCTGTCTTGCGAAGCCAGAGGTCTTCCGTGACGATCATCCCCTTGATCTTGAAGCGGAAGAATATGACTTGATTAAAATACTTGCTGTGCATGGGGGGCGCGTGTTGACCTATGCGCATTTGGAATGCGCACTTTGGGGGAAAGAGGGAGACGCAAAGTTGGATTGGGAATTGCAGAAGCTGGTGGTTGGCGTGCGCCGGAAGATTGAGAATGAGCCATCTTTTCCGGTTTATCTCGTCACGGAACCTGCGGTTGGATATCGACTTGCGATATTGCCGGATCGCGATGGAGCGCAAGTGGTGTTTGCTTGAGGCTCATCTGAAGTGGATGGCATTGGCTGGACAGGAAACGGACGGACTTAAGGTGGGGTCTC
>JBEOJY010000009.1:0-27996 GCA_040275305.1 Bdellovibrionales bacterium | reverse complement strand
CGGAGATGCGGAATCCGATCTTGTCCTAACCTCATGAAAAACATCGGATTCCGCAAAATTTTCTTATCTGCTTGCTTCGCAATCCGAAAAGAAAATTTTGCGGAATGACGGTCCTTTTTTCGTGTTTTTAAGTAAACAGGGTATAACTCCCAAGTCCTCCGATAGGGACGACGAGAACGATTTTTACAAAAAGCGCCGTCATCGCGAGGAGCCGAAGGCGACGTGGCGATCCAGAGTTACAAGGGACGGTCGTTTGACTCTGGATTGCCGCGTCGTTTCTCGCTTTCAGCGGAAAACTCCTCGCAATGACAGCCCTTTCCATAAATATCGTTCTCGTCGTCCCTATCGGAGGACTTGGGAGTTACAAAATTTTTGGGAATGGCTATGGTTTGTCGGTCACTTATCCGAGGACGCCGCCGATCTTGTTGTAGAGAACATCCATGACGCCCTGCCCCAATCCGACGACGGCGCCGACGATACTGAGAAAGATCAAGCTGGCGATCAAGCTATACTCAATCGCGGTAGATCCCCGTTCATCGCGCCAGAAGTCAAGATACTTGGCCATGTAGCGGCTCTCCTTGTTCTGCTTGTATCCATCCTAGCTTATCGAGCTTAAATCGGCGTTAAGGGATCGCTATCTTCCGGGGGGATTTGGTTCGAAATTAGAGACAAATTGCCGTTACGTCCGGTGCTGTTCTCTTGATTTCAGGAAGGAGATGGCGGGGTTTTCTTCCATCGTGCGGTTCAAGTGCCAGGCGTTGCGGGCGAGGAAGACGAGGGCGCCGTCGTGGTCTTCGGCGAGGCTTGAGCGTTGCGCGTCGGTGAAGGCTTTGAGTTTCGCGGGGTCTTGGCAGTCGATCCAGCGGGCGGCTTCGACTCCGGCGGTTTCGAACGTCGCGGGGAGATTGTATTCGGCCTCAAGCCTTGCGGCGAGGACTTCAAACTGCAACTGGCCCACGACTCCGACGATCCATTCCGAACCGATCAGCGGCTTGAAGACTTGCGAGGCCCCCTCCTCCGCGAAATGCTCCAGAGCGCGGCGGACGTGCTTGGCTTTCATCGGGTCGCTCATATGCACGCGCTGCAGAAGTTCCGGCGCGAAGCTCGGCACGCCGAGATAGCGCAGCTTCTCGCCTTCGGTCAGCGTGTCGCCGATGCGCAGCGTGCCGTGGTTCGGGATGCCCATGATGTCTCCGGCCCAAGCATCTTCGGCGAGGTCGCGGTCGCGGGCCAGAAACAGGACGGCGTTGTTGACGGCGATGGGCTTGCCGTCGCGGACGTGCAGAAGCTTCATGCCGCGCTTGAAGTGGCCGGAGCACAGGCGGAAGAAGGCGATGCGGTCGCGGTGGTTGGGGTCCATGTTGGCTTGGACCTTGAACACGAATCCGGTGACTTTCTCCTCCTCCGGCGCGACCATGCGCGTGTCGGCTTTTTGTGGGCGCGGCGACGGCGCGAATTCGGAGAGGCCCAACAGCAGTTCTCTCACGCCGAAATTGTTGACGGCGCTGCCGAAATAGACGGGCGTGAGATGTCCGGCGCGATAGGACTCCGCGTCGAAGGGCGGGCACAGGCCGCGCACCATTTCAATGTCTTCGCGCAGTTTGGCGGCGGCTTCCGCGCCGAGCAACTCGTCAAGCTTGGGGTCATTCAGCCCTTGGCAGGCGACGCCTTCGGCCACGCGCTCGCCTTTGGTGCGCTCCATCAGGATCAGGCGGTCGCGGATGAGGTCGTAGCAGCCTTTGAAGTCGCGGCCCATGCCGATGGGCCAGCTCGCGGGGGTCACGTCGAGGGCCAGAGTTTGCTCGATCTCGCCCAGCAGGTCGAACGGGTCGCGCGATTCGCGGTCCATTTTGTTGATGAAGGTGGCGATCGGCACGTCGCGCAGGCGGCAGACTTCGAACAGTTTGCGCGTCTGGCTTTGAATTCCTCGCGCGGCGTCGATCACCATGACGGCGCTGTCCACGGCGGTCAGGGTGCGATAGGTGTCTTCGGAGAAATCTTCGTGGCCGGGGGTGTCGACGAGGTTGAAGTTGCAGCCCTCGTACTCGAAGCTCATCACCGAGGCGGTGACCGAGATTCCGCGCTCGCGCTCCACCTTCATCCAGTCGGAACGGGCGCGACGGCGCTCGCCGCGCGCCTTGACCGCGCCCGCAAGCTGAATCGCGCCGCCGAACAGCAGCAGCTTTTCCGTCAGCGTCGTCTTGCCCGCGTCAGGGTGCGCGATGATCGCGAAGGTGCGGCGGGTGGAGACGGGGGACATGCGCGTTATTTCCTGCAACTCTTCGATTTCCAGCGAATCCTTAGGCTAATTCCAAGGCACGCACTTTGATTATATCGCCTGTTCTTTTTCTAACCATATCCGCCGGTGTTGGGTAATCTGGCACAACAATTTTGGGATTGGCCCCGGCTTTCTGGATGTGCCATTGATGCGCATCGTTGATTTCAAGACCGCAATTTCGTGCCGATCCTAATATATCCCTTCTTCGACGGGGCGAGATTAAAACTTGGTCAACGAGCAAGCTATCCGGCCATGTGGGTGGTTCCGCTTTTGCATCTTGTATCTTCCGAAACAACGTCTCTCGGTTGCCGGATTGTAATCCCTCAACGATGTACGGCACATGATCTTGAGGCGCATATAGGCAATCCAAAGCCATACCGGACAGATGATTTGAATGCGGGCTGTTTACAGGCATGACCTGCTGTCCCGGCACTTGGGCTTCATACTCAATCTGCAGCATCCGTCTGAAACCCGGCGTTGCGCTTGCAAACCATATGACGGGAACAAGTCCCGTTGTTTCCAATAATTTTTCTTGAAAGGTGTAGAATTTTTCAAAGAACCCTTTTTCTAAGAACGCATATTGCTTCCCTTCGTGCGCGCCTGCGGATGTGAACGCATTGTGGTAAGGGACAAAGAATCCAACATCACTTTCTTTTCCTGCCTGCAACAGCACCCATTCAAGTTCAATTTCTTTGAATCCATTTTGGTTATAACCCATTTTATCTGGCTCCTTGTTTTCTGGCGGCAAGACGTTCTCGCGAGGTAGTCCTTGAATATGCTCCTTGCGCCTAAAAAGGTTGGCAACCGCTTCTGACAGGGCGGCGGCACATTTTTGCCCATCTTATAAACGCCTTGCCTATAGAGGAATTTTTCGGTTCAGGATAGGGGGTATTGATTTTCTGCTCTTCATTCAGGGGATTGTTTTTAAGTATGTTAACGTTATTCCTCACTTTATACGGGGCGGATCAAAAAATTTACCGTTAAGGAGTTTTCATAATTTATTATGATTAACTATAGATGCTTTTTATTTTCGGAATTTTATTGCATAACGTGTTTGTATGTTCTTTTTCTCTTAACCTATGCACAAATGAAAAATTTCTACCACTATACTTCAGAAAGTGCTTTGCATGGCATTTTTCATGGCCATCCAGGACAAAATTACCCCGTTTACAAAAACTACGATTTATCTAACACAACAAGCAATTCCATGCCTGACAAAGCGCAAGCGCTGGAGGCACTTTCCACTGGAAAGTGCCGTGGCGTTGATGGAAAATATATAAGGGGGTTGTGGCCATCCCAGAGATTTTGTCCTGTTTTCTCTCCATCACATCCATATATTTCTTGTCCAGTTATTGAAGGACTTACTGAACCATTCCCGCACATTTGGAATACAAACAAAGAAATTCCCGGTGAATTTGATCGACTTCTAGATAATATTTGCAGATATCGCTATAATAAACTCAGATGTCAAAAAAATAAGCTTGTTTTACTTAATGTGCAGAGCAGCGATAACGACGAAATATATGTTGCAGATTGGGCATTGGCACGCAATCACTTTGAAACACCTGACAGCATAATGAAGGCTTCACAATATTACCTGAACTCACTCATCCCACTATCGGAATACACTGATAAAGCAAACTACATATGTCCTATAGTTGTTTGCTTTAACCCAATCCCCGTAAATAGAATTAGTATAAGCCTGAAAATGGATGTTGGTTTTGCATCAACGCCCATAAAGATTAGAAATGACCTCTCGTCATTGCTAACCCTACACAACCTGACCATCAATCCTGCTCAGGTTGAGCATCGGCCAAATATAATACGCGGCGTTAGAAAAAATTATCATCAAACACTTTAGCAAGCGATTACCCTATCAACTTCTTGCTCAAAATATAGTACAATGATTGGTTTTTTATCTCTGGCAATATTCATCCCGCCTTTTCCTGCGCTTCCGCGGCTGCGGTTTCGGTTGTCACGGATTCGAGTTCTTGGCGCAGGGCCATGAGGCGGGCGTAGGCGTCGTCGGAGGGGGTGTCGGCGAAGCTGCGGCGGGCGCATTCCAGCTCGGCGCGGAGGAGATCGCGCTGGCGGCGATGCCAGAGCAGATGCCAGCCGTGGCGGACTTGTTCCGGCGCTTTGCCGGGGCGGGCGAAGGCGGCGTCGATGTAGGTCGTTTCCGACAGGACTTCGTCCAGCGTTTCGCGCAAGGCGGCGCGGCTGCCGCTTTCGGGATGCTCGGTCAGGAGGCGCAGAAGCTCCGGGCCGGTTAGGGCGGTCGGGTCTTCCAGAGACAGGCTATCGACAAGGGCTTGGCGCACGGCTTCGAGGTCAGGCGAGGCGAAGACCGTTTGGCCCAGTTCCTCCGCGACATCGTTGTAAAGGTCGGGATGGTTGAGGACTGCGGCGAGCAGCGAGCGTTCCATGCGGCGCTGGACGTTCGGGGGCTGGCGGCGCGTGATGAGCGGCACGGCGAAGGCGGAGGAGGAAGTAGCCACGCCCCCTGCCCTGCCCTTGCCATAAGTCGGGCGGTTCCAGCTTGCGGTGGGGACACCTCCGGCCATGCCGTTGGCTCCGGCCCGTTGCTGCGGCTTCAGGAAGGCGGCAACGCGCTTCCTGATTTCGTCGTCGTAGAGTTGGCGCAGACTTTCGTGCGCGATGCGCTGCGTCTGGCGGCGCAACGTGCCGATGAAGGCTCCGCGCTCTTCCGGCGTGCGCAGGGAGCGGCCAGCCAGCGCTAGATCCCAGATCACGTCGATCATCGGGCGCGACTGTTTGAGGATCAAATCCATCGCGGCTTTGCCGGAGGTTCTCAGCAATTCGTCGGGATCTTTCGCGCCCGCCATGGTGGCGATGCGGATCGTCTGTTCGGGCGAGAGCAAGGGCAGCACGCGATCAACGGTCCGGGTGGCGGCGCGGAGGCCCGCATTGTCGCCGTCGAAGCAGAGGATGGGGCTGTAGTCGCGGCCCGGCTCGCGCGTTTCGGCGCTGGGCAGGAGTCTCCATAACGCGGCGATCTGGTCTTCGGTGAGGGCGGTTCCGAGCGGGGCGACGGCTCCGATATATCCGGCTTCGGCCAAGGCTATCGCGTCCATATAGCCCTCAACGACGATGAAGGACTGGCCTTGGCTCAAGGCGGCGCGGGCGCGGGAGAGGCCGTAGAGCAGCTTGCCTTTATGGAACAAGGGGTGGTCGGGGGAGTTCAGGTATTTCGGCTCGCCCTGCCCCATAACTCTGGCGCCGAAGGCGACGGTGCGGCCTCGCCTGTCTCCGACCGGGAACATCACGCGGTTGCGGAAGAAGCTGTAGTGCTCCGGGCGGTCTTCGGCTTTCTTGGCGAGGCCCACGGTCGCCAGTTCGTCGAGCGTAAAGGTTTCCTGTTGCGCGGCGTGGGTGGCTTTCATCGTCAGCGCGCGCAGGAGGCTTTGGCCGTCGGGAGGAGCATAGCCAAGCCGATGCCTGCGGATGGCACCGTCATTGAGTCCGCGTTGGCGCAGATAGGCCAAGGCTTCGCGGCCCTGCGGCGCAAAGAGCTGTTCCTCGAAATACGCGGCGGCGCGTTCGAGTAACAGATAGAGGCGCTTTTCCTGATCGAATTTCTCGCGCTCAATCGGCGTGTCGCGCGGAACCTGCAAGCCCGCCTGCCCCGCCAGCGCTTCGATGGCTTCGGGGAAGCTTAAGCGATCGTGGCGCATCGCGAAGCCGATCACGTCGCCATGCGCGCCGCAGCCGAAGCAGTGGAAGAACTGCTTATCGTCGTTGACGTAGAAGCTGGGGCTTTTCTCGTTATGGAAAGGGCAGCAGCCTTTGTGCTCGCGGCCCGCGCGGATCAGGCGCATGCGCTTGCCGACGACCTCGGACAAAGGCAGCCTCGCGCGAAGCTCTTCAAGGAAGGAGGGGGGGAAGGACATGGCCTGAGTTTGCATCGACGGGGGGAGGAGATGCAAGGGGGGTATCTGTTTCTGATTGAGCCCACGCTATCCTACAGAAAATTGCATTATTAGCAGGGGAAATGATGCGCAAAGCTTGTGGAAAGGACCGTCATCGCGAGGAGCCGCAGGCGACTTAGGCGATCCAGAGTCGTAAGCGATGTTCTATGGGACTCTGGATTGCGTCGTCGGCTTCGCCTCCTCGCAATGACGCTTGTGGCCACAGCATGTCTTGTTCCGAAACAATGCGTTAAAATGTAAGGTCGTGTGGATCGAGCCTTCAATCATCAGCGCATTTGTATCCCAGCAGTCTGCCGAAAAACCCATCAGCAAGGCGTAATAACTGAAAATTGCGCGCAGTGTTATATTTGTTTCCTAGAAAATCCGAAAAATGGATCGTCATTCCGTAAAAATTTTTTTGTTCGGATTGCGAAGCAATCTGATGAGAAAATTTATACGGAATCCAATGCTTTTCACGAGGTTAGCAAAGCATCGGATTCCGCATCTCCGCTTCCCGACCTTCGGTCGGAAGCTGCGTGCGGAATGACAGCCTTCTTGGCTTTTTTCTGATTCTCAATCGTACGGAGTATATCTAAAAATTGCTATTGCCATTTTAACTACATTTATGTACTATGTTGTCTATACAACGGAGTATTTCTATGTACCATACAACCACTTCCGAACCCGTCACCATAAGCATTCGGGCCAAGCAACGGCAGCGCGATTTGATCGACAAGGCTGCGGAGAGGCTTGGGCGCAGCCGGTCGGAGTTTATGCTGGAGGCTGCGTGCCGCGAGGCTGAAAACGTTTTGCTCGATCAAACTTTCTTCACGGTCAATGATAAGACGTTTTCGTGGTTTCAGGATAAGATCGCCAATCCGCTTCCGGCCACCGACGCTTTGCGCCGTCTGCTGCTGACGAAAGCTCCTTGGGACAAATGAGTTTGCCCAAACTCTCGGCCCCTGCGCCACTTGACGACAGGCATGATGTTTCGGAGTTCGCGTCTGGCGAAGCCGCGCTTGACGATTGGCTGAAACATCGCGCCATGAAGAACCAGCAGTCGGGCGCATCGCGATGCTTCGTCGTCTGTTCCGGCAAATCTGTTGTCGGATATTACACGCTGTCCGCCGCAGGCGTGGCGAGAGAGTCCGCGCCAAAATCCATGCGCAGGAACATGCCGGACTCTCTTCCGGTTATTTTGCTTGGGCGGCTCGCCATCGATCAACGCTATCATAACATGGGCATTGGCAAGGCCTTGCTGCGCGACGCCATGATCCGCGCCGTGACGGTCGCGATGGAGGCGGGCGCGTTTGCCATGCTCGTTCACGCGATGTCCGAGCAGGCGAGGCGATTCTACGTTTCGCGCGGATTCATCGCGTCACCGCTCAATCCTATGACTTTGTTCATGACGCTGGAAACCGCTCGCGCGATCCTTGCGGGGCAATGAGCATCACACCGGCGCGGTTGCCCGCATGAGCCAGCGGGCGGTTGCCTCGTCGACCATGGGGCGGAGGAGGTCGTTGACGCGGGTGTGGTAGTCGTTGAGCCAGCGGGCTTCGTCTGAGGTCAGCATAAAGCGGTCGACGAGGCGCGTGTCGATGGGCGCGAGGGTAAGAGTCTCAAATCCGAGCATCGGGCGCTCGCTGCCGAGGACGGCGTCCTTCACGACGACCTGAAGATTCTCGATGCGGATGCCGTAGCTTCCGGCCTTGTAGTAGCCGGGCTCGTTGGACAGGATCATACCGGGCTTGAGCGCGACCATGCCACGGCGCGAGACGCTTTGCGGGCCTTCATGGACGCCGAGGTACGAGCCGACGCCGTGGCCTGTGCCATGGTCGTAATCCAATCCCACCGCCCACAGCGCCTGCCTTGCCAGCACGTCGAGATGCGCTCCGGCGATGCCTTCGGGGAACTTCACGGCGGCGAGCGCGATATGGCCTTTGAGCACGCGCGTGAATCGTTCGCGCATTTCCGGCGAAGGTTGACCCAGCGCGACGGTGCGCGTCACGTCCGTTGTGCCGTCCGTGTACTGCCCGCCGCTGTCGATCAGGACGAGTTGGCCGTTTGTCAGTTTCGCGTTTGTCGCTTTGGTCGCGCGGTAGTGCACGATGGCTCCGTGGCCGCCCGCGCCGCAGATGGTGTCGAAGCTGGGACCACGGTACATGTCGCCTTGCGCACGGAATTCCGCCAGCTTCTCTTCGGCGCTCAGTTCCGTCACCTGTTCCGATGCCCAAGCCTCGTCGAGCCATGCGAAGAACTTCGCCAGCGCCGCGCCGTCGCGTCTGTGCGCGGCCCGCATACCGTTGATCTCCGTCTCGTTCTTGCAGGCTCGCGGCATGACGCAGGGATCTTCGCCATGATTGAGAACAGCTTTGGCTGCGCGTAGCCGCGCGAACACCCAAGCGGGGGCGGAGGCCGGATCAATACGGACAGTCGCCTTGTCCATGCCGAGCCGGTCCAGCGCATGCGGGAACTGGCCGGGATGCTCCGGCGCGATGTCGGGGCCGAGGAAGGCTTCGAGGCCATGCGTAAGTTTGCGCGGATCGACGAACCATTTGACTTTGCCAGAGCGATAGAGAATCGCGAAACTGAGCGGCAGCGGGGCGTTCGGCACGTCGCCGCCGCGCACGTTCAGAAGCCACGCGATGGAGGTCGGATCGGTCAGCGCCACGGCGTCAGCGCCCTGCTTGTCGAGATCTTGCGCGATGGCTTTGCGCTTGTCAGCGGAACTTTGGCCCGCATAAGTCACATCGTGCGCGAAGATCGGTTCGGCAGGCGCGGGCGGGCGGGACGGCCAGATCGTATCAAGCGGATTTTGTTCGACGGGGACAAGTTCGGCTTCGGCCTTTTCCAGCGCTTTGCGATAGCGTTCCACGCTGTCTTCGGTGTGCAGCCATGGGTCGTAGCCGATTCTGGTTCCCTGCCCGGCCTGCTTGCCGAGCCATGCGGCGGGAGATTCTTCTATCACGTCCAACAGCGCGAAGAGCTTCGCGGGGATTTGCTGCCGCGCTTGCAGCGTGTAACGGCCATCGGTGAAGAAGGCGGCTTTGTCGCGCAGAACGGCGATGAACCCGGCGGACCCGGTGAATCCGCTTAAGAACTCCACGCGCCGCGCGCTGGCGGGGACGTACTCGCTCTGGTACTCGTCGGCCATGGGGACCAGAAAGCCGTCCAGACCACGGTTGATAAGCTCGCCGCGCAAGGATTCAAGCCGCCGCGCGGATTGATCTTCTTGGCCTGATGGCGACGGGGGAGCTGCGGGCGTTTGGGTAGAATCGGGGAGTGACGATGTGCTCATGCCCCATTGTGCCTTTGCGGGTCCGGCAGCGCAATGTTTGCTTAATATAAGGCGTCAGACTTTCACAGCTCAGGTTTGCGCCATAAAGGGGTTTCCGGCAACCGATTGGCTCGGGCCGGACGGTGACGGGGATTTAAGGCCGTCGCAATGCGTTGATTCACTTCTGTCCAATCGTCGTTTCCCGTTCCCATGCGCTCACGAAGTTCTCGCGCGCGCCCGATCTCCTCCCGATTGCCAAATACGGCAAAGCGAATGATGTGGTGGACCGCGAGTTTCGCCATGAACTTGTCGCGGGGTTGTTCGGGCAATTTATCGAGCAGCAAGTCCCGAAGCTTTTTTCCCTGCCGATGCGCCAAGAACGCATCAGCCGGAATTATATCGGCGCATTGTTTTGCCAGCTCGCCACTTTCATCTTTCTTTATGAACTCGGCGAGCCGCGCGGCATCATCGGGTTTTTTGTCTCGCGCAAAATGATCGAGGTGATGTTCGCCCATTTTCTCGCGGTAGGCTTGCGGCTCCTCGCTTTCAAGAAGCTGCGCCAAACTGGAACGATCTGCTAAATCTTTGGCTTTCGCCTGACGCAGCACATAGATGGGTTCGACATGTTTTGCTTTGATATACCCGATCAGAGCGGCTTCTTCGCGGTGTCCCGCCCCACCAAGATTTGACAGACAGCTGGGCAAGTCTGTTTGCGCATATTCTTGGGTCACCGCTTGATAGAGTTTCGCGGCCAAAGGAAAGGCGAACAGTACGTTTTTCAGGACATCTGCCGGCAAATTGGCGAGCAGCGCTTGCGCAAGTTCTCCGTCGATGCCGCTTAGATTCTTGGTCTTTTCTTCCAGCGCCCGATAGCTCTCTGCTGACCGGGTGTTTAGATGGGCGTTCAGTTCGGAAATACTGGCATTGAGCCTGTTCGCAAAATCGCGGATACCAGCATGCGTTTTGTTCGCTTGCGTGACCGCGCTGGCCGCTTGTCGGAACTGGACATAAATCGGGTGTAGATTATTTGTTTCCATTATAATATCCGGCGTGATTTATTATCGCCTTGATATTTTATGACATAATCTTGAAAGTATTTCCATTTTTTACTATGTCCGCTTGAGAACCAATACCGTCCATTCCCCCAAGGTCAGGCGTTTGGCGAGGCGCAGGCGCTGGAGACGGTGGGCGGCGAGGACTTTGTTGGCCTGATGGTTCAAAAGGCCGGAGAGGATGGCGTATCCTCCCGGTCGCAGGTGGTTTTTCAGGTCTTTGGCCATATGCGCCAGAGGCCCGGCAAAGATGTTGGCCATCGCCAGATCATAGAGGGCTGAGGCTTTGACCTTGCGCGGCCTGTAGCCCCTTCCCTTCTCGACCGTCAGGCGTTTGGAAAGACCATTGGCCCGCGCATTGTTCCGCGCGATGCGCACCGAATCGTCATCGCAGTCGATTCCCGTCGCGTGGCTGTTACGTCTGGCTTTGAGCAGCGCCATCGCCAAAATCCCGGAGCCGCAGCCCATATCGAGCAACGCGATCTTGCGGTTGGCATGGCCCTGACGTTTCAGCAACTTGTTGAGCATGATCAGGCATCCGCGCGTGGTGGGATGCTCGCCGGTTCCGAAGGCGTTGGTGGCGTCGATTTGCAACGCATTGAGGCGATTTGGCACGGCGGCGCGGTGCTGCGCTCCGTGGATCGTCCAGCGCGCTATGCGTAGCGGGGGAAAGTCTTCGGCTACCTTTTTAAGCCAATCCAACGGGGGCGTTTGCGCGATAGCGATTGTCGGCGCTTCGCGGCCTTGCAGCGCGGCCAGAATCGCGAGTCGCGCGGTCCATTCTGCCTTGTCCGGCTCGTCCTGAAACAGCGCTTCCACCTGCGCCTCGGCCTCGCGCGGAGGGGCAAGAACCGTGACCGACAAGGCAGTTTCTTCGAGAGAATCGGCAAGGGTTTGCGCTGCGTCCGACGGCGCGGAAAACGAGAGAATCCAGAGTTGCGGGCTGTTCATAGCTGTCCTGCTTTGAGCATTCAGTTGGCCTTATCTTCTCGCACAAGCTTGGTCCTTTAACAATTCCGCTTTTGCAACATTGATAAGTTCAATATATCAACATGTTATCTGTTTTGCCGACTCGTTCTTTGTGCGGTTTGTTTTGCTTGTTTCCTATGAGTTTGATCTTGATCAAATTTATAACCACCATATCTGGTAGTGTGTGCGCTTCCAAGCAACCATATAGATGCTATGGAAGCCTGTTCGATCCTCTCTGACCTTACGCGCAATATCACCCCGGCGGCGCAGTTTCGCGCCCCTTCTATGAACGTCTTTGATCGTCTTCGCGGAGTTCCCATGCTGAACCAAGCCCTTGCCGCAGTCGCCCCTGTGACTGATCTTGTTGCCACTAATGAAGCGCTGCCGCTGCAGTTCTATAAGGGCGGGACAGAGATCAACTGTTCGGACACGGTCGAGGAATATTTGTCGAAAAGCGACTGGCGTATCAATGCGAACGCCAATGTCGGCTATAGCCATGCGGGGCTTGTCAATAATATCGCTGGCAAGGTGATCGCCAATTTCTGGCTCGACGAAATTTACAGCCCAGAGGAAGGCCGCGCGCACCGCGAAGGCGATTATCATATTCATGACCTCGATAGCCTCGCCGGATACTGCGCAGGGTGGAGCTTGCGACAGTTGCTGGCGGAAGGGTTTAACGGGGTCACGGGGCGAGTTTCCAGCCGTCCGCCGCGCCACTTCCGCGAGGCTTTGGGGCAGATGGCGAATTTCCTTGGCATCCTGCAATCCGAATGGGCGGGGGCGCAGGCGTTCAGCTCGTTCGACACTTATCTTGCGCCCTATGTCTTCCGCGACCAGCTGACGGACAACGAGATTCGCAAAGCGGTCCGCCAGTTCGTTTATAATCTCAATGTGCCTGCGCGGTGGGGGCAGTCGCCTTTCACCAACGTGACATTCGATATCACGGTTCCGGACGATCTTAAGGAGCAGGCTCCGATGGCGCGAGGCGAGCATTTGTTCGCGCATGTCGAGGACGAGAATCTGTTAAGCCGCGCTCGCGAGCGCCGCGCCAGCATTGATCGTTTGGCAGAACTGACTTATGCCGACTTTGTGCCGGAGATGGAGCGGATCGCTATCGCCTACTACACCGTGATGACAGAGGGGGACAGCTGCGGCCAGCCCTTCACCTTCCCGATTCCGACCGTCAATATTACGGAAGACTTTAACTGGACGAGCCGCGTGGCCGACGCGATTTTTGCCAACGCCGCGAAGGTCGGAAGTTCGTATTTCCAGAACTTCATCGGCAGCCAGTATATGCGCGACGCCAAGGGCCAGCGCGTGGTCAATCCCGACGCTTATAAACCCGGCGCAGTGCGCAGCATGTGTTGCCGCCTGCAGCTCGATTTGCGCGAGTTGCAGAAGCGCGGCAACGGATTGTTCGGCTCGGCGGAGATGACGGGGTCGATAGGGGTCGTCACGGTCAATATGGCGCGGCTAGGCTATCGCTTCGCGGGCAACGAGGCGGGGCTGATGAAGGCTTTGGACCGTTTGCTCGACATGGCCAAAAGCACGCTGGAGAAGAAGCGCCATTTCGTCAACGACGCATTCAAGCGCGGGCTGTACCCTTACACGCAGCGCTATTTGTATTCATTCCGCAACCACTTTTCGACCATCGGCGTCAACGGCATGAACGAGATGGTGCGCAACTTCACGAGCGACCGGGAAGACGTTTCCAGCCCGCAAGGGATCGAGCTATGCACCCGGATTCTCGACTATATTCGGACGCGACTACGCACCTATCAGGAAGAGACGGGGAATCTCTATAATCTTGAGGCGTCCCCGGCGGAAGGCGCGACGTACCGCTTCGCCAAGGAAGACCACAAGCGCTTCCCCGGCATCGTGCAGGCGGGCGATCATCCGAACATCTACTACACCAACAGCAGCCAGATTCCGGCATCCTACACCGACGATCCGTTTCAGGCGCTGGATCTCCAGAACAAGCTGCAATGCAAATACACGGGCGGGACGGTGCTTCATCTCTATATGAGCGAGCGCATCGATTCGACCGAGTCCTGTCGCAAGTTCGTGCGCACCGTGATGGAGAATTACCAGATTCCCTATATCACGATCACGCCCGTCTTTTCTGTCTGCGACACGCATGGCTATCTCAAAGGCGAGCAGCCGGAATGTCCGCACTGCGGAGGCAAGACGCAGGTGTGGACGCGCGTGATGGGCTATTTCCGTCCGGTGGACAGTTTTAACATCGGCAAGAAAGGCGAGCATCGCGAGCGCGTGCATTTCAAGGAGCCGCCCGCGCAAGCGATCAAGGCGCGTCAGCTTGCGTAAGCGATTGGAGTTTTCGCGGACGTAGCAAAGCTGTCAAGAGTTCTCTTAGCACTTTGCCTCCAGCTCTGGGCGCCATGTCGCCGTCAGTAAGGCTGCTCGCGATTGACGCTTGCCGCTGCGCTTTCCTACTTTAGTCTTCCTTCCATCATGCGGCGGCTTGATTCTCCTCCCCTTCCTTGGAGGTTACATTGCGTTGTCCCCTTACCTTCATTTCTTCGCCTATTTTATTTCTTCCCTTCTTCCAGTCCCCGTCTCTTTCTTTCTTTCTTTCTTTCTTTCTTTCTTTCTTTCTTTCTTTCTTAGTCTGGAGCGCGCTCCCCAATCACGGTCCGGTTCCCGATCTGCCCCGGCCTCCGCTTAGGATAGCCTACCCGCCTTTAAGGTTTCCAGTTTTTCCCCACTTACCGCGCGGACCATGGGACCTTCCTCCTTTTCGGCGCTTCCCTTCCCGGTTTCCCGAAAAGAGAAGTTGGAGCATTCCTATCATACCGCGAATTATCCTGTCAATGGGTATTTTAGGGATATTTCTGATTTTTTTTCGGGGCGCCGTTCCGCGCAACTCCGGGGCGCGTCGCCGCCGTTATCACATAGCCCCTATCCAGGCCGCGCCACGAAGGCCCGTCATCGCGCCGTGTCGCGCGGGGAGAAGGCGGGTGCGCAGGTTTTCCTTACGCATCGCGTAGTTTCCCCAGCGTCGCGGCACGTGATCATATAGGCCGCGCAACTGGCTCAGACCACCTGTGACGGCTATGATGTCCGGATCGTATATGTTGATTATCATGGCCATGGCTTTGGCAATTGTTACGTAAAAACGCTCCAGCACTTTGAGCGCGTCGGCATCGCCCTGCTCCGCCATCGCCGCGATGTCATGCGCCTGCGCTTCCCGTCCTATCATGACGGCATAAAGGCGCGACAGCGCTCCGCCGCTGATCGATTTATCGATGCATCCCGACAAACCGCAGGCGCATGGGACGCTTGGTCCATCCAGCGTTTCGCGGAAGGGAAGCGGCGTATGCCCTATCTCGCCAGCAATACCGTGCGCGCCTTCCATCAGCTTGCCATCGAGCACCAATCCGCCCCCTACCCCCGTTCCTATCACCAGACCAAAGACCGCTTGACAGCCCTGTCCCGCGCCGTCGATAGCTTCCGATAGCGCCGCGCAACTGGCGTCGTTGGCCATGCGCACAGGGCGCATAAGCGTTTTTTCTAGATCGGGCCGAAAGGGGCGATGAGAGAGGCAGGGAAGATTTGTTACCACGCCTAGCCGTTCTGACTGCGGATCCACCGCGCACGGCACGCCTATGCCCAAGGAAGGCAATTGCGCGCAAGATTGCGCCAGCGTCTCAACCATTTTTACGCATGTTGCACAGATAGACGCGTAATCTTCCGGTGTCGCAACAACTTGCCGCGCGATTTCTTTTCTGGCGTTATCGTAGGCGGCACCCGCGATTTTCGTGCCCCCTATATCCAAACCCAAGAAAAATGCCACACTACCCTCCCTATTGCAGTTGAATTTTGAGGATTTTGACTGTTTTGCGTTGTCACAAGCCCAAGAATCATTTTATCTCCTGCGGCGGTTGCCTTGCAGAGGTGTTGCAAGATTCAAACAGGAAGCGCGGATGTGCATGAACTTGATCTCTAGCTGTTGCGTTCCTGTCACAAAACCCTACTCTATCGGCAAAAATTTCCTGATTCGTTAAGCAAATCCTGTTCTAAGCTCTCACGGTTAATCAATCGTTAGAAACTTTTCCAGCTCGCCTTCCGTCTTGCGCGCCTACCGATGTCAGGAGTTCTTTCGTGAACGCTTTCCTTCAGACGCTTCGAAACCTTGGTCCGCTCCGCCTTGCCGCCATCGCCGTCGTCGTCGTCGGTTTGCTGGGATTCTTTGGCTTTATCACAACGCGCATTACGGCTTCGCCTCTTGCGTTGCTCTATACCGAACTCGACCAACAGGATTCCAGCGCGATTGCGCAGAAACTTGAGGCGATGAAGGTGCCGTATCAGGTCGATCCAAGCGGCATGCTTATCCGCGTCCCTTCCGATCAGGTTGGCAAGCTGCGCATGCAGATGGCGGCGGACGGTCTGCCCAAAGGCGGCTCGATCGGCTATGAGATCTTCGATCAAAAGGACGGGTTTGGCGCGACCAGTTTCGTCCAGAACGTCAATCATTTGCGCGCGCTTGAGGGCGAGCTTGCGCGCACGATCAGCTCGCTTAATCCTATCCAGACTGCGCGCGTGCATCTGGTCCTTCCGCAGCGCGAATTGTTTAGCCATAACTCGCAAACCGCGACCGCGAGCATTTTTATTAAAACCCGGCGCGGCGCTCAGCTCGCTCGCGAGCAAATCGCGGCTATTCAGCATTTGATCGCCGCCGCCGTTCCACAGCTTCAACCCAATCAAGTGTCGATCGTCGACGATCGCGGCAACTTGCTGGCCCGCTCTGTGGGCAGCAGCGAATCTGCGGCAGGCGCGGGCGGAAGCGGCGAGAGTCCAGACGATTTACGCGCGAGTTTCGAGACGGCGCAGGCGCGCAAAATCGAGGATTTGCTGGCGCAGACGCTTGGCTACGGCAAGGTGCGCGCGCAGGTTTCCGCCGATCTCGATTTCGACCGCATCACGACAAGTTCGGAAATATTCGATCCCGAAAGCCAAGTCGTCCGCTCCACCCAAAGTACAAGCGAGCAATCTGCCAACTCGGAAGGCGGGGCGGCTCCGGTCACGGTCGCCAATAACCTTCCGGCCAACCCCGCGCAGGTCGCGAGCGCACTGGGAGGTGGAGGAGGCGGAGGCAATAACAACAAGAACAGCCGATCCGAGGAAACCATCAACTACGAGATCAACAAGACCGTTCGCAATCAGGTTCGCGAAAGCGGTCAAATACGCAGGCTATCCGTCGCAGTCGTCGTCGACGGCATTACCACCACGGATGCCGACGGCAAGTCGACTTATACGCCGCGCACAGACGATGAAATGAAGAAAATTCGCGATCTGGTCGCTTCGGCTGTCAATTACAACGCGACGCGCGGCGACACGCTCGAAGTTCTCAACATGCCGTTCGCGCAAGGCGAAGGCGCAAAAGACCAAGGCAGCAGCCCCGATCTGATGATGGGCATTCCCAAGGCGGATTTATTCCACGCGGCGGAAACGCTCGCGCTTGCCCTTATTGCCCTGCTCGTCGTTTTGCTGGTCATCAAGCCGATCATGCGACGCATTCTGGATTCCGCCGGAGGCTTCGCCGAGCATGGCGGTGGCGGCATGTTGTCCGCTGGCGCAAGCGCTGGCGGCGGAGGGTCAGCCAATCTGACGTCGGGCGGGGGAGCGAGCCAGCTTCCGCCGCCGGGCGGCGCTTTGGGCCGCGATATCGAAGCCGAAGCTTCCGCAACCGAATCCGAAATCGAACGCATGATCGATATCACGCGCGTTGATGGTCGCGTCAAAGCTTCCTCGCTACGCAAAGTCGGCGAGATCGTCGACAAGCATCCCGAAGAGGCCGTCGCGATTTTGCGTAATTGGATGTATCAGGAAAACCGTTAGCGGGGGAGCGCGCGTAACACATGCCAGCCGTTCGCTTACGCGAAGATGTGAGGTCTTTGTCCGGCGCCGAAAAGGCGGCGCTGTTTATTTTGTCGCTCGGCGAAGAATACGCTGCGCGGCTTTTCACGCATATGAACGACGACGAGATTAAGGAGCTGTCGCAGGTGATGGCCAATCTCGGCAATGTCAGTTCTAACCTCGTCGAACGGCTGCTGATCGAATTCGCGGAACAAATGTCTTCCACCGGCGGCGCTAGCGGCACGCTGGAATCCACCGAACGCCTGCTGATGAAGGTGCTCGACAAATCCCGCGTCAGCAACATCATGGAGGACATACGCGGTCCCGCCGGACGCACGATGTGGGACAAGCTTGCGAACGTCAACGAGGCAGTGCTGGCGGCCTTTCTTAAAAACGAATATCCGCAAACGGTCGCCGTGGTCGTTTCCAAGATCAAGCCAGACCATGCCGCGCGCGTTTTGTCGCAACTTCCCGAAAGTTTCGCGATGGAAGTGATCATGCGCATGCTGCGCATGGAGTCGGTGCAGAAGGACGTGCTCGACGACATCGAGCGTACGCTGCGCAACGAATTCATGAGCAACCTCGCGCGCACCAATCGCCGCGATCCGCATGAAGCTATGGCGGAAATCTTCAACAGTCTCGACCGCGCGAGCGAAAGCAAGTTTATGGTGGCGCTTGAAGAACGCAACCGCGACTCGGCGGAAAAGATCAAGGGTTTGATGTTCACCTTCGAGGATTTGAGCAAGCTGGAGCCTTCGGCTATTCAAGCCATTTTGCGCAACGCCGACAAGTCCAAGCTTCCTGTCGCGCTCAAAGGCGCAGCCGAGGCGATACGGGACTTGTTCTTCGCCAACATGTCCGAACGCGCCTCCAAGCTTTTACGCGAAGATATCGCGGCGCTGGGGCCTGTCCGTCTGCGCGAGGTCGAAGAGTCGCAGGGCCATTTGGTCGGCATCGCCAAAGACCTCGCCGGCAAGGGCGAGATTGTCATCGCCAAGAACAACGAGGAGGACGAGCTTGTTTACTGATCCCAACGCCCCCGCCCCTTCCGCCGTGGCTGGGGCGCGGAAATTTCTGTTCGACCGCTCCTTCGATCCAGGCGCTATACAGAAACCCTTGGAACGAAAGCCGATCACGCTTAAACCCGACGAATTCGACGCGCTCAAGAAAGAAAACTACGAAGCCGGATTCGCGGCTGGGCAAAGGGCCGGGGCAGACGATCATGCGCGGAAGCTGCTTGCCGTCACGGAGCGCGTTGCGGTTAAGCTCGACGAAGCGCTTGCTCTTTCCGAATCCTTACACAAGCAACAGGAAAACGACACGCTTCGTCTTGCGCTCGCCGCCGTGCGCAAGATCCTGCCTGATTTCACCTCGAAACATGGCATCGGCGAGATCGAGGCCGTTTTGTCGCGCACACTGGCCGAGATGATCCATGAGCCGCGCATCGTTGTTCGCGTCCATGAGTCCCAGTTCGACGAGGTCAATGCCCGCATTCATGACATCACCGCGCAAAAGGCCTATGCTGGGAAGATCATCGTGCTGGCGGACGCAGACGTGCGGCCCAATGACTGCAAGGTCGAGTGGGCGGATGGCGGCATTGAGCGAAATACCGAGTCGACGATGAAGGATATCGAGTCTATCCTTGCAACGGATGGAGAAGAGAAGACATGACACGCAAGGAAGCGGTTCGATGAGGATAGGCTTTACGGATATTCGAACCACGCATGAAGGTTGGAAACATTTTTGCCGCTGGCGCGGCGCAGTCCCCTCCCCCTCGTGGGGAGGGGTAGGGAGGGGGGCAGAAGGCAGAAAACAGGTATCAAACATCAGAACGCCCTTGCGGCAAAATTCAGTCTTCTGCTCCCTGTCTTCTGCTTACTGAATCCCCCCCTCCCTATCCCTCCCCACGAGGGGGAGGGGACTGCGCCGCCCTTTCTTCAAAAATTGTTCCCAACTTTTGAAGTGGAATAAGTATAGACTGAAAAATTCTTCGAGGAGCCTACAATGGATGACGAATCCCTTACCCTTTCCGCCATGGAAGCCAATCCTTCCGGCGATGCGCCTCCGGGCGCAGCGTCCATTACGGTCAACGATCTTGACGCCGTGTACAGCATTCCGGTCGAAGTCACGGCCGTGCTCGGCAAAGCCGAAATGCAGGTCAGCCATTTGCTCAAGCTGGGACGCGGCGCGGTTATCGAGCTTGACCGCAAGGTTGGCGAGGCTATTGATATTTATGTCAATAATCGACTTGTCGCGCGTGGCGAGGTCGTGGTGGTTGAAGACCGTCTGGGCATTACCATGACGGAAATCATTAAATCAGAGCGCAGCGGGTAATATCTTATGAAGTTATTGATCGTCGGACTTAGGGAAGGACCACTTGCGGAAGCGGGTCGCATAGCTATGCAGCGCGGCGCGAAGGTTTCGCATATCGATGGAGTTTCTGGCGCGTTGCAGGCCTTGCGCAACGGGCAAGGCGCTGACCTTGTGATGTGCGATGTGTCGCTTGATATAGGCGAGTTGATTACCTGCCTTAAATCAGAGCGAATCGCAGTTCCTGTGATCGCCTGCGGCGTCGGCACCGATGCCAACGCGGCGGTGCGCGCGATTCGCGCGGGAGCCAAGGAATATGTGCCGCTGCCGCCCGATGCGGAGCTGATCGCTGCTGTCCTTCAGGCTGTCGTCGAAGAAGATCAGACTTTTATCACGCAAGATCAGGCGATGCAGCCGATCTTGCAGCTCGCCAGCCGCGTGGCGGGAAGCGACGCCTCAATCCTTATCACAGGCGAATCCGGCACAGGCAAGGAAGTCATGGCGCGGTTCATTCACCGCAAAAGCCGTCGATCCACCGCAAGTTTCGTATCGGTCAACTGCGCGGCCATCCCCGACAATCTGCTTGAATCCGAACTGTTCGGCCACGAGAAGGGCGCGTTCACGGGCGCGGTCGCGCGGCGCATCGGCAAGTTTGAGGAGGCCAACGGCGGCACGCTTTTGCTCGACGAGATTAGCGAGATGGATCAGCGCCTTCAGGCCAAGCTTTTACGCGCCATTCAAGAGCGCGAAATCGACAGGGTCGGCGGCACGCAACCGATCAAGGTCGATATCCGGCTTATCGCCACGTCCAACCGCAATCTTGAGGAAGAGGTTCAGGCGCATCGGTTCCGCGAGGATCTTTACTTTCGGCTCAATGTCGTGAATTTGCATTTGCCGCCCTTGCGGGAGCGAACCGCAGATATCGCGCCGCTCGCTGAATATTTCGCGCGTAAATATGCCGCAGCAAACGGTTTGCCCGAACGAAATCTGACGCCCGATGCGCTTGAGGCGCTGCGCGCGCACGCTTGGCGCGGCAACGTCAGAGAGTTGGAAAACAGCATGCATCGCGCCGTGCTTCTGGCGCATGCCAACACCATTGATGTCGACGCCATCATGCTTTCCGGCGGCGTTCCCAATCGCGCCGCTGCGCCTGTCCTCTCGGCGGCTTCCCCCGCTGTCGCCAGCGCGTCGTCGGTCGCTTCGTCTTCGCCCACTGGTGTCGGTTCGCTGGTCGGGCGGACGGTGGCGGATGTCGAGCGCGGGCTTATTCTCGACACGCTTGACCACTGCCTCGGCAACCGCACGCATGCGGCCAATATTCTCGGAATCTCGATTCGCACTTTACGCAACAAGCTTAAGCAATATAGCGATGCGGGCGCGCCGCTACCGCCTCCACCCTCTGGTTCCGTCGCTGGCGGAGAAGGGGGAAGAGTTTAGCATACTCTGCTTCCGTGAAAATTCGAAAAGAGCAACCGGGCGTCATTGCGAGCTTCCTCTTGGGGGCGAAGCAATCCAGAGTCGATTGGGCTGTCCTGAGCGCGCAACACTGGATTGCCACGTCGTCGCCCGCCTTAGGGCGGGCAACTCCTCGCAATGACGGTCTTTTTTTCGACGTTGGTTTGACTCTTTTGAAGTAAGGCTTGGGAGTTACGAGGTAACACGCTAAACTAAACAGGATTCCACATAAAATTTCTTATCTGATTGTTACGCAATCCAAAAAGAAATTTTTGCGGAATGACGACCGTTCTTTAGCTTTTCATGGATTATAGAGTATATATTTCGTTAGCAGAAACTTCTCTACGCCCTCCCCCTCCCTCGTTCTTTTAACCCCCATGCCCGATCCTGCTCCTTCCACAGCCGTCGCGAATGCCGTAAGCCCGATTTCCGGCGCAGGCGGGGGGGATCTTCTGCGCGATTTCTTTAGGCGCGGCGAGGTTTGGCTCGGCATTGGCCTGATGACGATCCTTACGGTACTGGTCATCCCGGTTCCGCCTCTTCTGGTCGATTTCGGGCTCGCCATTTCGATCACGTTTTCCGTCGTTATCCTGATGACGGTGTTGTTTATCGGCAAACCGCTGGAATTCAGTTCGTTTCCTACGGTGCTCTTGATCGCGACACTCCTTCGCCTGTCGCTCAATCTCGGAACGACCAGATTGGTGCTCACGCACGGCAACGAGGGAACGGACGCGGCAGGCAACGTGGTGCAGGCTTTCGCGAGCCTCGTCATGGGCGGAGATTTCATTATCGGCGTGATCGTTTTCGCCATTTTGACGATCGTAAATTTCGTGGTCATCACCAAAGGTTCTGGACGTATTGCGGAAGTCGCGGCGCGTTTTACTTTGGACGCTATGCCCGGCAAGCAGATGGCGATCGACGCCGATTTGTCGTCGGGCCTGATCAACGAGGACGAGGCGCGGACGCGGCGCAAAAGCCTTGAGGACGAAAGCAACTTCTTCGGTTCGATGGACGGCGCCGCAAAGTTCGTGCGTGGCGACGCGGTTGCCGGGCTGGTCATCACGTTTATCAACGCCATCGGCGGCATTACCATCGGCGCGTTCCGGCACGATATGCCAATCATGCAGGCAGCGGATACGTATGTCAGGCTTACGGTTGGCGACGGGCTGGTGACGCAGATTCCGGCGTTGCTGGTTTCCGTCGCGGCGGGCTTGCTGGTTACCAAGACGAATTCCGCTGGCTCGACTGACAAGGCTTTGTTTGGTCAACTTGGTGGATATCCCAGCGCATTGGGGCTTAGCTCGGCAGTTCTGTTCACTTTCGCGATCATTCCCGGCATGCCGTTCTTGCCCTTCGCCGCGCTTGGCGGGGTTGCGGGATTCGCCGCCTACTCCATTGCCAAGCAAGTCAGCGAGCGCGCGCTTGCGGCTTCGGAAGCTGCGCAGGCCAAGCCCGCCATGGTGGTCGAGGAGCCGATCGGGCGCACTTTGTCGATTGATTTGATCAGGCTTGAGCTTGGCTATGCCCTGTTGGCTCTCATCAACAATGACGCCGGGCACAGATTGACCGACCAGATCAAGGGCCTGAGGCGCCAGATGGCTGGAGATATGGGCTTTGTCATGCCAGCAGTGCGCATTCAGGATAATCTTCAGCTTCCGCCTAACGCCTATGTCATCCGCGTCAAGGAGATCGAGGCGGGTCGCGGAGAGCTACGGCCCGGTATGCTTCTCGTCATGGATCCGCGCGGCGCTCCCATCGCCTTGCCGGGCGAGGCGACGACCGAGCCGACTTTCGGGCTGGCCGCGACATGGATCGATGCCGCCTATCGCGAGGAAGCGATATTCAAGGGCTACACGGTCGTCGATCCGCCGACCGTTATTACGACGCACCTGACCGAGCTGGTGAAAGACAATATGGCCGAGTTGTTGTCCTATGCCGAGACTCAGAAGCTGTTGGACGAGCTGGGCAAGGAACATCAGAAGCTGGTAGCCGACGTGATCCCCAGTCAGGTCACGGTGAGCGGTTTGCAACGCGCATTGCAGAATCTTTTGGCCGAGCGCATTTCGATTCGCGATTTGCCAACCATTCTCGAAGGCATTTCCGAAGCGGCGGGAATCACGCGGAATCTTTCGGCTATTTCCGAGCATGTGCGTTCGCGGCTCGCGCGGCAGATCTCGAACGCCAACGCGAACGAGATGGGCTATATCCCGCTTGTCACGCTGTCGCCGGAATGGGAACAGGCTTTCGCAGAATCCATTATCGGAGATGGCGACAATCGGCAGCTCGCGATGTCGCCCAGCAAGCTTCAGCAATTCATTGTCGCCGTGCGGCAGACCTATGACAGGATGATGGCGCTTGGCGAATCCCCTGCCCTGCTCACCAGCCCCGCGATACGGCTGTTCGTCCGCTCGGTCGTCGAGCGCTTCCGGCCCAGCACCATCGTGCTGTCGCAAAACGAAATTCATGCGAAGGCGAAGATCAAGACGCTGGGGATGGTGTGAAGCGGAGGCTAGAGACAACTGCCAAGCCGCAGCATCATAGAAGACAGAGTTACAAAAGCCTATCTGTAAGCGTCATTGCGAGGAGCCTTCTTCAGGCGACGAAGCAATCCAGAATCCTAAGCGCTGTCCTTCCCGACTCTGGATCGCCACGTCGCTTCGCTCCTCGCGATGACGACCCTATTTGCAAGGATTTTTTTCGAGCCAAGAGTTACGTGATTTTTGGTAATCCCAGCACGTCGTCGATGCCGTAGAGGCCGGGTTTGCGGCCTTGGGCAAGCCAGAGAGCGGCCTGAACCGCGCCGCGCGCGAAGATGCTGCGGTCCGTCACGCTGTGGCTAAGGCGGATTGTCTCGCCAGCGCCCGCGAAGATGACTTCGTGATTGCCGACAAAGTATCCGGCGTGGACGGAGGCGTATTGCGGCTCCTTCTTGCCGCCATTGCCTTGCAACACGGCCTCGCCCAAGACTTTCGCGGTGCCGGACGGGAAGTCTTTTTTCATGCGGTGATGTTCGTCGTAAATCGCCACGTCGTAATCATAATCGGCCATCAGTTGCGCGGCATAGGCCACCATGCGCTTCATCATCGCGAGCGAGAGGCTCGTGTTACGCGCGTAGAGGAGCGGAATCTTCTTCGAGGCCTGATACAGGGTTTCCATGCCCTCCGCCGACAACCCGGTCGTGCCGGACATGAAGGGCTTGCCTTGCGCGGCGGCTTTACGGGCGAATTCGGGAGTTGAGGACGCGATGGTGAAGTCGATCACGACATCGCTCAGGGCGATAACCTTGTCTGCGTCCGGCGTAATCAGAAGTCCGGCCTTGGGCTTATCGTTTGTCTGCTGGTTTTCGACTACGCCGCCCACCAGATTGCAGTCGTCACGCTTCTCGATTTCCTGCGCTATCAATTGCCCCATGCGTCCGGCGTAGCCGATTAAGCCAACTTGAATCATTTACTGGTTCCTTCCTTGTGACCATTCTTTAGATTGTTAGGCGTTTCGGGTTTCCGCTCGTCGTCATTCGGCGCGAAGAGTTTGCTGTTCAGCTTATCGTCTTCCGCGTCGTCGTTGCCGCCGAAGAACAGATTGCGCAGAAATCCCGGCGTCAGCAGAGAGACGGGATTGACGTTGATATCGGGATCGTCGAGGGTGCCGCGCAGCGTGTAGGAGACCGCTAGAATTCCGCCGTCTTCCCCTCCGGTTATGATATCGCCCAGCAACGGGACCGCGCCGATCAGCTTGTTCACGGTTCCGAACGGAACGATTGTGCCGCGCAGCCGCGCCTCGCCTGTGTCAAGGTTGACTTTGCCTTCGACGTTCATGCCTGTCGAAGTCCCGGCGGCATGGATGTGCCTAAGTTCTATGGTTTCGCCTTCCCAGCGGAATTTTCCGTCGAGGCGGTCGAACGAGGCGCTGTCCGTCAGCAATCCCGTCAGGCCAAACGGCGAGGTCGCGTTGAGCAGCAGCATCAAGAAAGGCAAGTCTTTGACGAGAAAATGGCCGATCTTGACGGTTCCTTCGATCGCGCGCGGATTGTCGGTGGCGCTTTCGCCCCTGATCTCGATGGGGCCGTCTTTCACGGCATCCGTAAATCCGAGGCCCTTTAGCGCCTTGCCGAAATCGTCACAGGTTATGCTGAGAGTGCGCGTGCCGTCCGCTTGCGGCGTAAGGTCAATATCGAGCTTATGGCCGCTATCGGCCATGCCGTGGAAGCTTATCGCGGTCCAGCCTTCGCGGTCGCGCTTGGCGTAGCCTTCGGCGTCCGAGACGAAACCTATGTCGCTGGTAAGGAGTTTTCCTAGCTTGAGCTTGTATTCTTTCGAAGCCGGAGAACTATGTCCCGGCTCTTTGCCGCCGCGCAAGCCGCTGATGTCGAAAGCCTGACCTGTTATCTCAATGCGTTCGTCCACTCCGTTTTCGACTGGACTGGCATAGCGTAGCGCCGCATCGGAGCGTCCCAGCACAAAGGGATCGAGGTTCAGCGCCAAGAGCTTACCTTCGGGGGAGAGCGTGGCGTTGCCTTTCACTTGAATCTGGGGGCCGCGCAGGTCGATGGATTGCACTTCGATCGCGCCTTCGCGCGCGATGTTCGCATCGAATGTCAGGATCGCAGAAGTCTTTGGCGACTTATGCCAATTCAGCGGCTCGAAAACAAAATTCGCTTTGGTCATATCAAGCACACCATGCACACGGATCGGCGCGTCGCGCGGTTCCGTGATCTGGACCGTCACGTTCGTGAAGCCTCCTTCTACGGCGGCATGCGCGGGTTCTTCTTCGTCTTTGGTCGAAGACGCCATGATGGGCATGCCAAACGCTTGCCACTGCTCGCTTGTCACACGGCCAGCGAGGCTCGCCTTGCGGCGCGGCGCGGAGCCTTTCGGCTCAAAGACTTGCTGCCACTCAATCTGCAGCGGCACGCCATTCAGCTCGGTGGGGCCTTTGATCGCAAATCCTTTGCCTGTCAGAGAGAAATTCAGCGCGCCGCGTGACAAATTCACGCCCTTAAACAAATTCGACGCGGCAACGTCGAGGAGGTTCGCGTCCGCCGACACTTCGATGTCTTTTACCGAAAGGGCTTTCAGCATGGGAAAGCGCAACTTGACGGTTCCCATCGCGCGACCTGCGAAAAGATTTGGGTCGAGATCGACTGCTTTCGCGTAACCGAGCGGAGGATTGTCAATCAAGCGCAGAATGTCGCGCACAGGGCCGGACACCTGAAGCGGGATATCAATCATTTGAAGCGATTCGTTTAGGCCGCGCATCGTTACCGTGAAGGGCACGATCTTTATCGCGCCGATGCCGCCTCCGGAAACGGCAACCGTCATGGTCGCCAAGTCGAAGTCGGCTTTCGCCGAAACATCTTCAACAGGAGGCATGCCGTCTATGTAGCTGACCCGCGCATGCGAAGCGTTGATTGTCCCGCGCCCTTCGGAGACGGCTATATCTTCCGGCTTGTCTTGCGGCATGACGCCTTTGAACTGCGCCTTGCCATGCTCGAAGACGCCACCCGACATGTTACCAACGATCCATGCCCTAGCATTCGGAATAATCGTCTTTGGCCACAGGTTTTTGAATTCATCCATGGGCCAGTTGCGCAGCGTAACATCGAGTTCAAACGTAGAGTCCTGCGCGAGGATTTTCGGCAGCCTTCCGCTGGCTGTGAGATCAAGCGTAGGGCCGCCGAAGTCAATATGAACCGGGGCTAGGCTGATCAGGCCAGCGCTGCGGTCATAGGATAGGCTGGCATCAAGCGCGGCGATGGCGCGCGCGCCGTCCCAGAACGCCGGAACATTCAGACTTCCCTTGTCGCCATGCACTTGCGCATCCAGCGTCGCAACCGCGAGAGCGTCGTCAAATTTTATCGAGATATCGCCTGTGAGAGGCAACGCAACCATTGTCGCCGCTCCAAAGCCCAGATTTTCTGGGTGTCCGCCCGCAAGCAAGGCTGGCGTGATGGAATTAAATCGGGTCGTGACTTCGTGGAGTCTCTTTTTGTTGTCGTAGAGGTAATGTAGATTCAGCTTTGAGAGGCTATCGCCTTGCGTCAGTTCGACGGTGGCGAGGCCGCCGAGTTCGCCTCGACGGCGCGTGAGGCTGATTTCCGGCACCGAGACAGACCAGACGGAACGCCCTGCGTCGTCGCGCACGTCGATAACGGCGCGCATGATGCCCAGCTTTTTCGTCAACCGCGCCGTCGCGACGGTCGCGGCGAGATGGCGGACGATTTCGCGCGTCGCCTGATGGCCGTCTTTGGATGGCGGTTGCGATTCCTCCTGCGTTAACAGGGGAGGTCGCGCGATGCCTGGAAGCGAAAGCCTTCCGTCCTTGCCATGCACGAGGCGGAGCTGCGGGTGTTCGACATTCAGCACGTTCGGAAGAAACTGGCCGATCAGAATCCCCAGAAGTCCTATTCGCGCGTCCAGATGCGGGACTTCCAGAATCGGTTCGTCCTGAGTTCCGGTTATGCGCAGGTTATCCGCGTAGATAGCCAAAGAGCGCGACCCGTTGTCCCAGGTCAACAGCGAATGGCCTATGCTGGCTTTCGTGCCGGGGATTAGGCGCTCGATTCCGGCTTCCAGATAGGGGGTTAGAATGTTCGAGCTAATGGGGCTTACATGCAACCGCCAGATCGCCAAGGCCGCCAGCAGCACCATGATGCCCACAAGCGCGGCGATCCCTTCCAGAAATTTTTTGGCGGTATGTAGCATAGCCTAGCATAATGCCCCCAAGCGCCAGTGTCATGGGGATTATACCCCCTTTGCAGTTCAAGAGTGGGGGAGATTGGGAGTAAGACCAGCGTCATTCCCTCCCCCTTGCTGGGAGGGTTAGAGCCTGCCCCCGCGAAGGCGGGGGGTG
>JBEOJY010000008.1:0-58979 GCA_040275305.1 Bdellovibrionales bacterium | reverse complement strand
GTGGCGATCCAGAGCCGTAAAGGATTGTTCTTGCTGCTCTGGATTGCCGCGTCGTTTCCCGCCTGCGGCGGAAATCTCCTCGCAATGACGGCCTTATCTGCCAGAATTGTCTTTCCTGAACCACAAGAAGCGCTTTAATCGCCAGTCATTTTCGGCTTTTCAATCGCACGGAGTATATGATCGGACAATATCGAAAGAATTTTGCGCTGATTTAACCGCCTCCCGCACACATTTCGGCGCAGTTCCGCCGAAACTTGTGCGACTGGCGACAGCGTTCTCAGGGCTTAACACCGAAAACACATCCTGCGAAATGCGCGGCTCGACCCCCTGCATCTCAGCGAGGCTCAAATCCTCAAGCCCGCAACCCTTCGCCTCCGCCAGACGCACAATCTTTCCCGTAATCCCGTGTGCCTGCCGAAACGGCACGCCCGCCGCGCGAACGAGCCAATCGGCCAGATCGGTCGCCGTGATAAAGCCCTTGCCCAAAGCGCGGCCCATCGCTTCAACATCAGGCTCCATATCCCTAACCATGCCCGCCATCGCAGCAATCATCAGCCGCAGCGTGTCAAAAGCGAGAAACACCTGCTCCTTGTCCTCCTGCATATCCTTCGCATAAGCCAAAGGCAGTCCCTTCATCACGACATACAGCCCATTGAACGCCCCCAACAGCCTCCCCGTCTTGGCGCGAACCAGCTCCGCCGCATCGGGGTTGCGCTTTTGCGGCATGATCGAGCTTCCGGTCGTAAACGCCTCTGAAAGCTTAATAAAGCCGAAGGACGGGCTAACCCAAATCACGATCTCCTCGGCCAACCGCGACAAATGCATCCCCGCGATGCTCGCCGTCGCGAGAAACTCCAGCGCGAAATCCCGCGCCGACACGGCATCGAGCGAATTGGCCATCGGCCTGTCAAACCCCAAAGCCCTCGCCGTCATGTCACGATCAATCGGAAACGACGTGCCCGCCAGCGCCGCCGCGCCCAGAGGCATCTCGTTCACCCGCTTGCGACAATCCGAAAACCGCGCCCTATCCCGCCCCGCCATCTCAACATAGGCCATCAAATGATGGCCGAACGTAATCGGCTGCGCAGGCTGTAAATGCGTAAATCCCGGCATCAAGGTCGCGGCATGCGCTTCAGCCTTCTCCAACAGAGCTGCCTGAAAATCCTTCAACGCCTCATCGACGACGCCCACCGCATCGCGCAACCACAGCCTGAAATCTGTCGCCACCTGATCGTTGCGCGACCTCGCAGTGTGCAGCCGCCCAGCCGCCTCGCCAATCAACTCCTTCAACCGCGCTTCGATATTCATATGCACGTCTTCCAGCGCCCGAGAAAACACAAACGCCCCGCCCTCGATCTCCTTCAAAATCGCATCAAGACCACGCGCGATGTCCTCGCAATCCTTAACAGAAACGATCCCGCACGCCGCCAGCATCGCCGCATGCGCCTTCGACGCAGCTATGTCGTGCGCGTAAAGCCGCTTGTCAACATCGACCGAAACATTGATCTCTTCCATGATCGCCGCAGGCCCGCGCGCGTAATGCCCGCCCCATAAAGGATTGGCACAAGAAGCTTGATCATTCGAAGCCATTTTTCTTACCCTTTCATCAGCGCCTTCACGCCCGGCAATTCCTTGCCTTCAAGCCACTCAAGAAACGCCCCGCCCGCCGTAGAAACATAGCTGAACCCATTCCGCGCTCCGGCATGGGTCAGCGCCGCAACCGTATCGCCCCCCCCAGCCACGGAAAGCAATGTTCCACGCGCAGAAAGCTCCGCAACATAAGCTGCGATCTCATTGGTCGCGCTATCGAAAGGCGGCGTTTCGAACACGCCCAAAGGCCCGTTCCACACCACAGTTTTGCAAGAAGACAAGCAGGTCTTTAGCTCCTTGATCGACTCTGGCCCAAGATCAAAGATCATCTGATCGTCCGGCACAGCCGTGACAGGCACAATCTGCGTCGCAACGCCTTCTTGAAGCGCCGCCGCCACCACGACATCCTTGGGCAAAACGATCCTGCAACCCTTGCTCTCCGCCACGCGTAAAATTTCGCGAGCAGTATCAAACATATCCGGCTCACACAAAGAGCGCCCGACCCTAGCCCCCTTCGCCGCGACAAAAGTATTGGCCATACCGCCACCTAGCGCCAAAAAATCAACTTTCGCGATAAGATTAAGCAGCACGTCGAGCTTACCGGAAATCTTGGCGCCGCCGACCACCGCCGCAACTGGGTGCTCCGGATTCCCAAGCGCCTTACCCAATGCCTCCAACTCCGCCTGCATCAACCGTCCTGCATAAGCAGGCAAATAATGCGCAATCCCTTCCGTCGAAGCATGGGCTCGATGCGCCGCCGAAAACGCATCGCTTACGAACGAGTCGCCCAACGCCGCCAGCTTTTTGGCAAATTCGGGATCATTGGCTTCTTCCTCGGGATAAAAGCGCGTATTCTCCAAAATCAGAACTTCGCCAGAGTTCAACGCCTTCACGCCAGCTTCAGCTCTAAGCCCAATGCAATCCTCGGCAAATGCGACTGGCTTCCCCAGAAGCCTCAACAACTCTTCCGCCACAGGACGTAAGCTATATCTCGTATTAGGCTTCCCGTCGGGCCTGCCGAAATGAGATATAATGACGACCTTCGCCCCTGCCGCGCTAAGCTCCCTGATCGTCGGTAACAGCCGCGCAAGCCGCTCGTCGTCCGTCACATGCCCATCCTTAATCGGCACATTAAGATCACCCCGAAGCAATACGGTTTGACCTTGAAAAGAAGATTGATCAAGAGTTTGGAATGACGGCATGATGCTCCTCATAAACAATGGGCTTGCAAGAAATGGCCGGATTAACGCAAATTCTCGCCATTTACGCAAGAACGCAAATGCGTTTTGACTTTTTCCTCTCGAACAGACGGAATAGGCTTGCTATGCATATAATGCCAACCCTCTACCGCGCCCTAACCGATCTGGGATCGCCGCTTATTAACGCCTATCTGCGCCACCGCCTGAAAAAAGGCCGCGAAGATCCCACCCGTTTCCCTGAACGTCACGGTGCGCCCGGCCTGCCCCGCCCATCCGGCAAGCTGATCTGGTGTCATGCGGCCAGTGTTGGAGAGGCCCTGTCTTTGCTGGCGCTCATCAACAAGCTGCACGAGACGACCCCCGACCTCGCCATCCTCGTCACAACCGGAACCGTGACCTCGGCCACATTGATGGCCAAACGACTGCCCTCCGGAGCATTGCATCAATATATCCCTGTTGATCGCGCCCCATGGGTCGAACGCTTTCTAGATTTCTGGAAACCGGATCTCGCCATCTGGGTCGAATCCGAGCTATGGCCCAACATGCTTTCAGCCATCAGCAACCGGAAAATCCCGGCCATCTTGCTCAACGCCCGCATGTCAGAAAAATCATTCGAATACTGGCATCGTTTCGCGCCAGAATGGTGTCGAGAGATGCTCTCGACCTTCCCGCTCATACTCGCGCAGACAGAACGCGACGCGCAAAGACTGTCCGCGCTAAAGGCAATACGTGTCCAATGCCTCGGCAACCTGAAATTCGCCGCCGCGACGCCATCCTGCAACGAACAGGAACTGGAACACCTGCGCCAGCAAATTGGCCACCGCCCCGTATGGCTCATAGCCTCGACCCATCCCGGCGAAGAAGAACTGGCGCTCGCCGCGCACAAAGCCATAAAGAAAAATCACCCAGAAATTCTCACCATTATTGTCCCGCGCCACCCGACACGCCGTGCGGAAATCGCGAGCTTAATCACAAATGAACAAAAGCTATGCCTTGCGCAACGCAGCAAGAAAGACCCCATCTCTTCCGACACAGATATTTATCTAGGAGACACACTCGGTGAACTTGGATTGATATACAGTCTATCGCCGATCACCGTAATAGGTGGCTCGCTCCTGCCCAAACTCGGCGGACACAACCCGATCGAAGCTGCGCAACTGGGCGCGGCCATCATACTTGGCCCTTACATGCGCAATTTCGAAGAAATCACAAAGAGCTTCCTTGCGTGCCGCGCCGCCATCCAGCTCGCATCCGCTAAAGACTTGCCGCAGAAAATAGAAGACCTTCTCGCGAACCCGCGAGAAAGACAATCCTTGGCGCATGCCGCCCAACAGCTCGCCCGCTCCCAACAAAAAACGTTGGACAATATCCTAACTGCTTTGCAGCCTTGGCTCAACCGCGCTCAATGAAGCCTGAAATCAAGATATACTTCGTTATCATCTCCCCTATTGCACCATTTTTCAGCCTGCGAAGGCAAAATAGGAACCCTTATATTCCAATCATTGTCTTGCTTGATGCTTTCAGAAACCGCGTCATTCACGGTTAGCTTAACCATGCCGACTCCGAGATCGTCAATCGGCAATAGCGTAAGAAAGTTAATGCAATTAGGCTTTGCTAAATACAAAAACCTGAGTTGCACAGCCGGAGTTCCCCCCGGCGTCTTAGCTGTATGGATGAAGAAACTCCCCCCCGACGCGCCCCTGCTCATTGCATGATCAAGGATTCCGCCAGACTTCGAAGGATTTCGCCGCATATCAGACGGCAAAATATTTTCTTTATCAACAATAGACGTAATATCTCCTGACATTCCAGCGGGCCAAGCAGAAATAGCTGCGTACCTATCGCGCACATTGCCAAGAACTACGCCAATTTGCCGAATGGCGGAGGAAGAGCGGTATCCTTGCCAGGTTGAATTAGCCGCAGCCCAAATTCCGCCGAAGACCAAGCCAGAAATTGCCAAAACGATAGCAATTTCGGTCAAAGTAAATCCCCGCATCCCACGCGACAAAAGCCTTGCGCAAGACTGTTTGCGATTAAACACGTTTTTGCTCTTCATTTTGCCGCCTTCTGATTTCAAATTGCAGCCAACAGTCTCTACAAAGACAGTTCAAACGACCACTCTACCGTCGCGTCGCCAATGCCCCCGGAATTCCCCTCGCATGCTGAAACAAGCTCTTTCTTGGGCGGAGGCAATCGTTCCTCCACAGCCTTGAAATCAGTGGTGTTAATCCTGACTTCCGTAAGCCCCGTTTCAGGTCCTGGGGTCGAATTGTTGTTCACCAGCTCAATGCAAACATCGGTAGGAACATGCAAAAATTGCAACGTAAAAACGATGACATTCGCAACGGCGTTTGCGGGATCCTGAACTTTCCGAATGTTGGTGATCAGGACCGAGTGATCGCCTTTTGAATACCACGCATGATGAACAAGCGCGGCCGCAGAAGGCAGCTGCTGCACGCCGTCCTGCACGCTGGGCTGAACATCGAGCATACCAACAGGAAATACGCCCGATCTAATAAGATCCCCCATACTGGGTGTGCCGCTCACAACCGCAAGATTCCTCGACATGTACAGATCACGCATGTTTGAAATGATCTGGAGAATCTGGTTCGAAGCCACATTGACATCGGCGCGATTGCGGGCAACCTGAGCGACGCCAAACACCCCCGCGAACACCAACATGACAATCCCCAACACGATCGCCATCTCCGCAAGAGTAAAACCTCTACGTGCATTGCGGAACAATATCTTGCCCAAGAAAGTCATGACATCCCCATACCCTTAATATTCTTAGATCGGCTAAAAGCTTTGCATCGACGAACTAGACTTGGACAACTCTTGCACAACATTGAAGATTGACATCATCGTCCACGCAATGACTCCACCTACGACTGCCAACCCCACATTACGTGCGACGGTAGCCTGCATGCGAAGGTCGTCAATCTGGTCGCGAATCCACTCCTCCGTCACCTGTTCGATAACCGACCCCACGTCGGCACGCTCAGAAAGAATCTCAAGGTCGACCGCCACCATAGGATCAGGAAAATTGTACTTGCCCAGCCGCAAGGCTTCTCCAAGATTATGGCCGCGCAAGACTTCTTGCCGGGCAGATTCTATACGTTGCCGGATCCACGGATTGCCTTGTTCCTCAAGAATCTCAAGCGACCGTTTCAAGGGAACCTGTGCGCCAAGTAATGCTGAAAGCCCAAGAAGGAAGCCGCTGCCCTGCAAAACACGGTACCACGACCATGGAGGAACAAGATCAAGCTTGGCGCGTAGCGGGTCGCGCCAGTAAGGCAAAGTCACTGTAATAATGACAATCAAAATGCCAAGGCCAATCAGAATGGATATTCCGTACTTGGTAACGAAGTCTGACATCATCGCCACATCGCCCATAGCAGCTAACACATTCTTGGGCGCCGCCTTACGCATGTTTTCGATCAATTGAACGCCAAACATATAGAGCACGAATGACACAAGAACGATCATGAAGGCCGGATACGCGACGGCATACGTAACCGCTTCGCGCATCTGTCTTGCCTTCTCGCCAACCGACTGAATGGCAGCCAATGCTTTGGCCAACGTACCGGACTCCTCGCCCGCGCGGATCATGTAAAGCTCGCCGCTTGGAATCCAGCCATCCATCGACTCCGACAACGTAACGCCTGCGCGATCCTTCAAGAACCATTCTTTAAGCGCAACGGCTGCGGGACGGCGCGGGTGTTTCCCCATTTCCGAAGCGTTAAGATACAGGCGATCAAGCGCGCGCGATAACGCCTCGTTCATGCGCAACATGCCTTCAAGCTTGCGGTACACTCGAAATCTTTGCCGTTGGTTAGTGCGAAACTGAAATTTAGTTAGCCAGTTTTCAATGTCTTCAAGAGACATGCGATTGTTGTTCACAGCATCGCTCCTAAACGTTGTTCAACTTCGACAAGATCACGCTCCCGGATCATGGGACCTAGCTCAAACTCAGCATCGTCTGGTGCGACTTCACCACGCCTAACCTTCTCCAGACTATGCCAAACCATGGTGACGCCGCACAAACCTGCTGGAGAAAGCCAGTATTCCTCGGCCTCAACAACGCGATTTTCCTGCAAGAGATCCATGAGCTTAGCGTCAGTCTCGATGACTTCCGCGCAAACAGTGCGTCCGGCGCGTCCTCGATAACACTTGGGACACCCATCAGGATTAGCCAAATACACATTGCGAAGATCGGGTTCCGCCAATCGCTCCATAGGCGGTTTGCCAAGCCCAGCCTTGCTGCGGCTGGCATCCATAAGAGCCAATCCAGCGCGTGCGCGCCGTGCAACGTCCTTATAAGTCGGGCCAAGCTCACTGACTGCCTGCGCAAGCGGTATACGGCAACTCGGGCATAAAGTGCGCAACAGTCTTTGACAAATCATGCCACGGACAAGGTTGCTATCATACACCATATAGTTCTCGATGCCGATATCCCTCAACCGTTTCGGAATGGCCAATGCCGAATAAACGTGCGCCGTCGTATAGACTTGGCGACCGGTCAGAGCAAGACGGAACGCAAACTTGGCCGTCTGCAAGTCACGGATTTCGCCAAGCATCACGATATCCGGATCAAGGCGCAAAGCGCAACGCATGATCTCAACGAAAGTGCGTTCACGTTGCTCGTCCTTGACCGAAGCGGAAACGCCGATCTGACGTGCTCCGATAACGCCGCCCTCGGGCGGATCCTCGATCATAAGACAGTTAAGCTGCATGTTGGTTTCGATCATGCGGCGATTGAGCGCCAGTCGAAGAGTAGTCGTCTTGCCTTGATTCACCGGACCGGAGAACACGCGCAATCCGCCGGGAACGCTGCGAAGGCTTTGGATCACACGCAACTGCTCCTGAGAGAACCCCAGAGAGTCGACATCCGCCATCACAAAGTTTTCGCCAAACAAATGGGCGGAATCATAATGAAGGCGCATATCAAGATAACGCCCGCCTTCCGCCAAAGGAACCCATTGGCATCGCACGCCCAGCACGCCTTTGGGCAGCATAATGGTTTCCTTGCCGCGCACATCGGCAGTCAACATTGCCGCCATCGGCTCTTGCCAGTTGGCCGTCGCGCCAGACTGCCCCAAGGAGTGCGAGTACAATGAAGACAACGCCTGTTCACCTTCGCGCTGTGTCCATGTCTCCCAAAGTCGTAACGCGCCATCGATACGGAACTCGACGCGCGTACGATTATTCCCTGCCTCCATATGAATATCGTTTGCGCCTGCATCAACCGCTCGCTCAAACATTGAAACGATGCGGCGACGCACCGCATTCTCGTCGACTTGCCCGAAAGACGATTGGCGACTTGCGTAATGATAAGCCTGATTAATGAGATAAGGCGTCACAAGCTTAGGCTCTCCAACCTTAAACCCATGGCGTTTTGCCGCAAGAGCAACCGATGTCACAAGCGGAGAATGTCTATGCGCTGCGCTAACAAGCCACATTCCCGTGTCAAAAAGCGCGCACAGATTACGGGATTCTTCTGGGATCTTGAGCGGCCCACCTTCCGCAGTCAGCACAATGCCTGAAAAATTCAGCGATGCGCCCGATATCGCCATGCTTCGTTCGTCTTCAACTTTCGGCCTCAAGCGGTCATCCCGCGAAGCGGCGGCAGACGCAAGCGGAGAAGAGGCAGAACCAGAAGTTGGCGTTGTGCCGGATACGACAGGTTCGGTTTGGAAACTGTCCCCTGAATGAGAAGCGGAAGCGTTCTGCTTACCGCTCGCTAACATCGGAACCTCAGCCTTCGCCGAAGCAACTTTCCCAACCTGCGCACTCGCGTTTCTAGTATCTTCACTACGCTGAGATTCTTTCATATCCTGTCGAACCTCATTCACCACTGGCGATTCACTTTTCCGTTGCGCGGATGTTTCCAAAGAATCTCTATTGGCAGTAGACAACAATGGATAAGAGTCCCCAAGAGGCTCGTTAGCAACAGACCAAGATGCCGCCTCCGCACCAGAAATATTAGATGCCGCGTTGACGACGCTTGCCATTGCGTCAACAGTATCATCAGAATGAACCACATCTACGCTAGAACCAGCGTCCAAGGAAAAATCTTTCGACTGCTGATCAAATTCAAGACCATGTGGTTGCGGCTGCGGTGTTCCGGCATCTAGCTTTATCGGCGAACTTTGCGCAGAAAGTCTGGATATTGCAGAAGAATCCTCCTTCTTCTCTGAAGAACGCGGCGAAGAAGGTTTCAAACCCAAAAACGTTTGAAGTTTGTCGTTTATAGGGGGCATGGAGGAAGACCACAAAAAAGAAACAAGGCTAAACAAACAAAATCTAGCTTTGTATTGCGCAAGGGAATCATGCGTAACACAAACACCTGCTTCACAAAGGCGGAACTAAGTTAATAACGCCCAGTGTTAACGGACATTATCGCAGGATTTTAGCAAAGATTTTCTTAACGCATAACAGACAACAGCACAGCTCAACGTGCTTGCCAAGCTATAATGCGAAAAGCAAGAAATTGATGCGGTCAAATCCATTTCCACAAAAGGGAACTCATCGTAACCGCATAGTAGCAAAGACGACGGGCAATGCAGCAATGCGAAGCCGTCAAAAATGTCTGTCAGTTCCAGAACATCGCATAGCCAGAATCATAAATCGCCGCGTATGAACCCAACCTATCGGGTAACGAAAAAACTTTGAAACACTTATGTTTTTAGCTATGAAAAACAGAAGGCAAAGAAACTAAGCAACAAGACATAATGACTAACGCCTACCCTACACGAAATGAAATGAGATTGCTTGGTAAAAAAGCAGCTATTTGCCATTAAACACCATGTCCACACCTTTGATACGCAAAGAACTCTTCTTACCGTCTCGCTTCAACTCAACAGAGGTAGGCGTAATGTCCTGAATGACGCTTCCATCATTAAGTTTATCACCTAACCTATAAGTTTTCTCCGCCCCTTCGCCCGACTTAATAATAGCGCGATATCTGCCATTCGAACCAACAATACGATTCAATTCATGAGATGCGCCAAACGAGACAGACGTAAAACTAACCGACTTAGTATCATCTGAACTTGATGGCTTTATTGAATTGCTCACTGAAGATTTAGCCGCAGGTAACGGCAGAAGCGCGCTCGCGGGGATTGCTGCAGCCATAGCAGAAGAACCACGCACCCTCTCATTTTTAACTTTATCCAGTTCTGAAAGCCTACGCTCAATGTCGATCAAAGCTTCCAGTTTAGCGACAGCTTGGCGGGCAACATTAATGTCCTCCAATGTAGCCGCTTCAGTCATCGCCCCAAGGCTCTTGACTACATCCTTCGCAGAATCTGATACGCGCGCTTCAATAGCATTTAAACTCTTCGATTCGTCTTTCTTCGTGTCCTTAAGCGCACTTGCGGCACCGCCAAAAGGAACCAACGATCCCGAAAGCGACGAACCTGATCCTGTAGCGACCGTCGTACCTGAAACAGATGCCAACACGGGGGCTAGATTCGCTGAAGATGTGGCAGTCAAGCCATCAGAAGATACGCTTGTAGAGCCTGTATTAGTTACTGAAGAGGATGCAGTAGGCAAAGGCAGCGCCGAAGAAGGCGACGTAAGAGACGACGAACTCATCGGAACAACAGCTGCCGCAGATGAAGGAGTCGCGCTTGACGAAGTCCGAGCCAATAAGTTCTGAGAAGCCGCACCATCATGCGAAACTTTTGCAGGAACTGCGCCAGGAACGCTGAAAAGCTGATCAGGAGCAGCCAAACACACACCCTGTAAGGAGATGCACAGCGCCAAGACACTTATTGGCAGTCTCAAAGACACAAAAGCCCTACATGCGGTTTTCATATATCACTCCTTCGATCGTCCACACACCTTCCATTGCCTTGCTGCCGGAAGTGAGCGAAAGCGAATTAATAATCAAGCCAGGAATACCGCCAAAGAAAAGAGGCAGCCCAGCAGGTAAGTTTGCTACTGTAATAGTAAAAGAACGTTTAACCCAAGGGGCAGGCGGAGGATTCCACTCCCCCTGATAGTCTGGCGGTTTGGGAGGAGGTGGGTCATCAGGAGCGCGCGCAACACGCCCTGGCCAATTCTGCTCCAAATAACGCTTTGAAATTTCTTGCTGTTTCCATAGATCTTCCGGCCCGCGAGAATCAAGCTTCGGAAACGGAACAGGTGTAGTCGAAGAGCTCACTGTGTCATTTGGAGATCCTGCTGGCGGAACGATCCCCATGCCACGATCCCTACCCCACGTAATCTGCAATGAGGAATCCGAACATTTAATCGCAGAAATACGCCAGCCTGCTGAAACCACAGGAACTTTCGCAAGACTCTCCTGACAAGCCTTAATAACCTGCATCGCAACAGGTTTCTTTTCCCAAACTCTTTCTGGAGGAGGGTAATCGGGCTTAGCTGGCTGTATAATGTTAGGGATCATTTCCTGAGCGCGTCGTTGAGCTGCGCGCAACGCCGCAAGGCGCTCATTCTCTTCAATGCTGCGCTCATTTGCCAACCAAGCGAGAAAAATCATGAGCGCACAGGCAACTAGTGCCGCAACCGCGCCCACATACCAACTACGTGGAATAGTAACTGGCCTAAGCCTAACATCTACCGCCTTATCAAGCAGTAGGCTAACCGGCATAGAGTCCCCGCCGGGTATCGCCCAAGACTCAGGCGCATAAATTCTTTGTAACCCACCAAAGCCAATTTCTTGAAGAAGGCGATCTCGAGCATCGCTTTCGTTCTCATACAGTTGGTCACCGTCTGGAACTATTAGGTCATCACGTACAACTGTTATTACTGTACCTTCGCGCAGCCTGAACGCTCCAGCCCATGATCCCGGTTGCTGATTGGCAAGACAGCCTGCAAATACAGGCATCGCTGGCCCACATCGACCATCAGCTTGCAAAAGACCAAACTGAGGAACACGACCGTCTTTCGCACCGCTACGAACTGCATAAAAATCAGCACTCTGACCTGACTGGTGCGCTGCTTCTTTCGCAGCCTGAGCCACATTACCGCTAGGACTATTTTCCCAGTACAGACCCACGGCATAGGATCTGCGCCCAACAGTTACGACCCCGCCAGCCATTAATCGCGCTCCGTGTGTACCGTATCCAGCACTTGCGGTGTAATAGCAAAGAACATCATAGTATGTGTCTTCGCAGACGAATTACCGCCACCCAGTGCATAATTAAACGGATCGCCAACGCCTTGAGAGTTTTGAGTCAAGCTTTCTTCATCGACCCCGCCAATCACTAGAGTAGATCCACTCTTAAGCACCGACTGCTGGACAAACAAACGATTAGCTGTCGTCGGCAATTGGATTGAAGAGCTTCCCGTAGCTGCCGAGCTACTTGAACCAGACAAACACGCGGAGCTTATTCCGCACACGCTATTAAAGGAAGTCATAGACAACAAATCTATGATATTAAGCGAATACTGAAGCAAAATACGCCCATCATCCAATAGTCGCGGCGTAAGCTGCACTGTAAAACCTTGGTGGACTGTTCCCGGCGTCAATGACGTGCCAGCAAACGTGCTGCTAGCGCCAGATCCTGTGGTATTAGTCGTCGTCTGCGCGACGTAATTGATATCCTTACCAATACGCCTCGAAACAGGCTTGTTATTTAGAGTTACTAACGGAAATCTGGCAATTTTTGTCGTGTCGCCAATGCCAGACAAAGCTGTAAAAACATTGTTCAAAGGCAACATCGAATCTGCTGTGTTCAAAATTGCGACCGACATCGAACCCCCGCCAGTAAACCCGCTAATCGATGTGGGTGCCGCAACGCCAGAATATGTTGAGCTCAATTCCGAAATTTTACGTAGAGCCGAATTAAAAGCCAACGAGAAGTCCATGCCTTCCGTAAGACTGACTGCATAAACCTCTACATTGATGGCTATTTGACGAGATAGCCTCTGATTCTCTGCTGAGATATATGAAGAAATATTACGCATAATCTGTGGAGACGTCGAAACCGTGACGGTTCCAACCGATGGAGATATTACAACGCTGCCCGTCCCGGCCAACATCGCATTTAGAATTTGCCCAAGCTCTTCCCAATACTTAAGATCAATCTTGAACTTCGAGTTCTGGGTAATCGAACTTTGCTGCGAAGAACCAGAAGATCCTGAACTGCCCGAAGAGCCGCCAGAAGAACTGCTGTCATCCTGCATCCCGTCTTCAACTTGCTGAGTCCCAGGCAAGGATTCAATTTGGAAGACCCTCGTCTCAAAACGAGTAACAGCTATTGTTGAACCATCATAGCGCCAGTTGATGCCAAAATATCCGGCCACTCTCTCCAACAACCCCGACAAAGGCCCCTCATAAGCCAAAGGCATTGCCGGGCCACCCGATCCAGATTTCCCATCGCTCGACGGAACAAGCAAAGCAGCCCCTTTGCCGCCACTATCTCCCACATGCACCGGAATGCCCGTTTGTTGGCTAATCGCCATGGCAATATCAGACAACGTCAACGGATCCGAAGAAACAACCGCGACACCTCGCTGCGACTCGTACTTCGCAGGTAACGGCATGCCACGATGCATACGCGTTGACTTATTTCCAACCCACACCTTATCCGAAACCACCAAAGGATTGTAGCGTTTCTGGGGAGCTGAAGGCCTAGCCGCAAGATCAAGGCCTCGCTTTGCCTCCTCTGCGCGTCTGTCAATCTGATTACGCATAGCGGGATCCGTACACCCGACCAACACGCCTGCTGACAAGGCCACGGCACACATTACGCCAACATGTGCACAGGTCTTACCGATCCGTCTGAAGGAAAAGCCGGGCATCTATTTCTCCGCCTTAATCAGAATTTGTATTACCACGCGACTGCACAACCAGCACCATCTGCCCCAACCGCGGATTAGCATGCAAAGATGCCACAGGCTGCGGCTGGGCGTTTTCGAACCCAATCAGCAGACTGCGCACCGCATCCTCAAAAGTCCCACGAAATGTTGCAGATGCCTGCAAAGGATAGTCATATTCTGCAAGCCAGTTAAACTCGACATGAGCTCGCGCGCACCAGCTTTCCAGAATCCTTCTTAAACTCGCACCTCTCGCGGCAGTCCAGACTCTTGGGCCGGAAACCTGTGTACTAACGGTATCCGAATAAGACGGGGACATCCTTGCTTGCGGAGCATAGCCGTCGTCGCTCACATCCGCAGAAAACCCACCCTCCTGCTCAACACCACCCAAATCCCTTGGCGCGGTTCCCATCTGATATCTGGAAGGTTCACTATCAGAAACCTGCGTCGCAACACCTGACCGCGAAGATTTAACACGTGAAGAAGGAACACCGCTTGCCGATTTTCCGCTTGGATAACCGATCGCGACCATTTGCCCCCGCTCGCGCATCACGAGCCCAGCTGGCACAATCGATTCTTGCAGAGTTTCGCGCCACGGCCTTCCGCCCTGAAACGAAATCAGAGTCCCCATATCGACATTCGGGTCTATGGAGAATGCATAGCCGTTCGGCAAAATTTGACGCAACGCTACAGCGAGCGGCACTTTGCTAGCAAACCCCTTCACCACACCAGAAGATTTTTTCGTGGCCACCGACTCGCTGCCATCCGCAGCAACATTATCTGACAAGGCCCCCGCATTCCCCACAACCTCAAGCCCAGAAACCACACCGTCATCCGCAAACGCCGCAGGCGATCTTGCAACAACCGAAGAAGAAACCCCATCATAGTCAGGCAACCCAACGCGCTGCGAAGACGCAGCCGTCCGCGCACCGCCGCCCTCATACGGTGACGAAGCCGGAACACCGCCTATCACAACAGGAGAAATAACATCCTCAGTTGTCCCTGCGCCACCTGTCACGCTCGCAACCGGAGAGACAGCCGATGGCATAGACTGCCCCGAAACGTCAGAGGCAGCCGACGAATCAGATGGCGTAACCCATTGAAATCCAGCGTGAGCGCGCCCAGGAACAAGAGCCAACCCAAAAACAAGAAGTGCAGATATTGCACATAAGGCGAAGGAAAACTTGCCGGACATTTTTATGACCTTTTTTCCTTGGAGAACAAGACAGCGAAGAATCATCTGTGAAATCTAGCCGAGACACCCCATGAGGCACAACACATACATAACTGCAGCTACCGATCTGATTTCTTGTTTGACGTGCGCATGTGGCTTTTGGGTATCACGAACACAAGCAGAGGCCAAACCAGTTTTTCTATGATTTATCTATAAAATGAATTGAAGAACACAAGCGCCGCAGAAAAAGGAGAGGGAAATCAACACACGCAAAACAACAGGGGGAGAGAATGGTTGTTACTTATACGTAATCGATCCAATGGCGAAAAACTCGCTGACGGAGAGCCGGTCGATCACGCCCAAGCAACCAGCACCGTAAAGACCTCAAGGCAGAAGCAAATGTAAGCCCGCGTCTTTCTAGGCCCCAGAAAGCAAGCATCGCCAGAATACAAAGAGCTAACGTCCAAATACGTACATGCAAAATAAAAAGAAGAATGATTGCAGCTGCGCGCGCATCAAGTGCAAAAAAACGAATGGGAAGCTGCGTATTCCGCCAATGATTATCCATAGGAGCGCACCTTAAGTTCAAGACAACGAATCTTCCAATCACCCTTCCAGGTCATCAAGCTCATCTCGCTTCGTGCGAGTTTCCTCCGCCCCCTCTTCGCCGTTATCCGACATGCCCTTAACGAGTTGGAGGTAAGACCTTCTATCGATAAGACCATCGCGGAAAGCCTTAGTAGCCGTCCGCTCCATCGTTTGCCCATAGCGCAACAGCATGCGCTGCGTCTCCGCCGTCCAGCGTTCCAAAGGGGTATCAAGCAACGTCTCGCGCACCTGTTCGTCGAAAACAAGGTATTCGCGTAGACCAAGACGACCTCCGCCTATCTTTGGCACAAGCGCCTGCGTAACGATCATGCGCAACGTCTCCATCATAGCGAAAGCGCGTTCCGTTCGCTCTGACTGATCAAAAATACTGACGATGCGGCGCACAGTAGCCGCAACGCCGATAGTATGGACCGTCGAGTAGACAAGATGCCCTGTCTGTCCCGCCTCAATAGCCGCCGTAACAGTCTCGCGATCACGAACTTCGCCGACTAGAATAACACTTGGTTTTCTGCGCAAAGAATTGCGGACGCCCGCAGCAAAAGTAGGTAAATGCCGAGGAATCTCCGATTGCGCCACCAAAGAGTGTGGCCCCACGACAGAATCGTAGACATATTCGATCGGCGCTTCATAGGTCAGCATCTTGCCGCACCCTTCCTCGCGCTCAATCAAAAGGCGGCAGCCAGAAGCCAGCAAAGTGGTTTTACCGCTGCCAGTCGGGCCGGTAACCAGAATCAGCCCCTGCCGAGGAGACCAGCTCTCGATGATTTTCTGCTCGATACCGAGATCCTGCATAGTTGGCGGTAAATTTGGCAATACACGCAAGGTCATCTGAACCGAATCGCGTCCCCGACTCAGAATAGCAGTTATATTGACGCGGAATCTGACCCGGTGCGCACGGTCGATCCGCACTTCATAGGACAAATCAAGATCGTTGCCGGCTGCAAGCTTGGCCAAAGCGTCGGGACCGTATATCTTGTTCAATACATTGACGAGATCGGCAGAATCCAAACCACGCCGCGTAACCGGATAAAGCTTGCCATCAACCTCGATAATAACGGGTCGATCTGTCTGCACGGTTACGTCGCTGGCGCCCCTCTGAGAACACCACAGCAGCATATCGTCGACATGATCTTCCAGAACGCGCAACGGCTCTGTTGGCCACAAACCAATCTTCGCGCCAGAATCAATCGAAACGCTTACTGTCGAGTCGCCGGTTTCCATTCGCTGCTCCGGGGAATAAGTTGCGACTGGCCAGTGATGGCCACGCCACGGTCGCCGATTCGCATCTCGGAACCGCCACCTGTAATACCACGGTCGTCAGCTAAAGCGTAAGGTTGTGAAATCATGCCTTGAGACAAGAGTTCACGATATCTCACCATGCCCACATAGTCGTTTGTCATACGATCAAGATCGGCCTCAAAAATCTCCTCCGCCTGCTTGACCCCGGCTTCCCAGCCTTGTTTGACGTATTCGCGCCACATCGCGCGCTCTTCATCCGACTTCGGCGCAAGAATCGCTGGAGGCGGATCAACATGTCCCCAATCGCGCTCAAGATAAAGCCGCCAATTACGCGCCGCCGTCACAATCCGCGCCACGCGGTTAATGCGATAGACCCTATCAGCCACAGCAGCGGCTTGCCCGCCTGCTTTGACCAACACGGCGCGTTGCGCTTCAGACACGATAGGGGGTTCGATTAAGAACCCCGATGAAGCAGGAATCAGCAAACGCGAGAAATCATAAGCCTTCGAAAGACTTGTATCATACTCAGCCAGACGCCGCTGAATCTGAAACGTGCGAAAAGCAAGCCCCCCGCGTGCGCCGAGAGATAACCCGGCTTCGCGCAAAGCATCCGCGCGAATTTGCAACCCCATCGTTTCAGATTTAGGCGCATCGTCTTCCTGTTCTTCAGCGCCCTGTAGATCGCTCAGCGAAGGTGGTGGCGGCGAAGGGGCCTCATCGGTAGCGACCGCCATATTGTAAGGCGACGTAACGTAAGCAGGCTGATACTCATGGGAGGTCGATCCCGGAGAAGTCGGGGGCCCCATCACAGTGCCCTGTTGAGATGTCGCGGCAAAGCTTGACCCACAGCCAATCGACACAAGTCCCAACAGAAGTAGCGCGTGGCGCGCCAATACCGAAACGCTTGGCAAATTATGCCCGAAGCGATTACCGGAGTTTGTCAGCAGACGCATATCTAACCTCGACAAATCCGGATGCTGCGTCAACGCGTAAATCTGCGCGACGCCCAATCTGTAACCCTATATCGCGCAATACATGCAGGATGGGCGTCTGATAAACATCGACATTGACGACAATCGCCGCAGCAGGCACGCGACCTTTCACACGAAAGCGTATGCCAGCGCGATCAGCCAATGTCCTGATAATTTGTTCTAGCGGCCCTGACCAGCGTATTGTGACTGGCCGCATCATATTGCTCGGCGCGCGCGAATAATCTTCCACAGGAACCGCAGGACCTCTTTGTCTTTCGATCCCCGCAATATTATCAAGCGCCATAGCCGCCTTATCCGCCGCCATGGCTAATTTGACAGTCACAATGTCCGGCTCCGAAACCATCGGAGTCGTCTTCGTGGAGGAAGAGCATCCCGCAAGAAAAAGGACTCCGCCCAGAATCACCACAAGAAATTTGTTCACGTACAACATTAAGCACCCTGCCTGACGGTGGGATATCATGCGCAACATCGGCACCCTGCTCCGCGCAGAAACCCCCTTGCTCGCGCGGACAAAATAAGCTGATTTATTGCGTCTGTCATCCCCCATCTGCCTTGCGCATATGGTTAACGGAACGGTGTGGTGGGAAAGCCAGTCCCTCGCGAAAGTCGGAATCGAAGACCAATATCTCAACCGTAGGGCTTGTCGTTAGAAGAATCCACACGTATATAGTGTATCGCAAACCCCAAAAGACACGCGGCAGGAAGCAAAACAAGGACAAAAGACAGCCATACCCCACTGAAAAGCAAGCCTAAAGCCAAAACGAACAAAATGCTTGCCCCGATCCCATAAACGATCGATGCATTTGGAAGCCTCTGCGAAACCGCAGGTGAAGATTGCTTCAATGAAGGATTCCCGCCAGCGCCGCCTCGCCTGATTTGAACCTGAGAGGGGGACTTTCCTTGAGATGCCACAGATCCGCTTTCGCCGCGTGCGTCAGGAATCTTGTTTTGATTGGTCACGCCTCTACCCTTTCGTCAAAAATCGCTTACAAAACCAAAGAAATCACATAGAAGACAACGTCTCAAGGCGACACAACATCGTCCAATAACGCTGAAACCTTTTCTGGTTCGCCGCGTACGACTTTCACTTTACCGCTTTTCCCTCGATAGACAAAATAGGGAGTGTCCCGAACCCCCCAACTATCCGCCAAAACATAATTATCTCGCACAGCTTTCTTGGAGCTCTCGTCCGGTGTCCCGGAAAGCTGCGCCTTGTCGCCGCCCAAAGCGTTCCCAACATATTTATCCCATGCCGTCATGGGATCGGCCATATGCAGCAGCAAGGCCCCCACTGCTTCATCCTCGGGAATTGCCCCCACAGGTATCAGGCGCACCCGAAGCTTCCCAGCTTTCACAAACTCGCGCAAAGAGCGCCATGCAGCCTTACAATGGGAACAATTAGGACTCATAATCATCGTAATTTGAGGGGCAGAATCTTGACCAAGATCGACCCCCGCCGCTTTGTTCAAGTCTGCAAGCAACCGCTCGCCAGAAGAAGATAGCGCCGACTTAACCGGAGCAGGGACAGCGCTATTCGACACCAGGGACGCAGCAGGCGCAGATGTGGGGTCCAAAGGCGCGAGCGGCAATTTGCCAATAGGCGCAGAGGAATCAGTCCCGCCAAGAATTGCCGCTGAAGCCTGATTCGCCAGAGCCGCGCTATCATCGCGCGAAGTATGCGCCGCCGCCGCAGCCTTAATCAACGCGCTGACCTCCGGATTGCTATTGACCAGATTATTCATCTGCTTCGAGGTAATGCCATCGCCGTTAGGCCCAAACATCACGCCGACCAGCGCGTTCTGACTATCGCTAAAAGTATAGGCAAATTGAATTTGATTATTCTTATAAATCAGCCAGCTGTCAGTTCCCGAAAGGCGCCCCATATAAAAGATTCGAGCGCCATATCCCATAATCTCTGCCAGCACAGGATTGGAGCGCGGATCAGGTTCGTTGGCTCCACTAACAGCTCGCGCCACAGGTCTAGAAACTGCGGCCGCTTCAGCCTTCACCGGACTCGCGAATAACAACAGGCTACAGATAGCAAGCAGAAACGCATAGAACTGCGCACGGCCAAACTTTCTACGGACTCGATAAAATCTGGACATAATACGCCCTTCCGATTCGGTGGTGCCAGAGAATCCTTAAGACTTTACCGGAAGGAACTCAACTGTTCCGTGGAAAAGAAAAATCCACCGAGGCGAAGGGCTACTCAACCAACATCGCCTAACGTTGAGCATAACGATGGTAGCGAGCGCCAATCGGCTCATCATGCTTGATAAGCCCCTTGCGCTCCATCGCAGCAATGACCTTGGCGGCGTAGCGACTGCCTTTATGAGGCGTCGCAGAATGGTAATAAGCAATGCCGCTGTAAAGGCTGCCTGTTTCCATTATTTTTTGTTTCAAAATCCAAGCGGCAACATGAACGTTCACACACCCATCGTCGCGCACCCACGACTTGGCCGTCGGCACGCTGACATTCCATATCTTCGCCAGACCTGGAAGCCAGCGCGAATTCACCTGCATCGGCCCAAGATCGTAAGTGCCGTTAAAGTTTGGCCCAACCTGCTGTCCGATATGGCCGCCCTCGACATGCATGATGCCAATCATCACGGCAGGCGGAACCTCATAGGTGTGAGCCGCGAGCAAAAGACATGCGGCCAGAGCTTGCGCAGTTATTAGCATCTTACAGCCATCCTTGCACATCAAGCTGCGCCGAAGCCGGCACTTCAAGGTATGCGGCCAAGGTCGCAAGCATCGCCATACGTTGATTGAACGCCTGCCAAACCTGAATCATGGGGGGCATATGGCCATGTTGGGCAAAATAAGCCGCGCGCTCGTCTGGATTCATATAAAGGAGACGATCCGCTTCGGCATAATGCGACTCCGTATAAATCTGTCCCGCAGCCTTAAGAACATGCCAACACAACAAACGCCATTGCTCCGGCGAGCAGCCTGCCGGAGCAAGCGCGCGCGTAACCTGATCGGCGGTCCTAACTAAACGCTCGGCAACTTCGGCCAACAAGGCATGCTCCGCGCGTCCGAACGAATATTGAGCGACAGCGCCGACAACCGGAACCATCGCCTCCATCATCTTGGCCCTGAACGTGGCGATTGTGTTAGGCAAAGGCTCGTTCGAAACTGGAATTTGCGCCTTAAATTTACCCTGCAAATCCATAGCAATATTCGCAAGCTTTCTCGCCTCGTCTTGCCCTAAAGGACGACCCGTCGATTTAAAATGCGACGCCACCACTTGACTTGCGGCTCCCGCAAGCGCCCAACGCACCCAAGAATCAATTCTGTCCTCGCTTGCGCCAAGCTGGGATGACAATTCGCGACTGAACATGATTGTGCTATCGACCAAGGCGTTCAGTTGCTCGGCGTTCAGGCTAGGCTGCCCAGCCCCCCCCACATTCTTGCCGCTCTGCGCTTCGGTGAGCGCCTGCAAGAGCGGAAGCCCCACATGCCGAAAAGCCGTCAGCAAGGTCTGCATACGCACAATGGAGGCCTCATCCACTGTGCCACCCTCGCCATCCTTCATCTGTTCTTCGGCCATGATATCCGGTCCCTGAATTCCTAAGTCTTGACGCAAACTACAAACATGCCTCCCGACAGCTGGGAGTTACTATATCCTACCGCCATCGCAACAATAAAGAGGTTTCAAGCCCCCCACACAAAGATCCAACGCCTTGCAGGTCGAAAGATAGACGCACAGTATGATTCAAAATTGGTTAATAATCACCCAATAATGCGGAATCCACTGAAACAACAAAGTTATCCCAGAGAAATTGAGTGAAGCGCGCAAGGTAGCATGGACTCCCAACTCCACAGCGATTATTGTGTAGCGAGCAACAAACATCTGCGCAAACACATGCCCCCAACTTTCTTAAACGCCGCCCTGCCCATGTGGCTTGAAGCGCACCTCAATATCTGGGTCCTGATCGGCCTTGTCGGTCAGTCTCTGTTCATGATGAGATTCCTGTATCAATGGATCGCAAGCGAAAAAGCGAAACGCAGCATCGTGCCGGAAGCCTTCTGGTATTTCAGTTTAGGGGGCGGAATTATCCTGCTAGTCTATGCGCTCCATCAGCAGGATCCCGTTTTCATTCTGGGACAAGGGCTTGGAATCTTTATCTATCTGCGCAACCTGCGCCTGTCGGGGCTAAACAAACAAAAATCCGCATCAGAGCAAGATCCACCACTACGGAACCAGTCCTCCCGTGCCTAACAGGCTCACAAGATTCATCGCGGCGGACGCCAGACACAAAGGCGAACAAAATCGCCTTTCCGTTCCAGCTCTCATCCTTCTAACAATCTTTGCGTTCGCAAGCTTCGCGCCCGGAATCGCGTCCCTCCCGCCCACCGACCGCGACGAATCGTGGTTCGCGCAAGCGTCAAAACAAATGGTGGAATCGGGAAACTATGTCGATATCCGGCTGCAAGACAAACCGCGCTACAGGAAACCCGTAGGCATCTATTGGCTACAAGCCGCGAGCGTCAAGCTATTCAGTCCAGATCGCCTCAACGAAATATGGGCTTACCGCCTGCCTTCTCTTGCAAGCGCTGTCCTCGTCGTGCTGCTCACCGCAATGCTTGGCGCGCTTCTGTTCACGCCGCTCACTGGCTTCATCGCAGCCGTCATGATGGCATCGAGCATCGCGCTGAATGTCGAAGCGAGGCTAGCTAAAACCGATGCCGCCTTGTTGGCCTGCGCGCTCGCCGCGCAACTTGCGTTGGCCAAAGCATGGATAGCCGCGCAAGCGCAGCTCCCTCAAGAAAAACCATTCAAAACATGGGGCAACGCTATCCTGTTCTGGACCGCGCTTGGCATTGGTATCCTGATCAAAGGCCCTGTCATAGCGCTCATCGTCGGGCTGACGATTCTGGGCCTGTATATCTCTGAATGCCGGAAGCAAAAGAACAGTCGCTGGCTTAGAATTTTACACCCCCTGCCCGGCTTGTTATGGACAAGCCTGATCGTCGCGCCGTGGCTTATCGCTATCTCGTGGCACAGCAACGGCGCCTTTCTTGAACAAGCTGCTGCCCATGATTTTCTGGCCAAACTCTGGCAAGGACAGGATCGCGGTCTTATGCCGCCCGGATTGCATCTAGCCATTTTCCCGCTGATGTTCTTTCCATTTGCCCTGTTCGCCGCGCTGGCCGCGCCAGGCATCTGGCACTATCGCAAAGACCCAAACTTTCGCTTTTGCTTAAGCTGGATTCTCCCGGTATGGATCGTATTCGAGCTTTCGATGACCAAGCTCCCGCATTATCTGCTACCCGTTTACCCAGCCATCGCAATCCTGACCTCCGCCGTCTTAACAGACGCAACGCGCGGCACGCTGCTCCCCGCACCCTCAAAAGCGCAAACATTCCTTTTCGCTTTGGCGACCGGAATATGGCTTACGCTCGGCGCAGGAATAGCCCTGCTAGCAGGATGGCTGCCCTTTGCCATGAACGGAACGCCTAACCTCTGGCAAGGACTGGCCGGAGCCGCTCTGATTATAGCGCAAGGCGCTTGCCTGTTCTTCTTTCTGCAAAGAAATATTGCGGCAAGCGTCATGAGTCTCGCCGCAGGACAACTGTTCTTCCTCACGACGCTGACCGCTATAACAGTACCGGAATTGCAGCATATCTGGCATTCGCGCGACATCGTGCAAACAGCGCAAAAGGCCAAACCATGCGCCACCCTGCATCTAATATCCGCCACCTACAACGAACCCAGCCTGATCTTTCTTGCAGGAACGCAAACGCTAATCACACCCGATGGAAAACGTGCAGCCAAAAATCTGATGCAAAATCCATGTTCTCTGGCCCTGATCGACCAAGACCATCGGGAGTCTTTCGAAATCGGCTTCGCGCAACTCGGCCAAAAGCCCATTCTGAAAGCGACTTTCGAAGGACGCAACCCCGCGAACGGAGATCGTAAAATTCTGTCCCTCTACGCCGCGCCGCCAGAAACGGAAACGATAAAATGACGCCCTCAGTTCTTGCCATGCGCAAACTTAGAATCTTAAAAACAGCAGTGATCATAACGCTCTTCATTGCGCTGGAAACCGTGCTTGTCCTGTTTGTGGATCGCCCGCTGACCGCTTCCATCCGAAACATCGAAGCTTCCACGCCGGAAATGATCAGATGGTTTAAGGCGATCACAGATTTTGGGAAATCAATCTGGTATCTCTACCCGTCAGGTCTAGGGGCCTTGATTTGTCTAGCCCTAATTCACCTACCAAAAAACGGCAATAACGAGTGGGCAAAAACACGCTTTGCGGCAACAGGGGGTAAACTTACCACCTTCTTCGCCGTGATCGCCCTCTCCGGCATCATCACAGACGGACTAAAGTGGCTGATTGGTCGTGCGCGCCCTGTGCTCGATCTGCGCAGCCAAATCTACGAATTCCAGCCGTTATCTTTTGATTCCACATGGAATTCCATGCCTTCCGGACATGCGACAACCAGCATCGCTCTGGCCATCTCGCTGTGCTGGCTTTGGCCACGCGGACGGGTCTTTTGGCTTGCGCTAGGAGGACTTTTGGCGGCAAGCCGCGTGATGGTTTGCGCGCATTATCTCTCGGATATTCTGGCCGGAGGCCTCATCGCGGCAATCGTCGCAAACAAACTCTTGCTTTTCTGCGAAAATGGTGGGATGCTTCCTTGCGTACACCGTTTGTTTCCCAGCGACAGGCAAGCCCATATACGCCAGGAAGCAAGAAAAAGTGGCGTCAATGGTTATGGAAGTTCCCTTCCGCAACCAAAGAATTGGTCAACGACATGTGACGTCCGAACAAAATCCGGCGCGTCACGAAAGCACAAGACAACGAAATAAAAATCGGCTAACAATCAGGCGTGCGTTGAAGCGAAACGCCGCAGAAAAACAGGTCAAACCATGGCAAAAAACAAACCCCTCCCCACCGCCCCGCGTTGGGTTCAAAACCTGCGCAACATGATGGAAGATCAAGGATTCAACCCCAGAAGTCTGTCATTGAAAGCTGGACTGAATCCCACCGCTGTCCGTGACATGTTCGAAGGTCGCTCGCGGTTCCCTCGCTACGATACTGCGATGGCTTTGGCCGAAGCGCTGCACACGACGCCAGCCCGTCTGATGTGCGACCCCGAATCGCCGGAATCGAACGAACCCAAAGCCCCCAATTTCGATCAGGACACCGAGCTTCTGGCCGAAATTATCACACGCCTTCAGGAAGTTTCCGCAGATAAGGACCGCAAGCTTGCGCCACGCGACTTCGCGGCCATGGTATTAACCATCTATCGCCGTATCCGGGAAAGCGAAGACCGCAAAAAGAAAATCAGCACCATACGCCCTCAAATCCATGATTTGCTGGAATATGAAATGCTTCGCCGCAACCGGCCATCAGCCAAAAAAACGAAGTAACCAAGAATCGTCAAGGGGTTAGATGGAAATTTACCAATCCACGCACCCCCTTAGTGTCGATGATAAGTGACGCATAAAACTATTGCATTCACGGATCATTTAAGGTTCACTGTGCGCACCGCTGGGAATCGCCCTGGCGTCGTGGTCTTGAAAGGTGTCGCATGCAAAGCATGCGCCCTTGTACCCTCAACCTCCGGAATAACTAACCCATCCTGTTGCGCATGACCTCATCCAATATTGATATGACACGCCGCAGTCTGGTGTGCCTCGGCATGACAGCGTTGTTTTTCTCTGCCGCAGGGCCAGCCATGGCCTCGACGCCAAGAATGAAGGGAATGCGAGCGCTTGCATTCCATAACCTGCACACCGATGAGCGCCTGCGCGTCACCTACTGGAAAGACGGGAAATATCTTCCGGAAGCGCATGCGAGCATCAACCACCTTCTGCGCGACCACTATTCCGGCGATATCCATAACATGGATATCAGGCTGATGGACCTCCTGCACGGCCTGCAATCAAAAATTGGCAACGATGGCGCTTTGGAAGTGATCTCAGGGTACCGCTCTCCGCGAACAAACTTCAAGCTAGCGCGTTATTCCAATGGCGTTGCGACCCAAAGCTATCACACACGCGGCATGGCGATCGATGTCCGCCTGCCCGGAACCTCTCTCAACAAACTGCATAACGTCGCGCTAGCCCTGCGGCGCGGAGGGGTTGGTTACTACCCTGAATCGCAATTTGTTCACATAGACGTCGGCCCCGTAAGAAAATGGTAATCTCGGCAAGAAATGGTATGATAGACGCCTGATAATATGCACAACAGGGCTGTCATGCGGAAAAAAAACGCTTTCCTGACCATAGCGCTAGCGACAGGCCTAAGTGCCGCGCTTATGATCCCCCCCCCCATCAAAGCCAACGCAACCGGAAACGTCCTGTTGCCGTCAGAAACTACTAACAATAACGCTCAGCCACCCAATCTCGGACTAATGCCGCGCGCGCCGTTACCCTCAGGAACGCAGCAAGCAACCCCCAATTATCCCCCGCATCCAACCGTTCCTCAGCAATTAGCGCCCCAAATTGAAATAAAAAAGCCCAGCGCCAACGCCACCACTTCAGCAGCGGAACCGCCCCCAAGCAAATCCTTGGCCAGCGAGCTTCTTACCTCCATTTCTCCTACCAAAAACTCACTAATACCGCAGCAAATGCAACCATCCATAATAAATCACGGGTCGACAATAATCATCAAGACAACGACTCCCCCGCCCCTCGCGCCGGAGGTGCAGAAAATATTGCAGAGCATGCCAAATTATGACGCAGGAATGTCGCGTCTCGCCGTAAATATAAGCAATCAATCGGTCTGGGGGCCTTCGGACGTCGATAAGGTGATGAATAAACTGGGCATGGCCAGAAACAAAGTTGTGGAAAGTTGCATATTGTCTCTGCGTGGCATGATCATCGCGGAAAATGGAGTTAGCCAGTTCAATACAAAATCCAACGGAAAAGACGATATCAAGTATTCCGGAAAAATAAAAAAGATTATGGCGGAAGTGCAAGCTCTGTGCCCGACGACTGAATCAGTCCCTTCAGGAAAAGGAATAATTCACCAGATCGACAACAAATTCGCAGTTCATCTTGGCATAGGCAACTGCAATCCACGTTTAACCTCGCCCCCGCAGGAACTCATCATCACCTATGCGGGAAATGGAATGGCGCAATGTGACTATAAGTAGCGGAAAGTTACGGCGCGTCGTCTATCCGGAAAACGTCACGCGCCGCGCAAGAGAAAGCGGCATCGACATCCCCAATAGAAACCTCGACTCCAAGTGTTTCAAGCGAAGTCACGCCGAATTGGGGAAGTCCGCATGGCACGATCCCCTTAAAGTGCCTAAGGTCGGGCCGCACATTGAGCGACAATCCATGCCAGGTAATCCACCGCCGCACGCGGACGCCAATCGCGGCGATCTTCTCTTCGGCCCCATATTTGTTGACGACCCAGATTCCGACGCGCCCTTCACGGCGCTCGCCGCGCACGCCGAACCCGGCAAGCACGCGAATAATTAGCTCCTCCAGCCGCCACACATGGGCTCGCAAATCGCGACCACGCGCGCGCAAATCGCAAAGCGCATAAACGACCCTTTGACCTGGACCGTGATAAGTATATTGCCCGCCACGTCCCGTCGCATAAACCGGAAACCCGCCAGCGTCTATAAGATCAGATGCATGCGCGCTCGTGCCAGCCGTATAAAGCGGGGGATGCTCAAGCAGCCAGAACAGCTCCGGCGCATCCCCTCGCCCGATGGCTTCAACCCTCTCCTCCATAATCCGCATAGCATCGGGATAAGGGACAAGGCTTGGCTCAACTCGCCATTCGGCTTGAGAAATCGCCGAACCTGAGGAAAGAAAATGCTGCATCGAAAAACTTCATAGCCGATCAAAGATTGCCGATCATCTCGTTAGGATTGATCAATCCCCATAGCAGATGATCGCGCCATTGTCCGTTAATGCGCAAATACGCGCGCGCATAACCTTCTCGCTCGAACCCTAAACCATGCAACAGACGCGCGCTGGGTTCATTATCGGGAAGACAGCTCGCGTCAAGCCGATGCAGCCGCAGTCTCTCAAATGCAAAAGCGCACACCAACTCAGCCGCCTCGCGCATATAACCGCGTCCAGCATACGGCATACCAACCCAATATCCAAGCGTGCCTCTCTGGGATATTCCACGCTCGACTCCGGTAAGCGCAATTTCACCCAGCAACGCCCCCCGCGACACCCCCTCGCCTTTCAGGAAAATATGGAACGCATATCCTTCGCCACGCTCCCACTCGCGCGTGTGGCGCTTCAGCAACCCGCAGTAATAGCCATATTCAAGAGCATGGGAATTCCAAAGCGGTTCCCATGGCGTCAGAAATTCGCGGCTCATATCCCGCAACGTGTGCCATGCCTTCCAATCCTCCGCCGCGCCCATGCGCAGAAAAACCCGCCTCCCTTTCAGGCTTGTATCGAACGGCAAATGGGGATAGCGCGTGAGCGGAGAAAACAAAGGACGAAGGTACAGCATAACATTCCTACCCGAACCTGCCCTGCACATAATCGCGCGTGCGCGGATCAGTCGGCGAAGAAAACATGCGCACGCTCGGCCCGCTCTCGATCAATTCTCCAAGATACATAAACACCGTATCGTCGGCGATACGCGCTGCTTGCTGAAGATTATGCGTGACTAGGATAATCGTGTAACGAGTCTTCAGCTCCGAAATCAAACGCTCGATCTTGGCCGTCGAAACCGGATCAAGCGCCGAAGTTGGCTCATCGAGCAGAAGAACATCCGGCTGGACCGCCAACGCTCGCGCAATGCAAAGCCGCTGTTGCTGGCCTCCGGAAAGTCCTAAACCGCTGTGCCGCAGCGCATCTTTCACCTCGTCCCACAAGGCCGCCTGACGCAAGGCTTCTTCGACCCGCGCAGCCAGCGCCTTGCGCGATAAAGACTCATGAAGCCTGATCCCATAGGCAACATTGTCGAAGATCGACATGGGAAACGGCGTAGGTTTTTGGAACACCATGCCGACGCGCTTGCGCAAAGTCTGCAGATCGACTTTACCGTCAAGGATATTGCGTCCTTCAAGCATAACGCGCCCCGTCGCGCGTTGATCGGGATAAAGATCGTAAATCCGGTTAAGAACGCGCAGCAGCGTAGATTTGCCGCACCCGGAAGGCCCAATGATCGCAGTGATCGTATGCGGGCGCACGAAAAGATTCACATCGCGCAACGCCTGATATTCGTCATAGTAGAAAGATACCTTTTCGACCGTGATCTTTGCGGACATGCTGGAAAGTTCCGCCGTGCCCGCGCTCAAAGAAGAGGCTGTTGCAACAGATGCGAACGAAACGCTGGGGGTAACAGTCTCTGCCATATAAGACGCTCCTATGTGTTCCGCCGCCCGGATGTCATCACACGCGCGACAACGTTCATCGCCAGAACCGTAAATGTCACCAACAGCGCACCGCCCCAGGCCATCTTATGCCAGTCATCATAGGGTGACATGGCGTAATGAAAAATCGTCACCGTCAAGCTCGCGGTCGGTTTGCTAAGATCAAAACTGAGATACTGGTTGTTCAATGCCGTAAAAAGAAGCGGCGCAGTCTCGCCAACGATACGCGATGCGGCTAATAACACGCCCGTGACGATGCCGCTACGCACCAGCCGCGAACAGACGAACACGATAACGTGCCACTGCGGAGATCCAAGCGCGAACGCCGCTTCGCGCAAACGGTCTGGCACCAACGCCAACATATCTTCGGTCGTGCGTACGATCACGGGCAGAGCAATGATGGCCAAAGCGCACGCGCCGGCATAGCCGGAAAACCCGTGCATAGGCCGCACCAGAATCTCATAAACGAACATGCCAATGCAAATCGATGGCGCACTTAATAGAATATCGTTGAGAAACCGGAGCGCCGTGCTGCTGCGCGCCGCTCGTCCATATTCGGCAAGATGAATGCCCGCAAGAATACCCATAGGTATAGCGACCGCCATACCGAGCGCCGACATCATCAGGCTTCCAATCATAGCGTTAAGCATGCCGCCCTGCTGGCCGGGCGCCGATGTAGGCAACAGGAAAAAAGCTGAGGACAGGGCATCCCATCCCTTCGCAATAAGCGTCGCCAGAATTGCGGCCAGCAAAGCGACGCCCAATCCCGATGCGGAAATAGCAAGAAACCGCGCGAAGCGGTCCATATAAACACGCCTCCGTTGAATGCCGAATGCGCCTGAAAACGCGGCCATCAGCGCCCCCTCATCCCCGTCCTATCCTTGTCAAGCATGCGCACAAGCAAGCGCCCCGCCGCCAAAACAAGAAAAGTAATCACAAACAGGATCAACCCAAGCGCAAGCAGGGATGACGTATACAAAGCGCCTGTCGCCTCATTGAACTCGTTGGCAATCGTGGAAGAAATCGTAGTGCCCGGCGCGAACAGCGAAGGCGAGATCCTGTGCGCGTTGCCAACCACGAATGTTACCGCCATCGTCTCGCCTAACGCGCGCCCAAGCCCCAGAACGACGCCGCCCATCGCCGCGACGCGAACATAGGGCATGATGACTTGCGACATGACATCCCATGTCGTCGCGCCAAGCGCATAGGCGGACTCCTTCAACATATCCGGCACTGTCTCGAAAATCTCGCGCAAAAACGTCGCGACATAAGGCAACACCATGATCGCAAGTATCCACGACGCCGTCATAATGCCAACGCCGTAACACGGCCCCCTGAACAAAGAGCCGATAACAGGAATAGGACCGAGAAACGACTCCAGTGTTGGCTGCAACGAGTGGCGTACAAACGGAGCAAGAGCGAGCAATCCCCACATGCCGTATATAATACTGGGAATGCCAGCCAAAAGCTCAACGGCAATAGCCACCGGACGCGCCAGCCATGCAGGCGCAAGCTGGGTAAGAAAGAACGCGATGCCATAGGCAATGGGAACTGCTATCGCCATAGCCAGAAACGCCGTAACAACTGTGCCAAAAACCGATGACAGAGCGCCAAAAGAATCGGTCACGGGATTCCAGACATCAGCTACAAAAAACTTCGGACCGAACGCCTGAAATGCTGGCCATGCTGCAATCGCAAGCACGATCAGCACCGCTGATAAAGTCACAAACACGCCAACGGCGCAAAGCGCGCTCATGCTTCGAAACACAAAGTCGAACCGCGCCGCAGCCAAGCGCGGCAGGCAGCGCCACGACGACCACGCCAGACTCGCGCAGGAGCGCTCATCCGAGGCAGCAAACAATCTGGCTAACATCTTACCCATACCGTATTGATGAAAAGCATCTCACAAAATGGCTCAAATCATGGCTCCACTAACGGCTTCCAGCTGGCCTTGATTTTTTGAACGACAAATTCCGGGATTGGCACATAGGCCATGGTTTTGGCCATATCTGCCCCGTGCTTAAAAGCCCAACTAAAGAAATCCAAAGCTGCCTTGGTAGCCGCTTTGTCTTCAGGCTTGTTGTTCATCAGGATAAAGCTGGCGCCAGTCATTGGCCAACTATCATCGCCCGACTGATTGACAAGTACGCTGTAAAACCCATCATCAGCCGACCACTCCGCATGCGCCGCTGCCGCTTGGAAAGAACCAATGCCCGGAGCCATCGCCTTGCCAGCCTTATTGACCATCTTGGTATATGTTAGGTGCGACTCCATGGCATAGGCATATTCGACATAGCCTATAGACCCCGTTGTCTGTCCGACCATCGTCGCAACGCCGACATTGCCTTTCGCCCCCATGCCCGTGACCCATGACACCGAAGAATTGCTGCCAATCTTGTCGGAAAAAGCGTCATCAACTTCCTTGAGATAAGCCGTAAACAAAAATGTCGTGCCCGATCCATCCGAACGATATACTGGCGCGATAGCAAGATGCGGCAACTTCAAATCCGGATTAAGCTTGGCAAGCGCCGGATCGTCCCAGTATAAGATAGCCCCCAGATAGATTTGAGCCAAAGCGTTCCCGTCAAGCGTCATCGCGCCAGCCTGAATGCCGGGAATATTGACGACCGGCACCACGCCGCCGATCACCATCGGCCACTGCATCAGCCCGGATTCCTTCAGCTCTTCGGGCTTCAACGGCATATCCGAAGCGCCAAAAGTGACCGTCTTGGCCTTGATCTGCTTGATGCCTCCCCCTGATCCTATGGGCTGGTAATTAAGGCCAATGCCTGATTTTTTCTTATAGGAATCAGCCCATTTCGCATAAATGGGGTAAGGAAAGGTCGCCCCAGCCCCTTGAATATCCGCAGCGCCTACCGGACAGGCAAGCCCCAACAAGACAACCAAAGAGAAAAGCCCCAGAAAAATACGCGAAGCATAAGACATGCAGAAAGTCGCCATAGAGAAACCTCATTTCAAGTCACGTTGCGGAAATGACTAACTTGTCCACCGAACCACACATAAAAAAAAGCCGGAACGAATCCGGCTTCTTCGAAGCGCAAATAACACAAGACCACGGCTTATTTCTACCCCGAAAACATCGCCTGCTATCGCATCTATTTTCGAAAACGACAGGCATACGCTTCGCTCCTCATAACCGAATGGCAACAGACCCCGTTCTCAGGTTTTCCCTTTTTTCTTCAATTCGGCAAGCTGCTTCTGCAAGGCTGCAATCTTGTTCTGCACTTCTTTCCCTGTAGCCAACGCAGCCTCTTGCGCGGCCGCAGCCTGAGCAACCGCAGGAGTAGGAATGCTCATGCTTGGAGCGACAACCGTCTGCGGCACAGGGCGCGACGATGTCGCGCCAGACGACACTACCGGCGAAGCGATCCGAGGCTGCGTAATCGTTTGAGCCTGTTGGCCAGCCAAATGAGTCACCAACGAAGACACCGTAGCCATTCTAATAGGCTTGGGACTCTCCGCCACAGACAGGGCCGATGCCGCCGGAGAAACGCCTGTTGATGGCTGCGACGAACGAACAGCATCTTCCTTAGCTGTAGAGGCGCGCCCAGTTTTCGACTCGTCCTTGCGGGAAACCACCGCCTCTGTCAGCGGAGCGAAGGCGAACGGCATGCCCTGCATCATGCCTTCCTGATTGCCAAGCGGCATAAACATCCGCATAGCGCGATCAAACATAGCGAGGTTCTGCTTACTAACTTCCTCCAATGTATTGCCAAAAGGAAACATGCCGCCAAATGCCGTATTAAAACAGGCGCGAATTCGCTCCTGATTGCTCGCCAGAGCTTCCATCGTGTGCTCCAAATACCGAGGCACCAGCCACTGCAAGCTGTCGCCATAGAAGCTTATAAGTTGGCGCAGAAAGCCGGTCGGCAACAAATTTTGCCCAGTCTTGCTCTCTTCTTCGAAAATAATTTGCGCAAGCACCGAGCGCGTTAAATCCTCGCTTGTTCTAGCATCATAGACATTGAACTTAATGTCGTCCTTGACCATCTGGGCAAGGTCTTCAAGTGTGACATACGAACTTGTCGCGGTGTTATAAAGCCGCCGATTCGCATATTTTTTGATTGTTACCGGTTGATCGGAAAAATCGGCCATAGAAGATCCCTGCAAGAGTCTCTGTGCGGAAGTTACGGTCATGGTTTTCGCCGGATTGAGGGTAAAGAAAGGATTTTAACTTTTGCCCTAATCCCCCGAAATACTCAAGACAAATTTTATCGCGACAGTCGCGAGAATCTAACGCATCAGGAACGCCGGAGCAAAAGAATCGCGCCGACAAATCCCCCTCATTGCCTCCATATGACCTTTCCGGTATTATCGCTCCTAGCTCATGCTTTCCATACTCCTCACTTGCTACTTCCGTCTCCGACAAACCAAACCCCTTGTCTTGCAAGAGGAGAGAGACCTCTCCCTCTTCACGCTACCGGACCCTATGCCCGGTGGCGCGAGAGGCGCCATCTGCGAACGAGACTTCCGGTACTTCCCCCGCGATCCATGGCTTGCGGGCCCTTCTTTCTCGTTGCGCTTCCCCTTCTACAGGAAAGCAGGAACATTCCTACCACAACCCCGAAGGCTTCGCAACGTATTTATGAGAGATTTCCCACCAGCTTGCCCCGTTCAGTCGTCGCCTCATACGCGCCCATAAAAAAAACCTGCGCAATGAGCTTGCCGCTGCCCAAAACCAGTTCAAACAGATTTTAGCCTTCGTTTTCCTAGATTTTTCCCCTCGTCTTTAAGCGATATTTGAGACAAATCACACATAATCGTTTTGTTTCAATGGGTTAGAGCTGTAAATTCAGACTCCGTCAACCATGCCCATCTACAATAACCCCATAGTCGAAATGCAAAACAAGTGGGCATGACAATGAACAATACGCTGGCGGTAGATTTTCTCGGAGACACCTTAAAACGCGCGGGCGCGCGCAAACCGATGATGTTTCCCAACAAATACCGGGAACTCACAATGGCCCCGCAAAGCGGCATCGTGCCTTTGAACATCGAAAAAAACGGAACGCCGACAGGCGAAGTTGCCATAGATATTGACCCATTTTACAGAAACCGCCTACTGCAACGCCACCAACGCCTATTACAACGCCTAAACAACAACAGCTCAAAATCGGCACCAGCAACGGCTAAACAGCCAGCCGCAGCGACTCCACTGATGCGCAACGCAAAAAGAGCGCAGCAAAGAATAACCTTCAACGCAGCTAACCTGACCCATCAGCCAACCAACGCAAACGATACCGCGCCCAAACACAGCACGCTCGCAAGCCTCCCCTCTAGGCTGATACCAACAGCCCCAGGCAGCAAGGCGCAATTGCGCGTCGAAACCGCAAAAGTTTCCCCAGCCAAAAACATCGCGGAACTCCGGGCCATGGAAAATGTTCCTGCTCAGGGGGTTAAGGTTCCGGCAAAAGATCTTCGCTTGCCTCCCGAATACATGCTCCGCATGCGCCGGCAAAGATTGCTCGCATTGAGTTGCGCATAAAAAGCGGAATTGCGGCCTCTATACATCTCCCCCGCAGAGGGAGTATAGAACCCGCATGATTTTATACCCCTCGATCCATATCAAAGATGGCACGCTTGCGCGGCTCACGCGCGGTGGCGATTTGGAGCAAGCGGAATTGTTGCAGGAACGCCCCTATGAACGCGCGATGCAACTGGAGCAGCAAGGCTTCCCATGGCTGCATGTTGTGGATCTGAACGGCGCTTTCGCAGGACAGCCCATCAACAACGCCGCCATCGAAGCGATTCTCGCGCGCGTCAAAAGCCCGATTCAACTGAGCGGCGGGTTGCGCGCAATCGAATCCATCGAGAACTGGCTGCAAAAAGGCATCGCGCGTGTAGTCCTGAGCACTGCGGCCGCCAACGACCCCGAACTGATGCGCGAGGCCTGCCGCCGCTTTCCCGACCGCATTGCAGTCAAGATCGACTCGCGCAACGGATTTGTGGCGACCACCGGCTGGACCTCGACCTCCTCGCTCAAAACGCTCGATCTTGCCTTGCGCGCGGAAGAAGCGGGCGCTGCGGCTATCATCTACGCGGATATCAACAGGGACGGCGCGTTGGCGGATGTCGATATCGAGTCGCTAACCGATCTCGCCTTCTGCCTTACAATCCCGGTCATCGCCGCTGGCGGCGTGCGCACGCTTGACGACCTCGCGCAAATTCGAGAGCTAGCCCCCACAGGCGTCGAGGGCTTGATTCTAGGCTACGCGCTCTACAGCGGCATGATAAAATCAGAAGACGCATTGCGCGTCGCGACGGAAACATAGGGTGAGAAACAGGCTAAAAAGTTCCTGCATCCGCGCAAATATGATAAGCTCTCAGCTCGCCTCGACTACATTTCCAAACAGGTGACTGCCATGACCTATAACGCCAACAATATCTTTGCGAAGATTCTGCGTGGAGAAGTCCCCTGCAAAAAAGTCTATGAAAACGAATACGCGCTCGCTTTCCATGATATAAGCCCCAAAGCCCCTGTGCATGTGCTGATAATCCCCAAAGGCCCTTACGTCTCGCACGCGGACTTTTCCGCCATGGCAAGTGACGCCGAAATAGCAGGCTTCGAGCGTGCCATCGGCAAAGTTGCCGAAGAAGTCAAAGTCGCCGCCAGTGGTTACCGCCTCATCGCCAACGCCGGAACCAACGCGCAGCAAGAGGTTCCGCACTACCACGTGCATATACTCGGTGGCTGTGCGCTCGGCCCCATGCTTGTTGAGCGCTAAATAGAGGACTACAAATGGAGTGATGTAAGATGTCGCAACCCGCTGCTTCCCCCCTCATCCCCCCCGACTTCGCCGCGCTCGCATCCGAAGCTTGCGACATGTGGCAAGAACATCTCGCGACCTGCTCCAACGATCCAAAGGCGCGCGAAGAACTCATGCGCTTGCTCGAACCTTCGCGACGCATGTTTGCCGATTGGACAAGCTTGGTGCAGAATGCGACGCATGGACACGGAGCCCCCCCCAATTCAGCAAATTCTTCCCCCACAGGCCCTGCCGCATATGGCGAATCCGGCCAGACTTCCGCTGCTGCCGATGCCGCCGCAAACCGCAGCGAACCAGCTTCCGGCGAGACAGGGGCCGAGGCCGCTCGCATGGCACCTGATGACATCATTGTCCGTCTGGCTCAGCTTGCCCATCGCATGGCCGAACGCATGGCCGAACTTGAACAGCGAGTCGCCCGGCTGGAATCCGGACCAACGAGCGCGACTGGAACGACTCCTTACGCTTCGGAACCATACTGACCCTGCCGCCTTTGACGCGGCGATCCGTCACGAATCCTGCGCGCGTATGCGTCAGGTAATCAAGGGCATTCGCCTCTACCGCGACCATCCTGCCAAACGAAGCCTCCCAGACGCCCCGGCGATCTGGCGCGCGGGAACCACGACGCTGCGCGATTACAACCCATCCGCGAAGAACGCCCCGATCATCCTCGTCATCCCCTCGCTGATTAACCGCTATACGATCCTCGACCTCGACAAAGACCTGTCCTTCTTAAGAACGCTCGCCTCACAAGGCTTTCGCCCGCTGCTCGTGGACTGGGACGCGCCGGGAGAAACCGAAACAGGATTCACGCTCGACGACTACGTTCTGCGCCGCCTCATCCCCACGCTGGAACTGGCCGCCCAGTGGCAAAGCCATGATGAAACGTGCCCTGCCCCATGCCATGTGCTCGGTTATTGCATGGGGGGCCTGCTTGCCATAGCGCTGGCGACCTTAAGGCCTGAACTGGTCAAAACCATCACGTTGCTCGCGACGCCTTGGGACTTCCACCAGCCAGACCCAAAAATCGGCCCAAAATTCCTAGACATCGCCCATCAGGTCGAATCCATGCTCAATGCGCTAGGCTACCTTCCCGTCGACATGATCCAAACCCTGTTTGCCAGCTTCCAACCGCTGCAAGTCCCCATCAAATTCGCCAACTTCGGCAAACTCGACCCCACCTCAGGCAAAGCGCGGCACTTCGCGCTGCTCGAAGACTGGCTCAACGACGGCGTGCCGCTCACCGCCCCCGTCGCGCGCGCCTGCTTCCGCGAACTCTATGGCTGCAACCTGAGCGGCCAGTCGCGTTGGAAAATTGGCGGCGTCACCATCGAACCCCGTGCGCTCGACCAACCTGCCTATATCGTCGCGCCTGGCAAAGACCGCATCGTGCCCCCGGAATCGACCCTCCCTCTTGCCAATCTCCTACCCAATGCGACCTTGATCGAACCGATGACCGGACATATCGGCATCATCGCAAGCCGCAGCGCCCCTTCCCTTGTCTGGGACCCCTACATAGCCTGGCTGCAAGAACATTCCGCGAAGCAGACGGAAAAAGTGGCGAAAATTGCCGCAGGTTAAACTCACGGTAACACTCAAGATGCGATAATGATCATGACCTTTCCTTCCCCTGAAGGATGGACTATACTTTTTGCCTTCTCATAATCAGTTGGCCCAGCGCTCGCCCATGCAACAACCTGTCCGCCTCGCCCCTTCCATCCTCTCGGCTGACTTCGCCAAACTTGGAGACGAAGTGCGCGCCATCGACGCGGCAGGAGCGGACTATATCCATATCGACGTTATGGACGGCCATTTTGTCCCCAACCTCACCATCGGCCCATGCGTCGTCAAAGCGATCCGTCCACATTCGCGCAAAATATTCGATGTGCATTTGATGATCGCCCCCGTCGACCCCTATATCCATGATTTCGCGGAAGCCGGCGCGGACATCATCACGGTCCACCCGGAATCCGGCCCGCACCTGCACCGAACGCTTAGTCTCATCCGATCATTGGGAAAGAAAGCGGGAATAGCCCTCAACCCGGCAACGCCCCTCTCCATGATTGACTATGTTCTTGGCGATGTTGATCTCGTGCTCGTCATGTCTGTCAATCCTGGATTCGGCGGACAAAGTTTCATTGCCTCGCAGCTTGAAAAAATCGCCGCGCTACGCAAACGTATCGATGCGCTCGGCAAACCCATCGACCTTGAAGTGGATGGTGGCATCACGCCGGAAACCGCAAGAACTGTCATCGCTGCGGGGGCTGACCTGCTCGTCGCCGGCTCCGCCAGCTTCAAAGGTGGTCCCTCGCATTACGCCGACAATCTCCGCGCCCTGCGGAATTGAAAGACCTGACGCATGAGATTTAACGCGAAACTCCTGAACAAGGTCCGCACCGGCGTTCGCGCCGTCGCCTATGGCAACCCCGTCTATCAAAAACTTCTGACATCGGGAGAAGACTCCGCGAAACTGCGTTTCGCGCCGCCTGACCCATGGCCCGGCAATCTGGTCGCAGGCCTCTCCGTTATCAACAAACAGCCCTCCCTCTTCGATCTCCCTCCAAACCAACCATCCGAAATCACCCTCCGCAATCTCCGCGAAGTCGGAACCGACGAAGCCCGCCATGCCGCGTTGTCGCTGATCGACGAATGGATGAGTATGCATGACCGCTGGAGCAATGACGAATGGTCGCCAGGCTTGCTAGGCGCAAGAATCACAGCGTGGATCGGCACATGCGCATTCATCGCGCCAATTGCGACGCCGGAATTCATGGATCGTCTGGCGGCAAGCCTGCATCGCCAATGGAAACACCTTCTGAACACCGTTCCCCCGCTTCCGTCTGGCGCGAAAGGCCTCGCGGCGCTCGAAGCCGTCATCTACGGCATCCTGAACTTTGACCGGGATAGCAAAACGCTCGCCAACTGCGCGGAATGGCTAGATCGGCACCTTGCGGCGGAAATCCTGCCCGATGGCGGCCCCATCGCCCGCAACCCATCCGAGCAGCTGCATATGTTGGAACGACTCCTCAACCTGCGCACGGCCTACATTTCTGCCAACCTGCCGCCGCCGGAGAGCATCCGCCTCGCCATCTTGGCGCTGACCCCCGCGTTAAGATTATTCCGCCATGGTGACGGGGGGCTCGCGCTGTTTCATGGCAGCATCGAGGAAACGCCCTCCTTCATCGAAGCAGTGATCGCGCAAACTGACACGCGCCGCCGGACCATCTGCCGCCTCCCCCAAACAGGCTACGAAAGGCTTATGGCCGGACGCAGCATGCTGATCGCGGACGGTGCTTCGCCCCCGCCTTGCTCCGCAGGAAGCGCAGGCCACGCCGGACTCTTGAGTTTCGAATTCAGCCATGGGCGCGAAAGGATCATCACAAACTGCGGAGGAGCCGAACAAACGGAAAGCAAAGCATGGCGCATGGCCTGCGCCTCGACCGCCGCGCATTCGACCATGACCATTGAAGACACCAACGCCTGCGAAGTGCAGGAAACCGGAGGCGTACTGAACCCCGTGCGCGTTACGTCGCAGCGATATGAACAGAATGGCCATCAGTGCCTAGAAATGTCGCATGAAGGCTACCTTGCATCCTTCAATCTCACCCATATGCGCCACCTCACCCTGTCCGGCGACGGCGAATCCTTACGCGGGCGCGATTCCCTCTCGGGACGCAACGGACGCGCTTTTACTCTACGCTGGCACCTGCACCCCACGATGCAAGTGGCTCTGACGCAAGGGGGGAATTCCGCGCTCTTGCGCACCCCCTCCGGCTGCGGTTGGAGATTACAGGTTGACCATGCGCAGCTTGGCCTCGAACCCGGAATTTATTGCGGATCCGGCATCCCGCGCCGCAATCTCCACCTAAAAATCAACGGTTTCACCTCTGGCCCCGAAACGGTCATATCGTGGAGCCTGAGCCGAGAAAAGAAATAAGTATGCGCAACATGGCTCGCCCGTTGCCGCAACTCGACAGGTCAGGTATAACATCAGCATGTCTGATCCCATCGAACAACCGCCAGAAAACACGCCGCCACCTGATGGCAAACCATCGGCGACATTCCAGTTGCCCGCGCCAGAAAATCTTTGGGCAGAATTATCGATCGCCTTCAATTATCTAACCCGCTTTTCTCTACGTTTTCGCGAACAACCGCACCCGCATTTGATTCGGCGCTCCATGGCGTGGTTTCCCATCGTCGGAGCCTTGATCGGCATTGGAGGAGCCTGCGTCGACTGGATTGCAACAGCGATGCGCATGCCAGGAGTTATCACCTCGACATTCGCGGTCATCAGCATGTTGTGGATCACGCGCGCGCTGCACGAAGAGGAATTCGCAAGTCTCGTAAACCAGTACGGCCATAACTTCGACAAGAATCAGAGAATTGGCTGGCTACGCGAGGAGCGCTCAGTCCATTACGGCACCCTTGGTATCATCCTTATCATCATTATAAAAATCGGCGCGTTGGCCAGCCTTGCCGATAATCTCGTGGTTTTTCAGGCCCTTATCGCCGCCAGCAGCTGGTCACGCGCGCTGATGGTCGCGACAGCCGCCTGGCTCCGCCCCATCGAAAACGATCCTGTCGCCAACCACTTTCAGCACCCCCCGCCCCTGCGCGTCGCGCTAGCGCTTGGCCTCGGCGCAGCCATCGTCTTCGCGGTGCTGCGCGAAGATGCCGCGACGGTATTAATGGCTGGCACCGTCTCCGGAATCCTTGTGGCGCTTATAGGAGCCAACAACCTGCGCGGCTACAACGGCCCCTTATTGGGAACGCTTCAGCAAATCGTAGAATTAACTATCCTCGGCGTCATCCTGACCATTCAATAAGAAACTACCCACGCGATGTCGGACGAAGCCATCATATCGCCATGGATTTGACAAGATCACTTGCAATTCTTGAGACCGGAGAAACCAAATCATGCGCCAGATCCGCCTGCCCATCATCCTGACGCTTATAGCGGTTTTTGCGCTTGGCAGCTGCCGCAGCGTCGGCGAATTTGGCAGCGAACCCGAACAATTGATCGACCGCTCGCGCATCACCTTCCAAAGCATGATGAGCGACAATCAATATCCCGGCCTCGTCGATCTCGCCACGCGCGCCAAAGCGATCATTATCGTTCCAAGCCTCCTGCGCGCCGCATTTTTCTTCGGAGGTCGCGGCGGCAACGCCCTCATGCTCGTGCGCAGCGCCGACGGGCAATGGAGCCCGCCAGCTTTTTACACGCTAGGCGGCATCAGTTGGGGCCTGCAATTCGGCGGCCAAAGCTCGGAACTGGTCATCACGGTCATGACGGAAAAAGGGCTTAACGCCATTCTCCGCCGTCAAGTCACGCTCGGCGCAGACGCCGGAGTCGCCATCGGAGAACTCGGCAAAGGCGTAAACGCCGCAACCGGGATAGGCCTCAAATCCGATATGTACGCTTTCGCCCGTTCGGAAGGACTCTTTGTAGGTGTCTCGCTCGAAGGCTCCGTCATCGCGCCACGCGAAACCTGGAACCAGCAAATCTACGGCGAACAAGCAACGCCCGATAGCATTCTTGTGAATCGCGCCTCGACCTCCGCATCAAAGGCGGTAGCAGACATCATCGCCGCCATGCCGTAAGCGCGCCGATTGCATTAGAAACCAGACATCTTACGCATATTCATAATAAAACGAACAAAACAAGGCAAAGCAGGCGCATGAAGATAATATTCGGTTTCATTTGCTATCCCAACACGAACCCATACAGACCACAATCCCTTTCAGGAGATTCCTATGCCACTCATCGCATGGTCAGACGCCCTGAGCGTAGGCATTGAGGAAATCGACATCGAGCACAAGAAACTGGTAACAATTGCCAACAACTTGTACGACGCTATCAACGCGAACGCCGAAAAAGAAGCGCTCGGCAAGACCCTTGCCGAACTCATTGCATACACACGATCGCACTTTGCGCATGAAGAACGCCTCTTCGCGCAAACAAACTATCCAGAATCTGCGGCGCACAAACAAGAACATGAAAAACTGACAAATCAGGTTCTTGATATGCAAAAGAAATTCGCAAACGGCGCAACGACCTCCTTATCGCTCGAAGTCATGGACATTCTAAAAAACTGGCTGATCTATCATATTCAAGGGTCGGATATGAAATTTGCGCCGCACCTAAAGTCTCAAGGGATACACTAATACTTAAACACGCCGCCTATGGCCGCCGTGAGAAAACACTTTGGCCATTAAATCGTTGTGGTGCAAAAACAAAGTTCAGCGCAATAGGGTATAGCTTTTGTTAACGTGACGATACTATGTTGAGCTTGCAAGAAATCCTGACAACGACGCAATAGAATTCAATGCCCCAATCTCCCCAGTCCAGTGCAAACCCTCATGGCGGCATCGCGCTTGGAACGCGTGTAGAAATCTTTCCTCACACGCCGTTACCGGAATTCGACACCATCGGTGGCACAGCTTTTGCCTGTCGCTTTAAAGGTGGAGAAGAAGCCGCCGATCTCGTGGCCGTCCTGTGTAACAAGGGATTGCAGCCGCGCGCCGATGTCATCACCTCTATGCGCAGCATTGACCACGCGAGCCTCCTACGGCTTCTGGAGTCAGGCGTTGCGCAATGGTCGAACGAGCCCGTCTCGCGTGCATTCGCCTTTGCTTATCAACGCCCACTCGCTTCGCGTTTCAAACAATCCATCGACGAAACGCATACGCCCTTAAGCGAAGACGCGCTGAACCACCATTTTGTGGCCCCGATGATCAGCGCCCTGCAGGAGCTTGCGCGCGTCGGCCTTGTGCATGGGGGCATACGCCCCACCAACATCTTCTGGCGTCTGGGAAGCGCGACCGCGCCACAGCTCGGAGAATGCCTGTCCTCTCCTCCGGGATACGACCAGCCCGCCTTGTTCGAGCCGATCGAACGCGCCATGAGCCTTCCCATGGGGCGCGGTAGCGGCGATGCCCTCGATGACTGTTATGCCTTCGGCGTGACCCTCGCTCTGATGATTCTTGGACACAATCCGCTGCAAGGGGTCGACGACAAGACAATCACTCAAATGAAAATTGAACGGGGAAGTTTCGCGACGCTGGTGGGCAACAAGCGACTCCCCGCCACATACATCGAGCTGCTTCGCGGATTATTGGCCGACGAACCACGCCTGCGTTGGAACGCCGCCGATCTGGAACAATGGCAAAGCGGCCGCCGCCTCACCGTGAAAAATGCCGACATAGGCCGACATGCCTCGCGAGCCATCAGCTTTGCAGGGCGCGAATACTGGCAAATTCGACCGCTAGCCGCAGCGCTCGCAGCCCATGTGCCGGAAGCCGCGCGCATTCTAGAGAACGGCCACCTTGAAAAATGGCTGCGTCGTGCGCTCGGCGATGAAATCAAGGCTAACGACCTCGACGAAGCTAGAAAAAGCCTCAAGGAAAGCGGAAAATCAGCCCACTACGAAGAGCAACTTGTCGCCCGCGCCTGCGTCGCGCTCGACCCGTCATCTCCCATCCACTACCGTGGCATAACTCTGTTGCCAACAGGTATCGCCGGTATGCTGGTTGAAATGGTCACGGCTGGCAACAGCGCAAACATCCAGATTCTATCGGAAATCATCTCAAGCCAGCTCATAACATTCTGGATCGAGATGCAAAAAGAGGCCAAAACAGATCTCGTGCCGCTCGGCCAACAATATGAGCGCATGCGCGCCCTGCTGGAAAAAACTACCTTCGGCAACGGTGTCGAACGCATCCTGTACGAGCTCAACCCCAGTCTCCCCTGTTTTAGCCCGCTCATCCGCGCGCATTACGTGATATCGCCAAAATCTCTGCTGGCCGCGCTCGAACATGTCGCGGCCACCAATCGCTCGCGCGAACCAATAGACAGGCATATCGCCGCCTTTCTTTTGGCCCGCGGCCATCGCAACGAACTTCTTTTCGAAGCCATAGCGGCCCCAGATAGCTCGTCCAGACGCGGCGTGGCTTTGCTAACAGTTTTCAGCGAACTGCAATTCCGCTACGGCCCGGACGCGCTGCCCAACTTGGCGCAGTGGATCTTGCCCATGCTAGAACCTGCCACGCAGCGCTTTCTTGGTAAACGCATGAAAGAATCTTTGCGTGCTACGATGAAAGAATCTGCAAACAAAGGTGACCTCGGCAAAATGCTCCAACTTGTCGACGATCCCAAGAGAATCGAGCGCGACCAACAGGACTTCCTCGCGGCGCGCCTGCTGTACTTAAGTACGCTAAAGGAAATCAACACGCTGGAAACGCGCATGGCCAACCGCAACATAATGATCCAAAGCTTTGGCAAGCCTCTGGCAGCATCCTTAAGCAGTTTTCTATCGATCATCCTAATATTACTCATCGCAGGAAGAGCCTTGTGGCAGACCCTGAAATAATCGCAAGGAATACGGAACAACATGGCGGACAAAAAAGGCAAACCTACGAAAAGCTCCGGCAGCAAAGCCGCGCAAAAACCCAAAGGAGCCGGAATATATATTCTCCCCGGCATTCTTGTGGGTGGTTCCCTGTTTTTCGTGTTCCCGACCTTTGTGTTGATGGCTATCGGGTTGATCCCCACGCTTGTCGCGATCTTCACGGACACCGACCGGGAAAAATACTCCGCAACCGCCGTCGGCGCGATGAACGTCGCGGGACTGACGCCCTTTGTAGTCGAATTATGGACCAAAGGGCAAACTCTCGGCCATGTTTTCGAAATCCTGAAAGACGCCAACAACTGGCTCGTCATCCTCGGTTCTGCGGCAATTGGACAGCTCCTACTTTTCGTTGTGCCGCAAATCACGGCCTCAATGACCTCGGCGCATTACGACATAAGGTTAAAAACGCTCAAAGCAAACCTCGAAGAACTTAAGAACACATGGGGACCTGACGTGGCGACTACCAAGCCTTTAGAGCGGGGAGATGAACATTAAGAGTTCGAGGCGAAATGCGCGCGAGTGAAAGGACAGCGAACTAAACCGCGCCCTCGCGCCGATGATATTCAACCGCAGGGGGAATAAACCCTTCTCTCTGAGCCGCCAACTTAATGTTCTTCTGAAGCTTCTCAAAAGCTTGCGCCTCAATCTGACGCACGCGTTCGCGGCTGACCCCAAAACGCTTCGATAAGTCCTCCAGCGTTTCAGGATTCTCCTTCAATCGTCGGGCCACAATGATCTCGCGCTCGCGCGGATTAAGGCCGTCCATCGCGCGACTCAACAGGTGGCGGCGCTGAACCGCTTCTTGCTCAGCGCCAAGACGCACATCTGCGTTGTCGGCTGGATCGACCAACCAGTCCTGCCATTCCCCGTCGCCATCCCCCTCCCCCGCCCTGCGGATGGGAGCGTTCAGCGACTGATCTCCACCGGTCAAACGGCGGTTCATCTGAATCACATCCTCCTCCGGCACATCGAGGCGCTGGGAGATATGTTGAACCTGTTCAGCCGACAAATCGCCCTCGTCAATAGCCTTCAACTCTCCCTTTAGCCGCCGCAGATTGAAGAACAGCTTTTTTTGCGCTGCCGTAGTGCCTATTTTTACCAAAGACCACGAATGCAGGATGTATTCCTGAATGGAGGCGCGAATCCACCACATCGCATAGGTCGCGAGCCGAAAGCCTCTATCGGGATCGAAACGCTTGACAGCCTGCATCATGCCCACGCTGCCTTCTGCGATAAGGTCGCCAAGCGGCAAGCCATAGCCGCGATAGCCCATCGCGATTTTGGCCACGAGACGTAAATGGCTTGTCACAAGCTTGTGAGCCGCATGCAAATCGCCTTGCTCACGCCAAGCCTTGGCAAGGATGTACTCCTCGCCTGCGTCGAGCATCGGGAATTTCCTGATTTCGCGCAAATAGAGGGCCAGATTGCCCTCACCTTTAAGAACGGGGAGTGTGGAAGAGGAAACGTTCATGTCTACAGTCATAGCACGCTCGCGCAAACTGCGCCGCAATTAAGTGCGTTCCGCAAAGACCCAAGCTAACAATATGATTATCAAGCGCAATCATGTTTAACACACCCCTCGCGCGCTCGCATCTGGATATAAACGAAATACCATTCATTATTTTCAATTAATCATTGTATAAGTGTTGGTAAATATTTAAGTTATATCAAAAAACATCTAGGATTTCATTATATGAATCACCGCTTACTGCCAATATTGGCTCTAACGGCAGCAACCATGCTTGGCTGCAAGCCCGATGTAACGCGCCCCACCACCTTGCTTACTAAAGAAGGTCGCCGCGAGTTCGGCATAACTGGCTTACGCGTGCAGTGCCAGCCCCAAGGTTATGGAATCTCTGTGCGCTTCGGAAACAAAGACAACTCAAGAGACCAAGGTGATTTGTACACGCCGGAATCTTCGTTTACGTTATTCTTAAACGGCCCCCATCTCGCCTTCCACCGCGTTATTAACAATCAAAAATCCCCGCGCACCATCGCCGTAACCGCCAACGATATCGACACGGATAGCAACCTGCGATCTGCTCAAAATATTGCTGAAAGCCTGAGCCGAATCTGTGAGAGCGCATTCAATGCGCAAAGGCGGGATAATCGCTATAGCGAGATGCCAAAGCAGCCTGCGCCCTTATCAGGAGTCGTATTCCAGATCGACGAGAAAGATAACAAATATTCAGCCATCATGCGCGAAGATTGGCAACAAACAGCCTTGAAAACGCTAGAAAACTTAAGGAGCCTTGCCGACAAGATTCGCGCGGAACAAGCCCAGAATCATAACAAAAGGAGCGCTTCCCTCTCTGCGCCGCGCCCTAACTGACAAGAATAACTTCATATTTTCGCTAGATTTTGGCATTATCTCTTAAAATCACCCACATATGCGCGACGACCCATTGGTGTCATATTATGCCCAAATCCTCCCCGCCACCGGGACTGCCATTGTTTGAAGCGCCTCCCCAGCGCCCCGGCAGCAATCTTCCGGAATACAGCGTGGGCGAACTGTCAAAACGCCTCAAAAAAACCGTCGAAGAAACCTTCGGCCTCGTGCGCGTGCGCGGAGAAATCTCCGAATGCAAACTGCACTCCAGCGGCCATATTTACCTGACGCTGAAAGACGAAGACGCCATTCTCGCGTCCGTCTGCTGGAGGGGACAAGCCGGTAAGCTAGGAATCAAACCTGAAATCGGCATGGAAGTGATCTGCACAGGACGGCTCACGACCTATATGGGGCAATCGAAATATCAGCTTGTGATCGAAGCGATGGCGCTGGCCGGAGTCGGCGCAATCCTCAAAATGCTGGAAGAACGCAAAAAGAAACTTGCCGCCGAAGGATTGTTCGATGCCACGCGCAAACGCGACCTGCCCTATCTGCCCAACGTGATCGGCGTCGTGACATCGCCAACCGGCGCCGTCATCCGCGATATTCTGCACCGCCTATCCGACCGCTTCCCCTGCCATGTGCTGGTCTGGCCCGTCGCCGTGCAAGGCGAAGGCGCGGCGCAGCAAATCTCCGCAGCAATCCAAGGTTTTAACGCTCTGCCGGAAAAGGGCGGCGCATGGCCACGCCCTGATGTGCTGATCGTCGCGCGCGGCGGCGGCTCGGTCGAAGATCTCATGCCATTCAACGAGGAAATCGTCGTGCGCGCCGCCGCCGACAGCCGCATCCCGCTCATTTCCGCCGTAGGGCACGAAACCGACACGACGCTCATCGACTTTGCCTCTGATCGTCGCGCCCCGACGCCGACAGCCGCTGCAGAAATGGCCGTTCCCGTGCGCGACAATCTGCTGGCGCAAGTGCTGGACGACGGAATGCGCCTCGAACAAAGCATGCGTCAAGCCATCGCCGCCCGCCGCGAGAGACTGGAACTTATCGCGCGAGCGCTCGGCGATCCTTCAAGAGCGCTAGAACCTTTGATGCAGCGCCTAGACGAGCGTTCAGAACGGCTCGCCCTTGCCTGCCAAACTCTGCTTGAACGTCACCGCAGCCGCATCGCGGAATTATCGGGCAAACTGAAACATCCGCGCGACATGCTCAAACTCGCAACGCAGCGTCTCGACGAACAAACGGGCCGCATGACGCTCGCTTGCCGTGCCTTGCTCGAACGGCAACGCGCAAGAACTTCAGAACTTTCAGGAAAACTCCGGCATCCACGCGACCTCTTGGCGCTGGCCGCGCAACGCCTAAATCTGCTGGAACAAAAGGCGCAAGGGCTTTGGCGCGAAAGCGCCTTGCGGCGACAAAATAAGCTGGAAACGCTAGGCTCCATCCTGTGCCACCTCTCGCCACGCGCAGTGCTAGGTCGCGGTTATGCGCTCGTGCAGGACACAAGCGGCCACATCATCGCGGATCGGACACAAGCTGCGACAGAAAAAAACATTCGAATCGAATTCCACGACGGCGCAGTCTCGGCGCAAGTGCAAGGGGAAACGCCATGATGAATTTTTTAAACAACCCCATCAAATACTGGTGGCAAATCTTGATTCTGACCATTCTAGCGGTGATGTTCGCCGCAACGTCTCCAGCGCGTCCATTGGAAATGAAAATGGCATCTTCCACGCTGCTTCCAGGAACCGCGTCCACAAATATTCAGAAGAAACAGAACGAAAGCAAACGCCCTACGCCTATCCCACAAACGCAAGTCCTCCCATCTCCTCCTCCCGCAACGGCCTCAACGCCCGCCACCCCTTCAACGGAACAAACCAAGACCTCGCTACCAACGCCTGCGTCCGCCAAAAGGCAAGAACCGCCCCCCATAACCGCAGCCGCTTTTTTTCCAGTCTTCCCGCCCGAAGCGACGCCCGATACGCCGCCACGCTATGCTCCTGTCGCCAGCAACCATCCATTAGCGGAAGATCACGCGCAAATCACCCACGCCATCATCATCACGCACGATTTCTCCCGTGACGCCAGACGCGCGCTAGCCACGCTCATGTCGCTCGCAGGCAACCAGAACGACATGACTATGATCCTTGCGCCGCAGTTTTTGTTGGAATCAGACATTGCCCGCTACGCAGCGCAACTGCCCAACAAAGGGAGCGACTTCGTGCGTTGGTCTCCCGGAACATGGAGCCAAGGCGCGGACTCAGCAGCCATGGCAGGTCAGAAAGGTATCAGCACCTTCACGGTAATGGACTTGCTCCTCCTCCTGCTGGGGGATCGCGAGCAGTTCCCTAATCTTACGAACATCGTCATCGCGGGCCACGGCGAAGGCGGAGATTTCACGCAACGCTACGCCGCCGCCGGGCAAGCGCCAGACATCTTGGCGACGCAAGGTGTCTCCGTGCGCTTTGTCGCCGCGAACCCTTCGGCCTATCTCTTCCTGACCGCGTCACGTCCCCGCGAAAACAAGCCCGCTACAACCGTCGTCGCGCCAAAGCCGACAGACGAAGCACCCCAAGCCGAAACGCCGCCCTGCCCTGACGCCAATCGCTGGCCTTACGGTCTTGATGAACTCAATGCCTACACAAAGAAAACCGGAGGCAACGCCATCAAATTACGCTATCCCACCCGCAAAATTGGCGTGCTGATTGGCGATCAAGTCACACGCCAAGACCCAGCGCCCGACACAAGCTGCGCCGCGCACGCGCAAGGCGCGGACCGTCTAGCCCGCGCGCGGGGATATGCGGCACATCTGCAATCTCTGTTCAGCGACGAACTCGCAGGAACGCAAACCTTCCGCTCAATCCCCGGCGTCGGCTACGATGCGATGGGAATCTGGGGATCCGCCTGCGGCATGACGATGCTCTTCGGCGACGGCCAATGCGGAAAAAAGACAGCCCCCATCGCGCAAGACAACTAACAGTCTGCTGAAAAACTCATCAGGAAGGCGCAAAAACCACATGGGACACCCGCCGGAGCCTGTCCTCGCGGAGGCGGGGACGGGTGTGACAACACTAGCTGAGGAAAATTTCTCAATAAAAACAAGCATCATGCCCGCGATAAAGGAGGGCATCTCATTTTCTTTTTCTATAAGCACCAGCGCCTCCAAAAACGTTTTTCAGCAGACTGCTAAACAATAAATTTCCGGAATATACTCCGTACGCTTGGATGCTGTTTAATTCCTTACAGCCTCCCTATTGCATTTTACGAACAAATCGCGATTAACGATCGCCCCCGATGTGCTGTTATAGCCCCCTGTCACACGCCCGCCATGCGGCCCCAGAGAACTCGTCATGCCACCGCTGGAAGTCGTGTACGGGATAGACTCTCCGGTCTGACTGTAAATTTTATAACCTCCGGGACCGCATAGCTCTCCCGCCTTCTGCAAGCAATCGCCCATACTGAGCATAGAACCGCTACAAGTAATATGATGTCCCGGAGACCCGTCTTGCAGGTAAGTTTCCTGTGCGGTAACGCAAGCAGATAAAACAAGCGCGACACCAAACAACGCCAGCAGTTTTTTCATGAATCCCCCCACAACAACATCGCATGCAACCCAAGTTGCGAAGGAAAGCGGATAGATCAATCATCATCCAGCATCCTCGTCAACAGCGACGTCAAACGTCGAAACCAACCAATCCGTCTGCCGCCCCATCGGTACCGACAATCCTAAATGACGATACCCGCCATCCGTCAACATGCGCCCACGCGGCGTGCGCTGAAGCAACCCCTGCTGGATCAAGTACGGCTCAATCACTTCCTCCAGAACGTCCCGTTGTTCAGACAAAGCCGCCGCCAAAGTCTCAACGCCGACCGGACCTCCGTTATAATGCTCGGCGATCAACCCCATATAGCGCCTGTCCATGGCGTCGAACCCCAACCGATCCACCTCAAGCCGCGTCAATGCTGCGTCCGCCGCTTCGGCATCGACCGACTCCCTCCCAGCCACCAACGCAAAATCGCGCACACGTCGCAACAACCGTCCGGCCACGCGCGGCGTCCCGCGCGAACGCCGGGCGATTTCCAGCGCGCCGTCAAGAGTAAGAACCATCTCAAGTTTCTGCGCCGCGCGTCCCACGATCAGGCTAAGCTCCTCCGGCGTGTAGAATTGCAACCTCAACGGAATGCCAAACCGCTCGCGCAAGGGCCGTGTGATCAGACCGCTTCGCGTCGTCGCGCCGATCAACGTAAAGCGGGGCAAATCAATCCGCACTGACCGCGCCGCCGGACCTTCGCCGATGATCAGATCAAGCTGAAAATCCTCCATCGCCGGATAAAGGATCTCCTCGACCGCAGGCGACAGGCGATGGATCTCGTCAATAAACAAAACATCGAACGGCTGCAGGTTCGTCAAGAGCGCCGCCAGATCCCCCGCCCGCGCAATCACCGGACCGGAAGTTCCCCGGAATCCAACCCCCATCTCTTTCGCCACGATCTGCGCCAGCGTCGTCTTGCCCAGCCCCGGAGGCCCGAACAAAAGCACATGATCCAAAGACTGCCCACGCCGCTTGGCCGCCTCGATAAACACTTCAAGATTGGACCGTAAAGCCACCTGCCCCGTAAACTCGGCCAAACGCTGGGGCCGTAAAGCCACATCCGCCGCCTCGCGCTCTTGCGGCAACGCCTCGCGCGTAACGAGGCGATCAGGTAAGGAAGCAGTGTCTACAACAGCGGACTTCATGCCACCTTCTCCGCACCGCTCAATTCAGCCAGCGCAACACGGATCAACGCATCAAGCTTCGCATCAGGCTGAGCGCGCGCCGCGCGCGCCACCGCCGCGAACGCCTCCGCGCGGCGATAGCCAAGATTGACCAAAGCCGACACGGCATCCGCCGCCGCAGAAGCTGGTACCACGCGGCCCAAGGCATCCTGCGCCCGCGCGACCGCGCCACCTTGCGCAGCGCTTGATATTCCCGCCAACGCCGCAACCTTGTCTTTCAATTCCGTTACAACGCGCAAAGCGAGCTTCGGCCCCACACCGTCAGCTTCAGTTAACGCCGTCTTGTCTTGTGCCACAATCACTTGGGCCAGACGCTCCGGCCCGACCGCGCCAAGAATAGCCAACGCCACTTTCGCGCCAACCCCCTGCACCGTTGTCAGCAAGCGAAACCATTCCTGCTCCTCGGCATCCGCAAACCCGAACAAGCTGATCGCATCCTCGCGCACATGCGTCTCGATCAATAAAGTCGCGGCAGTGCCAACCGCCCCCAACCGCCGCAACGTGCGCGCCGAACAAGTCACGACATAACCAACGCCGCTCACATCCAGAAGAACCTGCGTCAATGTCACGTGATCCAAAACGCCTCTAAGCTTGCCGATCATCATCTCACCTTTATTTTGGCCTGCGCTGTCATAGATGGCGTTGCCAAAACCCGATGATGCGCATGAGCAACCGCAACCGCAAGCGCGTCAGCCGCATCGGCGACAAGCTTACCAGATCCCGGCAACAACATCGAGATCATCGCTTGTATCTGCGCTTTGTCAGCATGGCCATAGCCCGTCACCGACTGCTTAACCCTGTTGGCCGCATATTCTGCGACGCTTAAGCCTTCTCGCGCAAGCGCGACCATCGCGGCGCCTCTTGCCTGCCCAAGCTTGAGCGCCGACAATGCATTCGCGTTGACAAACGTCTCTTCAATCGCCGCTTCGTCAGGATGATAAAGCCGCACAACATCGCATAATGCGTCAGCCAAAGTGCAAAGCCGCGCCGCCATCGGCAATTGGGGATCGGGATTGACCCGCCCCGCCGCAATATAGGCCAAGCGATTCCCCTCGCACGCAATGACCCCCCATCCCGTATGACGCAACCCAGGATCAAGTCCCAGAATTGTAACCCGCAAACCCATACCGGACCCACAACAAAGACTGTTTCATAAACGTATCGAGAAAGATGGAGCCCGACGACATTGTTTTGCCCTGCCCCGAACAACTTATCCCTTTGCGTAAACAGAATATTTACACTATGGAGAGTATGAAGTTATGCGTTTTTGGACGGTACTATTGCCTGCAAGCCAAGACCTATATCACCGATCAATCACTTCGACCAGATTCAACAAAACAGATAGCAAGGAACCTGACGATGCGTTCAACCCTGATTGCCTCAATACTGGGAATCCTGCTTGCCGTGCCGGCAGCATCCGCGAATGCTAGCTCGATATCCTACCTCGATATAATTTCGTCGCCTTCAATCGGCGGCGGCGCGCTCGGCACCGTTGAACTGACGCAAGCGAATGCCAACGAAGTAGGTGTCAAGGTCACGCTCGAGGCGAACACAAAGTTCGTCTACACCGGTGGCCCGCACCACGCTTTCACCTTCAGCCTGAATTTAGCTAATCCCTATTCGATAGCAATCAACAGCCCAAGCGGCTTCGCAGTAACGTCGCCCAGCCCCGTAAACACGCCCTACGGCATCTTCACGAGCGGCATCGACTGCCCAGGCTGTGGCCCGGGTGCCAGCCATGCGAAGTCAGGCCCTCTGGAATTCAGCGTGTTCTCGATCACGGGTATTAGCATCTCCAACTTTATCGCCAACGCATCCGGCTACTTCTTCTCAGCCGACGTGCTTGGCCCGGCTGGCGGCACCGGCAACATCGCCAGTGGCGCGATCACAACCCCGCCGTCATCGGTCCCGCTCCCTGCCGCCCTGCCCTTGTTTGCGGCTGGCCTATTAGGGCTTGCGGCCAACAGCAGACGCAAAAAGGCTGCCACCTAATTCTTAAGACATAACCTGATATTTCGGGGTTGTTTTCTCTTCTCTGGCTAAACGCCAAGGAACAGGGAACAACCCAGAAACCGTATTTGACTTTCCCCAACAGACGCATTCTAATATTAGAATTCATGGCTGTGACACGCCGTCACACGGCCAACTGGCTGATACGAGGGGTGAAATGTCTTTTCTTTGGCATCATTGGGCCATCCTCGGCGTCCTGCTCATCATCTCCGAACTCGTCTTTCCGGCCTTCGTCTTGGTCTGGTTCGGACTGGGCGCTCTGCTTGTATCAATCGCTCTCGCGCTGATCCCAGACATGGAACTCGTCCCCCAGCTTCTAATCTGGATCGCGGCATCGGTCGCCTTCGTACTGCTATGGTTCAAGGTCTTTAAGCCGCATCAACACAAAATCCTGATAGGCCGCGCCTCCGCGCAGGCCATCGGCGAAGTCGGACTGCTGGTCAACGACGTGGACAAATTTCAAAAAGGCCAAGTCAGGTTCCAAACACCGCTAATCGGAGCGGACGTGTGGGAATGCGTCGCCGACGAACACATCAAAGCAGGAAGCCGGGTCAAAGTCATAAACGTCGAAGGCTCGCTTGTCAGAATCACCAAAACGGAGGAGCACACATGAACGGCGCACAAATCTTCACCATCGCCCTCGTCATCTTCGCCATTGTAACTATCATGCGCGGCGTGCGCATCGTGCCGCAAGGCGAGGAATGGGTCATCGAGCGCCTCGGAAAATACTTCGGCACCTTCATGCCGGGCCTCAACTTCATGATTCCCTACCTTGACCGCGTGGCAAGCCGCGTCGTGACGAAGGATCTCATGCTCGACGTGCCGCAGCAGGAAGTCATAACAAGGGATAACGCCGTCCTCGTCGTCAACGCCATCGCCTTCGTCAAGGTCACAAATCCGGTCAAGGCCGTCTACGGCATCGTCGATTTCTCGGATGGTATCCGTAACCTCATCATGACCGCGCTGCGCTCGATCGTCGGCGAAATGGAGCTTGACCAAGCTTTGTGCTCACGCGACAAGATCAAAGCGCGTCTGCGCGAAAGCATCTCAGAAGAAGTGCTCGACTGGGGTCTGACGGTCAAATCCGTCGAAATTCAGGATATCAAGCCCTCGCCATCGATGCAAAAAGCGATGGAGCTGCAAGCCGCCGCCGAACGCGAACGCAAAGCCACCGTCACCAAGGCCGAAGGCGACAAGCAATCCATGATCCTGCAAGCCGAAGCGCGGCTCGAAGCCGCCCGCCGCGATGCCGAAGCGCAAGTCACGCTCGCCACCGCCTCCTCCGAAGCCATCCAGAAAGTCACGGAAACCATCGGCGACCGCGACACGCCCATGCTCTATTTGCTGGGCGAGAAATACATCAACATGGTCGGCAAGCTCGGCAGCTCGCAAAACAGCAAAATCATCGTCATCCCCGCCGACATTCAGGAAACGGCGCGAGGCTTGATTGGAAAACTGAGGGGATAACACAAGAAAAACAGACCACAATATGACACGCCCACAAAACAAACAAGAAATGATGAAGTATCTTGACTCCCTGAACACAGGCTTCCAAAACAAATTTATAGAAATATCAGACAGACCGATCTTAGCAATACAACAATACCACTTTGATTTTAATGAACCCATTGCACTTACAGGGCCTCTATCCACATTTATCAACGACTACTTCAGCGCAAGGTACGGAAAGAAGAATCACAAACAATTTATGATAGGAGAAGCAGTCATATTGCTAGCAGGAGCCCCCTATCGCGTAATTTTCCCAATGATTTTCGGAAAAATCTCCTGCAACCCATTTGATTGGATTGAAGACACATCACCCGGTTGTTTTTATGGCCTCTCGTCCTCAGAAATTGATTCATACGCAAATCAGCTAACCTCCTATTATGAAGCCTTTCGCAACATGCAGATACTTCCGATCAACACAGGGATATCAGACATAAAAATAACGGTCAGTGCAATAATGCAGTTCCCAAGACAATGCGGGGCAGCGAGATGGAACTCTCAACAAGCCTTAGAAAAAGCGCTTAAGCACTACATTAGAATCAATCACGGCAATGATCGCCTTGGACATAAAATGAAACACTTAATAACGGAAGCAATACGCTGTGGCCTTCCCCCCCCCACCAGATTTGCTGTGGACCTCACTTGACCAAGATATGGCAAAATTTCGGTATGAAGAACAACCCTCTTCATTAATTCAAGCTATTGAAGCCCATCATGCTTCGATCAACTCATGCGACTGGATTTCGAAAGCTATCAAAAGCCCCCCCCCCCCGCATAGCCTAGAACAACTAACGACAACCATCACCTCCGATCAAACAACTTCTCCAAATCCGCCTTCTTAAGCTCCACATAGGTCGGGCGGCCATGGTTGCACTGCGCGGAATTGGGGGTTTCCTCCATCTGCCGCAACAGCGCATTCATTTCCGCCAACGTCAAAGCTCTCCCCGAACGCACCGAGCCGTGGCAAGCCAGCGTCGCGCAAACCTCCTCCAAACGATCCTGCATCCCGCGCATATCGCCCCGCTCAGCCAATTCGTCGGCCAGATCGCGCAATAAACCCTGCGCATCAAGCTTGCCCCCATTGCCTGCCCCAAGCATTAGCGCAGGAACTTCGCGCACCAGCACCGCCCCGCCGCCAAACGCCTCAACGACAAGACCCAACGTCTCCAATTCCTCCGCATGGACAAGCAACCGCGACGCTGACGCTTCGTCCATCTCGACCACTTCCGGAATCAGCAAGATCTGCCGCGCCACGCCACCGGGTTGCGTCATCCCCTGCTTCATCTTTTCATATACGATCCGCTCATGCGCCGCATGCTGATCGACGATCACAACGCCATCCTGCGTCTGCGCGACAATGAACGTGCCATGCACCTGCGCGACCGCTGCGCCCAACCGCCCGACCGCGCCAAAATCCTCACGCGCCTCAACGGCCTCAAACGCGCGAACCGAAAGCGGCATCCCCTCAATCATCGACGCAGGCATTGAAGCGCGCGCAGTAGTACCGCCACTTCGCCAGCCTTCCTGCGCCGCAAAGCGATCAAAGAACCCGCCATGCTCGGCTGCAACCACACCGGAATCGCCCACGCCTTGCTCGCCGGCCATCCCCGCTTGCTCAACCCTCAACATCGCCAGAGCCTGCGGCGCGAGCGTGCTCGTCGTGAACTGCCCCGCCTGCCGCAACGCCTCGCGGATTGAACTGACGATCAAGCCGCGCACCAGCGCCGCATCGCGAAACCGCACCTCTGCCTTGGCCGGATGCACGTTGACATCGACCTCGCGCGGTGGCACGGAAAGAAATAAAACCGCCATCGGGTGTCGCCCCGAAGGCAACACGTCGCCATAAGCGCCTCGCAACGCGGAAATCACCAGCTTGTCGCGTACAGGTCTGCCATTGACGAACAAATACTGCCCTCGCGCCGTTGGTTTGTGCAAAGTCGGCAACCCTGCATAACCCGCAAGAGCCATCCCCTCGCGCATAGCCGACAACGCAACCGCATTCTCCATAAACGCGATGCCAAGAATATCAGCCAGCCTCGCGCGAAACAGCGCGTCATCGCCCCCCTGAACCATGTTGCCAGATTGCGCAACATAGCGCACAGGTCGCTTGTCATCCTCAACCCAAGTGAAATCGACGGCAGGATGCGCCATCGCCAGACGTTCGAACGCCTCACGCACCGCCTCGCTCTCTGCGCGCGCCGATTTAAGAAACTTGAGCCGCGCCGGAGTTGCGAAAAACAGATCACGAACTTCGATGACCGTCCCCTGCGCAAGAGAGGCAGGCTGGACCGGAGAAACCTCGCCACCCTCGACGGAGATTTTCCACGCCCCGTCCACCCCTCGCGCACGGCTTGTAATCGCAAGTCGCGCCACGGCGCCGATAGACGGCAAAGCCTCGCCACGAAACCCGAAACTGCGAATATCCCAAAGATCGTCGTCCGGAAGCTTAGACGTCGCATGACGTTCGATCGCTATGGCAAGCCCGTCGCGCCCCATGCCGCAGCCGTCATCGCATACGCGGATCATCGCCATCCCGCCTTCACGCAACGCAACCTCGACCCGCGTCGCTCCGGCATCCAGCGCGTTCTCGACAAGCTCACGCACGACGGCAGCCGGACGCTCAATCACCTCGCCGGCTGCGATGCGATTGACAAGGGTTTCAGGAAGACGGCGAATAATTGGCATATCAGCAGCATAGCGGGCTAAAACTAAAAGCGCCAATCAGGAAATATCCGCAGAGCCGCCTTTTACAAGAAGCCATTGTCGGTCAAGACCTGCCTCTGTGCCTCGTCAATGCGCATACGGTCAAGTTTAGCTCCCGTAAAATCAGCTCCTGTAATATCAGCTTGAAGAAAGGTGGATTCGGTTAAATCCGCGTTACGAAAGTCGACCATGCGTAAATCAGCGCCGGAAAAATCTGCAAGACGCAACACAGCGCCAGACAAATTAGACTTAAGTTGCCGCTGCCCGGACAACGCAAGAGGCTGCAACTGCGCGCGCTTGAAAATAGAGTTATTAAGCTTCGCGTTGGTTAGGCATACGCTCCGCATATCTGTATCCTGACACTTTGTCTGTCGCATATCCGCATCGCGCAAGTCAGCAAACTGCAATTGCGCCCCACCAAAATTAACGCCATATAATATCGCGCCGACTCCGCGCATAAGCGTCAAACACATCTTGCCAAAATCAACGCCTTTGCGCAAATCGAAGCGACTGATATCAAGCGACTGCCCCTTCGCCCCATTCGTGGCAAGCCAAATTTGATGCAATTGCACAAGCTCTTCGATGGGAAGCGCCAGATCACTCTTCGAAGGCCCTGCTGGCGTGGCCGACATCGCGCCAGCCAAATGCTCCTCCTTGACATCACTTAAATTAATGAGTGTGCCAATCATCACCGCGCCACAAAAATTAACGTCGGAAACATCGCATTTGCTGAAATCTGCGTTCTCAAGATTGGCCCCGCTGAAATTCGCGCCCTTTAAGTTGCTTCCGCTCAGCTTAACATTTTTCAGAGTTGCGTCGCTGAAATTGCTATTGATCGCTACGGAACTCGCGAGCTTCGCTTCGCTGAGATTGGCGCCCGCCAAATTTGCCCCCCCTCGGTCTGCAGCGGTCAGATTTTTGTGCGCGGCAACCAATGCGCCATCTCCGCCAGTTGTTGCCAAAGAACCTTCGCGCAAATCAACCCCCTCCATATTTGCGCCGACAAGAATGGCACCGCGCAAAGTCGCGCCACGAAGATCAGCGCGCAACAGACTGGCCCCATTCAAATTGGCGCCACGAAGGTCCGCGCAATAAAGAATTGCGCGATCAAGTCTGGCATCATGAAAATCCGAATCGAACAAAGAAGCGCCTGTAAAATCTGCATCCGAAAGATTCCTTCCGGAAAAATTCAACCCCCTCAAATCATGATAGGACAAATTCGCGCGCGCCCCACCTTTTCTGGCAACGATAAAACTCTCATGCCTGTCAATAAGGGCATCAAGCTGGGTTTGTGAAATCCGCGTAAGGCTTAAATCTTCTGCCACGATTCATGCGTTCCTTTACCTGATCTGCCTCAAAGATATCAACCCGCGAGACACTGAAGAACTACAAATTACCATGCTAGTGTGTCACCAAATGACTAACGGCACCTTGGCAATTATACAAAGCTTGGTCCAGATAAAATTGCCAAGAAACAGAAAATCATACCATGGGATGTGAGCTGGCTGGCAAAAACTGGGCAGGAAATGGCGGAGAGTTAAGGTGTGG